>CAYRUH010000123.1:0-1562 GCA_964427415.1 uncultured Woeseiaceae bacterium | reverse complement strand
CGGTCCCGCATCTCGAGCGCCAGCTCGAGTACGGAGCGGAGCAGCAGTCTGCCGACGCCGTGTCTGTGCCAGCGCCGGTCGACGGCCAGCCGCGCCAGACGCAGCACCGGCAGCGGATAGGCGGGCAGTCGCCGTCGGAGTTTCTTCGTCAGCTTGTCAGTCGTTAGCTCGGCCATCGAGACGGTGGCGAAGCCGGCGATCGCGTCGCCGTGCACGGCAACGTAGGTGCTGCCGATGTGGTGACGGAACTGATTCTGCCCGGCGTAGCGCCGGAAGAAGCGGTCGAGCTCGATATCGCCGCTGTAGAACCCGGACCGGTCGTCGTCCGTGCGTAACAGCCGGACGCGAACCTCCGCCCGCGTGTCACTCACGGAACAGCGATTTCAGCGCTTCCGTGGGCGCTTCGTCCCGCTCGATCTGCTCGGCCACCCGCTCCATCGACCCGGGCGTCAATACCAGCCGGGCAGGGATCATCAGGTCCTCCGGGATCTCCCGTAACGCCTGGAGATGGTGCCGCAGTGCCTCCTCGATCAGAAAGGCCTTTTTTACCCCTTTCTGCCGTACATAGGCCTCGAGCTCGGCTTTGGTCTCCTTCGAGATGTGGGCGGAAATCTGGTAAAGGTCACTTTACTTGTGGGTCAGATTAGTAAAGAATGCTTTACCATGAGCGCCAGATTCACAGGCCACTATGTCACGACGACCGTCGCCGGCGAGCCGGTGCAGGCGTTCGTGCCCGATCCGCTCCCGCCCCGGCTGACCACGGCTGAGCTCGAAGGCCTGACCGAGTCTCTGCGCCGGGCCGAAGCCGCACTGGCCCAGCTCGATCTCGCCGGCGCCATGATCCCGTCGCTCGACTGGTTCGTCTACGCCTTCGTCCGCAAGGAGGCGCTGCTGTCATCCGAGATCGAGGGCACCCGGGCCACGCTTCAGGACGTGCTGTCCTGGGAGCAGACGGCTCAACCGGGCACCTCCGGCCTCGAGGACATCGAAGAGGTCACCAACTACGTAGCGGCGATCAACCACGCGTTCGAGCAGATTCGTTCCCCGCGCGGCACGCCCATCTCCGTGCGCCTGCTGAACGACTGCCACCGCATCCTCATGCACGGCGTTCGCGGCGCCTCGAAGCAGCCGGGCGAACTCCGCCGCTCGCAGAACTGGATCGGAGGCAGCCGCCCCGGTGACGCCACGTTCGTGCCGCCGCCGCCCACGCACGTCGCCGATCTGGTGAGTGATCTGGAGCGCTACATCCACGCCGGGGACGATCTCCCGCCGCTCGTCCGCGCCGGCCTCGTGCACGTGCAGTTCGAGACCATCCACCCGTATCTCGATGGCAACGGCCGCCTTGGCCGTATCCTGATTGCGCTGCTGCTCGAGCACTGGGATCAGCTCGGCGGGCCGCTGCTGTACCTCAGCCTTTACTTCCGGCGGAACCAGGCCGAGTACTACCGCCGTCTGGATTCGATCCGCACCGAGGGCGACTGGACGGGTTGGCTCGGGTTCTTCCTGACCGGCGTGTCCGAGATCGCCGACGATGCCACCCGCACCGCCCGTGCCCTGTACGC
>CAYRUH010000122.1:0-1576 GCA_964427415.1 uncultured Woeseiaceae bacterium | reverse complement strand
GCCATGAAGCGCATCACGTCCGTCTCCAGGTGCTCCATGCCTCCCTCGCCGCTAGTCGCGCCGGGGAGAGGCGAGCCCGTCCACGGCTGCCTGCCCATCTGCCTCCTCCTTCCGGCCGTCCGGCATGGCCAGCAAGGCCAGGTGGGCCTCGATGCGCGCCAGCGCCGCCAGCATCTCGGCACCGGTCACGCCGGCGGCCGCCTCGTAGTAGCGGCGCAGGGCGGCGCCGACGGTAAGGGTCTTCACCACCCGCATGAGATAACCGCCGATGCCGCCGAAAATGGTGGTGGAGAGCGCCACCAGGATGCCGCCGTTCACCATGCGCTGCAGCACGGCAAAGGCGCCTTCGTCCACACTGGCCGCCGGATCGCCGAGGGCGTAGAGAAGGGCGCCGCGCATGCCGATGGCGGTCCAGATCACGCCCACGCCGAAGAACAGGCTCGTCCAGGTATCGGTGAGCTGTTCGGCATGGGCCACCGCATCCAGCGATGCGCCGCGCGCCACCCGCCGGCGCAGCCGGGACAGGCTGCGCACGTACAGCCCGAGCACGGCAGCGAACACGGGCAGCGAAAGCCCCAGGTTGCGATACGCCCAGTCCAGCGCTTCGGCCAGCGTCCAGGCCGGTACGTCGGCGGGAGCAAGGGCGTCGGCGGGGGCAAGGGCGTCGGCGGCCAGCATCACGCCGCCGGCGGCAACCAGTCCCGTTAGCACGCCGGCGGCGAGACCGCTCGCGAAACCGCCGTTTTTGACTGCCGCGGCCAATACTCTCTCCTAAGGGGCCGCGCAGGCCGTGCAGGTGGCTTCGAGGACCAGCTCCGTCTCCTGGTAGAGCCGGTCGGCCCGGTAATAGCCGGGCGCATCCTGGCTCACCCGCAGCAGGCCCAGCTCCTTGTCCAGCAGCTCGGCTTCCATGGACGTCAGCACCTGTCGCTTGCGCGGACAGGTGTAGGCGCAGTTGTTGTAGTCGCCCATGAGCGAGACGTACTTCACGTTGAAGTAACGGTTGTAGGCACGCTCCGCCTGACGGGTGGACAGCAGCCCCCGCTCGGCTGCCGCCAGCAGGAAGTCGGAGAACTTGCGCTTGTTCTCCGGGCCGGGATCACCTTCCGCAATGGTCAGCAGCTCGGCGTAGTAGCGGTCGAACTCGGCCTCGCAGCCGTCGGTCAGTTTCGCCTCCGCCGCGTCCATGGCCTGGTCCAGGCTGGCCGTGCGCGGCAGGCTGCAGTCGGCGGTGGTGGTGGCGCAGCCGGCCAGGACCAGTGCGCCGAGCGCCAGCGCCAGCATCAGGCCCGTGCGGATATTACTCGGATTCATGTCACTCCTCCTCGACCGCGGGGGTTCGGTCAGAACTCCAGCGGGCTCGTGTATTCCTGTTCGAAGGTCCCGGGCGGGGGTGCGGCGATCTGCGGTCCGGGCTCGTAGTCACCGAACAGGATGGCCTTTACGCCGTCCACCACGGCCTGCATCTCCGGCGTGATGACGCCGAAGGACTGGTTCAGCTGCTCCATCAGCGTGGCCCGCGCGATCTCCTCACGGGTGCGTGCGATGAGATCGGAGGCCTCAGCCATGTCCAGAT
>CAYRUH010000121.1:0-1607 GCA_964427415.1 uncultured Woeseiaceae bacterium | reverse complement strand
GTCGTCGTGCTGCCCGGCTTCTATGCGGTGGACGAACGCGGCCGCGCGGTACTGCTCGGGCGCGGCGGATCGGACGACACCGCGCTTTTCATCGCACGGGAACTGGGCGCCGCATGCCGTCTGGTCAAGGACGTAGGCGGTATTTTCGAGCGCGACCCGGCCGTACCGGGTCCGGCCCCGCGCCGCTACGCCACCATTCACTGGGACGAGGCACTGGGCGTCGCGGGCAAGCTCGTGCAGCCGAAGGCCATACGCTACGCCCGCGACCACGGCCTGTCTTTTGAAGTGACCGCGCTTAACACCTCCGCCGGCAGCATCGTCGGTCCCGGTCCTACACGGCTCGTGGACAACGCCGCCCCCGCGCAGGGGCCCCTGAAGGTTGCCCTGTTCGGTCTCGGAACCGTGGGCTATGGCGTCTACCGTGCCCTGAGCGCTCACCCGGAGGCCTTCAAGATCGTCGGTGTGGCGGTCCGCGCCCCAGTTAACCGACGCGATGGGGTTCCGGCGGAATTACTGACCGACGACGTCGATGAACTCCTCACCCGCCAGGCCGACCTGGCCATCGAGGTGCTCGCGGGAGACGGGCCGTCCGGACACGTGATCGAGCAGGCGCTCAGGGCGGGGCGGGATGCGGTCACCGCCAATAAGGAGGTGATGGCGAACCGGGGCGTCGAACTGGAGGAACTCGCCCACCGCAACGGACGCCTGCTCCGCTGCTCCGCCAGCGTCGGCGGCAGCCTGCCAGCGATCGAGACCGTGCGGCGAATCTCGGCCAACGGCCGCGTGGTCTCCGTCGAGGGCGTGCTGAACGGCACCTGCAACTTCATCCTCGACAGCCTGGCCGCCGGCGTCCCGTTCGACGTGGCACTGGCTGACGCTCAGCGGCTCGGCTTCGCCGAGAGCGATCCCTCGTTCGATCTGAGCGGACGCGATGCGGCGAGCAAACTCCGAATACTCGCCCGCCACGCATTCGGCATCGCTCTCGCCGACACGGACATGGAGGTGGTGGGCATCACAGGAGTCGACCACGAACAGGCCGGCGATGCCAGGCAATGCGGGGAAGAGATAAGGCTGGTGGCACGGTGCGCGCAGACCGCAGACGGCTACATCGCCACTGTTCGACCCGTTCGGCTGCCGGCCGATGACCCACTCGCCCAAGTGCGGGGAGCCAACAACCTCCTTCGCCTGCGGCTGGAGTCTGGTGACACCATGGTGGTGACCGGGCGCGGCGCCGGGCGGTGGCCAACCAGCGAGTCGGTGTTCGCGGACGTCATGGAGATCTACCGCTACAGGCTGTCAGCGCCGAGGATTCACGCCGAATGAAGTGAGCGGCAAATGTGCGGTGGCCGCTTAGTGAACAACGACCCTCTGTCGCTGGACCGATTTCCGCGGGATCACACGCTCTGCAAGTCACGAATCCGGGCAATCCGACCAGAAAGTGAGGTGCGACATTGGTGCGACTCGCCGATACACTGAATTCATAAGCTACTGTTGCAGCTATGGAATTCAGATTCCTTCCGTCCAATCCATCATCGGCGCAACCTGTATTTCTCGGCGATGTGGGCAATTATTCATGTCGCTATTTTGGCAGGAATGTCATGGGGATG
>CAYRUH010000120.1:0-1737 GCA_964427415.1 uncultured Woeseiaceae bacterium | reverse complement strand
AGCCCGGCTGCGTCATCAGGCGGTTCACGAGCGTAGTCTTCCCGGCGCCGAGGAAGCCGGTGAGGATGGTGACCGGGATGCGCATCATCGGCCCCCTTGCGTCGAGGCATGGGGATGCGCCTCGCCCCAGACCGCTCGCGCATCCTTGGCGACCAGCCTATCCTGAAGCCGGTCGAGCTCTTCCAGCGCGCCGGCGCGGTCTCGGGTCCGCGCGACGGCGCGCTCGAAGGCCCGGCGCACGGATCGGGGCCGCCACGGCAGAACCGCCTCGGCGAGCCAGGCGCGCAACTCGGGCGGAAGCCGGTCATAGTCCCGCATCGGATCTTCGCTGCGACGCTTGAGCTTGAGGCTGGTTCTGCCGCGATTGCCGCACATCAAACCTCCTCCTCGGGATCGTCGACCGGGTCGAGCACGAGCACAAGCCGCGTCTCGCCGGTGCCCTCGATCTGGGGCGAGCGGTGCAGCAGCCCCGCGCGCGGGCGCCCGGGCCAGAGCGTGCCGCGCAGCATGATCGGCGCACCCGTCGGCACCGTGAAGATCCGGCGCGGCTCGGCCCCGTCGGTGGAGATGCCGTATTGCGTGCCGGTGCCCCGGTAGGTGCAGACCAGCCGCGCCGTCACGGCGTCAATGTGGAACTTCCGGCAGGCATTCGTCGTCACCACGTCGAGCCGAAGGCGCAGCCAGCGCGCCCGCGTCAGCCCGGCGAAGATGTCGGCGAGCGCCGCAATGTCGTCCACGAGGCGGTCTCGCTCCGGGCCAACGGGCGTGCCGGACGCATCGCAGACCTCCGATGCGGCGTCGCGCACCGCCTCCGGCCGCAGGATCACCCGTGTCCGCGGCAGGACGTCCGGATCGAGCCCATCGATCCACGACTGGAACCCCGGCAAGGGCTGCCGCCGCCAGATCGCGGCGGCGCAGCCGGGTCGGTGCAGCGCCGAGAGCCCCTCGGGCGTGTCCGCGACGCCGACTCCGATCGCAGCATCCTTTACGATCTCTCGAACGAGCGTCATGCCGCTTCCGCACGCCGCCAGATCGGGAAGGGATCGGGAAGGTCGGGGAGCGCATCCGGCGCCGGCGCCAGGTGCTCCGGCAGCAGGCAGGCGTCGAGCCGGGCTTTCAGCGCCGGCCAGTCGATGCCGGCGCCGATGAAGACGAGCTCCTGCCGGCGATCGCCCCAGGGCTCCACCCAATGCTGCGCGATGTAGCTGCGCGCGGCCTCATGGTCGGGCCAGCGGTCTTGCGGCACGGCAGCCCACCAGGTGCCGAGCGGCTTCACCGAGGAGAGCGCGCCGGCGAGGGAGAACTCCGCGACCCATTCCGGGCGCGTCGCGATCCAGAAATGCCCCTTGGCGCGGATCACGCCGGGCATGTCGCCATTGAGGACCGCGAGGATCTGCTCGGGGACGAAGGGTTGCCGCGCGCGATAGACGAAGGACGCAACGCCGTATTCCTCGGTCTCGGGCACATGGTCGGCGAAGCCGTAGAGCTCCTTGGCCCACATCGCGTGCTCGTGAGCTTTCTCGAAGTCGAACAGCCCGGTATCGAGAATCGCCTCGGCGGCAACGTCGGAATGGTTGGTCTCGATAATCCGTGCATTGGCGTTCAGGCTGCGGATGATCTTGCGCGCCGCGTCCACCTGGCCCGGCTCCGCATCGGCGACCTTGTTCAGGATCACCACGTCGGCGAATTCGATCTGGTCCGTCAGCAGATGCACCAGCGTGCGCTCGTCCTCCTCGC
>CAYRUH010000119.1:0-1778 GCA_964427415.1 uncultured Woeseiaceae bacterium | reverse complement strand
TGCCCCCGCCCGATCGCGTAATAGGTGAAGCCCATGTGTTCCATCAGGTGCGGCTCGTAGAGATTGCGGCCGTCGAAGATCACCGGCTGAGCGAGCTTGTCCCTGATGGTGTCGTAATCCGGACTGCGGAACTCCTGCCATTCGGTGACGATGGCGAGTGCGTCCGCACCCTCCAGCGTCTCCATCGAGGACTCGCAGAAGACCAGGTCGTCGCGCTTACCGTAGATGCGCTCCGCCTCTTCCATGGCCACCGGGTCGTAGGCCCGGACCTTCGCACCGGCGTCCCACAGCGCTTCCATCAGCACCCGGCTGGGCGCCTCGCGCATGTCGTCGGTCTTCGGCTTGAACGAAAGCCCCCACAGCGCGAAGGTCCTGCCGGCGAGACCGCCCTCGAAATGGGTGAGCATCTTCTCGAACAGCCGGAACTTCTGCCGGTTATTCACCGACTCCACCGCATTCAGCAGCTCGGCGTCATAGCCCGCCGCCGTCGCCGAGCGGGCCAGCGCCTGCACGTCCTTCGGGAAACAGGAACCGCCGTAGCCGATACCGGGATAGATGAACTGGTAGCCGATGCGCGGGTCCGAGCCGATGCCGATGCGCACCTGCTCGATGTCCGCATCGAAGCGCTCGGCCAGGTTGGCCAACTCGTTCATGAAGCTGATCTTGGTCGCCAGGATGGCGTTGGCGGCGTACTTGGTCAGCTCCGCGGAGCGCACGTCCATGGCGATCAGCCGGTCGTGCTGGCGGGTGAAGGGCTCGTACAGCACCCGCAGGAGTTCCGTCGTGCGCGGGTTGTCCGCCCCCACCACGATGCGGTCCGGCTTCATGAAATCCGTGACCGCCGCGCCCTCCTTCAGGAATTCCGGGTTGGAGACCACGTCGAACTCCAGCGGCAGGCCGCGCTTCGCCAGCACCTGGGCGACGCGCTCGCTGACCTTGTCCGCCGTACCCACGGGCACCGTGGACTTGTCCACGATGATGCGGTACTCCTTCATGTACTGACCAATACTCTCGGCTACCGCCAGCACGTGCTTCAGGTCCGCCGAGCCGTCCTCGTCCGGCGGCGTGCCGACGGCGATGAACTGGAAGGTGCCGTGGTCGACACCCTTCTCGATATCGGTGGTGAACTCGATACGGCCGGCCTCGACATTGCGCTCGACCAGCGGCTCCAGCCCGGGCTCGTAGATGGGGATCTCGCCCTTGTTCAGGCGCTTGATCTTGTCCTCGTCGATATCCACGCAGACCACATGGTTGCCCATCTCCGCCATGCAGGCGCCCGTGACCAGGCCCACGTAGCCGGAGCCGAAGATAGTGAGTCTCATTTCGCCAGCCTTTTGATGTCAGCGCGCCGCAACAGGGCGTGAGTGTAGAAACAGCGAGATTATAGCGGCTGAGTCGCTACAATAAGTGACAGGATCGGCAGATTCCGGCGTGACCGGACGCGATATCCCGCAATCTCAGCTGCTGCGGCGGGCGGTGATGTCGGTAACGCTGGCACTTTTCTTGCCGGACGCCAGTACCTTGCGCCGCCGCCACAAGAGATCGTCGATCTCGTTGGTCGGCTGGTATTCGGACACCGCCTCAAGCAGCAGGCGCCGGGCGGTCTCGCAATCGCCCAGCTGGCAGGCTTCCCACAGCGCCTTTACCCGGGGCTCCAGGTCGTCCCAGGCAAGATAGGCCTCGGCCGCGCGCATGATGCGCTGGTGATCCGTGCCGACCACGTCGTTGCCGATGAGGAGCTCCTCGTAGAGCTTCTCCGCCGGGCGCAGGCCCGTGTA
>CAYRUH010000118.1:0-1851 GCA_964427415.1 uncultured Woeseiaceae bacterium | reverse complement strand
AAGCCCGCCGTGAAGCTGGCGTGAGGGGGTGGCCATGACGATCCCCAACCGCATCACCCTCGACGACCTTCCCACCCTGCCGGTCGGCGAGATCGCCGCGCTGCCGGGCGACCAGCTGGCGCTCCTGAAGCAGGACGCCGACGAGCGGCTGCGCGCTGCCAAAAACCTCAGCGACTGGCTCGATGGCGCTATCGCGCTGAAATATGGCGACCAGGCGCAGGAGGCGCGCCACGCGGAGGGCAAGGACACCGGCACTGTCAGGATGCAGGACGGCCCGGTCACCGTGGTCGCGGAGCTCGCCAAGCGGGTCGATTGGGACCAGGCGATGCTCGCCGGTCTGGTCGAGCGCATCCGGGCCGATGGCGCCGATCCGTCCGAGTACGTCGACATCGCGTTCAGCGTCCCCGAGCGCAAGTACACCGCCTGGCCCAAGGACATCCGCCAGGAGTTCGAGCCCGCGCGCACGGTCCGGACGGCCAAGCCGAAGTTCCGGCTGCTGCTCGGCGAGGAGGTGCGCTGATGGCCATCTCGCTCGCATCCCTGCAAACCTCGACGGTGCTGCGTCCGCCGCGCGTGCTGATCCACGGCGTCGCCGGCATCGGCAAATCCACCTTCGCCGCGTCCGCCGACGCGCCGGTGTTCGTCCTCACCGAGGACGGGCTCGGCAAGCTGCAGGTGCCGCATTTCCCGTTGGCGATGAGCTACGCGGAGGTCGCGGAGGCGCTCGACGCCCTGCACGACGAGGATCACGCCTATTCCACGGTGGTGGTCGACAGCGTGGACTGGCTGGAGCCGCTGATCTGGGCCGAGGCCTGCCGGCGCAACGGCTGGCAGTCGATCGAAAGCCCCGGCTTCGGCAAGGGCTACGCCGAGGCGCTGACCATCTGGCGCGAATACATCGACAGGCTGAACGCGCTCCGCGACCGGAAGGGCATGGCGGTCATCCAGATCGCCCACACCGACATCAAGCGCTTCGACAGCCCCGAGCACGAACCCTACGACCGGTACGTGATCAAGCTGCAGGCCCGCGCGTCCGCGCTGCTGCAGGAGCACTCGGACGTGGTGCTCTTCGCCAACTACCGGATCTCGGTCAGCAAGTCCGACGTCGGCTTCAACAAGAAGGTGACCCGGGCGCTCGGGTCCGGTGCGCGCGTCATGCACACCGAGGAGCGCCCCGCCTTCCTCGCCAAGAACCGCTACGGCCTGCCGGAAACCCTCCCGCTCGAGTGGTCGGAGTTCCTGGCCGCCATGCCCCAATCCGCCTGATTACGACTGAAAGGACAGCACGATGGCACGTTTCGACACCGCCTTTGACGCCGCCGGCATCGAGCCCACCACCGCCTACGAGATCCTGCCCGCGGGCAAGTACCGCGCCCAGATCGTCGAGAGCGAGATGCGCGTCACGAAGAACGGGATGGGGAAGTATCTCTGGCTGATGCTCGACATCCTCGAGGGGCCGCAGCAGGGCCGCAAGGTCTTCGACCAGCTGAACCTGGTGAACGCCAACCCGACCACGGTCGAGATCGCGCAGCGCACGCTGTCGGCGATCTGCCACGCCACGGGCAAGCTGCAGGTGAACGACAGCGAGGAGCTGCACCTGATCCCGATGACGATCCAGGTCGGCGTGAAGCCCCCGAAGGACGGCTACGGCGAGCGCAACACGATCCGCTACCTGGTGCCGGAGGTCCCGGCGCAGGCGACCTCGCCGAAGCCCGCCACCACGCAGCCGGCCAGCGCGCCCGCGCACTCGGCGCCCGCCCGCCCGGCCACCGCGCCCTGGAACCGCAAGAGCTGACGCCCTCGGCCGCCGCGGGCGGATAGCGCGCGGCGGCCCGGACATAGCCAGACCCG
>CAYRUH010000117.1:0-1863 GCA_964427415.1 uncultured Woeseiaceae bacterium | reverse complement strand
AGGGCCTTCAGGCCCGATTGCCGAATCGGGTCGCCGGATCGGGGCGCCGGATCGGGGCTGAAGCCCCTCCTACATGCTGCGGATCCCTCTCGGCTTGGGCAAGGTAGCGTAGGATAGTATGGTTGTCACCCGCACATCAGCCGAGGACGAGAGTCTATGAGCGCGAACAGCACCGGCATCCTCGTGAGCGAGGTCGGGCCGCGGGACGGCCTGCAGAGCATCGAGTCGATCATGCCGACGGAAGCCAAGAAGGCCTGGATCGCCGCGGAGGCGGAAGCCGGCGTGCGCGAGATCGAGGTGGGCTCCTTCGTGCCGCCGAAGCTCCTGCCCCAGCTGGCCGATACCGCGGAGATCGTTCGTTATGCGCGTACGATCCCGGGGCTCACGGTGGCGGCCCTCGTGCCCAATCTGAAGGGGGCCGAGAACGCCGTGGCCGCCGGCGCCCACAAGATCACCCTGCCGCTGTCGGTCAGCGAGACCCACAGCAAGGCGAACCTGCGCAAGACCCATGCCGAGGTGCTGGAGGAAGTGCGCGCCATCGTGCAGCTGCTGGGCACCCTGCCGGCCGACGAGCGCCCCGAGTTCGAGGGCGGGCTGTCCACCGCATTCGGATGCACGCTGGAAGGGCCCGTGGACGAACGCAGGGTCGTCGAGCTCGCCGTGCGACTCATGGACCTCGGCTGCGACGAGGTCGGACTCTCCGACACCACCGGTTACGCAAATCCCGCCCAGCTGCAGCGGCTGGTGAAGCTCGTGCGAGCCGAGGTGGGCGACGAAGCGCTCACCGGCGTGCACCTGCACAACACCCGCGGCCTGGGCCTGGCGAATGCCCTGGCGGCGCTGGAGGTCGGCATCACCACTCTCGATGCCTCCCTGGGCGGCATCGGCGGCTGTCCGTTTGCGCCGGGCGCCAGCGGCAACATCGTCACCGAGGACCTGGTATTCATGCTCGACAGCATGGGTTACGACACCGGCATCGACCTCGACAAGCTCCTCACGGTCCGCGACATCGTGCGCGAAGCCCTGCCCGGCGAAGAACTCTACGGCTTCACGCCCGACGCCGGCCTGCCGAAAGGCTACCGGGCGCCCTGGGGTCTGCCCTCCGCCGCGTGAACGAGAAGACCGAGAAAAAAGAAGCAGAAGAGCGGCAACGGCTGCGTTCACCGCTTATCTACGAGATCGTCCGCCGCGAGGGTCTCGAGGAACTGCGCCGGCCCACCGCCTCCCTCTGGTGGTCGGGGCTCGCGGCCGGCGTGGGCATCTCCGCATCGCTGCTGGGGACGGGGCTGCTGTTCCACTACCTGCCGGACAGCGAGTGGGCGCCGGCTGTATACAGCCTCGGTTACTGCCTCGGCTTCCTCATCGTCGTACTCGGCCGCCTGCAGCTGTTCACCGAGCAGACGGTCACGGCAGTGCTGCCATCGCTAAAGGACCCGAAACGGGAACACTGGATTGCGCTGGGGCGCTTGTGGGGCGTGGTCCTGGTCGCTAACCTGGTGGGTACCTTCCTGACCGCACTCTTCATCGTGGCGGCGGGACCGGTCCATCCTGAGCACTTGCTGGCCCTGATCGAAGTCAGCCGGAAGTTCGCGCTGATGTCGCCCAGCGAAGCCATCGGCCTCGGCATCCCCGCCGGCTTCCTGGTCGCGGCCATGGTCTGGATGATCCCCAATGCGAAGGGCAGCGAGTTCTGGGTGGTGATCGCGATGACCTATCTGATCGCGCTGGGCGGCTTTGCCCACGTCATCGTCGGCTCCTCGGAAGTCTTTCTGCTGCAGCTCTCGGGCGAACTCGGCATCGTCGACGGCCTGTTCGGCCTGATCCTGCCCAGCCTGCTCGGCAACATCATCGGCGGCACCGGGC
>CAYRUH010000116.1:0-1866 GCA_964427415.1 uncultured Woeseiaceae bacterium | reverse complement strand
CTGGTCAACCCGAGCTGGATGATTTTCTCCTCCGGTTTCCGTATCACGCCGCTGCGCCGCGCAACCAAGCGGGGACTGGACCTGTTCGTGAGCCTGCTGGCGATGGTGATTGCTGTGCCGGTGATGGTGCTCTGCGCCCTGGCCATCAAGTTCGAGGACGGGCTGCGGGCGCCGGTGTTGTACCGTCAGCGCCGGGTCGGGCTGCACGGCGAGAACTTCGACGTGCTCAAATTCCGCAGCATGATCGAGAACGCCGAAGCATCGGGGCAGGCGCAATGGGCGGAGAAAGACGACCCGCGCGTCACCCGGGTCGGCGGCGTGCTGCGCAAGCTGCGTTTCGACGAACTGCCCCAGCTGCTGAACGTGCTGAAGGGCGAGATGAGCGTCGTCGGACCGCGGCCGGAGCGGCCCGAGTTCGTCTCGCAGCTGAAGCAGAACATCCCCTTCTATGCCGAGCGCCACACGGTGAAACCCGGCATCACCGGCTGGGCTCAGCTCAAGTACGCATACGGCTCCAGCGAACGCGACGCCATCGAGAAACTGCAGTACGATCTTTATTACGTGAAGAACCACAGCCTGCTGCTGGACCTGGTGATCATGCTGCAGACCGCCGAAGTCATCCTCTGGGGCAAGGGCGCCCGCTAGTCCCATGCTCGCGAGCCTGCCCGCGATCGGCTACGGCCTGGCTGGCGCGGCATTCCTGATCCTCACCGTCCTGCTGCTGACCAGCTGGCAGGGGCGCCTGCACGGCGCGCTGCTTACCGTTGCCGCCGGGCTGTCGGCGCTGTGGGGCGTCGCGCTGGCGGTCAGTCTCTCGCCGGATCCTGCGCTCGCCGTGCTGAAGGTGTTCGTGGCCGAGACGCTCAGGAACGGTGCCTGGCTGGTGTTCCTGTCCGCGCTGTTCGCCGGCGGCATCGGCGGCGGCGCCGGTCATCGGGTGCTGGTCTTCGGCGGGCCGGTGCTGGCGGCCGCCGTGTTGCTGGGCGGCGTCGGGCTGTTCTTCGCGGAGGCGGCCGGTATGCCGTCTCCCGGTGTTGGCCAGGCGCTCATCACGGGTTCGCTGGGCCTGTCCCTGTTCGCGCTGATCATGGTGGAGCAGATCTACCGCAACGCCCGCTCGTCCCAGCGCGCGGCGCTGAAATTCCTCTGCCTGGGGCTGCTCGGCCTGTTCGCCTACGACCTGGTGCTCTACTCCCAGGCCATCCTGTTCGGCCGCATCGACCCGGTGCTGTGGAACGTGCGCGGTATCGTGGCGGCCTTCTGCGTGCCGCTGATCGCCGTCTCCGCCCAGCGCAATCCGGACTGGTCCGTGGGCATCTTCGTCTCCCGCCAGGTGGTCTTCTATACGACGACGCTGATGGGCGTGGGCATCTACCTGATCCTGATGGCCGCGGTCGGCTACTACATCAAGGTCTTCGGCGGCGAATGGGGTCCGGCCGGGCAGGTCGTCTTCTTCGCCGCCGCCATCCTCATCCTGGGCTTGCTGATTTTCTCCGAGCGGCTGCGCGCGCGCCTCAAGGTCTTCCTCAGCAAGCACTTCTTCAGGAACCGCTACGACTACCGGGAAGAGTGGCTGCGGCTGATGCACACGCTGTCCGCGCCCGAGGACCCGGGGCTGCCCCTGGCCAAGCGGGGCATCAAGGCGCTGTGCGACATCCTGGAGGCACCGGCCGGCGTCCTGTATCTCCGTGACGACGGGCGCTTTCGATGCGACGCCGGCTGGAACACCGCGCCCGGCGGCGAGACGCTGACCGCGGATCATTCGCTGGTCCGCTTCCTGCAGCAGAGCGGCTGGGTGATCGATGCCGATGAGTACCGGCGCGAGCCGCCGCTGTACGAGGGGCTGGAGGCGGACCTCGGCGTGCT
>CAYRUH010000115.1:0-2040 GCA_964427415.1 uncultured Woeseiaceae bacterium | reverse complement strand
ATGCAGCACGTGCTGTCCGTCTACCGCGAATCGGCCGCCTCCCGGAGCGCTCAGAGCGAGGTCGACATCCTGACCGCCCTCCTCCGACTCCTGCGCGAACCGACTGCCGGCGATCAGCCCGACTGGGAGGAACTCTCCGCCCGCTGGCTCGACCTCATCCGCCCCGTCTGGTACCGGAAACTGCAGGACCGGGGCCGCCGCAAACCGCTGCTGCTCAAAGACATCCGCCAGGACCTGATGGCGGCGGAAGAGACCCTGCTGCCGCGGGTCATCGAGGAGTTCTC
The DNA here is from genome assembly GCA_964427415.1 of uncultured Woeseiaceae bacterium. Lineage (GTDB taxonomy): Bacteria > Pseudomonadota > Gammaproteobacteria > Steroidobacterales > Woeseiaceae > Lentisalinibacter. Next base: position 1,756 of record CAYRUH010000115.1, on the reverse strand, counting down.
GCGGGCTTTTCCGGCGCAGCGGCCAGCGGATGAGCGGATTGTGGCGTGTGTGGTGGGGGTGGATGTGGCTTAGCGCAGGCGGCAAGCGGTTCAGGATCTGTCGGCGTGGTTTTTGTCGCGGCTGAAGCCGCTCCTACAGCGGCGGCCGCGACTTTACGAGCGCCGTTGTAGGAGCGGCTTCAGCCGCGACAACTCGGCGTAACCAGGCGCCTTGTACGTACAAGAAATTGGTCACCTGATTAGCTGATATTAATCATAATAGCACAATAGACTAATTATTAATGACAGGATAAACTAAAAACCAAGTACTCAATACACCAGACACACCTGAAGTCCGGTAAAGCAGAAAATACGGAATGGCGACCCCGCAAGAACAGTTCGCAGACGCTCTGCAGACGCTCAAAACGCTGCAGGATGAGGGGCGAGTCGCAATCCGTTCGAGAGATCTGGACCGGCCAGCCCGCGAGCGGCTGCTTGCCGCAGGCTACCTCGAGCGGGTCATCAAAGGCTGGTACGTCCCTTCCCGCCCGGACGATAAGCCGGGCGACAGCACGGCATGGTATGCCTCGTTCTGGGAGTTCTGCGCCTCTTATCTGACCCATCGCTTCGGCGATCGCTGGGTGCTCTCGCCGGAACAGTCCCTGCTCCTGCATGCCGGGAACACAGCTGTACCGCCTCAGCTACTGGTGCGCTCCCCCGATGCGTCTAACAACATCACCGAACTCGTTCACGGTACGTCGATTCTGGAAGTGAAGGGGAAGATCCCGTCGGACACAAGACAAACGCTGCTCGACGGACTCAGGCTATACACCCTGCCTCATGCCCTGATCAACGCAAGGCCGCGCTTTTATATCAACCACCCTACCGATGCACGCACGGCCCTCGCCCTGCTGGGCGACGCCTCGGAAGTGCTGCCCGGTCTGCTCGAAGGCGGACACAACACCGTCGCCGGCCGGCTCTGCGGTGCCCTGCGCAGAATAGGCAGGGAGAAGATCGCGGATAACATCCTGAAATCCATGCGCGCAGCCGGCTACACCGTCAATGAAACGGACCCGTTTGCCGATGATCTCACTGTCACCTTCGCGCCGCGGGAGCGCTCCCCGTATTTCAATCGCATCCGTGCCTGCTGGCAGAGCATGCGCGATGACATCATCAGCGCGTTTCCCGAACCGCCGGGCTTGCCTGAAGACACAGCCGCCTATCTCAAACGCGTCGACGATGTGTATGCGAGTGATGCCTATCACTCGCTTTCGATCGAAGGCTATCGGGTCAACGCCGAACTCATTGAACGTGTTCGCGACGGGTTCTGGAACGCTGATCAAATCGAAGAAGATCGAAAGCAGCGCGATGCAATGGCTGCACGCGGCTATTGGCTCGCCTTCAACGAAGTCAGAACGAGCCTTGAGCCCATACTTGATGGTGAGAATCCCGGTGCTGTGGCGGATGATACCCACGGCGACTGGTTCCGCGCCTTGTTCACCCCGAGCGTCGAAGCGAACCTGCTCGCCCGCGGTGACCTCGCCGGCTGCCGGCATGACCCAGTCTATATCCGCAATTCCATGCACGTGCCCCCCAGGCCGGGCGCCGTACCGGACTGCATGTCGGCATTATTCGATCACCTGCGAGAAGAAGAACACCCGGCCGTCCGCACCGTCCTCGGCCACTGGATCTTCGTCTATATCCATCCCTATAGGGACGGCAATGGCCGTGTCGGCCGATTCCTCATGAACACGATGCTGGCCTCGGGCGGATATCC
>CAYRUH010000114.1:0-2106 GCA_964427415.1 uncultured Woeseiaceae bacterium | reverse complement strand
AGGGCCTTCAGGCCCGATTTAGTAATAATGAATCGGGCCTGAAGGCCCTCCTACATGTTTCTCGATTCCTTGATGAGGTCGTAGGCGGCGTTGATCTCCCGCGAGCGTTCCTCGGCAACGGCGCGCATGCTCTCCGGCAGGCCGCGGGCGGCGAGTTTGTCGGGGTGATTCTCGCTGATGAGTTTGCGGTAGGCGCGTTTCACCTCGGCGTCGCTGGCGCCCTGCGAGATCCCCAGCGCCGCATAGGCATCCTCCAGCCGCTTGCCGGACGGCGGTCCGCCCGGTACACCCGACGGGCCTGCCGAGGCAGTGCGCAACAGCGCCTCGAGCTGCGCGACGGCCCCTTCGCCCACACCCAGCCGGCGCGCCACCCGCACCAGCATGTCGTGCTCGGCCGGGTCCACCTTGCCGTCCGCGGCCACCGCCATCACCTGCAGCTGCAGGAACAGCTGGATCAGCGGCCCCTGGCGGCGGCTCAGCTGCGCGAAGGCGTCCACAGCGGCATCCAGGTCGAAATCCGGCTGCTTGCCCCGGTTGAAGGCGGCCTTGGCGTCGCGGCGCTGGTCCGTGCCGAGCCGCAGCATGTCGAAGATGCGCTCGGCGGCATTGATCTCCTCCCGCGTGACCACGCCGTCGGTCTTGCACAGCGCACCCATCACCGAAAAGGTGGAATCGAGCAGCTGGGACTGCACGACATTGAGCTGGCCGATCAGCCAGCGCTGCACAGCGCGCCCGGCCAGCCAGCCGGCAGCCGCGCCGATGAGAAGCCCCTTCAGACCGCCGAACAGCCCGCCGAGCAGAGTGCCGATGATGATGAACAGCATGGCCGCCAGTCTACCAATGTAGGAGGGGATTTATCCCCGACCAGACCCCGACCCGACCCCCACCTGACCCCCGACCCCCGCGCCCGACCCCCGCGCGAGAGCGGAAACGTTTGGACGGAGCGGCAAGAAAAAAGGTTTAATAAGAAAGTACTGCCGGGGAGAACATCCAGTGATCAGGACCCACGCGTTGACCGCCACTCTGTCGCTGTGTCTGTCGCTGTGTCTGTTGATGGGCCCGTCCGCTGTCGCCCAGGACATCGACGGCGTCACTGAACACCCGATGATCTCCCGCTATCCGGGCCAGGAGATTCGCTGGCAGCACATCGAGAATTACATGCCGTACCGGGTCCCGGTCGGTCCGGTTACGGGCTATCGGAAGATCGGCGAGTGGATCGACACCGAGGGCCGCGTGACGCGCACCTTCTACCGTCTCCAGGGAGCGGACAGGTCGTTCTCCGAGGTGTACAAGAACTACCTCGACGCGCTGCAGTCGCAAGACTTCGAGCTTCTGGCACGCGGTATTTCGGAAGATCGCAAGGGTACTGCGCCCGGCAGCCGGCAATGGATGGAAGTGCTGTTTCAGCAGAATGTCGCCAGTAAGCCCGGCGAGGTGGGCACCATGTTCTCGGGTACGTCGTCGTCGGGAGGTGCGGGCTCGCTGGTGGCGCGAAAGGAGCGCGCGGCGGGTACCGTCTATGTCGTGATCAACGTCGAACAGCACTCGGCAGACTACGTCGGCACGCTCATCGACATCGTGGAAGCTGAGGCTGCGGAGACCGGTCTCGTTGCCGTGGACCCGGAAGCCATCGGCTCGGACATCGAAGAGTACGGCCGGGTCGTCCTCGACGGCATCCTCTTCGATCACGACAAGGCGAGCCTGAAACCGGAGTCTGCGGAGGCTCTGACCGCGATAGCCACCTACCTCGCCGCGAACCCGGACAAATCCTTCTACGTGGTCGGACACACCGATTCGGTGGGCACCTTCGCCTACAACCGCAAGCTCTCGGCAGACCGTGCGCTTGCAGTGGTCGAGGCACTGCGCCTCGAGCACGGCATCGATCCCGCCCGCATCGAGCCCCATGGTGTCGGCCCGCTGGTGCCCGCGTTCGCGAATGCCACCGACGCCGGCCGCGAACGCAACCGCCGGGTAGAACTGGTACAACGCTGACCGAACCCGGTCGGAGGGCCTTCAGGCCCGATTCAAAGATGGGTTCGGGGCTGAAGCCCCTCCTACATGATTCTCAGTGGGTCGACGGGCGCGTGCCGGGGTCGTCCGTCTCTA
>CAYRUH010000113.1:0-2155 GCA_964427415.1 uncultured Woeseiaceae bacterium | reverse complement strand
TTGGTGCCCATGGTCACCGTTACCGGCCGCTCGGTGTTCTCGCGCAGTGTCAGGCAGGGGATGCCGAGGTAGGTGGTCTCCTCCTGCAGCCCGCCGGAATCCGTGATGGCCAGTTTCGCGCCGGTGACCACGTTCATGAAGTCGATATAGGGGATCGGCTCCAGCAACTGGATGTTCTCTACCTGCTCGAGTGCACCTTTCAGACCGTGCCGTTCCAGGCTCTTGGTGGTGCGCGGATGCGCGACGAAGGCGAGCTTCAGCGACTGCGCGGCCGCGGCGAGCGCGCCCACCAGCGGCTCCAGCGTGACCTTCGCGTCCACGTTGGACGGTCGATGCAGGGTGACGATGGCGTAGTCCTCGCCGGCGAGCCCCAGGCCCTGGCGCGCCGTCGACGCCTCGATCCTGTCCCGCAACAGTTCGAAGGAGTCGATCATGATGTTGCCGATGAGATCGATCTTCTCCGCCGGCACGCCTTCGGCCCTGAGGTTGTCGTCGGCGTCGGCCGACGGTGTCCACAGCAGATCGGCGATGGCATCCGTCACCAGCCGGTTGATCTCCTCGGGCATGCGCCGGTCGCGGCTGCGCAGCCCCGCCTCGAGGTGCACCACCGGAATCCACAGCTTGGTGCCGACCATGGCGCAGGCGGCGGTGGAATTGACGTCGCCGACCACGATGATGACGTCCGGTTTTTCGGCCAGGCACACCTGCTCGTAGGCGATCATCACGCCGCCGGTCTGCTCGGCGTGGGAGCCTGAGCCGACGCCCAGGTGATGGTGCGGCTTCGGCAGGCCGAGGTCGCGGAAAAAGGCGTCCGACATGTTGTAGTCGTAGTGCTGGCCGGTGTGCACGATCTTCGGCTCGCACCAGTCGGCGGCGGCCAGCGCGTGGTACAGCGGCGCCACCTTCATGAAGTTAGGACGCGCGGCGGCGATGAGGTGGACGGTTTTCACAGAGATAGCGGTTCCTTGCTGTAGGAGGGGCTTTAGCCCCGATCCGGGCAATGCATCGGGGCTAAAGCCCCTCCTACGAGCCCCTCCTACATGAAGTTCGCGGCGAAGGATAGCAGAGAGGGCGCACGCCCGATGTGACGGCCGCCCGGGTTCGCTTTGCTGTAGTCACTATCGACCGAGGCTGGCGCCCTGCAGGCATTGAGACATCATTCAAATTTGACGATCAAATGGGGATACTCTTCAGGCACCGACAACGACGACGGGTGATCATCATGCGCACGACGCTGAACATTGACCATGAATTGGTTGCAGAGGCCCGCAAGGTCACAGGAGTAGAGGACACGGCAACCTTGATGAATGACGGCCTGCGGGCACTCATCGAGCGCGAAAGCACCCGCCGCCTGGCCAGGCTCGGCGGTAGCCAGCCCCAACTGCGCCCAGTGCCTCGCCGTCGCGGGTAGGAGGGCCTTCAGGCCCGACCTGATGTCACCAATGGATTATACGCATATTGGTGAGTTGGTGTATCTGTGGTAAGTTATGAATGTTTCGACCATAACCCTCTGCGCTATGAGCCGTCTGACCATCACGCTGAGCGATGACCTGCACCGCGCGCTTAAGGAAACCGCAGCGCGGCAGGGCCGTTCGATCACCTCCATCATCGAGGAAAGCCTGCGGCTGCGCGGAATAAAGGACCAGGCGAGCGCGCGCGCCCTGGTCGAGCGGGCACGCGAGCACGCCCGGCTGGACGAGGACGAAGCGCTCGACCTGGCCGTCGAGGAGACCCGTGCCGAACGCGGTCGATGAGCCCGCCCGTATTCGTTGTCGATACCAATGTCGTAGTCGCCGGGCTGATCAGCGGCTCACGCGGTAGCCCGGTGGTTGCTGTCGTCGATGCGATGCTGGCGGGCAGTCTTGCGTACATGCTGTCCCCTTCGCTGCTGGCGGAGTACCGAAGGGTGCTGATGCGGCCGCGGTTGAGGGTGCTCCACGGGCTTGAAGAGCCCGAGATCGATCGGGTCCTGGTGGAGCTGACAGCGAACGCCATATGGCGTGAGCCCGATGCCGTCGCGCCTGCTCCTGACCCTGGCGACGACCATCTCTGGGCCCTTTTGAGCGCGCATGTCGGGGCTAAGCTGATCACCGGAGATCGCCTCCTGGTCGAAAACCCTCCGGCGGAGAACCCGGTCATTTCGCCGCGTGGATGG
>CAYRUH010000112.1:0-2190 GCA_964427415.1 uncultured Woeseiaceae bacterium | reverse complement strand
TGGCCAAGACGGTGATGGTGAAGATCGACGGCGAACTGGCGATGATCGTGGTGCCGGCCTCGGATCACCTGAGGCTCGCGCATCTGAAGGAGGCGCTGGGCGCCGCTGAGGTGGAACTCGCCGGCGAGTACGAGTTCAAGGAGCGCTTTCCGGATTGCGAGACCGGGGCGATGCCGCCGTTCGGCAACCTCTACGACATGAAGGTATTCGTCTCGGCCGCCCTCAGGGAGGACGACGAGATCGCCTTCAACGCCGGCTCCCACAGCGAGCTGATCCGCATGGCTTACGCAGACTTCGAGCGGCTGGCGAATCCGACGCCGCTGGCGGCGTAACGGCGGTAGGAGGGCCTTCAGGCCCGATTGTTCAAGGGATCGGGGCTGAAGCCCCTCCTACAGGGTGTTCGGGTCTATCTCAACCAGTATCTCGTTGCGGCGCAGGAATGGCGGCATGAACGGGGCGTTGTAGGCGGCCGACTGAGGTGTGCCGACGATCTCGATGCCGTCGCCCTCGAGCACGCGCAGCAGGATGGCGGTGTGCTTCTCGAAATTGGATGCCGTCCAGCGGCCCGAATAACGGTGCACGGCCATGGTGCGTGCGGGGATCTCGCGGATGGTGACCCGGTCGTCCTCGGGCACGGGCAGCGTCTCGAGGGTGTATTTGCGCTCCATTACGAACTGGTAGCGGTAACGCTGCGCCTCGGCCACGCGTTCGGAGATCACCGGCACCGTCATGCTCATCTTCACGCTCTCGGCGGGCGCCCGGGTCACCGGCGCGGTCATGGCCATCCTCTCGGCCGCCTGGTTGTCGCCGAAGATGTAGCCCGCCAGGATACGGAAGCCCTTGCCGCCGCTCTCGCCGTAGTCCCCCTCCACGGTCGTCTCGGCCACCAGGTAGGACTCGTAGGCGCGTATCTCGTAATCGTCGCGCTCGGCGAGCACGCGGTACTCCGGCTCCTCGTACGCCATGGCGGTCCTCGGCATCAACGCGACGATGGCAATGATTATGGCAGTGGCTGCACGCATGGATCACCTCGATAATCGTTTAGGAGACTTCAGGCCCGATCATTCAATGAATCGGGGCTAAAGCCCCTCCTGCTGGCACCCTGCAGGAACGCCTTCAGGCACGATGCTGCAATGGTAATCGGGCCTGAAGGCTCTCCTGCGTGCTTCTATCATTCGCCGAAACAATAATAACGGAGGCAGCCATGTCCAGGATTCCCCGCGATCGCAATAACGATTATTCCGAAGACGCGGTACGCAGCCGGCGGGAGTTCATCGCCGAGCAGACCGGCGCCCGCTTCAGCCATCAACGGGTCAGCAGCCAAGAAAGCTATCGTAGAAATCGATGAAAGGTATCTTTTTATCAGGCTGAGCCTGAATTGTTTATCGGCATAAACGGCTTGCGGGGCCGGTCGTGCGCCGTAGGATGCGGCGAAAGATTTCCTCTGCTCAACAGATCCGAGAGGCAAAAAAACCATGAAGAAGACGAGTCGCGTCCTGGCCGGTACCGGGCTCTCCCTGCTGCTGTCGGCGCCTGCCCTGGCCGCCGGCGGTGCCGCCGAGTGGGGCTATTCCGGCAAGACCGGGCCCGAGAACTGGGGCGATCTGTCCGAGGCCTACGAGGTCTGCAAGAAGGGCCTGATGCAGTCGCCTATCGACCTTGGCCAGCCCGGTGCCGTGGGTGACCTGGAGGTCTCCGTGGACTGGGAGCCTGCGCCGCTGAATATGCTAAACAACGGCAAGACCGTGCAGGCGAACTTCGGCGAGGGCTCCTACATGACCAGCGGCGGCAAAGTGTTCGCACTGCTGCAGGTGCACTTCCACACCCCGAGCGAGCATACGCTGGACGGCGAGTACTTCCCGCTGGTGGCTCATTTCGTGCACGCCACGGACAAGGGTGAGCTGGGCGTGCTCGGCATCCTGTTCGCGGAAGGCGAGGCCAATGCCGAGCTGCAGAAGCTCATCAATAACGCGGGTGAGGTGGGCGCCGACGCCGAGGACATCAAGGGCGCCACGTTTGACCCCAGCGGCATGCTGCCGGATGAGATCGAGGTATTCCGCTACATGGGTTCTCTGACCACGCCGCCGTGCTCCGAAGGCGTGAACTGGCACGTGGTGGAGGAGCCGGTCGAGGCCAGCGCTGCGCAGATTGCGGCCATGGAAGGCTTCATGGGCAACAACGCCCGTCCCG
>CAYRUH010000111.1:0-2343 GCA_964427415.1 uncultured Woeseiaceae bacterium | reverse complement strand
CGGTAGGGGAGGATCCGTGATGCGGCTCGATCATCGGTTTCGGCAATCGCAGGTAGCGAACATGGGGGGTCGGTCGCTGTCGAGGCGGGGAACGCCGAGGGTGCCCTGGGGTTCGGCAAGACGATCCGGGGCGGCGCCCACGGGCGTCGCTGGCGTTGCTCCGTAGCGGTGGCGTGCGGCGGCCGGTTCACGAGCTGTCGTCCCAGTCGGGTCGGATGGAGGACGTGCGCCGTGGCGCCGGCGGCAGCCTGGAGAGCGTGATCATGGCGCCACCGCAGCACGGGCAGAGATCGGGCGCAGTGCTCGCGGTGTCTCGATGCCTCGCGGCGGACTCGGCGGGCGGTTCGACGGCGAGCAGTTGCCGGCACAACACCAGCTTGGCGGCGCGATGGCCGTTGGCGAGGAAGCCGTAATGGCGGATGCGGTGAAAGCCGTCGGGCAGGGTGTGCAGGAGAAAGCGGCGAATGAACTCGAAGGCGGCCAGCGTCATGGTCCTGCTTCTGCCGTGATGGCGGTAGTCCTTCCAGCGGAACGTCACCGCGCTGTCGGTGACGCCGACGAGGCGGCTGTTGGCGATGGCGACCCGGTGTGTGTAGCGGCCGAGATAGGCGAGCACCTGCTCGGGTCCGGCGAACGGTGGCTTGGCGTAGACCACCCACTCGACACGCTGCAGATCGTCCAGGCGGCGGGCGAACGCCATGGGGTCCGCGAGGCCGGCGAGTTCGCCGAAGAATCCGAGCGCGCCCCGTTCGAACGCCGCTCGCAACTGCTCCAGGAACAGGCGACGGAACAGCCGGGAGAGGATGCGGACCGGCAGGAAGAAGCCGGGCCGGCAGGCGATCCAGCGGGCGCCGTCGGGCGCCGGGCCGCCGGCCGGCACCAGGCAATGGACGTGCGGGTGGTGGGACAGGGTCTGCCCCCAGGTATGCAGCACGGCGACGATGCCGATCTCGGCGCCGAGGTGCCTCGGGTCGGCGGCGATGATGCGCAGCGTCTCGGCCGCCGCCTTAAACAGGATCGCGTAGACCGCCCGCTTGTTCTGGAAGGCGATCTCGGCGGCCGCCGGCGGCAACGTGAAGACGACATGGAAATACGGCACCGGCAGCAGCTCGGCCTGACGGTCGGCGAGCCACTGCGCCCGCGCCGCGCCCTGGCACTTCGGACAATGCCGGTTGCGGCAGGAGTTGTAGGCGATGCGGACGAGGCCGCACGCCGTACACTGCTCGGTATGGCCGCCCAGCGCCGCCGTGCGGCACATCTCGATGGCGCTCATCACCCGCCGCTCGACGCGGCCGAGGCTCTCGACCCGCGCCTGCCGATAGGCATCGCCGTGGCGGCGGAAGACGTCCGCCACCTCCGGCCCGGACAACACGGCCGCGGCTCAGGCCGGCGGCACCACCTGCAGGCTGAGGCGGTCGAGCGGGCTCTCCGTCTTGCCGATGAGACCGGTCGAGACCCGGGTGTAGCGCGCGGTGCTCGACAGGTTGCTGTGACCGAGCAGCACCTGGATGATGCGGATGTCGGTACCGTTCTCCAACAGATGGGTGGCGAAGCTGTGGCGCAGCGTGTGCACGGTGACGCGCTTGTCCAGACCGGCCGCGGCACGGGCGGAGCGGCAGGCGGAATACAAGACCTGCACGTCGACCGGCCCGCTCGGGTCACGGCCGGGAAACAGCCAGTGTTCGGGCCGGGCCAGCCGCCAGTAGGTGCGCAGGATGCGCAGCAGCTGCATCGACAGCATCACCGTGCGGTCCTTGCCGCCCTTGCCGTGCTCGATGCGGATCACCATCCGCCCGCTGTCGATGTCGGCGATCCTGAGGCCGATCACCTCCGAGGCCCGCAGGCCGGCGGCATAGGCCGTCGTCAGCGCAGTTCGGGTCTTCAGGCTGGGTACCGCCTCGAGAAAGCGCACCACCTCGTCGGCACTCAGCACCACCGGCAGCTTGCGCGGCTCACGGGCGTAGGGGATCCGCTCCGGGATCTCCGCATGGCCGAGCGTCACCCCATAGAAGAAGCGCAGCGCGCAGACCGTCTGGTTCAGCGCCGGCCACGAGATCCCGTTCGAGACGAGGTAGACCTGATAGGCGCGCACGTCCTCCAGACCGAGCCGGTCCGGCGAGCGGTTGAAATGGCGGCTGAACTTGGCGACAGCATGAACGTAGGATCGTTGCGTCGCCGGCGACAGATTGCGGACCGTCATGTCCTCGATCATGCGGCGGCGCAGAGGGCTCGTCTCGGTCATCGGGCGGCTCCTGTCCGAAAGGTGGGCTCCAAACCCTCGATCCTCTCAGACGGGACAAGCCGCGTCCCGCAAGCCGCCCACAATCCCGCGTCAGCGGGTTA
>CAYRUH010000110.1:0-2475 GCA_964427415.1 uncultured Woeseiaceae bacterium | reverse complement strand
AGCCCCTCCTACAGGACATTCCAGCGGTAATCGGGGCCGTCGGGGGTCCAGTGCAGCACGGTGCCCTGCTGGTACCAGTCACCGAGCACGATGCGGGTGGCGGGGGCGCCGTCCAGCTCGAGGTCGTGTACCGCCGGGCGGTGGGTATGGCCGTGCACCAGTGTGGTCACGCCCGCCTCGCGCAGCGCGGCCGCGACCGCGTCGGCGTTCACGTCCATGATGTCCTCGGCCTTGTCCACCATGGCGGCACGGCTCTTTTCCCGCGCCTGTCCGGCCAGCGCGCGGCGCTGCTCCACCGTCATCGACAGCACCTGTTGCTGCCAGGCCGGATCGCGGGACTGGCGGCGGAAGGCCTGGTATTCGACGTCGTCGGTGCAAAACGCATCGCCGTGGCTGAGCAGCACCGGTGTGCCGCAGAGGTTGTGGACCACCGGGTCTTCGAGCAGGGTGAAGCCGGTGCGTTCGGCGAAGGCATCGCCGATGAGAAAGTCCCGGTTGCCGTGCATGAAGTAGCCGGCAATGCCGGCGTCGGTGAGCCGGCGCATGGCGGCCTGCACGGCCCGGTTGTGCTGGTCCGGATCGTCGTCGCCGATCCAGGCCTCGAACAGGTCGCCGAGGATGTAAAGCGCCTCGGCCCCGGCCGCCTCGGTCTCCAGGAAGCGGAAGAATCGCTCGCTGATGTCGGGCCGGGCGGCCTGCAGGTGCAGGTCGGAGATGAACAGCTTGGTCATCGGATCGCGCGGGCTATTCGGGCGACTCGTAGCCCGAGGGGTGATAGATCATGTCCTCGATGATCACCGGCATGGTCGGCACTTCGGCCGGGAACGGGCCGCCGGCGCCGGTGGGCAGCGTGGCAATGGCGTCCACCACGTCCATGCCGTGGATCACCGAGCCAAACACGGCATAACCCCAGCGCTCTGGCTGCGGATCCAGTTTCGTGCCGTTGTCCACCAGGCTGATGAAGAACTGGGTGTTGGCGGAGTGGGGATCGCTGGTGCGGGCCATGGCAATGGTGCCCCGCTCGTTGCTGAGCCCGTTGCCGGATTCGTTCGGAATGCTGTCCTCCGGCTCCTTCAGCGCGTACTTCGGCGTGTAGCCGCCGCCCTGGATGACGAAGTCCCGCACGATGCGGTGGAAGACCAGCCCGTCGTAGAAGTCGGCTTCCACCAGCGACAGGAAGTGGGCGACGGTCAGCGGCGCGCGCCTGGCGTTCAGCTCCAGCACGAAGGTGCCCTCGGTGGTGCGCACCTCCACCTGGGGGTAGGAGGGCACGTCGGCGGCGCAGGCCGCGCTGCCGGCCAGCGCGATGCCGGCGGCCAGGGCCGCAAGGGTCGCTCTCATCGCACTCATCGGTTTCATTACGGTCGTCGTACTCATCGGATTCCTCGTTCTCTGTTCGACAGCAGCGTGGCTCGGCCGCGCCGGGCCGCAGTCACTCGTCGGCGGCCTCGGCGGCCGCCAGCGTGTTGTAGATCAGCATGGCCACGGTCATCGGGCCGACGCCGCCGGGCACGGGCGTGATCCAGGCGGCGCGCTCCTTCGCGGCGGCGAACTGGACGTCGCCCACCAGCCGGCCGTCCTGCTGGCGGTTGATGCCCACGTCGATCACGATCGAGCCCTCCGGCACCCAGTCGCCCGGTATCAGCCCCGGCTTGCCGACGGCGACCACCAGTATCTCGGCGCGTTCCACGTGCTCGCGCAGGTTGCGGGTAAAGCGATGGCAGACCGTGGTGGTGGAGCCCATCAGGAGGAACTCGAGCGCCAGCGGCCGGCCCACGTGGTTCGAGGCGCCCACGATCACGACGTGCTTGCCCTTGGGGTCCACGCCGATGCGGCCCAGCAGCGTGACGATGCCGAAGGGCGTGCAGGGGCGCAGCGTCGGGATGCGCTGGGCAAGTCGGCCAACGGTGTACGGATGGAAGCCGTCCACGTCCTTGGCCGGGGCGATGCGCTCGATGACCTTTACCGCGTCGATCTGGTGGGGCAGGGGCAGCTGCACCAGGATGCCGTGCACGCTCTCGTCTGCATTCAGCTCGTCGATCAGCTCGAGCAGGGCGGCCTCGGTGGTGGTCGAGGGCAGGTCGAAGTCCAGCGAGCGCATGCCCGCCGCGTCGCAGGCCTTGCGCTTGTTGCGCACGTAGATCCGGGAGGCGGCGTCGTGGCCCACCAGGATCATCGCCAGCGACGGCTGGGGCTTGCCCCGGGCCATCCGCTTGCCGACCCGCTGGCTGACTTCCTCCCGGACCTCCTCCGCGATCCCCTTGCCGTCGATGATCTTCGCCGCCATGCGCGCAGTTTACCCACTAATTCCGGGGACGGTTAACTCGATTCGGCGCTGAGCGAACTGCCGCAGGAATTGGTGTCCGCCGCCGCGGTGGCGTATTATCGGCGCCCCGGCGGGGCATGGCGCAGTCTGGTAGCGCATCTGCTTTGGGAGCAGAGGGTCGGCGGTTCGAATCCGTCTGCCCCGACCAA
>CAYRUH010000109.1:0-2501 GCA_964427415.1 uncultured Woeseiaceae bacterium | reverse complement strand
GTCTAGAGCTAGCGGTACCAACCGGTCGTCGGGCGTGCGGCGGTAAGGCACCCAGAGCAAACCGACGAAGCGCACCCGCACGTTGTTCGCGGCAGCGCGTACGGGTATCTCCTCGAGTTCCGCTTCCTGTGCATCGAAAGCGGTATCGAGCTGCGCCACCTCCTGCTGCATCTGCGCGTTCAGATCGGTGAGTTCGGCCTCGACGCGGGCCACGGTCTCCTCCGCCCGGGCGACGTCGCCTGCCTCCTTGCCCATGCTGCCGGCCGTCTTCACGGCGCTACCTATCCGCCCGGCCGTCGCGGTCGAAAGGCGCTTGCGGCCGAGCACCGCGCCGAGAATGGCCGTGCCCACCGAGATCACGGTATCGATGCGCTTCTTCGAGACCTGCTGGCTTTCGCGTTCCAGTGCCTGCTCGGCCCGCAGCAGACGGTTCTCCAGCGTGTTCACCTTGGAGGCGTAGCGCTTGCGCAGCTGTGCCACCGCCTGGTCGCGCTTCTCGCTGGCGTCCTGCTGCAGGCGGATGCGGAAATCGGCCTCGCTTTCCGCCGGCGCCGAGGTCAATTTCAGGTACCGGTTACGATACAGGACGACCGGCCGTTCATTGCGGATCCAGCGCTTCAGGTCACGCTCCCAGTCGGTGTAACTGGCCGGCGCCGCAAGCGCGTCCGGGAGCGGAGCATAGGCGGTGCCCGGCAGGCCGCGGGTCTCGAGGTCGTCTGCATCGAACGGCAGTTCCCGGGCTTCGTTCCAGTCCAGGGCCACGGCGCCGTCCCCGGGCTCTGCCGCCAGGAGGTAGCGGCGCTCCTCGCTCACGCCGTAACGCCTGCTCGTGTAAGCCGCCTCCGCCGCGCCGATCACGCGGGACCGGTAGACGATGTCTCCCGGATTCTCCGCGCCGGCGGGCAACCAGTATTGCTCTATGGCGGGCAGCAGCACGGGAGGCGCCGAGCCTACGTGCCCCGCCTTCGCTGCGCCCGCGCCGGTGTCGGTCGCTGCCGAATCCGGCCGCGTCGCGCGCCGGCCCGCCATCAGGCGGCGGATCTGGTCCCGGGTTAGTGGACCGGGCAGATAGGACATGACCCAGCGGGTGTTGAACACTACGGGTGCGTCCTCGTGCACGTTGTGCAGCAGGAAGCGGCGTTTGCCCAGCCCGGCGATGGTCTGTTCCATGCGTCCGCGGTCGAATTCCACGCCGCCGGCCGCGCCCTCGAGGCCTTCCATGACCCGGGCCTTGTCGCGCTCGGTCTGCAGCCGGCCGATGAACCAGGTGCCCGTGTTGGACAGGCCCTTGTAGTCGAGATCGACCGGGTTCTGAGTGGAGAGGACGAGCCCCAGTCCGTAGGCACGGGCCTGCTTCAGCAGGGTCAGCAGCAGCGGCTTGGAAGGCGGGTTCGCCACCGGCGGCATGTAGCCGAAGATCTCGTCCATGTAGAGAATGGCGCGCAGGCTGGCGGTGCCGGGCTGGGCTCGCATCCAGGCGATAAGTTCGTTCAGCAGCATGCTCACGAAAAACATGCGCTCGGGCTCGGAGAGATGGGCGATGGACATGACCGAGACCCGCGGTTTGCCGCTTTCCGTATACAGCATTCGCCCGGCGCTGAGCGGCTCGCCCTCCATCCAGGCCTCGAAACCGGGAGCAGCCAGCAGGCTGTTCAGCTGCATGGCCAGTTCGAAGCGCTCCTTTGGCGGATAGAAGGAATCGAGTGACATCACGCCGATGCGCTTGACGGGCGGATTCTGGATCAGCCCGATCAGCGTGGCGACATCGAGGTCCCTGCCCTCGCTCCAGTAGTGATCCAGCAGGTTCGAGACGAGTATGTGCTCGCGGCTGGTGACGGGGTCGGCGTCGATGCCCAGCAGTGACAGTACGCTGGTGGCGGTCGCCTGCACCCGCTCCCGATAGAGGTCTCTGTCCTCGCGGAATGCCGCGTCCGGCGCCGCAAACGAGCGCAGCACCGAGACCGGCAGGCCGGCGGTGGACCCGGGCGTGTAGACGGCCATGTCGGTGCGTTCCCGCAGCACACGGATGCGTTCTCCGTCCTGGCCCCATTCCGACAGCCCCCGCTTCCACAGCGCCGCCTGATCGGCGGCGAACTGACGCACCGTGCGGCCCTGGTTCAGCGCTTCGGAAGGATTGACCCAGGGCTCGAAATCGTCGGCGGCGAGTTCGGGGAAGGTCAGCAGGAGATTGCCGAGGTCGCCCTTCGGGTCGATGGCGATCACCGGCACATGATCCATCGCGGCTTCCTCGATGATGCCGACGCCGAGGCCGGTCTTGCCGCTACCGGTCATGCCGATGATCACGGCATGGGTGGTGAGGTCCTTCGAGTCGTACAGGATCAGCTCGTCGCCGACCTTGCCAGTGCTCCCGTCGACCGCCTTGCCTACATAGAAGGCGCCGAGTTTCTCGAAATCCTGCATCGCATCAGCCCTCGCCTCCGGTATCGGGTTCGGTATCTTCTTCGCCGGCCCTGCGTTTCACCAGCACCTTCGACATGAAG
>CAYRUH010000108.1:0-2740 GCA_964427415.1 uncultured Woeseiaceae bacterium | reverse complement strand
CGTAACCTTTGCGCACTGTCTATTCACCGAGAAAGCAGCACGCATCTTCAGGCGCCGAGTATGAGTGATCCCGCGTCGTCACCGAGCACACAACGCCGCTCCCCGGCTGCCACGATCACGTAGATGTCGTCCGCCCACAGGTACACGACTCGTGACACTGCCAGTACCGATACCGCCACTGGCCGCCCTCCACTTCCGAGGCGCGCTTCAGCCGCGTGATTGTCGACAGTGACAGCCCGCGCACCGATTCGCCGAACAGCGCCTTGAGCGCCTCGTCGAAGTCGTTCGTCGATACCCCCTTGCAGGCACAGCCACGGCAGCACGGCCTCGAGCCGCCTGGCCTTTCTCAGGTACGGCGGCAACAGCTCGGAGCCGAAGCAGCGGCCCACGGCCAGTTTGTTGACGGCGGTTAGCACGCGGATAAGAAGTATAAGCGGCCTTAAGCGAGCCGGTGAGTCCGGTTCCATGACGCCCGGAGCGAGTGAGCGGAGAAATCAGTCGGCGCTCGGCGGCCCGTAGTGCGACGGGACTTCGCCGGTCAGCGTCTGCAGAAAGGCCGCCAGCCGGGCAAGCTCTTCGCCTGAGAGCTCCCGCCCCAGCTGCACTTCGGCCATGACCGCGATGGCGTCCTCCAGCCGTTCGACACTGCCATCGTGAAAATAGGGGGCCGTCTTCGCGACATTGCGCAGCGGCTGTACGCGAAAGACGTCCCGGTCGCTCTCCTCGCCGGTCTTTTCCATCAGACCCCGGTCGCCGTCATCCGAGCCCGTGTGGGGGCGGTAGTCTTCGACGACACCGAATCGCTGCAGGCTGGCGCCTCCGAACAGCGCTCCCGAGTGACAGCCGGCGCAGCCGACGTCCATGAATAATGCGAGCCCCGCCAGGGCCCGGGTATCCACACCGTCGTCGTCACCGGCGAGCCAGCGGTCGAATGCCGCCGGCGTGCGCAGACTCTCCTGGTAGCGCTGCAGGGCGCGCGCGTAGTTCTCCGGTGTCACCGGGTCGGCATCCCCGGGGAATGCTGCGCGAAACGCCTCGGTATAGCCGTGTTGACTCAGCGCGGGCAGCAGGTCTTCCCGGGTGTCGAATCCCATCGACCCGGTAATGGAACCCAGCGCCTGGGCGGCACCGGATTCACGGTCGGCGACCCAGCGCAGCCCGGCGCTCGCCGCCTGGGTATTGAAGACGGATTGCGAGTGGCGGCCGGTTTCCCCGCCGCGGGCGTCGATCGAGCGCAGGCGGCTGTCCGAACCCCAGTCCTCGGCCGTGTGGCAACTCGCGCAGGCGATCTCGCCGTTCGCGGACAGACGCGTATCCCAGAACAGCGCGCGACCGAGCGTGACGAGCGGATCGGCAAGCTCCTCGGCTGCGGGAGGCGCTATGGTGCCGAAGAGTGGGGCGGCGCGCTCCCGGAGCGCTTCGGCCGAGACGCTCACGGCGCCAAGGAGAGAGAATGCGCAGACGCTCAGGCGCAGAATCAAGGTGGCCATTTTCATGCTGAACTTCCGGTACAGGCGGCCTAAAGCGCCGGTGAATCCGCGTCAACGGAGCCGCAGGTCAGACCCTTGCCGCATGGCTATCAGATGCAATCGTCAGCAGGCAGCCCGCATCCTTCTGATGGCTGCTCAACGCGTAAAGGGATCGATGGCAGTCAGCGAAGACGGCTCACGATCCGCGCCACGGTAGCCAACGCCTCGGTCGTCCCGTTGGCCTCGCCTTTCTCGAAGTCTCCCTCGATCGTCCCCATCCGGTTGGTGACGTGGGCGAGGCAGACCACGTCGCGAGCTCTGGCCCGGGCAAAGGCATAGAGTCCCGCCGCCTCCATCTCCACGGCCAGTATGCCCCGCGCCCGTGCCGCGGCGATGGCCTCTTCGGTCTCGCGGAACGGTGCATCGGTGGTCCAGGTGGCACCCTGTACCACCTTCGGTCCCTCTGCGAATGCGCCATCGAGGTCGGCCAGCAGGTGCTCAGGGGCTTCGCTCCACACGGATGGGGGTCGATAGTGGTAACTCGTCCCCTCGTCCCGTAGCGCCCGCTCGATGAGGATGAAGTACGGTGGCTCGCCGACCGGTACGATCTGGCCCGAGGAGGTGACACTGATCAGCAACTCGCAGCCCGAGGCAAACAGTTCTTCGGCAATGAGCACGGCGAAAGCCGCCCCGACGGCACACCCAACCACTCCGACCTCAACGGCGCCGAGTTCGAAAACCCACAAATCGGTGTGATAACAGACCCAGCCCTCGTGGCGCGTTGCGGCACCCTGCTCCCGCAGCTGGCGCACGATATCGCCGTCCGGATCGAGCAGACAGACGGCAGGCACGCCGGCCAATTGCGCGCGTTTCTGCCGTCGCGCTTCGCGCAGCAGGCTCTCCGGCGCGAAGGCCGAGGGCGCCCCGTAATGCTTGTCATGCAGCAAAGGTGCCCGATCTGTCCCGTCCGTCATACCGAATCGGCTTTTTCAGGCCCGCTGATGTTTCCCATTCCTTCATTCATGACTTTCATCCTCGAACAACTCGCCGAATAACTCCCGCACTTTCTGCCTGGGCTCCGCCAGCGCACGAGGGCCGCTTGCGGTGATACGGTAGTAGCGCCTGGCCCGCCGCCCCGGCCCATCGCTGCGCACGGTCAGATAGCCTTTTCTCACCAGCGCCTGCAGCATCGGATAGAGCGTGCCGGCGCTGATTGTGTACCCGTGTTCGGCCAGCTCCTCGATCATCCACTGGCCATAGATCGGCTTTTG
>CAYRUH010000107.1:0-2896 GCA_964427415.1 uncultured Woeseiaceae bacterium | reverse complement strand
ACGACGGACCTGACAACGACGGACCTGACAACGACAAAACGAATCTGGACGAGCGAGCCGGAACGGAGAGAGCAGCAGGACAGGAAAGATGATGACGGAGCCAGCAAAGCAAGAGACCGGAACACCGTGCGGCGTCGCGCCGCGTTATATCCCTGCGGGCGCCGGCCTGGGGCTGAGGCGGGGGCTCATGCAGTCGCTGCGGGAGCGGCAGCCCGAGGAGATCGATTTCCTGGAAGTGGCGCCGGAGAACTGGATCGGCGTCGGCGGCCGGCAGGGCCGGCGTTTCCGCGAATTCTCCGAGCGCTATCCCGTGACCCTGCATGGCCTGTCGCTGTCGCTGGGAGCGCCCTCCCCCCTGGACGAGGACCTGCTCCGGCGCATCCGCCGCTTCATGGACGAGCACGGCATCACCTTCTATTCAGAGCACCTGAGCTATTGCGGCGACGACGGTCACCTCTACGACCTGATGCCGATCCCCTTTACCGACGAGGCCGTGCACTACGTAGCCGAGCGCATCCGCCGCGCCCAGGAGATCCTGGGCCAGCGCATCGCCGTGGAGAACGTCTCTTACTACGCCACCCCGGACCGTTCGCTGACCGAGGCCGAGTTCGTGCGCGCCGTGCTGGAGGAGGCGGATTGCGATCTGCTGCTGGACGTGAACAACATCGTGGTGAACGCCATCAACCACGGCTACGACGCGGAGGATTTCCTGGCAGCGATGCCGGACGAGCGGGTCGCTTATCTGCACGTGGCCGGCCATTACGTGGAGGCCGAGGATCTGCGCGTCGACACCCACGGTGCCGCGGTCAGCGACCCGGTCTGGCGGCTGCTGGCGAAGACCTACGAGCGGCTGGGCCCGCTGCCGACGCTGCTGGAGCGGGATTTCAACTTCCCGCCGCTGGACGAACTGCTGGGTGAGCTGCGCCTCGTGCGTGCCCTGCAGCGCGAGCCCTCTGCGCTGACCGGTATCGAGGCGGAGGCGGCCCGTGTCTGAGCGCCCGTCGTTCCAGCGCAAGCAGTACGAGTTCGCCGCCCACATCCGGGATCCGGAGGCCAACCCGGCGCCGGCCGGCATCGAGGATCGGCGTCTCGCGATCTACCGCGACCTGTTCTTCGGCAACCTGTCCGGGCTGCTCGCCGCCACCTTCCGTGTGACCAAGCGCATCCTCGACGGCGAACACTGGGACGCGCTGGTGCGCGACTTCATCGCCCGCCACGAATCCCACACCCCCCTGTTTCTGCATATGCCCCGGGAATTCGTCGCGTTCCTGGAACACGAACGCGACGAGCCGGCGGATCCGCCCTTCCTGCAGGCTCTGGCCCACTACGAATGGGTCGGCCTGGCGCTGTCGATCGCGGAGGAGGATGCGGACCTGACCGGCGTAGAGCGGGAGGCGGACCTGCTGGCCGGCGTGCCCGTCGTCTCGCCGCTCGCGTGGCTGTGCGGCTACCACTTCCCGGTGCACCGGATCAGTCCGGATTTCCGACCGGAGGGCCCCGACGAGCAGCCGACCTGGCTGGTGGTCTATCGCCGGCTGGACGATCGCATGGGTTTCCTGGAACTGAATGCAGCCACCGCGCGGCTGTTCGAACTCGTGCGCGACAACGAGGCCGGCCGCACGGGACGGCAACTCGCCGAGACCGTCGCCGCAGAAATCGGCCACCCCGAACCGGAAGCCGTCGTCGCCGGCGCACGCGACACCCTCGAAGAGATGCGGCGCCTGGATATCGTCCTCGGCGTCCATCGGGACTGAACCATCGCCCATGGCACTAACACGAACGCGGACAGCGGACGGAGAGACTCATGATCGCATTCCTGAATCGCCTGCAGGACCTGCTGGACGCCACGAAGGCCGTGGACTTCCTCGGCCCGCTGGCTCTGCGCCTGTATCTGGTCCCCGTATTCTGGGTGGCGGGCACCAACAAGCTGGCCAGCATGGACAACATCATCAGCTGGTTTGGTAATCCGGACTGGGGGCTCGGCCTGCCCTTCCCTGCACTCATGGCCTGGCTGGCCACGAGCGCGGAGGTGGGCGGCGCCGTCCTGCTGCTGATCGGCTTCGCCGTGCGCTGGATCTCCATCCCGCTGATGGTCACGATGCTGGTGGCCGCCTTCGGCGTGCACTGGAAGAACGGCTGGCAGGCCGTGCACGACCCGATGAGCCCGTTCCCGGCGGATAACATCGACGGCGCCGTGCAGCGGCTGGACAAGGCGAAGGAACTGTTGCGCGAGCACGGCAACTACGATTGGCTGACGGAGACCGGCAGCCTGGTGATCTCGAATAACGGCATCGAGTGGGCGGCGACCTATTTCGTGATGCTGCTGGCGCTGTTGTTCACCGGCGCGGGGCGCTACGCGAGCGTCGACTACTGGCTCGCGCAGCGCTTTCGGTCACCGCGAGGCGTGCCAAGTCGCTCCTAGCAAGTCGTGGCGGCCGGTCTTCGGCGGCTCCTGCTAGCGGTTTTTCCCGCGCGGCAGGTACAGATCCGTCAGCGTCCCTTCCCAGGCCTCGGCCGCCATTGCCACGCTTTCGGACAGGGTCGGGTGAGGATGGACGGTCAGGCCGATGTCAGCCGCGTCGGCGCCCATCTCGATGGCCAGCGCAACCTCCGATATCAGGTCGCCGGCGCTGGTGCCGACGATGCCGGCCCCCAGCAGTCGGTTGGTCGACTTGTCGAACAGCAGCTTGGTGAAACCCTCGTCGCGCCCCATGGCCAGTGAGCGGCCACTGGCGGCCCAGGGAAACTGGGCCTTGCCATAGTCGACGCCCTGTTCCTTCGCCTCGGTCTCCGTGAGCCCCACCCAGGCCACTTCGGGATCCGTGTAGGCGACCGACGGGATCACCCGGGCATCGAAGGCGCTCTTCTCGCCGGCCGCCACCTCGGCCGCCACCTT
>CAYRUH010000106.1:0-2920 GCA_964427415.1 uncultured Woeseiaceae bacterium | reverse complement strand
GCCACCCGCCGCCGTGCCGCCGCCGCCGAGCGCCTCTGGACCACGCTCAACCAGCACCGCGACGCCGCCCGCCAGGCGTACGTCCGGCCGTTGAAAGACGCCATCGAAAAGCTCGGCCGCATCGTCTTCGGCCAGAGCTTCGAGGTGGCCATCGGCGACGACTGGCGGCTGGAGTCGCGCACCCTGGACGGCCGCACGCTGCCGTTCGAGTCGTTGAGTATCGGCGCCCGGGAGCAGCTCGGCATCCTGACCCGCCTCGCCGCCGCCCGCATCGTCGCCGGGCAGGGCGGGGTGCCGCTCATCATCGACGACGCACTGGGCTTCTCGGATCCCTCCCGGCTGGAGACCATGGGCGCGGCCATCGCGGCCGCGGGCCGGGAGTGCCAGATCATCATCCTCACCTGCACGCCGGGGCGCTTCGCCCACGTCGGCAGTGCGGAGGTCATTCGGATGACGGGGGATGGTTGATTTGCCGACCGTCCCCCTGAATCATCCGACCGCACGCGTATGAGATACCCGCAGCAGCCGAGTCTCCTCGTGACCCTCTCCGCCCTCGCCGTGCTGGCCGGCTGCAACCGCGCGCTCGATCGTCCCGCCGCCGAAGCCGGTCTCCCGGTCCCCCGCTCCGAAGCCGACATCCCCGCCGTCGTCGCCGCCATGACGCTGGCGGAGAAGGCCGGTCAGATGGTGCAGGCCGACGTCTCCACCGCCACGCCGGAAGAGGTGGGCGAGTACGGCCTCGGCTCCATCATCAGCACCGTGCCGGAGGGCAACCTGGGCACCGCGGCGGCCTGGCGCGAGAGGTTCGACGCGTATCAGCGCGCCGCGCTCGCCACCCGCACCGGCATCCCCATCGTGGCGGGCATCGACGCCGTGCACGGTCACGCGTATTTCGACGGCCCCGCCACCATCCTGCCCCACAACATCGGCATCGGCGCCACCCGCAACCCGGACCTGGCCAGGCGCCTGGCCCGGGTCACCGCCCGGGAGCTCGCCGCCACCGGCATCCGCTGGACCTTCGCGCCCACCATTGCCGTGGCCCGGGACATCCGCTGGGGCCGCACCTACGAGGCCTTCGGCGAGGACGTGGAGCTGCAGGTGCTGTTCGCGAGCGCCCTCATCGAGGGCTACCAGGGCGACGACCTCACCGACGAGCAGCACGTCGGCGCCACCGCCAAGCACTTCGTCGCCGAGGGCGCCACCGAAGGCGGCGTGGACCGCGGCAATGCGGTCATCACGGAACAGGAGCTGCGCACCGTCCACCTGCCGGGTTACATCGACGCCATCGACAGCGGCGCGGTCTCGGTCATGGCCTCGTTCGGCTCGCTGAACGGCGAGAAGATCCACGGCTCGAAGGCGCTGCTGACCGATCTGCTGAAGGACGAGCTCGGCTTCGACGGCGTGGTGCTCACGGATTGGGAAGGCGTCCGCCTGGGCGGCCTGACCATGAAGGAGTCGCTCACGGCCGGCATCGACATGTTCATGCTGGTGCAGTCGTGGAAAGAGGGCATCCCCGAGATCGTGCGGCTGGTGGAAGCCGGCGAGGTGCCGATGTCCCGCATCGACGACGCCGTCACCCGCATCCTGCGCATGAAGCTGCGCCTCGGCCTGTTCGAGCGGCCGTTCAGCTCCGACGCCTGCGCCGACACCGTGGGCTCCGAGGCTCACCGCGAGGTCGCACGACAGGCGGTGCGCGAATCCCTGGTGCTGCTGCTGAACGAGGACGGCATCCTGCCGCTGCCGAAAGACCGGAAAGTCATCGTCGCGGGCAGCCACGCCGATAACGTCGCCTACCAGAGCGGCGGCTGGACCAAGAAATGGCAGGGCGCCCACCAGGACCTCTTCGGCCAGCCCGCCCGCCCGGTGGAGGGTGCCACCAGCATCATGGATGGCATCAGGAACGTGATCGGCGCCGCGCGGGTGATCGACGCGGGCCCCACCGGCGTCAGCGACGGCGCCGACGTGGCCATAGTGATCGTGGGCGAGGAGCCCTATGCCGAGGGGATAGGCGACCGCAAGGCGGAGGAACTGGTGCTGACCGAAGAGCAGCGCGAACTCATCCGCGCCTACCATGCGCAGGGCACGAAGGTGGTCACGGTGCTCGTCTCCGGCCGCCCGCTGCTGGTGAACGACGAACTGGAGCGCTCGGCCGCCTTCGTCGCCGCCTGGCTGCCGGGCTCGGAAGGCGAGGGTATTGCGGAGGTGCTGTTCGGCGACTATGACTTCAGCGGCCGGCTCGGTTTCTCGTGGCCGCGGGATGCGGGGCAGATTCCCGTCAACGTGGGGGACGGGGAGTACGATCCGTTGTTTCCGTACGGGTTCGGAATAGTCCTCCCGTAGGAGGGGCTTCAGCCCCGAATGATCGGGCCTGAAGGCCCTACCCGGAGAGCATGGGGAACACCGCCGCCAGCGCCCAGGCGAAGGCGGTGGCGGTGGCGATCCCGCTCACCGCCGGATGCCCGGTAGCCCGGTAGATCCACCGGGCGAAGCAACCATACACGAGGAAATACAGCACGATCACGGCAGCGATGATCAGCAGGAAGAACAGATCCTCGAATGAGAGCGCGACAGCAATACCGAGCGAGGCGAGGAAACAGAAGCGGGTGAACAGGTGTCCGCCCCGGGCCGTCTCAGTGCCGCGGGTGAGCCACTCGTCGGCGAGAAAGTAGGTGAGCGTGCCGGTGAGCATCAGGAACACCAGCGGCACGCGGGGCGGCGTGATGGCGAAGGAGGTCACGTACGTGTCGAGGAGCAGCGCGATCACGCCGGCGATGCAGGCGGTCGAGAGAAGGATCGCCACGACGAGCTTCGGCCAATTCGTTTCGCCGCGGACGGGCGGTCCGTCGGCGCGCCGCACCCACAGCAGGCACGCGGCCGTCACCAGGCCGTAGACCAGGAAGTGGATGGCGAGGTAACCGCC
>CAYRUH010000105.1:0-3364 GCA_964427415.1 uncultured Woeseiaceae bacterium | reverse complement strand
AGGAGGGGCTTCAGCCCCGATGCATCAAACAATCGGGCCTGAAGGCCCTCCTGCATCTCTCAGCCCAGCTCCTCGCGCAGCTCGAATTTCAGCACCTTGCCCGCCGGGTTGCGGGGCAGCGCGTCCACGATGTGCAGGTGCAGCGGCAGCTTGTAGCGCGCCAGCTTGCCGTCGGCGAAGTCGCGCAGCTCGTCCAGCGTGAGTTCAGCGGCCTCGTTCAGCGCCACGACAGCGGTGACCGCTTCACCCCACTTCTCGTCCGGCAGGCCGATGACCGCCACCTCGGCCACGGCCGGGTGTTCGTAGAGCACGCCCTCCACCTCGGCAGGATAGACGTTCTCGCCGCCGCTGATGACCATGTCCTTCACCCGGTCGCTGATGAACAGGAAGCCGTCCTCGTCCAGATAGCCGGCATCGCCGGTGTGGAACCAGCCGTCCTCGTCGATGGCCTCTGCGGTGGCCTCGGGCCGGTTCCAGTAACCTTTCATCACGTTGGGGCCCCGGTAGAGGATCTCGCCCACTTCGCCGGGTGCCAGGCTGTGGCCGTCGGCGTCGGCGATGCGCAGCTCGCCGAACAGGCCCGGCTTGCCGGCGGAGCCGAGCTTCTGCGCCGTGTACTGGGATTTCAGGAAACTCACCAGCGGCGACGTCTCCGTCAGCCCATAGCCCTGGTCCAGATTCACCCCCCGGTTGCCGTAGATCTCCAGCAGCGACTTGGGCACCGGCGCAGCGCCGACCACCAGTGAGCGCAGGCTCGAGAGATCGGTGTCGGCGAACCGCGGCTGCTGGGCCATGAAAAGGAACATCGCCGGCGCACCGAACATGGTCGTGCAACGGTAGCGGGCGATGTCCTCCAGTGCCTTGCCCGGATCGAAGGCCCGGTGCAGCACCACGCAGGCGCCCACCTGCATGGCGAGCAGCGTGGTCACGTTGAGTCCGCCTATGTGGAACAGTGGCGCGGCGGTGAGCGTGATGTCGTCCGGGTTTGAGGACAGCGCGAAAGCGGCGCTCACGTTATTCCAGAGCAGGTTGCCGTGTGTGAGCATGGCGCCTTTCGGACGACCCGTCGTGCCCGACGTGTACATGATGATGGCGGTGTCGTGGGGCGCGGCAGCGATGTGGCCCGGGTACGGTCCGGCGTTCGTCAGCAGCCCCTGGTAGTCCTCCCACCCGTCGGCTGTGCTCTCCGCGCCGAGGTATCGGCGCACGCAGAGCGACTCGCGCACGGACTCGATGACCGGCCGCAGCATGTCGTCGGCGATCAGCGTGTGCACGCCGGCGTCGTTGATGATGAACTCGAGTTCGGGCCCGGTCAGACGGAAGTTCAGCGGGACGAAGACCGCGCCGAGCGTCGTGGCCGCCAGCAGAGTCTCCAGGAAGGCGGGATGGTTGACGCCCAGGTAGCCCACCCGGTCGCCCTGACAGACGCCACCGTCCTGCAGCACGGAGGCCACCCGCCGGATGCGATGCACGAACTCCGCATAGGTGTATTCCGTCTCCTCGAAGACGATCGCCCGATTGGCCGGGTCCAGTTCCGCGCGTCGCAGTATGGTCTGGGCCACACTATAGTCGACCTGAGGAAAATGCAGCATGGTCTCGCTCCCCCGCCGTGCTGAAACGTTGAGCGCAGCATGATAGGGCGCCGGGGACGGGCCGGCAATCAGTCCCGGGCGATGCCTTGATCAGAAATGGCCGGTGGGGGCCGGCGGCCGATAGGTTCCCGACGGACCGTCAGCGGGTCGGCGGACCGAGGCTCATGCGCCGGCCCGCAGGCTCGCCGACGATGCGGCCTGCGTCCCAGACGATGCGGCCGTTCACCAGTGTGGTGCGGATGCGCGAGCGGAAGGTCACGCCCTCGAAGGGCGACCAGCGACACTTGTACAGGAGGTTGTCCGCCGACACGGTCCAGGGGTCGTCCATGTCGACGATGGCGAGATCGGCGTAGAAACCCTCGCGGACGTAGCCGCGATGTTCCACGCCGAAGATGTCGGCGATGGCGTGGCTGCAGCGGTCCACCACGAACTCGAGACTGTAGCGGCCCTCGTGTACGTGCTCGAGCATGCTCGGGAGGGCATGTTGCACCAGCGGCAGGCCGGCCGGCGAGTTGAAATAGGCGTTTGCCTTCTCCTCCGCCGTATGGGGCGCATGATCGGTGGCCACCACGTCGATGCGGCCGTCGGCCAGGCCCTGGCGCAGCGCGTCCCGGTCCTCCCGGCTCTTGATGGCCGGATTGCACTTGATGCGGGCGCCGAGCCGCGCATAGTCGGACTCGTCGAACCAGAGGTGGTGCACGCAGACCTCGGCGGTAATGTGCTTCTCGCTGCGGGACGCCGTGGAGAACAGCTCCATCTCCTTCGCCGTCGTGAGGTGCAGCACGTGCAGCCGGGTCTCATGGCGGCGCGCAAGGTCCACCGCATGGCTGGACGACTTGTAGCAAGCCTCGGCCGAGCGGATGTGCGGGTGCTCGCCCATCGGCACGTCGTCGCCGTACTTCTCCCGGGCGGCGGCCTCGGCCTCCCAGATCATGGGCGAGTCCTCGCAGTGGGTCACCACG
Organism: uncultured Woeseiaceae bacterium; assembly: GCA_964427415.1. Classification (GTDB taxonomy): domain Bacteria; phylum Pseudomonadota; class Gammaproteobacteria; order Steroidobacterales; family Woeseiaceae; genus Lentisalinibacter. Next base: position 810 of record CAYRUH010000105.1, on the reverse strand, counting down.
ATCACCGGCGCGTCGCGGAAGATGAGTTCCAGCGCGTCGGGGTCGTCCACCAGCAGGTTGCCGGTGGAGGCGCCCATGAACACCTTGATGCCGCAGGCGCTGCCTGGCGCAAGCGCCCGGATCTCGCTGATGTTGTCGTTGGTCGCGCCCAGATAGAAGGCGTAATTCGCCGACGACCGGCCGGCCGCGCGGTCGTACTTTTCCTCCAGCGCCGCGATGGTCGTGGTCTGGGGGTCGACGTTCGGCATTTCCATGTAACTCGTGATCCCGCCGGCCACGGCCGCAGCGGATTCCGTGGCAATGTCGCCCTTGTGGGTGAGGCCGGGTTCGCGGAAGTGGACCTGGTCGTCGATCATGCCGGGGATGAGGTAACGCCCGCCCGCGTCCAGCACCTCGGTACCGGTGCCGGCCTGGATGGAGGGGGCGATCTTCTCGATACGCTCGCCGTCGATCAGCACGTCGGCGTCGGTGATTGCGCCCTCGTTGACGAGACGCGCGTTGGTAATCAGCAGTTTTTTCATGATTCAGGCGAAGGCATCCGTGGCAGTGACCAGTTCGTGGACGTTACCCGGCTCGAAGGCTGAGTGGCCGGCGTCGGGCACGATGCGCAGCCGCGCCTCGGGCCACGCCCGATGCAACTCCCAGGCGCTGGTGGCCGGACAAACCATATCATAGCGCCCCTGCACGATGACGGCGGGGATGTTGCATATGCGGCGCACGTCGCGCAGCAGCTGGCCCTCCTCCAGGAAGCCGCCGTTGACGAAGTAATGGCACTCGATTCGGGCCATGGCCAGCGCATGGGCGGCCTCG
>CAYRUH010000104.1:0-3376 GCA_964427415.1 uncultured Woeseiaceae bacterium | reverse complement strand
GAAACCCAAGATATAGTGGGTCCCGAACTCAACCGGATAAGCATGTCCGCGGAAATTTCGAGAGTCGAGGCCGCCCGCCTATCCGCCGAGACCGAGCCCCAGGTCGAGGTCCAGCGGCACCTCGAGGTCCTCCGGTTCGGGCAGCACGACATCGATGGTCACGTCCTCGATGGGTCCGACGACGATGAGATTGGGACGCGCGTCGCCGGCGGGGGCGTCCACGCCTTCGGAACAGCGTTCCACGAAACGCAGGGGCCTCAGCCCCTCGGCAAAGCAGTAGTACTTGCTCACCCTGTCGGCGCCGCTGCCGCTGGCCGCGTCGAGCCGGCAGCTGAGCTGCTCGCCATCCACGTCGAACCTGATGCGGCCGAAGCCGTCCTCTTCCAGCGACACGTTCTCCAGCGTAACCGTCCTTTCGCCGCCGCCGGCGACCCGGAGGATCAGGTTGCCGTCCAGGGACAGGGCGCCGGCGCCCTTCGCGGGCAGCGCCGGCGTGACCGCGGTGACGAGGATGCTGTTGCCGTCCTCACCCACGGAGACGCGATTGTGGCGGATGTTATTCACGACGCTGGTGGTCATCCGGCCCATGCCCATGCCCATGTCATCTTCCGGCAGCTCGACCGGCTTGAGCAGGTCCGCGCCGGTGTCGTCGGTCCAGGCCGTGACGATGGAGTCTTCCGAGAGGCCGAGGATGCGGGTATCGGGGACGGTGACACGGAGCTCCACCGCGGTGGCGGCGGGTTGCATGGCCTGCATGTTGGCGCGACCGACCTGGAGGGTCATGACCTCGAGGGTCGGGGCGGCGGGGGCCGGGGCGGCCAGTGCCGCTAGCGAGAGCATCAGCAGAGTTCGGGTCATTTTCTTCATGTTTTTCTCCAAGCATCAGGGCCTGTCATGGGCGCCGGAGATAGCGCTTCCCTGCGCCTCAACCATCCATGGACGATATTGGAATCTAGGCATTCTCACCGGGCAAGGCTTGGAAAAATCGGACATCCCGGCCGGGCTGATCCGGGCGCACCCCGGCCGCCGCCACTTGCACCGACCGGACGGTAATGCTTAGGTCTGGGCCGTCGGGAACAATGCCGGGCCACAGCGCATGGAAGGAACCACAGACGACAGCGCGCTGGAGGTATCCACGCTGCCCTGCGCCGAGGACCTCGCTCCCTTCGTCCATCGGCACATGCACGGGATGGGCCGCGACGGACGGCCGGCCAGCCTGCGCATCCCGCCGACCGGGGGCATCTTCCTGAGCTATGTGCCGGGATCACCGCTGGCGGTCCGGTTCAGCGACCGGACCTACGAGGGGCGGCCGCGGTTTTTCATCGGCGGTCAGCTGCGCCGCGAGCAGCCGCTGCTGGTGAGCGACGGACGCTTCGAGCTGCTCGGCACGGAGCTCACGCCCACCGGCTTCTACCGGTTGTTCGGCCGGGATGCGAGTCCTTACACGGACAGCATCCACGACCTCTCGGATCACTTTCCGCAGCACGCCGCCTGGCTGGATGCGCGGCTGGACGACGGCGCGCCGCTGCCGGAGCGCATCGCCGTCATCGAGGACTCGCTGCGCAAGCTCGCCGGAGACGCGAGGGCAACGCCGCGGGTGGATGCCGCTGTCCGGCTGATCGCCTTCCGGCGCGGCGTGGTGAGCGTCGGGGAACTCGCCCAGGCGGTCGGGCTCACCAGCCGCCAGCTGCACCGGCGCTTCGTGCGCGCCGTCGGGGTCTCCCCCAAGCACTACGCGAAGATCGTGCAGGTGAACGAGGTGTTCGGCGCGCTGCTTGCCGGCGACTATGAGCACATCCGTGAACTGGCGCTGGACCACGGCTACTACGACCAGGCGCACTTCATCCGCGACTTCCAGCGTTTCGTCGGCATGAGCCCGATGCGGTTCCTCGACAGCGGCTCGGCGTTCCTGCGGACGTTCTTCGGCAAGGCGTCGCGGCTGGAGGGGTAGCAAGGCATTGTCGGAGGGGCCGTAGGAGGGGATTTATCCCCGGTTCATCATTCAGTCGGGGATAAATCCCCTCCTACGTTGCTTTCAGGGCCCGGATGGCTGCGCGGATATGCCGGCGCATGCGGCGGCTGGCCCTGCCCTGCCAGACTTCCAGGACAGGCTCGTATTTTGCATCGCCCGACTGCGCGATGCTCTCGGCGACCAGCTCGAGCACCTCCGGGTGCTGGTCACCGAACCATGCCAGGTCCGGCTGCGCCGGGTCGATCTCGAGTTCCCGGTCAATGCGCTCCAGCAACTCCGTGGCGTAAATCTCCCGCTCGATGGCCCAGCCTATGCGCGTGTAACTCAGCAACGGCAGCCGATAGTCGTATTCGATGGCGAGATAGCCCTCCTTGATGGTCCAGTCGATCCGTCTGGTGATCTCGTCGAGGGAGAGCTCGCGCATGGCACCGTAGACCGGTGAGCGGTCGAGTTCCTTCTCCAGCACCGCCTTCTGCTTCGAGCCCTTCAGCACGCGGGCGAGCAGGGAGCGGCCGCCCTGCATGATCAGGTCGTCCGCGCCTCGCAGTATGATCTTCAACTCCTCATGGGAGAGCGGCTGCACACCCCGCGTGTCCAGACTTACGGGTACCCGGCGTACCTTTCGGCCCATACCACCGCTCCTCCGTTAGTGGCGGGTTGTCTCACGATGCTGCATCCCGGCCATGGCCTGCCGGCGGGCCCGTGAGCAGCCGAGCACGGCCCGGTTGATCCCCTTGCCCGCGATCAGCGAAAGCTGCTGCAGGTTGCGCGCCGTCTCCCTGATGGTCTCGGGCGTTACGTCGTGTTCCGCGAAACGCGCATAGCCCTCGAAGAAGGCGCGTATCTCGGCGAGATTGGTAACCGCCCGGTGGGCGCTCTCCGGCAGGGACAGTGCCTCCTCGCCGTCGAAGAGACCTTCCACGAACGCCTCCAGCTCCTCCTGGCGGATACGAGCGAAATGCCGGATGCCGTCCGTTTCTGTCGGCGGCTCCAGGACGGTGAGCCGGAACGGATGCCTGGCACTCTGATGCCGGGTGAGGTCGTTCCACAGCCCATTCACCAGCACCTCGATCAGCTCGTTGGCCTCGTCCATGGATTCGAACTCCGGCAGCTCACCGCCCCACAGATGGCCGAGCGACTGCAGCGGACGGGTCTCGAGCTTCGGGCAGGCGATCCCGCCGAGGAAGTAGCTCCTTATCGCGTGCAGGGGCATGGGGCATTGGTGGCGCTGCAGCAGCTGAAGGAGCTTTGCCTCGGAGACAGTGCCATGGCCGGTCTTCTTCGCCATGGCGGAATGCTACCCCGCAGGGTGGCAGGTGGGAAGCAGGGGCGGGGTCGGGCCTGAAGGCCCTACACCGCCCTGGACAGGCGGTAGAGCAGGCGCAGCGCGTCGCCCGCCGTATC
>CAYRUH010000103.1:0-3398 GCA_964427415.1 uncultured Woeseiaceae bacterium | reverse complement strand
GGCGAGAACGCGTCGTCGATGCCGTCCCAGCTGCCGGCGCGTGTCTCGAATTCGCGGATCGCCTGCCGGGCCGTGTATGTGCCGGATCGCCCGCGGATGGACTCCGGCAGCGGCATGTTGGAGCCGAGAAGATTGTCGACCGTGTCGTAGCGTTCGATGAAGCGCTCGTCGGCCTGCAGCGCGAATTCCGCGGCGTCTTCCGGCCACCAGGCATGGATGGCGTCATGGGGGCTGTCCAGGCGGTCGATACGCCCGGCGCGCTGCTCGGCGATGCGGACGACGCTCGGCATGTCCAGATGCACGAGCGCCTGGGCGCGCTGCAGGTTCACGCCCTCCGCAATACTGTCGGAGCACAGGCCGATGGTCGGCCTGGGGTCGTCGCTTTTGGGCGAGAAGGCCCGCAGCAGCGCGCTGCGGTCCGACTGGGTATCGCCGGTGGCCACCAGGATGCGCGGTCCGGGTTCGAGGTTCTCCAGCAGCATGCGGATCACGGCCAGCGTGATCGGGCGGCTGTCGAAGGCGAGGATGTAGTCGAATCGGCTCGAGAGGTCGGCGAGCCGCTGCACTTTCGCATGCTCGCGCTTTGCCGAGATGGTCTCGGTGATCGTGGCAATCTCCCGATAGATGGCGATCTCTTGCTCACAGGCGATGCGATGCGCTTCCTTGTCGGCGAGCCAGTCCGGCAGGGGGATCGAGAGCCGGGAGCGCGGCGGGCGGCCCGCCGCCTCTTCGACCCGGCCGATGACGTCCCCGGTGCGTGTGTTCTTCGTGAAGCCTTTCAGGTTCGCGCGGGCCGCCGCCGCATCGGTGCCGAGGAGATGCTCGAACAGGGCGGCGCGCGAGGAGCGCAGTGCGCTCATCACACTGTACTGGGCGAGCTTGTTGGCGCCGCGCAGCCTGCCGGCGAGGAAGCGCTCCTCGGTCATCCCCCGGCGTTTCAACGCCGTCGGCAGTGCGATGTCTCTGCGGAACCAGAGAACGCCTTTGAGGTGGTCGGTGAGTTCACGGATACGCTGTGCCTTGCCTCTGTCCTCCGGCGATTCATTCAGCGGGTAGGTGCTGGCGCGGTGTTTCGGAAAGCGGCAGCGGCGGCCGCGGGCATCGGTATAGGCCTCCGGCTCCTTCGCGATCAGCTGGTTCAGCATGCGTTTCGTGCGGCGGACCGTGAATTTCGCGATCTCGCGGCGGAGCTCGGCGATCTCCTCCTCCGAGAGCGTGCGGGAGAGTGAGCGCGCGCCGAGCATGCGCCCGAAGGCTTCGACCGTGGAGTCGTCCAGGTTGTCTGCGCCGAGCATGTCGGCGATGCGCAGCAGATCCACCGCACTGCGGTTGATGGGCGTGGCGGTGAACAGCGCCACGTGGTCGGCCATGTTCCGCAGCAGCTGCTGGGTGCGGTTGGACATGAAGTTGAGGAAGTTGTGGCCCTCGTCCACGCACAGCATCTGCGCGCGGCGGAGGTTGGTGAGCAGCGTGTCGCTCAGTTTGTCGCTCGGGTCGTTGCTGGTGCGGCTCAGCTTGCCGTGGGAGAAGACGTCCAGGTGCACGCTGGCCCGGGCGCTCTCGTCCTGCCATTCTTCCATGACGGCCGGAGGGCAGATCAGCAGCGCCTTGCCGCGGCGCAGGCGGTTGGAGGCGATGATCTCGTGCATCTTCGCGCCAATCAGGTGCACGCCGGTACGGGTCTTGCCGGAACCGGTCGCGTCGGCGATCAGCACGCTGCCCCGCTCTTTCAGGATGTAGAGGGCCTGGGCGATACCGCTGCGCTGGGACGGCCAGAGGGATGCGTCGCCGGGCAGGTACTCGCCGCGGAGATAGCGCTGCGCCCATTCGGCCTCCAGCAGCTCCGCGGCAGCACGGGCCAGCGCCTCCTGCCAGGTGACCAGGCGCAGCAGCTGCTCCAGCAGGGCGATCAGTTCGTCGTTGTAGTCCCGGCCCAGCGCCCAGTACTGTTCTGCGATGGCGACGGTCTCCTGGTAACGCCGCTTCTCTTCCCTGGCGCCCCGGTCGCGGGTGTCGTCGCGGCACTCGAAGCGCGCGTTCGCCTCCAGCTGGTTCCGGAGGCCGGAATCACTGAAGTTGCTGGAACCGAGCGTGGCGGCGGAATCACCCACATAGATCTTGGCATGCAGGCGCCAGCCGCCGCGGGACAGGTGGCGGGCGCAGACTGTGCCTGTGCGCACGCGTTCGATGGCGAGCAGGAGTTTCGCGCTCAGACGCACCGAGATGCCGCGCTCGAGCCAGTAGTCGCGGATTTCATCGGGTAGCTCGCGATTGGCGAGGGTGAAGGAATCCCGGCGTGATTCGAAGGGCTCGGTGCCGAACAGGACCCGGATCTCTTCGCAGCGGTCCGCGGCGGCGACGAAGTCGATGATGCGGTCCAGGGTGGAGTAGCCGGTGACGATGAGCGGGCGACGGGATTCGGCGAGGTCGCGCAGGACGGTGTCGGCTACTTGCGCGGCGTCCTGGTTGAGGGGGAAGCGGGCCGCGGGTGGCCAGTTCCCGGCAAGATGGGTTGATGCCGGTGTGGCGAAGAGGTCGGCTGTTTGTGGTTTTTTGTCGGGCAAGGTCGGGTCGCTCCAGGTATTGGCGCTATTGTGCCATCAGGTATCCATAGCTCCCCGGTTGGCCGGAGCGCATCGGCCCCGCCGCTGATGTCGGCATTGCCGTAGTCGATGTCCCGGGGCCGCGGCTGAACCGGACAGCTGGTAAGTCTCGCTCAATGGTGTTACAAAACCTCGGACAAAACGGAAAAGTGTCCGATGTTTTGTAACACCATCGATGACTATTGCAACCCAACAAGATCACCTGATCGAGCTACTCCGAAAACATCCGCTGATGCGTGCCCGCGAGCTGAAGGAGGAGGGGATTGCTGCGTCTACGATTGCCCGTGCTGTCCGGGCTGGTACGGTCATTCGTGCGGCGAGGGGGCTGTACCAACTACCCGATAGCGAACTGGATCTGGAATCCACGCTGGCGGAGGCGTCAAAGCGCGTGCCCAGGGGCGTGATCTGCATGATCTCGGCACTTGCCTTTCATGAACTGACCGACCAGATGCCACGCAAGGTCTGGATGGCCATAGGCGCAAGGGACTGGGAACCGTCTGTTGAGTACCCGCCCCTTCGAATCGTTCGCTTTCGCTCTCCGTACCTCGAATACGGCATCGAGAGGCACGTCATATCGGGAGTCGACGTGCCGGTCTATTCGATCCCCAAGTCACTGGCGGATGCCTTTCGAAGTCGACGGTTTGTCGACCGATCCGTCGCCATAGAGTGTCTCCGCAATGCGGTAGAAGAACGGAAAGCGACGCCGGCCGAGATCGCGCAAGCGGCCAGGGATTGCGGTGCCTGGAAACAGATGCAGCCGTACCTGGAAGCGATAACCGCAAATGGTTAGCGGCA
>CAYRUH010000102.1:0-3411 GCA_964427415.1 uncultured Woeseiaceae bacterium | reverse complement strand
CTTCAGGCCCGATCCGCTCTTCTGACCTCGGCATCCTTAGTGAAATCGGGCCTGAAGGCCCTCCTACTTTGGCATTAGCCAGGGTTCGTTGTGCACGCGCAGTGTCGCCTCCATGCGGTTCTGCACGTTCAGCTTGGTCAGGATCGACGAGACGTGGTGCTCGATGGTGCGCTTCGAGCGCGAAAGCTCGTCCGAGATGTCCGCGTTGCTCGCGCCCTTCACCATCAGGGCCAGGATGTCCTGCTCCCGGCGGGTCAGACCCAGCGGATGGTTGCGCGCGACCCTGTAGGGCCCGCGCCGGCTGCGCGGCAGCCGGTTGGCAACGCCCAGCGCTTTCGCCACCCGATTGGTCTTCGCCAGCGCGGCGTTGGCTTCGATGCGGCGGAAGATCTTCGCCGCGCTGGCCAGGGCCTCCGCCGCCCTGTCACCGTCCGCCTGCAGCCAGGCCAGGCCGGCGGAGTAGGGCGCGCCGACGGCCAGCCAAAGTTTCGCTGCGCCGGCGGGATCGCCCGCGATCTCGGCAGCGTAGGGCGCCGGCGAGTCGGCGGTGAACGCCGCCGGTGCCTGCATACCGAAGCGGCGCGCCCAGGCCGCCGCGTCTCCCGCGCTCCACTGGTTCATGCGCTCCGCGCCCATCGACCATAGCGCTTCCAGGTGCGCTACTGCCGCCTCCGGGTCGTCGCGCAGCCAGGCGGCCTCCACGAAGCCGAGGCGAACCGGGATCATGTACTGCAGCTCGTCGGTGGCGATCGCGTCGTTCATCGCCCGGTTCAGCAGCTTGTCGGCGTCCGGCTCGCCCAGACGCAGTCGGGCACGGGCGAGCACGATCAGTGCCGGCAGACGCATCAGCAGCGTGAGACGTTCGAGATTCTGCACGCCCTCGGCGATGGTCTCGGCGTCCCTCAGACGGCCCTGCTCCAGACGCAGCTGCGCCTGCCGGCCGACCAGGTAGTGGGTCCAGGCGTCGAGGTCGTGCTGGGTGTCGAAGGCGATGCCCTCGGCGATGATCCGCTCGGCCAGCGCGAAGTCCCGGAAATCCACGCCGTACTCGGCCAGGTTGGTATACACCCGCGCGGCGTGCTCGTGCAGGCCGTGGCGGAAGGCCAGCGCCAGGCTCTCCTCCAGTTGGCTGATACCCTCCCGGCTGCCGCGGAACGCGCGGGCGGTGCCCACGTTGTTCAGCGCGTGCACTTTGACTTCGACGGCGTCCAGCTCTTGCGCCAGCTCGATGGCACGTTCGCCCCACCGGACGGCCTCGTCCATGCGGTCGTTCAGCATGTGCAGCTGGGAGCGCAGGCTGTAGGCCATGGCCCGCTCGGCGGACGGCGGCGCGCTCTCCAGCACCCGGATGGCCTCGTCGGCGAAGCGGTCGGCCTCGCCGGCCTCGCCCCGGTACCAGTGCATGCGCGAGAGCCAGCGCAGGTTCTCACCTACCTTGTCCATCCGGTCCAGCGCCCGCCACAGCGTGATGGCGTGGCGACGGGCCTCGATGACGTCGTCGTCGATGCCGAGCGCCAGTCCGGCCTCGTAGGCCCAGCCCTCGTACAGCGTAGCGGCCAGCTCCGGTGTGGCCTCGTCCACAAAGCGCAGCGCGGTGGCGAGATGCGCGGCGGCTTCCCGGTGTCCCCCGACCTGCGCCGCCACCTCCGCCGCCCGCGGCGCGAACTCGAGCACCTTCGCCGCATCCAGCGCGCCTGCCGCGTGGAATACCAGCTGATCGAGACTCGGTGGGGCCGGCAGCTCGAGGTAAGCGGCCAGGATGCGCCTGTGTGCCGCTTTCTGCCGGCTCGCGGACAGCCGTTCGAGCGTGGCAAGCCGGGCGAGTTCGTGGCGGAACTGCAGACCGCCGGCCTCCGCGTGCACCAGTAGATTGCGCCCGACCGCGGCCATGGCGAGGGTCTCGCCAGCCTCCCCGAACAGCGGCTGGAGCAGTGCTGCCGGGATGCCGCCGGGGATCACGCTGATGGTCTCGAGGAACTCCCGCTCCGTCGGCGCCAGCCGGTTCAGGCGCGCATTGACGGCGTCGCGAACCGAGGCCGGGATCGCGCGCTCGCCCGGGCTGCCATAGGCGAGCAGCTCGGAGACGAAGAACGGATTGCCCTCGGTGATTTCGTACAACTCGTCGGCGCTGTAACCGGAATCGGCGCACAGCTGTCCGACACCCTCCGGCGACAGCGGCTGCAGGTCGATGCGCCAGGTGAACGACGGCGGCAGTTCGCCCAGCACGTGGGTGAGCGGGTGGTCGTGGTCGATCTCGTCATTGCGATAGGTCACCACCAGCAGCGTGCGCATCATGGCCACCCGGCGGCCGAGGAATTTCAGGAAATCCAGCGTGGCGTGGTCCGCCCAGTGGGCGTCCTCGATGATGATGACGCTGGTGGACGCCTCGCACTCCAGCGCCTCGACCACGCCCTGGAACAGCTGGATGGGCGGGGCGCCGTCGTCGAGCAGCTTTCGTATGCGGGGTCCGAGGCCGAGCGCCATGTCGTGCACCGGCCCGAGCGGGCGGGGCGTGAACAGCGAGTCGCAGCCGCCCCAGACCACGTTGCAGTCGGTCTCGAGTCGGCGGCGCAGCTCCTCGGTGAGCGAGGTCTTGCCGATGCCCGCCTCGCCGCCCACCAGCGCGATGGCGCCCTGGCCGCCGTCGGCGCGCTGCCTGAGCGCCAGGAGTGTTGACAGCGGTTCTTCTCTCTCGACGAGCAAATATACCTCCCCGCCCGGGCTCGCCAAGGCCGAACAGTCGCCTGCATGCCAAAGATACGTGCGCAGTATCCGAAAATTAGGTATCGAATGGCAAAAAACCAGGGTGCGCACGGAAGTCAGGGCGGTCGTGGGCATGATCCAATCGTCAGCGAAATGGAAGTGTCACCATCAGCACCTTTAGAGTCCCCGGCCAAGGCGTTCCGTACGAATACCAGGCCCGCCTTGAAAGCGTTCGTTTTCCTGCTGCTTATGTTGCTGCTCAGCGTTGGCCTCGCCGCCTGAACCGGCACATTGCAGGCAGTGCGCAGCCGACGGCATTGGCATCCGCTAGCAGCCTGTCGGACTTAGGGCATCGTCGCGAGGCGTGTGGGAATCGAGGACAGAATTTCGATCGTTTGAGGCGAATAGTGGTGACTATTTAACGAAAACGAGCGGTATTCCGGACCGATTCCCACCAGCCGCAGCAGATGATCCTAAGTCCGACAGGCTGCTAGTGAGCGCTGCTGACTCGCAAATCCTCCACGCCACCACGGGCACGGCCGTCACGCGGGGATATCTGTTGCCGCGGCCGTTTGTCGGCAGCAAGATGGATACGCCCGCAGGGCGGCCAGGGAAGAAAGCCGGATCGGGCCTGAAGGCCCTCCCACAGCGGAATCGGGCCTGAAGGCCGTCCCACAGCCGAATCGGGCCTGAAGGCCCTCCTACACG
>CAYRUH010000101.1:0-3412 GCA_964427415.1 uncultured Woeseiaceae bacterium | reverse complement strand
TCCAGCGCCCGGATCCCGCTCTCGATCTTCGCCCGGTCGCCGACGACCACCCAGATCAGATTGTCGGCCTTCACGTATTCGTCGGCGGCCTCGCTCACCTCCTGCAGCGACAGGCCGCGCACGTTCTCGGCGTAGGTGTCCCAGTAATCGTCGTCATAGCCGAAACGCACCATCTCCACCAGCGAGCCGGCGACCGCACCGGCGGTCTCCCATCGGCCCGGCAGGGACAGCGTGTTGTCGTCCAGCACGCGCGCCAGTTCGTCCTCGGTGGGCGGGCGCTCGCCGACGATCTCCACCATCTCGCGCCGCATCTCCGCCATGGCGGGTGCCGTCTTGTCCGTCTGCACCGGGGCGTAGCCCACAAAGGGCCGGGGACCGGCAGCGTCCAGGATCAGCGTGCGGGCGCCGTAGGACCAGCTCTTGTCCTCACGCAGGTTCATGTTCAGCCGCGCCGAGAAATCGCCGCCGAGCACATTGTTCATGGCATCTATAGCGAACTCGTCGGCATTGGCCTTCGGCGGCATGACGTGACCGGCGAAGATGATGGACTGTTCGGAATCCGGCCGGTCGAGCAGGTAGATCTTCTCCTCCGGCTGCTGGGCCACCGCATCGACGTTCTTGATCGGCACGGAACCCGGCTCCCAGTCGCGGAACAGCTTCTCGAGCTTCGGCCGGATCTTCTCCATGGAGGTGTCGCCCACGACGATCATGGTCGCGTTGTTGGGGCGGAACCAGGTGCGGTGGTAATCGACCAGGGTCTGCCGGTCGATCCGTTCCAGCGACTCCAGCGTGCCGGAGCCGGTGAGCGGCAGGCTGTAGGCATGACCCTCGCCATACATGAGCTCGGGGAAGACACGCAGCGCCATCGAGATCGGCGTCACCTTCTCCCGCTGGATCTGGGCCCCGAACTGCTTCTTCAGCCGCGCCAGGTCCGCTTCGGGGAAAGAAGGGTTCAGGATGACGTCGGCATAGATATCGAGCGACTCGTCCAGATTCGCCGCCAGCGCATTCAGCGAGACCGTGGACATGTCCAGGTTGGAGCCGGCGCCCAGGTTCGCGCCGAGGCGCGAGAGTTCCTCGGAGATGGCGAGCGCATCGCGGCGCTTCGTGCCCTCGTCGAGCATGGACATGGCCAGGTTGGAGGTGCCCGGCTCGCCGACCTGGTCAGAGGCATAGCCCGCGTCCAGCAGCAGCGTGAAGTTCACCACCGGTACGGCATCGCGGCTGGCCACGATCAGCTCCATGCCGTTGTCGAGCGTCGCCCGCTCGAATTCGTCGAAGTCTATCGACGGGAACGCGGCCGGCATCGGCGGCCCGTCGCTGCGCTCGGCGCCCTCGCCGCTGGCGGCGAGCTCGGGGAAGGGGTGCACCTCGAGGGTGTAGGAACCCGCGTCGTACCAGCGCCGTGCCGCATCCACCACACTCTTCGGTGTTGCGGCCTCGATGCGGGCCAGCGAGATCTTGTAAAAGTCCGGGTCGCCGGCATAGACGGCGTTCTGCGCCAGGATGTCGGACTTTCCACCGAAGCCGCCGATGCGCTCGACGCCGCGCACGAAACCCGCGATGTACCGGGTCCTGGCGCGCTCGAGTTCGTCCTTGGTCGGGCCTTCCTTCAGGAAGCGGGCCAGCTCCTCGTCCAGGGCTTTCTCGATGGCGGCCAGGTCGCCGCCGGGCTGGGCAGCGGCCTCGAGCCCGATCACGCCGGCGATCTCGGCGAAATAGGGCGAGGCGTCCACCGAGGTGGCGATCTGCTCGTCGTAGACCAGCCGCTTGTACAGCCGCGAGGTCTTGCCGGAGGACAGGACGCTGCCGGCCAGGCTCAGCAGCTCGGCGTCCGGATGGCTCCAGTGCGGGCCCACCCAGTTCTTGTAGATGCGTGCCTGGGGTACCCGGTCCTGCATGATCTCCCGGGCGTCGGCGCCGCGCTTCGGCGACCAGGCCTCGAACTTGGCGATGGGCGGTCCGGGCGGGATGTCGCCGAAGTACTTCTCGGCTTTCTCACGGGCCACCTCGGGGCTGACGTCGCCGGCGATCACGATGACCGCGTTGTTCGGGCCATAGTAGGTCCGGAACCAGTCCTGCACGTCTTCCAGGCTGGCCGCGTTCAGATCCTCCATGGAGCCGATGGGCAGCCACTGATAGGGATGACCTTCGGGGAACAGGTTGCGGAAGATGTGGCTGTAGACCTGGCCGTAGGGCTGGTTCTCGCCCTGGCGCTTTTCGTTCTGCACCACGCCGCGCTGCTCGTCCAGCTTGTCCTGGTCCACCGCGCCGAGGAGGTGGCCCATGCGGTCGGACTCCATCCACAGGGCCAGGTCCAGGGCCGTCGAGGGGACATTCTGGAAGTAGTTGGTGCGGTCGAAGCTGGTGGTGCCGTTCTGATCGGTGGCGCCCACTTTCTGGAACGGGACGAAATACTCGCCGTCGTAATTCTCGGTACCGTTGAACATGAGGTGCTCGAACAGGTGTGCAAAGCCGGTCTTCCCCTCCGGTTCGTTCTTCGAGCCCACGTGGTACCAGACGTTCACCGCCACGATGGGGGCCTTGCGGTCTTCGTGGACGATGACGGTGAGCCCGTTGTCCAGGGTGAACTCGGTGTAGGGGATGTCGATGTCCGACGCGGGCGCCGCGGCGCCCGCCGCGAGTGCGGACAGGGACAGGGCGAGGGCGGCGAGCCCCCGGCCGAGCGGTATGATGCGATTCATGGTCTGCCTTCTTCTCTCGGGTGCCTCGAAAGGCCGCGCATTCTAGCAGCCCGTCGGACTTAGGATCATCTGCTGTGGCTGATGGGAATCGGTCCGGAATTCCGCTCGTTTTCGTTAAATAGTCACCACTATTCGCCTCAAACGATCGAAATTCTGTCCTCGATTCCCACACGCCTCGCGACGATGCCCTAAGTCCGACAGGCTGCTAGCAAATGGACCTGCGCAGCCCAGGGTCGTGTGGCGACCCCTGTTCCGACAGGTGGTCCGCCAATGGGTTCCCGATTGTCATGGGTTCCCGAGCGGCCGACGCTGCGCCCTGGCCACAGCCCCGCAGGGCGTTGACCACATTGTCGCTTCTCGCATAGAAGATCTCCTGGGTGTCGTTGCCGTGGTGGTAGTCCACGTCCAGGATCGCGCCGTGATCGGCGTGCCGGCGTCGAAGGACTAATAGCCGAGCCGGCCGTCGATGTGGTCCGGCTCGACTGGTTCGATCAGGCGCAGGCCCCCGGCCGGCCAGGCCAGCGGCAGCGCATCGGCCCGTTCCGGGCGCTCGAAGACCGGCACCAGTGCGCCGTCGTTCAGCTCGCGGCGGCCGTGATGGAGACGGTGGCGATCGGAATAGACCGTGATCATTCGGCGGTATCCGGCGCCGCTTCCCCGATGCGGTAATGCCGCGAGTAGTTATGGTCCATGATGTTCGCCCGGTA
>CAYRUH010000100.1:0-3611 GCA_964427415.1 uncultured Woeseiaceae bacterium | reverse complement strand
CCACATACGTTCCACCTCTACCGCCCGGGCGACTGGTTCGGCGAACTGGCGCACTGCGTCGGAAAGCCGCGTGCGACCAGCCTGATCGCAACCCGGCGAAGCCGCTGCCTGCGCCTGGCGGCACGAGAACTGGAGGGGCTGCTGAAAGAACAACCGGGGCTCTGGCGCTGGCTTGCCGTATCACTGGCCTGCAACGTGAAAACCGCGTTCTGCGCCGTGGACGACATGACGATTCGCCTGCCCAGACGCCGCGTCGCCGCGGTCCTGCTCAGGCTCGCCGGCGTGCGCGGCAGTGGTTTCGCGGATGTGGAGCCTTGCCGGGAGATCGACGTAACGCACCACGACATCGCGTTTCTCGCGAATGTGTCGCGCAGCGCCGTTGGTGAGAACCTGCGCCGCCTCGAGGAAGACGGCTTCCTCGAGTGCCGCTACGGCAGGATCAGACTGGTCGAAGCCGCCGGACTCCAGTCCTGGCTGGCGGCAACGGCTTAGGCGCCCGGACGGCCTCGTTCCCGGTCGCGTGCGGAAACAGCAGGGGGTCGTCCGGGCCGGATCGCGGTTAGCCCGTCCTGGCCTTGACCATGGCGTGTACGTCCGCTGCGGCAAGCCGGTCGCCGCCTATCGCCCAGTCGCCGCCCTCGAACTCCTTGATTCGTACCCAGGTGACCGGGCGCATCGCCTCGCCCTCGACCTCGATCATCGCGGCGGTCACCTTCTCGATCAGCTCCTCCTTCTGCCGGGCAGTGAATACGTCCTTGATCACGTCGATCGTTACCAGTGGCATGGCTTTATCCTCCGGATTGCAGTTTCGTCTTAAGGTGTTCGATCACCTCGCCCATCTGTCCGCTCGGGCTGAACTCGATGGCCTCGTAGTCTTCATCCACCCAGACCGTGTGCCCGGGCGGCCAGTAGTAAACTTCGCCGGCGCGCACGACCTCTTCGTGCCCGCCCGCGTAGCGCACGTGGATGGAGCCCTTGAGCACCGCTCCCCAGTGCGGACACGGGCACAGGTTCTGCGGCATACCCTCCAGCAACGGCGTGGCATCCGCTCCCTCGGGGAAGCGTATGCGTGCCACATTGAGTTCGCCCCAGTCCTGAGCCTGGATACAGACGCCGCCTGCTTCCAGGCGGGTCGGCAACTCGGTACGGGTATGTTTCATCGTTGTCTGCTCCCTTCTGATGCGGCTGGTCTGCTGCGATGTCGGCCTTTTTACCGCGCAGAGCCTCACGGCGCTTGGAGGGCACGTGGAGATCTCATGGAGATTTGCGGACAGACGGCAGGCCGCTGTCTTATGCTGGACGGCATGATCTACCGCTTTGATCGATTCGAGCTGGATATCGACAAGGCCGAACTCCGGGCCAACGGCCGACCCCGGCCTGTGGAACCGCAGGTATTCGCATTGCTCGCGCTGCTGGTGGCACACCGTGACCGGCTGGTCTCGCGGGACGAGATCTTCGAGAAGCTGTGGGACCGGCGCGTGGTGACCGACTCGACGCTCGGCAGCCGCATAAAGTCGGCCCGGAAGGCGCTGGGCGACGACGGCAAGACTCAGCGGTTCATCAGGACGATCCACGGCCGGGGCGTTCGTTTCGTCGCCGACGTGCAGATCGAGCGGCAGCCGGCCGCCGTGTCGCCAGGCGCCAGCGCCAACGTCAACGCTGAATCCGCCACGCCCGAGTCGGCCGACGGCGCAGCCGCGGCGGCAAGGCCGTCGATCGCGGTACTGCCGTTTCGCGTGATCGGCGAAGCCGATGTCTACAGCACGATCGCCGAGGGCCTGCCTCACGAGCTGATCGCGGAACTGGCGCGTCTGCGCTGGCTGTTCGTGATCGCCCGCGGTTCTTCCTTCCGTCTTGGCGGCGGCGGCATGGACCCCGGCGAAGCGGGCCGGCTGCTCGGCGTGCGCTACTGCCTCACCGGAGCCGTCGAGGTAACGGGCCGGCGCCTGGTGGTCACCACGGAACTGGTTGACACCCGGGACCACGATATCGTCTGGGCGGAGCGCTACAGCGGATTCGTCGACGATGTGCACGCGGTGCGCGCGGAGATTCGTGCGCGCGTACTGACGTCGCTGGAGATCCAGATTCCCCTGCACGAGGCCGCAGCCGCACGCCTGCAGCCGACGGCGAATCTGGATTCCTGGTCAGCCTACCATCTCGGGCTTCAGCATATGTATCGCTTCAATCGCAGGGACAATGCGAGCGCGGCCGAACTCTTCGCCCATGCGATCGAGCGGGATCCGGAATTCGCGCGCGCGCAGGCCGGCCTGTCTTTCGTGCACTTCCAGTCGGCGTTCCTGAGACAGACCGACGACATCCCGGGCGAGATCGCGCAGGCTCGGCGTTACGCTCAACACGCCGTCGATATCGATCCGCTCGATCCGTTCGCGAATTTCACGATGGGCCGCAGCTTCTGGCTGGAGGCGGATCTCGAGCGTGCCGCGGCGTGGCTCGAACGGACTACCTCACTCAGCCCGAACTATGCGCAGGGCATCTATGCCCACGCGTGGACGGAGACGATGGCCGGCAATAGTTCCAAAGCCCGGGAGGGAGTTGATCTTGCGATGACGCTGAGCCCGCTCGACCCGTTGTATTACGCGATGTTGGGCACGCGCGGCTTCATTCACATGGCGCGGAACGAGTACCACGAGGCTGCCGTATGGGCGGACCGCGCGGCACGGTCGCCGGGCGCGCATGTTCTCATTGCGATGATCGCCGCGGCGGCCCAGGAACTCGCGGGCGACGAGGTACGCGCGAGGAAATGGGCCGCCAACGTCCGTGCGCGCAATCCATCACTGACGCGCCGTGACTTTTTCCGCTCGTTCCCGCTGCAGCGGGAGGCGATGAATTCCAAAATTTCGGCGGCCCTGGAGAAGCTCGGCTTCTGAGCCCAGACCGCACGCTGCGCGCCGATCCCCGCGCGAGGACCATACGCTAATGGTGATCAGGGCGCCGCTCGAGCAAAAAAAAGGCCGCCCCGGAATACAGGGCGGCCTTCTCGTCTAGAAGCCTGGCGGTGACCTACTCTCACATGGGGAGACCCCACACTACCATCGGCGCTGAGCGTTTTCACTTCCGAGTTCGGAATGGGATCGGGTGGTTCCCGCTCGCTATTGCCGCCAGGCAAACCGGTATGAATCTGGCAACGTAGGAGCGGCTTCAGCCGCGATTTTGATCGGGCCTGAAGGCCCTCCCACATGCACATCAGATTCCATGTTGAGTTAACAATCTGGAAAGTTTTGACGTCAGAGTGTCGCTTAGCGTCGCGAAAACGCTTTGGTGTTATATGGCCAAGCCTCACGAGCAATTAGTACTGGTTAGCTTCATCCATTACTGAACTTCCACACCCAGCCTATCAACCTCGTAGTCTTCGAGGGCTCTTCAGGGACCTCGAGGGTCCAGGGAAACCTAATCTTGAAGGGGGCTTCCCGCTTAGATGCTTTCAGCGGTTATCCCGTCCGCACATAGCTACCCGGCAGTGCCACTGGCGTGACAACCGGAACACCAGAGGTGCGTCCACTCCGGTCCTCTCGTACTAGGAGCAGCTCTTCTCAAGTTTCCAACGCCCACGGCAGATAGGGACCGAACTGTCTCACGACGTTCTAAACCCA
>CAYRUH010000099.1:1766-3664 GCA_964427415.1 uncultured Woeseiaceae bacterium | reverse complement strand
GCTGCTGAGCAAGGCAGAGAGTCTGTCATGAGGATTGGGCATCAAGGTCGAACGACGAAGAGAGAGTAACGTTTTTTCACGGAATACTAGCTTTTAGAATCGATTTTCACGTGATAGGATCATTTTTCACGACAAGAGATCAGGAAACCCACTTTTCAGAGCGAGGGATCAAATTTCATGGCGCGAAGCCCCCACCCTATTCCGGCAAGGCCGGTTCGCGCTTTCCGCGGCAGCTACCTGCCCGAGAGCGTTACGCTCGCCGGCTACAGCGCTCTTATTGACGCCTACGATCTCCAGGTCCCGATTCCGCGCAAACTTGCGGCTATCGGCGAGAAGCACAAGATCCGTATCCGGGGGCAATGGACGCTCTACACACCGCGTCACCGACCTGAAACCTCCCTGGCCGGAAACCTGACCTTCGCCCTCAAATACGAAGGGCTCGATCTCGGCATACTCAAGGGTCTGTTCCTCAAGATCGGCCCACAGCCCATCGAAGCCATCGTTCGCGCCACACCCTCCGGCAGCTATGCTCGCCGACTGTGGTTTCTTTATGAATGGTTTCTCGGGACCCAACTTGACCTGCCGGATGCCACCCGGGGTCGCTATGTCCCGATAGTCGACCCGGATCGTCAATGCGCCATACCTGGCTCAAACTCGCCGCGCCATCGCGTCAGAGACAACCTGCCGGGCACCCCGGCGTTTTGCCCCCTCGTCTTTCGCACGGAGACGCTCGACAGCTTCCTGGCCTCCAATCTGCAAACGCAGGCACGCCAAGTCATTGCCGATCTCCCGAAAGACCTTGTCACGCGAACAGCGGCATTCCTGCTCCTGAAAGACTCGAAATCCACCTATGCCATCGAGGGGGAGTCGCCCTCTCAGACACGCATCCAGCGTTGGGCACAGGTCATCGGCGAGGCCGGTCGCCACCCCGTCACCATTGATGAACTCATCCGGCTACAACACATCGTCATCGGCGATAGCCGGTTTGTGTATATCGGGCTTCGGACAGAGGGCGGTTTCGTTGGAGAACATGATCGAGCCACACTGACCCCTGTCCCGGAACATATCAGCGCCAGGCCCGACGACCTGGAAGGTCTCTTGGAAGGGCTCGTGCACTTCGACCAACACATTGCCCCCGAGATGGACGCTGTTATCGCCGCGGCGGTCCTGGCCTTCGCGTTCATCTATATCCACCCCTTCGAGGATGGAAACGGACGGCTACATCGCTACCTTATTCACCATGTACTCGCCCAGCGCGGCTTTAACCCGCCCGATATGGTTTTCCCGGTTTCCTCGGCGATTCTCGACAACATTTCCACCTACCGGGATACCCTGGAAACCTACTCAGCGCGGTTACTTCCATGCATTGAATGGCGGCCGACACCGCGCAACAATGTCGAGGTTCTCAACGACACCGCGGATCTCTACCGATTCTTCGATGCCACCCCGCACGCACAGTTCCTCTATCAGTGCGTCCAGCGAACCATCGAACACGATATACCCGACGAAGCCGGATTCCTGCAACGCCATGACGCTTTCCGGCGGCAGCTCATCGATATTGTGGATATGCCCGGCCGGACGGTGGAGCTGCTGTTCAGTTTTCTGCACCAGAACCAAGGCACTCTCTCTAAACGTGCCCGCGGCAGAGAGTTCGCAAAGCTTACCGAGAAAGAAGTGGAACGCATCGAGGCCATTTACGCTGACCTCTTCCAGGCTGGAGAAGGGGCCGGGGGTTGATCGCGGCTGCAGCCGTGCTCGCGCATCAGCACAGTGTTGTGCAGATCGTGGATCAGGTTCCCGCGCAGTACCGGCAGCTCGGTGAGCGTCTTTTCGAGGACCGCCCGGTGCCGATCGGTGGGTTCGAGAAGCGCCACCCCCGGGTCAGGAACACCGGCGCC
>CAYRUH010000099.1:0-1666 GCA_964427415.1 uncultured Woeseiaceae bacterium | reverse complement strand
GGTCAGGAACACCGGCGCCGGCTGACTACGCCATTGCTCCAAACGTTCACGACACGCTTCATGATAGGGGGAATCCCGATCCGCGGCGTAGATCAGTACGTTCGTGTCGACGACCAGCACTTAACGGTCTTCCATGACCTCGTACAAGCGATCCCGGTCCGCCACGTCGACACGCATGCCGCCGCTGTTCAGCGCGGGCAGCTCCGGCAATGGCACGGGCTCCTTCGGTGCGGTGGCCAGTATCCGTCGCAGGCCGGCTTCCACCAGCTCCGCCATGGGTTTGCCCTGGCGGGCGGCCTCCTCGCGCAGCCGCTGCATGACGGTATCGTCGATGTTCAGCGTGGTCTTCATATGGAGAACCATATGACAGATATGGTTATATGGCAAGCGGCGTTAATACGACGAATCGCCTCTCATCGCAGCGATAATCGCCCGTCCACGCCGATGAACGCCACGGTATCGAAGGCGTCGCCGTCGCTTACGCCGGCATAGATGCCGAACGAGTGACCGGATTCCCGGTAGAAATTCATGCCGAGGGTGATCGTCTGCGACTGCAGCCCGAGAAAGCGTTCTTCGGCCCGTTCGTAACGCAGATAGTAGCCGCGCTCCAGGCGCTCGAGACCGCCCTGTACGCCCGCGCGGTAATCGAGGAAAGCATTGTCGGCCTGCAGGCGGAGGCCGGCGGTGTTCGAGAGCCGGGCGGCCACCCGGCCTGCCAGCTGCACGAAAACGCGTCGGTCGGCGTTCCTGAGCGTCTCGATCACCGGTGAGTCGAAGCCGCACTCGGCCCGGTCGTAGTCGTAGCTCATGGCATCCAGCGCCGCGTACCAGCCGCCGGCGAACCAGCCGGCGTTTGCCCCGATGCCGGTGTCGTCGAGATCGCAATCCGCCGTCGCCGTCACGGCGATCGGATCCCGGTTCGGCAGCTGGATCAGGGTGGCGACACGGAAGGGGTCGAAATCGCTGCGGCGCCGCTCCACGGAGACGCCCGCGTAGGCGGCGTCGCCTTCCCAGGTCAGTCCGCCGCCGACGATCCGCGCCTGGACGATGTCCGAATCCTCCCACCACCGCAGCGCGAGGTCGACGGCCAGCGGGCCGAAGCGGCGCGTCAGGCCGGCGCGGGCGCCGGTGGTGGTCAGGCCGGAGAGGTCATCCTCGAGTTCGGAACGGGATACGCCGAGATTCCAGCGCGTCTCGGCACCGATATCGCCGCGCAGCGCTGCCGAGAGCCGCCAGCCGCCGTCCTGGTCAAGCTCGGCGCTGCCGCTCAACGAGAGATCGTCGGCGATGCCGGCGGCCGCCGGCAGCCCGGCGAGCAGGGCTGCGGTCACCAGGGCTGCGGTCAGCAGGGGAGCGGAGCGCGGGGGGCGTGGGGTGGCTCGTTTGGCTGGGTTCATCCGGACGGTTGGTTTTTCAGCGATCGGGGATAAATCCTTTCCTGCCATTTATCGGGGATAAATCCCCTCCTACAATCTCAGGAAGTGTTTGAGGCTTTCTGCGGCGCGGGCGGCGGTCTGGCCGTCCCACAGCGGCGGGCGGTTGCCCGTCTTCCACTCGCCGGCCATGATCCTGGCGACGCTGTCGGCGAGGGTGCTCGCATTGATCAGTTCGTTGGTGCCCATGGTCACCGTTACCGGCCGCTCGGTGTTCTCGCGCAGTGTCAGGC
>CAYRUH010000098.1:0-3826 GCA_964427415.1 uncultured Woeseiaceae bacterium | reverse complement strand
CCCGTGCTCACAGCCTCCGACTGCCCCGGATCCGACAGAGACATCGACGCGAGATCACTCTCCAACCGATTCGCCAGCACGTCCAGCTGCTCTCGCTCACGCTCCTTCAGCACCTGCCGCGTGAAGACACTGCCTTCGAGGAATGCCATATCCGTCAGCCCTCCGGCCCGCTCGAGCACGTGCCGCAGCGTCTCCCCCTGCTTGATCGGATAACGCCCGGGGAAAGCAACCTCACCCAGAATCTCCACGAACTCCTGATCACGCCAGCGGGGAATCTCCTTGATATTCAGATAGTCGAACGACTGCACCGGCACGTTGTGCGCAAGGTCGCCGGTCAGCGCAGCCTCGAGGTCGACCTCGAGCAACTCCGTCTCTCGCGCCTCACCGTCCACGAGTTCGTAGCGAGTGAGTTCAGCCTCTGCCAGATAGGCAGACTCGTCCAGGCCGCCACCGGCTCTCACCAGGTCGGCGATGCGCATTCCCCGCTCCAGGGGGTATTCGCCGCCCGCATTGACCTGCCCGCCAACTCGCGCCACCGGCAACGGCTGCGCCCGCGACGAGCGCAGCCGCAACTCATCGATGAGCGGCGCAACGATATGCTCCCGCCCCACCTCGAGGTCGAATACATAGACCGTATCCCGCGGGTTCAGCAGTACATCGGCTGCGGTGTCCGGCGACCGCCAGGCAGCCTGAAGATCCGCCGATACGACAGCGAGCTCGGCATTCGGCACGACCTCACGCCGTATCAGCACGTAGTTAAGATCGCTGTTCTCCTTGAGATCACGACTGCTGCGGATGAGATCGGTGATACGCAACCCGTCCCGCCACTGGTAGTCGCCGGGGCGCTGCACGTTGCCGACCAGCCGTACCGCCTGCTCGAGCTGCGCGATCCCTTTCGGCACGACCACCGTGTCGCCGTCGGCGACCTTGAGCGCGCGGCCGGCAGTCTCATTCTGGTTCGCCGCCAGCACGAGCATGCCGGCACCGGGCTCCAGCCGTTCGATCTTCACCCCCGGCTTGTAGGCGGCCGGCTTCAGCCCGCCGGCCAGGCCGATGACGTCCTCCACGTTGGCAGCACCGCGGTACTCGTAGATGGCCGGCCGGTTGACCTCGCCGGCCACGGTCACCCGGGTGCCGACCGGCGGCACGAAGACGACGTCGCCGGACTGCAGTCTCACGTCGCTGCGGGTGTCGCCGCGCAGCAGTACGTCGTAGACATCCAGCGTCTGTACTATCTCGCCCTGGCGCTTCAGCTGGATGCGCCGGAGACTGCCCTGCCGCGCCACCCCGCCGCTCAGGGCCAGCGCGGAGGTGATGGTGGACATCGGGTCTACGGCATAGGAGCCGGGCGACTTGACGTCGCCAACCACGAACACCTGCAGCGCACGAAGCTCGCCGAGGGTCACGCTCACCTGGGTGCCGATGAACTGCTCCCGCACCCTTTCACCGATGAGCTCCTGCACGCTGGCGTAGCTGCGGCCCGCCACGGAGATGGGTCCGATCTCCGGGAAGCGGATCATGCCGTTACGCTCCACCGGCAGCTCGTAGTCGGCGTTCTGGTTGCCGAAGAGCTGGATGCGCAGCGTATCCCCGGGACCGACGAGGTAGTCAGCCGCCACCGGCACGGCCCGGTTCGGCCGCAGTCGCGACGGATCCCGCTCGAAGAGTCCGTAACCGAACGGCTCCAGCGCCTCGACGCCCACGGGATCCAGTGGCAGGCGGTTTACCTTGATGCTGAGCTGTGACAGCGAAGGCTCGGCGGCCAGACGCATCGTCGCCTGTTCCTCGGTGAGGCCGGAGAGCGGGATCTCGCCGACGCCTTCCAGGACGAGGCGGCCAATCGAATCGAGCTGGTACGGGTTGCCGTTCAGCAGACGGCGCGTCAATGCATCGCGGGACTGCTGCACGGACTGCGTCAACGCGGGTCCCTCGGTTTCCCTAACGCTGACATTCAACACCAGCGTATCGCCGGCTCGAAACGTCGGCGGGCCTTCCCTTTCTTCGTCCTCCGGCGCCGGCATCGGCATGGCCGGCATCGGCTGCTGCTCGCCGTTGCCGCTCGACTGCTGCTGACCGCCGGAGGAGACCCGGAGGTTGCGCAGCTGCTCCAGTGCCGCCTGGCGCTGGGACGGCGGCAGCTGGTTCAGCATGCGCTG
Organism: uncultured Woeseiaceae bacterium; assembly: GCA_964427415.1. Classification (GTDB taxonomy): domain Bacteria; phylum Pseudomonadota; class Gammaproteobacteria; order Steroidobacterales; family Woeseiaceae; genus Lentisalinibacter. The sequence goes on along the minus strand of CAYRUH010000098.1, from coordinate 1,670 downwards.
TTGTTCGGGCGTCAGGGACACCGACTGGCCGTAGCTCGCAGGCGCGAGCGCAAGGATCAGGCCAGCAGCCAGGAGCAGCGCGGCCAGTGGGGCGAAAAACCGGAGGGAACGTTGCACGGTCATCCGAAATGCTGAGTCAGTCTTACGAATAAGCGCACATCCGTGGAGTCCGTGTTCGCGACCTTGTCATCCAGCTGCTGCACACCGACGCCGAGATCCAGCTTGCCGAACTTCGTGTCCCGGCTATGGGTGATGCTGAGGTCCAGCAGATCCTGTGGCGTGGATGTCACGGTGTTGCGCGTGTCGGGCGGACCGCCCCGGTTCAGCTCGGCGAATTTCGCCGTGACGTGCCACTTGCCGTACTGGTCGTGGCGCGCCAGCACGCCGGCGGTGACGGTGCGCGCGTCGTTGTCCGTGGAATGGCCGATGGAGCGGCCCTTGTAACGGTAACCGGTGGGGTAGGAGCCGTTGTTGTAGGCGCAGTTGAAGATCTTCGAGTCCTCGTAGAACTGGCAGGTGGTGTCGGAGACTTCCACATAGGCATGCCAGTCGGATTTCAGCGCCTCGCTGCGGCCCCAGAATTCGACGCCGCCCATGCCCATGTAGCGGCTCGGAAATCCGCCCGCCTCGTCCTCGCCGATGAGCTGGCCGTAGACCGCGTACGGCAGATCACCGATGGGGGACAGCCAGCGGGCGTCGTAGCCGGCGAGTTGGTTGGCTTCGTCACTGCTTCGCGTCTCACCTTCCTCCACGTTGGTGTCGCCGGCCAGGACTCGGAGGAACGCATCCGCATCGCACTCGCGCCCCGACCCGCACCACTGCGCCGTGCGCAGCAGCCCGATCTCCAGCGACGGCAATGGCCGGAAGTTCACCCGCCAGCCGAAGAACCGGGCATTCGGAACCTCCCGGCCGCTTTCGAGCTGCCCCCAGATGACGCTGGTCGACCAGGGTCCGATCCAGGACAGCCACGGGCTCTCGAACGGCGTGGAGAAGTTTCGCTCCAGCACCAGCGCGGGAATGGGCCGGGCGTTGTTGGAGAGGATCAGGCTGCCGCCCCAGCCCGGCCCCCACCAGCGGTCCACCGCGGCGGCACCGATCATCCAGTTGCCGAGCGCCAGGGTGGCGTAGGAGCCGTCCATGCGGAAGTCCTGCTCGTCCACCGGGTCGTCGGCGAAGCCGGCGCGCACCTTGATGGCGAAGCGGTCGCCGGTCCAGTCGGTAGAGGCCCAACCCTCCTCGTCGCCCCGGGGCACGTCCTCGAAGCCGCGGACAAAGAGCGGATTCTCGGTGAAGCTCACCTCGGCCTCGGTGCGCCAGACCTTGGTGCGGGTCTCGTACTTGCTCAGGTCGCGGATGCGGGCGAGCGCGGAGGCGGCGGGTGAGGAGAGCTCCCTATCGTCACGGAAAGCGTTCACGTCCTCGGCGATGTCACCCATGGACAGCGGCCAGGCGGAGATGGGGCTGGTGATGACGCCCTCGTCGGCGAGACGCTGGATGTCGGCCTTGAGCCAGGGGTCGCCCGGGGCAATCCAGGGTTCGGCAGGGGCGAGAGCCGGGAAGAGCAGGGTCAGCGCCGCGGTGAACGGCGCGAGCCGTCTCCCCCCACGACCCCCGCCGTGGTCACTCCCGTGTCCCTGGAGAAGTCCCACCGATTCAGTCGCCCAAGCCCG
>CAYRUH010000097.1:0-3923 GCA_964427415.1 uncultured Woeseiaceae bacterium | reverse complement strand
CAGGCGTTCTCCGCCAGCCATGCCGACGCCATAACGGCGCTCGGCCGCGCCATCGCTTTCCACGGACTGGAAGGCGTGCAGGTGTATCCGCCGCGGCCCTACGAGGACGGCTCGCTGTCGTTCGAGGAACGTCGCTTCCTGGATCTGCGCTTGATCGCGGCGGCGACGGAAGGGGGAACCGTGGAACGCTCACGAGCCGCGGTGCTGCCCTCCGTCGAAGCCGAACTCTGCGCGGCGGCCTTCCGCGCGCTGATCGACGGCGCCGCGAAGATGGCGGCGATTGGGACCAGCATCGCGCGCCTGCTGGAGAATTATCGCAAGACCGAGCGGCGCGCCCGCGCGCTGGAGAACGTCATCCTCCCCGAGATCGACGACACGGTGAAAGACTTCGAGGACCAGCTCGAGGCGATGGATCAGGAGGATGCCATACGGGTCAGGATGCGGCGCAGTTGAGCAGGATCCGTCGGTCAGTCGACGCTGTAGTAACCCTCGAAAATCCCGGTATAGCGTTCCAACAGCTCCCGGTCAGCTCGCAGCTCGCCGATGAATGGAGAGGCGTGGAGCTCCCAGAGCGATCGGTCGACTTCGGGGACCGCATTGTCCTGTCCGGCAATCATTGATTCCAGTTGGTCCAGCGCGTCGAACACCGACCCCGGATCCCCGCGGAAGGCGCGCACTTCGGCCAGGCGCAGGACAGCGTGCGGGCCCCGGAGCGACGCCAGTTCAGCCGTCAGTTGGTCCGCATCACCCGTGCGGCCCAGGCCGTGAGCAGCCATGGCGCGCACGGCGATACGGTCTGCCGCCGATTCCATTTGCGGGACCAGGGTCACGGCCTTTTCATATTCCGAGCGCAGGATCCGGGCAACGGCGAACTGGTACGCGTATTGCTCCCGGGCGCGGCCGGAAAGGCTGATCGCCTGCTCGAACGCCGCCTCCGCTGCCTCCGGGCGACCGGCAGTCAGAAGTTGAAAACCCAGATTGTGGTGATAGCTGGCGGCCAGCGGATCGAGTGATATGGCGCGGCGCTGAAGCTCTATGGCTTGCTCCAGTCGACCCTGGAAGCCCGTCCAACCGGCACGCAGGACCAGCACCATGGGGTCGTTACTGCCGAGTTCCCACGCCCGGCGATAGTGGTACTCCGCGGTCTCCGACTCACCTTCGATCCGATAGACGCGGGCCAGGCGGGCATGTGCGGAGGCGAGATCCGGGTCCAGTGCGAGCGCGCGCTCCAAAGCCGCGCGTTGCTTGCGCAGACCGGTCCTCTTGTCCAGTTCCGCCTGTGCCCAGATCTGGATGTTGTAGACAGCGGCGAGCCCGGTCCAGGCGCTGGCCAGATCCGGTGCGATGTCGAGTGCCTCGAGATAGGCCGCCTCGGCGCGCTTCATATCGCCCTCGGCACGGCGGTTGTAATAGAAGCGTCCTTGCAGGAGCCTCTCGTAGGCGGCGGGCGGCGGATCCGGGCGGTCGCTTGTGCCCAGCTCGACCTCGAGCAGTTCTCCGAGCGCGGCGGCAATGTCGCGCTGTACGCCCAGCGCATCATCGGCCGCTCGCTCGTAGGCCTCGGACCAGAGCTGGGCATTACGGCGGGCATCGACCAGCTGGGCCGTGACTCGCAGGGTGTCGCCGGACTTGCGCAAGCTGCCCTGCAGCACGTAATGGACGCCGAGGCGAGCGGCGATGGCCGTGATGTCCAGACCCTCATCCCGCAGCGCAAACGAAGACGTCCGGGCAACGACATGTAACTCGTCCGACTGGCCGAGCCGGTGCATAACCTCATCGGCGATGCCATCACCGAGGTAGGCGAGCTCGCTCCCGGCACTCATGTCCTCGAAGGGCAGTACTGCGATGGATTTCTCCAGGGGAATCCGGTCCGCGGCCTCCGGCTCGGGTGACTGATCGGTCGAGCGCAGTTGCGGGATGTAGGCCACCGCCGTAACGGTCGCCGCGACCACACCGAGAGCCAACATGACCGACCAAGGCCGCCTGACGCGCCTTTGTTCGGACGCCGGGGTATCCGCAGTCCCCGCGCCGTCGACCGGCTCTACATTCGCCAGCAGCCGATAACCATGGCCGCGGACCAGCGCGATGTAGCGCGGGTCCCGGGCATCGTCACCCAGCGTCTGGCGCAGCAGCTTGATGCGCTGCGTCACCGTCTCCGGGCTGACGACCCGTCCCGACCAGACACGCTCGGCGATCTCCTCGTGGCTCACCACTGCCGGGGCCCGCTCGGCCAGCAGGAGCAGCAGCTGATACGAGAGTCCCGTCATGTCCAGTACCGTGTCGCCGCGTCGCAGCTCACGGGTATCCGTATCCAGGGTCAGATCCCCGATACGGAGGTATCTCCGGGTCTCGTCGTTTTCTCCCATGCGATTCCTTCGCGGGGCCGGTTGCGTGGTCTTCCAGTGTCGGACCAGCCGCCGGGAGAATCAACTTCACGCTTTCTTCACGGAGTCTTCATGCGCGCGGGGCCGCTGCCTCCTATGGTCTGGAGACCGCGGATCCGGCCAGGCAAGGTCGGCCGCAACAAACCGATAACGAAAATCGAGGAGTGAGCTATGTTACGGACGAGACAGATGACGCTGTGCAGCATGCTGCCCGTCGCGGCCCTTATGCTGACGGGGCTTTCGGCAACCGCCGAGGCGGGTTATGGGTATAGGGGGCATACCGGCTGGAGTGCGAACGAGCCGGCCATGCGGACGGATGGCACCCAGGTGCCCGGCGGCTGTCCCATCGAGTCGCCCACGGGACGGTTCCTGCTCACGGCAAGAAACCCGAACGACAATCCGGATACGGGTCTGGACATCTGGGTCAACCAGCGGATGGGTCACGGGCCGGCCTTCGCGCCGGGTGATCGGCTGCCAGGGCCGGTCAATGTGGCGGCGAACGACTTCTGCCCGACACCGCTGCCGGACGGCGAGCTGTTCTTCGTTTCCAATCGGGATACGGACGGCGATTGCGGCAGCGCCGACCTGTACCGCACCATCAATAATCCGGCGACGGGCTGGGCAGAACCGCAGAATCTGGGCTGTCATCCGCATGGACCGAACACGCCCGGGCTGGAGCTCAGTCCCGCCGTGATTGAGACGGTATTCGGCACATTCCTGTTCTATTCCACGGATTACCACACCGGCAATCAGGACATCTACGTCAGCTACCAGCGTGGTGACGGCACGTTCAGCCCCGGCGAGCAGCTCGGCTACCCGATCAATACGGAATACGACGATCGCCAGCCGAACGTGAGCCAGGATGGCCGGGAGATCGTCTTCGCCTCGAATCGGCCGAGCTACTCGGGTGACGAGTCCGGTTTCGACGTCTTCACGGCTAAGCGGCACTTCGTGTTCTTCCCCTGGCGCCGGGTCGTGAACCTGAGCGAATCGGTCCCGTTCGATACGGTGGAGGGCGATGAGACCCGGCCCTCACTCTCCTGGGACGGCGAGCGGCTCTACTACGGCATCGGTGGCTCGGTCTACGTCAGCGAGCGCAACGATCACCGCCGACCCTTCTGGGCCCGCTGAGCCTACCGTTTCCGCCGCTGTTCCCCAGACCGGCGGCAACCCGCAGCCCGCGACGCATGGCGTCGCGGGCTGCAATCTCTGCTGGACCGCATGGGCTGGTGCTGCACAGCACACAAGCCCATGAACCCTGAAAATTGCCGCCGCGTCTTCGCTCCGCATGTGAGCTGGTGCGGGTCGCGGCATTCGGCGTAATCCGCCCGGCGGTGTGCGTTTTCCTTGAGCGGACGAGCAATAAGCAGCCGTGCGGTTGTGTCCGCCCGGGGCCATGGCTAACCTGTGACGCGACCGATTCCCCGGAAGACAAGGACGAGACCATGACCAGAATCGCCGCTTTCCTGTGCGCGCTCGCGCTCGTGACCGCGAGCGGCGCGCTGGCGCCGCCGCTGCAAGCGGAAGTGCAACACCGGA
>CAYRUH010000096.1:0-4146 GCA_964427415.1 uncultured Woeseiaceae bacterium | reverse complement strand
ACGAACTCACCACGGCGCTGCAGGCCCTGCTGGCGGGCGAGCACGACCCTCTGGCCACCTGCGCGAACTTCGTCGCGGCGCTGTACGAGCGCATACCGCGGGTCAACTGGCTCGGACTCTACATCCGCCGCGGCGACGAACTGGTGCTGGGCCCGTTCCAGGGCAAGCCCGCCTGCGTGCGCATCCCGCTGGGCCGCGGCGTGTGCGGCACCGCCGCCGAGCGGCGGCAAACACTGTGCGTGGCGGACGTGCACGCCTTCGAGGGCCACATCGCCTGCGACCCGGACTCCCGCTCCGAGGTGGTCGTGCCGCTGATCCGCGACGGCGAGGTGTACGGGGTGCTGGACGTCGACAGCCCGGAGCCCGGCCGCTTCGCCGACGACGACGTCGCGCGGCTCGAAGCCGCCGCCGCCCTGCTCAGCACACACCTGGGCGCGGCGGCGCGCGCGCTGTAAGGACCCGGGCTAGTCCTTCACACGCGAGACGTACTCGCCGGAACGCGTGTCGACGCGGATGACGTCACCCCGTTCCAGGAACAGCGGCACGCGTACGGTGGCACCCGTCTCGAGTTTCGCCGGCTTCACGCCGCCCTGGGCGGTATCGCCGCGCATGCCCGGATCCGTCTCCGTGATCTCCAGCTCCACGAAATTCGGCGGCGCGACGGCCAGCGGCGAATTGTTCCACAGGGTCACGAAACAGGTGTCCTGCTCCTTCAGCCATTGTCGCGCCTCGGCGATGGCGTTCTCGTCCGCCGCGTACTGCTCGAAGGTATCGGGCACCATGAAATGCCAGAATTCGCCATCGCTGTAGAGATACTGCATTTCCGTCTCCATCACGTCGGCGGCCTCTACGCTGTCGCCGGACTTGAAGGTCTTGTCGACCACCCGCCCGGTCTTCAGATTGCGGATCTTCACCCGGTTGAATGCCTGGCCCTTGCCCGGCTTGACGAACTCGTTGTCGACGATGTTGCAGGGATCGCCGTCGAGGATGATCTTCAGGCCGGAGCGGAATTCGTTGGTGCTATAGGTCGCCATCAGGTTGTCGCCATTAAGTTGTCGCCATTAAGTTGTCGCCAGGGGTTTGTCGCCAGTTGGTTACCGTGAGAAGTGTGATCTGCCCAGCCATGATACCGTGCCGGACCACCCGGCGTAAGGCGCCGTGGCTGCCGACCCGGTCGCATCCGGCACCGTCCTCGCATGATCTGTGTCACGTTTTTGCGACGCCGGAAACAACCGGCCGAAACGCTGATGTAGTATCCGGGCCGACTATGGCGGCGCTTGTTTATCGCGCAGCACATTCACGCGACGCCTTGCACGGCCGCCGCCGAGCCGTAACCGGAGCCCTCCAGGTTGACCCACAAGACAGGCGTACCACTGGCGGTCCTCACCGCCACCCAGGACAACGTCGAACGCGTGAACAGCGCGCTGCGCGACGCGGGCCACCCGGCTCATTGCGTCTGGGTGCGCAGCACGGAGCAGCTGGAAACCGCCCTGGCCGACGATCTGGAGCTGATCCTGCAGGTGCTCGACGACGAGATCGCCGATGTCACCCATGTGGCCCGTCTGCGCGACCGCTACGCCCCGGAGACACCGCTGGTGCTGATCGGCCGGGTTGTGGACGAAGACGCCATCGCCGCCGCCATGCAGGCGGGCGCCAGAGACCTGATCTCCTTCGACCAGCGCCGCCGCCTGCAGGCGGTGCTGGAGCGCGAACTCCGCAATTACCGCATGGAGCGCGCGCTGAATGCCACGCTGGAGACCGCCACCGAGTACAAGCGCCAGCTGCGCGCTTACATGAACCAGTCCGCGAACGCGATTGCCTACGTGCAGGAAGGCATCATTGTCGACGTGAATCCGGCCTGGCTGGAGTTGTTCGGCGCCGCCGATGCCAGCGCCCTGTTGGGAATGCCGCTGATGGACAGCTTCGCCCCCGCCTCCCACGGCCCGCTGAAGGGCGCGCTGGTGGCGGCGGACAAGGACAAGTGGAAGGACGACGTCCTGCAGGCCCGCGCGGTGACCGGCGAAGGGACGGATCTCGCAGTCGAACTCGAACTGAAAAAAACCGAGCACGACGGCGAGCCCGCCATACGAGTATCCATCGCACCCTCCGCGCCGGAAGGCGGCGAGACCGGTGAGTTGGTGCACCGGGCCCTGACTGCCGACCCCACCACCGGCCTGCTGGCGCGCAAGCATTTCATTGACGCACTCGATGCCCGCCTGGCCGTGCCCATGGAATCCGGCGTGCGCGTGCTCGCCTGGGTGAAGCCGGACCGCTTCGGCGACGTGCAGTCCAAGGTGGGCATCTTCCGCTCCGAGGACGTGCTGGCCGAGTTCGCGACGCTGCTGCGCGAGGAGCTGGGCGAGGACGAGCTGGCCGGCCGGTTCGAGGGCATCGCCTTCCTCGCGCTGCTGGAGCGCGGCTCGGAGCGGGACGCAGAGCGCTGGGGCCAGCGCCTGCTGGAGAAAGTCAAGGCACACCGCTTCTCGGCACAAGAGAGCGCAGTCGGCCTCACCTGCACCGTCGGCCTGTGTGCCGCCACGGGCATGATCCGGGAGTCCGGCCCGCTGATCTCCAGTGCAGCGGAAGCCTACTCCCACGGCCGGGACGCCGGCGGAGCGACCGTGCTGATGAACGAGACGGCGGAGACCGACACGCGCATGCGGCGCAACGATGCCATCTGGGTGCGGCACCTGAAGTCGGCGCTGATGGACAACCGCTTCCGGCTGCTGCAGCTGCCGATCGCGAGTCTGGACGGCGAGCAGCAGGGCATGTTCGACATCCTAATCCGCATGCTGGACGAGCAGGGCAAAAAGGTGCTGCCGTCAGAGTTTCTGCCGGCGGCCGAACGCAACAATCTCATGCAGGTGATCGACCGCTGGGTGATCGGCGCCTCCTGTCAGCTGGCCGCCTCGACGCGGGCCGGCAAGCTGTTCGTGCGCCTGTCCCGGCACTCCATCGTGGACGAGACCCTGGCGGACTGGCTGCGGGAGCAGTTCGCCGCCTTCGGTGCCGAGCCCGGCCAGTTCTGCTTCCAGCTGGCCGAAGAGGATGCCATCCGCTATCTGCACCAGTTCGCAGTGCTCGCCCATACGCTGCGCAGCCTCGGGGCGAACTTCGCGCTCGAGCACGTCGGCACCGACGAGCGCTCGCTGAGGACGGTGGAGAAGCTCAAGCCCGATTACGTCAAGATCGACGGCTCGCTGATCCAGTCGCTGGCCCGGGACGAGGCGCTGCAGCGCCAGGTCCAGACCCTGGTGGAGCGCTGCCGCGCCGTCGGCGCCCGCACCATCGCGGAACGGGTGGAGGACGCCAACACCATGGCGGTGCTCTGGCAGCTCGGCATCTCCTACATGCAGGGCTACTACGTGCAGGAACCCGAGGTGGTGCTGCAGGAGACCGCCTGAGGGCATCGGCCCCGTGTGACCCGGTTCACACTCTGCCTGCATACGGGACGGCCGGTCCCGTTTTTTTCCGAAATTATGACGGGTTTCATGGTGCACCCTCGCCCGCAGAGCGATGCTCCTGCGTCACTCACCCGCGAACCGCGCATCGCGGGTCTACAGCGAACAAGGATATCGCCGCCGATGAACGACCAAAGCACGCAGGCGAACGCGACGGCCGTCGACCGGGCGGACCACTCATACCGGGCCGGCGGCGCGCATCGCGCCAGCGCGGGGTCCACCTCCCCATCGAAGCCCCGATCGACCCTGGTCGCGAGCTGCGTCTGCGCACTGCTGGCCGGCGGACCTGCCGCGGCGCTGGAACTGGGCGAGCCGGTCGTGCGCTCCGGCCTCGGCCAGCCGCTGGAGGTGGTCATCCCCTACGCCACCTGGGGTAACGAACGGCTGACGGCCGACTGCGTGAGTCTCGTGCGCGGCGATCCTTCCGGACTGCCGGCGCTGACGGATGGCCGGGTGAGCCGGGTAAGTTCCGCGGCCGGCAACCTCCTGGTGATCCGCAGCGACCGCGCTATCCGCGAGCCGCTGCTGGGCATGAACCTCAAGGTGGACTGCCCGTCCACGCCATTCATCATCCGTTCCTACACGCTGATCATCGACCCACCCGGCCTGGCACCGGTCAGCGCGGAGTCCGCGCCCGTGCCGGCACCGGGCCGGCGCAGGTCGACTACGTCCATGCGCACGGGAC
>CAYRUH010000095.1:0-4150 GCA_964427415.1 uncultured Woeseiaceae bacterium | reverse complement strand
TTTGCCCGGTGGTGTGGGAGGACGGCGGGGGTGACCCCGCCTCCTACCCGATGTGCGCAGTTCTTGGCCGTGCCGGAAACCATGCAGCTCGTTTAGAATGCCGGCGCCGCGGATGCTAAGGTGAGGGGATAGACGAGAGGAGAATCAGATGATGGAAGTTTTCGAGAGATGGGAGTCCGATATCCGCGGCTACTGCCGCACCTATCCGACCGTTTTCAAGACTGCCTCGAACGCGCGGCAGGTGGACGAGAACGGCAAGTCCTATATCGACTTCTTCGCGGGCGCCGGCGTACTGAACTTCGGACATAACAACCCGAATATGAAGCAGGCGCTCATCGATTACATTCAGTCCGACGGCGTCGCCCACAGCCTCGATTTCTATACGAGCGCCAAGCGCGACTTCATCGAGAAGTTCGTCGCCACCATCCTCGAGCCGAGGGGCTGGAACTACAAGCTGCAATTCATGGGCCCAACGGGCACCAACGCAGTGGAACTCGCACTGAAGCTCGCCCGCAAGGTCACGGGCCGGCGCGGCGTGGTGGCCTACACTCACGGCTTTCACGGCATGACGCTGGGCTCGCTGGCCTGCACTTCGAATTCCTACTTCCGTAACGCGGCCGGCGTGCCGCTGGAGCACGTTGTGCACCAGCCGTTCGGCTGCAGGAAGACCTGCCTCGGCTGTGAACTCGGTTGCGGCCTGGAATCCGTGGACCGCCTGCGGGCACTGTTCGAGAATCCCTCCAGCGGCTGGGAGCCGCCCGCCGCCTTCCTGGTGGAGGCCATCCAGGCCGAGGGCGGCGTGAAGGTGGCCAGCCGGGAATGGCTGCAGGCCACCCAGAAACTGGCCAAGGACCTCGGCGCGCTGTTCATCATCGACGACATCCAGGCGGGCTGCGGGCGCACCGGTAATTACTTCAGCTTCGACGGTATGGATCTCGACCCGGACATCATTACGCTGGCGAAGGGCATCGGCGGCTTCGGTACGCCGCTCGCCATGAACCTGGCCAAGCCCGAGCACGACAGGCACTGGAAGCCCGGCGAGCACACGGGCACCTTCCGCGGTCAGGGCCTGTCCTTCGTAGCCGGCGTCGAGGGCCTGAAGTACTTCGAAGACGACAAATTCCTGCAGGCCGTACGGGAGAAGGGCGAGCACATCCGGCAGCATCTCGACAAGCTCTGCGGCTCGCTCTCCGGTGTCACGATGCAGGCCCGCGGCGAGGGCATGATGCAGGCACTCGATACCGGTGACCCCGATCTGGCCAAGGCCATCACGGCGAAGTGTTTCGAGGCCGGGCTGATCATCACCCAGTGCGGCGTCGGCGGCCGCGTGCTGAAGATCATCCCGCCGCTGACGATCCCGCACGAAGACCTGCAGGAGGGCCTGGACATCCTCTCCGACAACGTGGCGCAGACGCTGGAGGTGAAAGCCGCATGAGACAGCGCGACGACATGACGTTCCCGTTCGAGGAGTACGAGCGCCGGCTTCGTGAACTGCGTGAGCGCATGGAGGCGCGCCTGCTGGACGCGGTGGTCATCACCGACCCGGAAAACCTGATGTACCTCACGGACTATCAGACCACCGGGTACTCGTTCTTTCAGGCGCTGGTGGTGCCGCTCGAGGACGAGCCGTTCATGATCACCCGGGGCATGGAGGAGTCGAACATCCACGCCCGCACCTGGGTCCAGCGCACGCGGCCCTATCCCGATACCGGCGATGCCATCCAGATGCTGGTGGAATCGCTGCGCGAGTTCGGACTGAACGGCAAGGACATCGGCTACGAGCGGAACAGCTACTTCTTCCCGGCCTACCATCAGGACAGCATCCACACCACCTTCACCGACGGTCGCCTGCTGGACTGCTTCGGCATCGTGGAGCAGGGCCGCATCACCAAGTCACAGCACGAGATCGAGGTGATGAAGAAGGCCGCGGTGGCCACCGAGGCTGGTATGCAGGCCGGCTACGAGGCGGCGGTAGAGGGCGCTACCGAGAACGAGATCGGTGCCGCGGTCTCCGCCGCCATGTTCCGGGCCGGCGGCGAGCCCCCGGCGGTGATGCCCTACGTTACCTCCGGGCCCCGTACCATGATCGGCCACGCCACCTGGGAAGGCCGCACGGTCCAGCCCGGCGAACACGTTTTCCTGGAGGTGGGTGGCTGTTACCGGCGCTACCACACGGCGATGATGCGCACGGTGCTGCTCGGCAACATGACGCCCTCGCTGCTGCAGGCCCAGGAGCGCATGAAGCTCGCGCTGCGTGAGGTGAAGAACATCATCCGGCCGGGCCTGACCGTATCCGATGCGGACAACCTGATCCGCGCCATCATCCAGGACAACCAGGTGGGCGCCAGTCTCATTACGCGCTCGGGTTACTCCATCGGTATTGCTTTCCCGCCGAGCTGGGACGAGGGCTATATCTGCAGCCTGCGCCAGGGCAGCAGCACCATCCTGGAAGAGGGCATGTGCTTCCACATCATCCCGTGGATGTGGGGCGTGGATGGCGACAAGACCGTCGGTATCTCGGACACCATCCACGTGACCGACCGGAGCTGCCAGTCCTTCTTCACGCTCGACGAGGACTTCATCGTCAAGGGGGAACAGACGCTCGCGGGCAAGCGGGTAGGCTCCAGCGACACGCTGATCGTCATTCCCGCGCGCGACGACCCGGACAAGTCCGACAAGGCCGACCATGCAGCCAAGGCAGCCAGGTCCGACAACGCGTCCTGAACGCCGTCCTATTCGCGTCCCTCCATATCCGACTGAGCAGGAGCGCCCGTCCATGCTGACCGTCATAGACCCAACGACCGGTACCGTCATCCGCGAGGTACAGCCGGCCTCACCCGATCAGGTCGAGGCCATCCTTGCCGGAGCCGCCGCCGCCTTCCCCGCCTGGCGCGACGCGGGCTTCGGTGAGCGGGCCGAGCTGCTCCGGGCCGTCGCCGCCGAGATGCGCCGCGACGTGGGCTCGCTGGGCGCGCTTATGACCGAGGAGATGGGCAAGCCGGCGCGCGAGGCCCGCGGCGAGGTGGAGAAGGCGGCCTGGTGCGCCGAGCACTACGCCGAGCATGCGGAATCCTACCTGTCGGCCGACGCCATCGAGTCCGACGCCAGTTCGAGCTACGTGCAGTATCTCCCGCTCGGCACCATCCTCGGCATACTGCCCTGGAATGCGCCTTTCTGGCTCGCATTCCGCTTCGCTGCGCCGGCGCTGATGGCCGGCAACACCTGCGTCATGAAGCACGATCCCCATGTGCCGGGCTGCGCCCAGGCCATCGAAGACGTGTTCGCCCGGGTGGGCGCGCCAGAGGGCGTGTTCCAGAACCTGCCCGTCGAGACGCCGGCGGTGGAAGCCGTGATCCGTGACCGGCGCATCAAGGGCGTGTCCTTCACCGGTTCCGAGCGCGGCGGTGCTGCGGTCGCGTCCGTGGCCGCCTCGGAGATCAAGCGTTCGGTGCTGGAACTCGGCGGCTCGGACCCGGCCATCGTGCTGGCGGATGCCGATCTGGAGAAAGCGGCGGACACCATCACGCTTTCGCGCATCATCAACGCCGGGCAGAGCTGCATCGCGGCCAAGCGCATCATCGTCGAGGCGCCGGTTTACGAGCGCATGGTGAAACTGCTGCACGACCGCCTGGCGAACCTGAAGATGGGCGACCCGCGGGAGGAATCCACCGACCTGGGCCCGATCGCAAGGGACGACCTGCGGGCCAACCTGCACCGGCAGGTGCGTGCGACCATCGACGCCGGTGCCAGCTGCTGCCTCGGCGGCGAGCTGCCGCAAGGCGACGGCTTCTTCTACCCGGTGACGCTGCTCACCGACGTCACGCAGGATATGACCGGCGCCTGTGAGGAGACGTTCGGGCCGGTGGCGGTGATGATGAAGGCGGCGGATGCCGACGAGGCGCTGGCCATCGCCAACGACACCCCCTACGGCCTGGCCGCGGCGGTATGGACCGACGCGGCACGCGGCGAGGCCATGGCCCGCCGCCTCTGCACCGGCCAGGTGGCCGTCAACGGCATCGTCAAGACCGACCCCCGGTTACCCAGTGGCGGCGTCGGCCGCTCCGGCTACGGCCGCGAACTCGGCCCCCACGGCATCCACGAGTTCGTCAACCCCCAACAGGTGTGGATTGCCTAGGGGATTGCCTAGGTG
>CAYRUH010000094.1:0-4181 GCA_964427415.1 uncultured Woeseiaceae bacterium | reverse complement strand
GGCACTCTTTCAGGTGCAACAGTGACAATTGGATTAGTGTAAACAGGCCCTAGCTCTCTTTGCTCTGATGATTCAAGTGTCGCAGCAATTCTGAGAATTCACGTGGGCTAACGCCAGCTCGGCGCACCCGCAGCCTGCAGGTCCGCCTCCAATTGCTGCAACCGCTCGTCGAGCAGCGTCCGCAGCTCCAGGTTGAAGGCAGCGAAGTCCTGGCTGGCGATCGCATAGTCGGTCTTTTGGGTGGCGGTTGCCGGGAACGTGTTGTTCCAGTTGTTCGCGGCATTGAACGCGCGGCTGGCAATCGACGGGCGGATGGCCTCGTCGAGGCCTTGCCGCACGCTGTCGCCGTAGAGCCGGGCCCGGAGTTCATCCAGCGACGAGTCGAATTCATCCAGGCGCGTGAACAGCGATGGATCGGCATCGGGCGCTGCAAGCGCGGCGGCCTTCATGTGCTTGAGCAGGTCGCCGGTGCGATCGAGTTCCTCACCGGCGTGGGTAATCCGCTTGCGCAGTTCGCCGGCCTTCTGCTGGAACGCCGCGACCTCGGCGTAGTCGGTGCCGTCGGCTGCTGCCCGCACCGGCTTGACCGCGAAATACTGTGGATCGGTCAGCGCCTCGATGTCGCCGGCAACGATGGCATACAGTTGCACCGAGTATTCTCCCGGCGCCGCCAGCGGCCCTTGCGGATCGCTGACCCAGGGCGGCGTGAAACCGGGTTCGCTCAGGTCTATCGCATCGGGCGGCGCATAGCGCAGGTCCCAGGCGACCCGGTGCGTGCCTTTCTCCGACGGACCCTGCAGCCAGCGCACCGGTTCACCCTCGGCGTCCCGGACCAGCAGCAGCACACGCGATGCATTTTCCCGGCTTTCCGCGGTCAGCCGATCCCATCCCGGAAACGGGATGTCACGACCGGCTTCGCGCAGGGTTCTTTCCTCGCTCCGGCGTTGTTTTTTACTGGATTCGAACGTCTCTGGAAGGTAGTAGGTGACGATGGCGCCGAAATCCGGGTTCGGCGCTCGGTAACTGTCGCTGCCGAACGTCGGCATGCCATCGGCCTGCGACGGCACCGACGGGATGTACCACCAGGCGTCGCGCACGGGGAAAACGGTGGCGACATCACCGAAGGACCCCGCGGCCATGCTGCGGAGCGGCGAGTAGTCGTCGAGAATGTAGATGCCACGGCCGAAGGTCGCGCCAACGAAGTCGTCGTCGCGGCGCTGCAGCGTGATGTCGCGGAACGCGATCGTCGGTGCCCCGGCGAACTCGTGCCAGTGCTTACCGCCGTCGAGGCTGAACCGGGCGCCGTACTCGGTACCCAAAAACAGCAGCCGTTCGTTCTCGTGGTCTTGCTGGATCGCCCAGGCGATGGTGCCGCTCGGCAGATCACCGCTGATGACACGCCAGCTCCGACCCCGGTTTTCGCTGACGAAGACATAGGGCGCAAAGTCACCCAGCTTGTGTGAATCGGCGACGACGAACACTGTATCAGCATCAAAGCGGGAGGCCACGATGTCGTTGATGAAGGCCGGCTCGGCTGCCGTCGGCAGGGGCGCGGCACGTTGCCAGGTTTCGCCGCCATCGCCGGTCGCGTGGACCATGCCGTCATCGGTACCGACGTAGATCGTACCCGCGCGCACCGGCGATTCGGAGATCGACGTGATCGTTGCGTACTTGGACATGGCGCCGTTGTCGTGCAGCGCATCGACGCTCCATACTCGACCGCTGTAACCGAGCTCGTAGCGGTTCTGTCCGGACGTAAGGTCCTCGCTTACAGGGCGCCAGGAATTTCCGCGGTCATCGCTGCGCCAGACGCGCTGGGAGCCGACGTAGAGCCGTGATGAATCATGCGGGCTGATCGTGATCGGCGTATCCCAATTCCAGCGCTCGGGCGGCTCGCCGGGCGCCGGCTGCGGCTGGATGTGCACCAGTTCGTTGCTGTCGCGGTGGTGTCGGAACATGTAGCCCTGCTGGTATTCCATATAGCTGATCTTGTCGTCGCGCGGGTCAAACACCACGCTGTAACCGTCGGCACCCAGCGGTACATACCAGTCCTGGTTTCTTACACCTTCGGTGATCATCGTGCGCGACGGGCCGAACAGCGTGCCCAGGTCCTGGGCGCCGGCGAGGATGTTGTAGAAAGGTTCGCTGTTGTCCACAGCCACCTTGTAGAACTGCGATATCGGCAGGTTCGGAAAATGGCGCCAGGACGCGCCCTGGTCGAAGCTTTCGTACAGCCCCGCGTCGGAGCCGGCGATCAAGTGGCGATGATCGGTCGGATCGATCCAGAGGGCGTGGTTATCGCTGTGCTTTTCGCGCCCGGTGCCGAGGACGGAAAAGGTCTCGCCGCCGTCCCGGGTGACGTTGAAGAACACGTCCATCTGGAAGACCAGATTCTCGTCCTGCGGGGACGCCACGATCTCCTGGTAATAATGCGGTCCGGTTCCGCCAGAGATGTAGTCGTTCTTGCGCACCCAGCTTTCGCCCCGGTCTTCGGAACGGTAGAACCCACGGCTGTCGGCGTCGGCCTCGATGGTCGCGTAGACCAGGTCGGGATTGGCCGGCGTGACGGCGAGGCCGATCTTGCCCATATCGCCCTCGGGCAGACCCTCGCTCTTGCGCTGCCAGCTCTCGCCGCCGTCGGCGGACTTGTAGATGCCGCTGCCCGGCCCGCCGGCCATTAAGCCCCAGACGTGACGGCGCCGCTCGTAGGCGGCAGCGTAGATCACGTCCGGATCGGTCGGATGGAAGGCGATATCGGTGATGCCGGTGTTGTCGTCGATATGCAGCACCCGCCGCCAACTGTTGCCGCCGTCGTTCGTCTTGTACAGCCCGCGCTCACCGCCGACGGCCCAGAGCGGGCCTTGCGCGGCAACATAGACGACATTGCCATCGCGTGGATCGACGAGTATTTTACCGATGTGTTCTGACTTCTCGAGGCCCATCCGGGACCAGGTGCGGCCAGCGTCGGCGCTCCTGTAGACGCCGTCGCCCCAGCCCACGTGCCGGCCGCTGACGTTTTCGCCGGTGCCGACCCAGACGATCTGGGGATTTGCCGGGTCCACGCTGACGTCGCCAATGGAATACGACCCCTGCTGGTCGAAGATCGGCGTCCAGGTGGTGCCGGCATTGCTGGTCTTCCACACGCCACCCGACCCGACGGCGACGTACCAGAGCGAGTCATGATCGGGATGAATCGCGATATCGGCGATGCGCCCGCCCATCATGGCCGGTCCGATACTCCGAAGAACAAGACCTTCGGCAGCCTCTTCGATGGTCGCGGTGTCGGCGGCGAGCGGGCTGACCAGGAGCTGAAGGAAAACGAAAACAATAAACGAGAGTCGGCGCGTCGATCGAATCATAATTGGAGACCCTGGTATCCCGGTTCGGTTATAGACGATATTCGCAGCTTGGCAGGACCCAGCTTGACCCCCGCGGGCCATCCGCACGCTGCGGAAAAAGCGAAGCAACCAGCCCCTATGAGCCTCCCGAAAGCCGTCGAGGCCTCGGTCATTGCCGGCTTGCGGAAACCTTCCCGCCGCATTCCGGGGACGTATTTAGCGGATAATAAGCTTATCTCGTTCACAAATTTGCCTCTGTTGAAAAATCAGCCGGTAGCAGCTCTCCATCCCCGAAACTGGATTTGGACGAAGATCTCGGTACACACTTCATAGCCATCATCCTACAACATTTTAAGTGTTGAACCATACTCACCGATCTAGGCATAGTCCCGGCGTATTCATCACCAGATTGTCGCGAGGGGGTTGCAGACCTCGTGAGTGCAGTGTTTTCGTGACGGAGCGCTGCGGAATCGTATCCATGAATCAGCCGGATCTGCTCGATTTCTGACAGTAAAAATTCTATGATATCGTTGTCCGCCGGTCTGCTGTTCGCTAGACTCACGCTAGATCGATAAGTTATATAGCGGCCGTGCAGAGACGAGCCTACACTGCCGGATCAACTATCCCAATCCATCATTGGAGTACCAGCATGGCCGGAGGCAGCCTGCTCACCCTGATCGACGACATCGCCACCTTGCTCGACGATGTCTCCGTCATGACCAAAGTCGCCGCCAGAAAGACGGCGGCGCTGGTCGGCGATGATCTGGCAGTTAATGCCGAGCAGGTCACCGGCATCTCGGCCAGGCGCGAGCTTCCGGTCATCTGGGCGGTGGCCAAGGGCGC
>CAYRUH010000093.1:0-4190 GCA_964427415.1 uncultured Woeseiaceae bacterium | reverse complement strand
CTCCTACATGATTCTCAGTGGGTCGACGGGCGCGTGCCGGGGTCGTCCGTCTCTATCTCCTCGCTCTGGTCCGCCAGCGCAGGGCCGGCGGGCTGCATCGGCTGGGCGCCGGCCGACATCATCTGCCGCGCCTGGTTGTGGACGGCCGCGATCAGCTCCTTCGCGATCGGGCCGGCCGGCTCCACGCGGTCGATGAGCCGCGGCACCTTGTGGCGGGAAGCGCCGGGCAGCAGGTAGCCGACGCTCGTCAGATAGGCACAACGGGGCTGAATCGTGGCGCTGGTCAGCACCGAGCCCTTCAGTGAATGATCTCCCGAATTCATGAAGGCCATGCCGCCCTGGGTCTGGAATGTGCCGGTGATGACGCAGCTGGTGATGACCGAGGTCCACTCCAGTTCGGCGATCGGGACCAGACCCACCCGGTAGAAAAGGAAACCGAACACCGTCAGGCCCACCGGCAGTGCGAGGGCGTTCGCCGTCGCGGTGGCGGAAGTCCATTCGATGGATGCCGCCCGGAACAGGAAGAAGCCGGCGGCGGCGATCAGGAGCACGCCGAGCCAGGCCAGCGCCGCGCCGAGGCGCCTCTCCGGCCGTGACCCCGCGGCATCGTTCAGTGCGATGCTGGATTCCGCGTTCAGGTCCGCCTCGAACTCGCCGGCCGAGACCGCCGTGTGCTCGGCGAACTGCGGTTTCCAGCTGCCGAGGTGCCAGTAGTTGCCGCCGATCAGCTTGCCGGTATACGACTTGATCACATTGATGATGTCGGTGGGATGCATGCCCACGGTGACGAACTCCTCGTCCCGATACACGGAGTACTCGGACGGCGCGCGCCGGCTGCGCGCGAGGATGATCACCGCCGAGCCGAGGATGACGCCCAACGATCCGGCCACCAGGAGGGCTGGCAGCACGCCGAGCTCCGGCGGCGGCGGCATGTTACCGGCGGTCGTGGACGCCACCGTGAGCGCGATCGCGCCGCCGAGCAGGATGACGAAGGCACCCACCATGCGGGCGGCGCCGAGGTGGCTCTCGAAGTGCAGGGCGCGGCGGAAGCCGAAGCGGCTGATCGCCGCCCAGAAGCCGAAGCCCAGTACGAAGTAGAACCACATGGACCAGTCGATGATGAGAGCGAGCTGCGCCGGTGTGGTGGAACCGGCCAGCAGCACCCGCAGCCCGATCATGGCTATGATGCCCATCACGCCTAGCAGGAGGCCGATCAGCACCCCGTGCAGGATGCCGGTGTAGGGCCCCGGCAGGAAAGCGATGCGGGGGAACACCCGCGCCAGCCAGTCGATCATGGCGGCCTGGTTCGCTTCGTTGGGGTTGTCGTCGGCGGCCATCAGGCTGCGCGGAAGCCGCTCGCCGCCAGAGCCGCCCGGCGAATAAACCAGATCGATGGGCGCCACCTCCAGCTTCTCCTTGCGCAGGCGCGTCATCTTCTGGGCGGCGCGGACCAGATCCACGACGCCGAACGTCAGCAGAAAGACGCCGATGGCGGCCGCCGCGATGTCCGGCATGCCCTGCATCGACAACAGCGTGGGTACGGCGCGCGCGAGCAGCACGAGCCCCAGCAACGTAAGCAGCAGTCCCCGCGCGCCGATGGCGGGGGCGATCACCTTGAACGGATTCGTCATGGCAGCGGTCCTCTCTTGTGGTTCTTATGCGCAGCCGGACCCTTTTTCTACACCCTGGGCGGCCGAGCGGCAACCCGCCGCGCCGATACCGTCTTCCTGTTGGTGGTGCCCCGGGTGTGATCTGTCCGCGACCACGACACTACGGACAGGACGCCTGATAAAGTCGGGGTAGAGCCTGGCCGCCGAAGGGCGGGGCGCGGCAACGCAGCCGGCGGCCGGCACAGCCACGAGACGACGGAGCATTAATGGAGAACGCATTCGGGAAATTGCGGGTGAAGCTCGAGCAGCAGGAGTCGAGCCCGGATGAGGTGACCTGCCACGGCTTGCTGACCGGCTATGCGACCACGCCGGTCCATGACGAGCGTCAACTGTGCCGGCAGCTCGGCGGCGGGCAGCCATTGCCGGAAGAAACGCAGGGAATAATCGAATATGCCGTCGCGGAAATCCGGCGGGAGCTCGCCTCCGGCAATTTCGCGCCGTGCCTCGGATCCGGACCGCTTCGCGCAGGAGCCCGCCGTTGGCTGACAGGCTATTTCGACGCCGTAAGCGCCCACGAGGACGACTGGGATCAGCTCGGGGCGATGCATCCGGATGCGGCGTTCGATCTGCTCCTGCTGCACGCGCTGCAGGATGAATCGGTGGCGCGGGATCTGCCGGAAATGGACCTGCCCGGCCCGGAATATCTGGAAGATGACCCGCAGCTGCTGACGGAGATTGTCACGGACATTTATCGGCTGTTCCATGGCCTGCGGATCGCAGACGATGCGCCGGATGTATCGGATTGGCCGGAATTCTCCGCCAGTGTCGTGAGCACCATGGGCGAGGAGGAGCTGATGTCCCTGCTCGTTACCGGCGGCGATACGATCCCCTTCCATGTGATCGAGGAATGCGCGGCCCGCGGCAAAGCCATGGTCCCGTTTCTGCGGGAGCATATCGAGAACCCGGCGACCCGCGGCGAGTACGCCGATATTCCCTGCTGGCTCGGCAATCTGCATGCCGTGATGATCCTCGGCCTGATGCCGGGCCGTGAAGCAGCCGAGGCTCTGCTAAAGAGTTTCCGGCAGATCACGTTCGACGAGTCGGAAGAGTTGTTCGATGAGCTGGCAGGTGCCTGGCCGGCCTTGTGCGCAAACAAGAGGCAGCACACCACCGCAGCCATGGCCGACATCGTCAGCGACAGGAGTGTGCCCTGGCAGGCCCGGTCGGAGGCGCTGGCCTGCGTGATGGCCGCTGCGCTCGACGAGGGTCCGCAGGCGCTGGAGGAGGCCATCGACGGTGTGGCCGCGATCTGCGCCGACGAACGGGAAACGGCAGAGTTTCGCGTCATCATCGGGCATCAGCTGCTGGACTTCCCCCGCGAGCGGCATCGCGCGCTCATGGAGTCGCTGGTCGCTCTGCAGGACCCGGAGTCTGTGGTGGCCCATGCCTACGGCGTCGCCGATATCGACGATGCATTCGGCAGGCCGGACGAACCCGAGTGGGAGCGCTTCGCCGACCCCTGGTCCTTCTACTCGCCGGAGGCGATCGGGCGCCGGCAACAATCCCGGGAACCGGCGGATGTCGATGACGGGCTGGCGGACGATTGGTATGGGCTGGATATGCCGGGCGAGAGTCCACTCGGACCCCGCCGCCAGGGTACCTATGTGCGGGAGGCACCGAAAACGGGCCGCAACGACCCCTGCCCCTGCGGCAGCGGCCGCAAATACAAAAAATGCTGCCTGAACCGGTAGGAAGGCCTTCAGGCCCGATTCAATCTCTCAGGCCCGATCATCCGCTGAATCGGGGATGATGAATCGGGAGATGTTGAATCGGGGATGAATCCCCTCCTACCTCGTTGCGGCGCCCTGCAGGCGATTCGCGAGATCCCGGCCGGCAGTGGGCGGCGGCAGCGGTGTACCGTCCTGCTCGTAGAGAGCCACGGCTTCATCGACGATACGGCACAGTTCGTCGAAGACCTCTCGCTCGTCTTCGCCGTGACAGCCGCCGAGAATCAGCCCGGGTGCGCTGCCGACATAGCACTGGTCTTCCTCGGACCATTCCACGATCTTTGCGTATCTGGCACCAGCATTCATCGGTCGAGCTCTGCGAGGGCCTGCTTCACGGCCCGAATCTGATAGCGTTTTGCATCGTCGCCCAGTTTGCCGGAAATGCTCACCGGTTTCGACACCGCCGGGTGAACGTAATTGCGATGGCTCCCCTTGCCTCCGCGATTCCTGAATCCGGCGTGCTCCAGTTGCGCTACGAGTTGTCTGACTTTGGGAGGCATCGCGCCGACCGTACGGATGCTTAGCGTCGTTTGCGGCCGACATTTCAGGGCAATCGGCGATAGAATCCAGCCATGCGCTTCCTCCACACCTCCGACTGGCAGCTGGGCATGACCCGCGCGTTCCTCACGCCGGAGGCCTGTGCCCGTTTCAGCCAGGCACGCATCGACGCCATCGCCGTGCTCGGCCGGCTCGCCGCCGAGCACCAGGCGCAGTTCATCGTCGTGGCCGGCGACGTGTTCGAGTCCAACCAGATCTCCCGGGAGGCGCTGGTGCGCACGCTGGAGGCGCTGAA
>CAYRUH010000092.1:0-4271 GCA_964427415.1 uncultured Woeseiaceae bacterium | reverse complement strand
CTTCCGCGACGAGATGCGCCAGCTGATCAGACACGAGGCGGTCCTGGTCAGCTGAGCCGGCTGCGGAGCACCGGCGCCGCGAAAGCCGGCTGCGGCAATCCCCGATTGTTCGCCGCCCCCTCCTGGCCTATCAAGGGCATGATTTCCGGCACTACAGGTGTCCGGCTCCGCTGCGGGCTGCGGTCTTTAAGGATAAAAAAATGCGCAAGCGTGTCACATTCCGTCTGTCGATCCTGTCGACGATGATGGTCTTCTTGCTGCTCTCGCCACTGGCGAACGCCCAGGAGGAAGCGAGGCCCATCAAGTGCGCGGGCTGCCATGATGATGTCGAAGTCCTGTCAACGGCACATCAGGACACAGACTGTCAGGCCTGTCACAGCAACGTGACCAGCCGCCGCCACCGGGCGGAGGATCTGACCGACCTCACCGGCAATGCCATCTGCGCCCAGTGCCACAAGCTCTCGGACCGCTCGCTGAGCCGCAGCGTGCACCACGAAAAAGCCAATTGCCTCGACTGTCACGGCGAAGCGCATGCCGTGCACAAGGTGGATGATCTCGCCTCCGCGGTTTCGCCGTTCAACCAGGTCGAGACCTGCGGCCAGTGCCACAGCGAGCCGGAAGGGCTGATCGACGGTTTCATCGACAGTGTGCACGGACGCGGACTGCTGCGCTCCGGCCTCATCGCGGCACCTTCCTGCAGCGACTGTCACGGCGACCACCGCATCTTCGCCATCGACAACGAACGCGCACCGACCTCCCACAAGAATTCGCCGGAGATGTGCGGCGATTGCCACGTCGGTGTGTTCGACACCTGGCTGAACGAGAACACCCACGGCACGATCTGGCAGGAAGGCAGCGGCGAAGGCCCGGTCTGCACCGACTGCCATAGTTCCCACGACATCCAGGACCCGAACATCGGCGAGACCCGCCTGATGATGTCCGGCGAGTGCGGCGACTGCCACGGCAAGCGGTACAACAGCTACGAGTGGAACTTCCACGGCAAATTCACCGGACTCGGCCTGGAAACCGCAGCCACTTGCTCCGATTGCCACACCCCGCACAGCAACCTGCCGGCGGACGATCCGCGCTCCAGCATACACCCGGATAACCTGGGCGAGACCTGCGGAGCATGCCACGAGGGCGCCTCCGGCAACTTCCTCGAGATCGGGGTCCACAACAACCCGAGCGACCCCGCTGACAACCCCTGGGTCTTCTACATCTACATGTTCATGCTGGTGCTGCTGGTGGGCGTATTCGCTTTCTTCGGCATCCACGACCTGCTGTGGCTGCAGCGCTCCTTCGTCGGCACGCTGAAAGGCGAGTACGGCGCGCTGAGGAGCCATGTGGATGACGGCCAGTATGTCCGGCGCTTCTCCGGCATCTACATCTTCATGCACATCGTGATCATCGTCACGTTCCTGCTGCTGGCGCTCACCGGCCTGCCGCTGAAATTCCCGACCGCACCCTGGGCGCAGGATCTGATGAATCTGCTGGGCGGTGTCGAGGCCGCCGGCATCATCCACCGGATCGCCGCCGTCGGCACCTTCGGCTACATGGGCTTCCATGTGGTGCACCTGATCATCCGCTGGTTCATGAAGGGCGAGCGCGGCCTGTTCTGGGGTCCCAACTCCATGACGCCCCAGCTACAGGACGTGAAGGACCTGGTCGGCAACGTCCGCTACTTCCTGTACCTCGGACCGCGTCCGCAGGGTGACCGATGGACCTACTGGGAGAAATTCGACTATCTGGCCGTGTTCTGGGGCGTGATGATCATCGGCCTGTCCGGCCTGATGCTCTGGTTCCCGCAGTTCTTCACGAGCTTCCTGCCAGGCTGGACCATCAATGCCGCCCTGGTGGTGCACAGTGACGAGGCGCTGCTGGCGACCGGCTTCATCTTCCTGTTCCACTTCTTCCACACGCACCTGCGTCCGGAGAGCTTCCCGATGGATCCGGTGGTCTTCACCGGCCGCATGTCGCTCGAGAAGTTCAAGGAAGAGCGTCCGCGGGAGTACCAGCGCATGGTCGAAAACGGCACGCTGGAGCAGAATCTCCGGCCGGCGCCGACCCGCTACGAAATGATGTGGGTCTATATCTTCGGCTTCGCGATGCTGGCCATCGGGCTGGCGCTGGCGGTGGCCATCTTCGTCGCCCTGTTCACCCACGGCCTGGGGGTGCCGTAGCGCCCGCTGCTACCGCGGTGGCGTTGCGGAGAATCCCTACTCCCCTGACCACGGGGCTGCCGTAGCATCTTGCGGTGCTGCGGCAGCTTCGTCTGCGGCATCGGCATTTTCTTAATCCCGGGGGGACTCATGTCCAGAGATTTCTTCGCCTCTATCACCCGTAACTGGATCAGCCTCGCAGGTTCGGCCGTGGCACTGATCAGCGCCGTCCTGATCATCACACTGTATTTCGTGGAGTCGATCGGACATCAGGGCGGACCGTACCTGGGCATCCTCACCTTCCTGATCCTGCCGGCCATTTTCGCCTTCGGGCTGATCCTCATTCCCGTGGGCATCTATTTCGAACGCAGGCGGATGCGGAAATATCCGGAGTACGAAGGCCGCGGGCCGTTCCCGGTCATCGATCTCAACACGCCGAAGACCCGCGGCGCGCTCATGGTCTTCCTTGGCCTCACCGTGCTGAATATCGTGGTGCTGGCCGGCGCCACCTACAAGGGCGTCGAGGTCATGGAATCCGTGGAATTCTGCGGCATGGCCTGCCATTCCGTGATGGAACCGGAGTACACGGCCTACCAGCGCTCGCCTCACTCCCGGGTGACCTGCGCCGAGTGCCACATCGGCCCGGGCGCCGACTGGTTCGTGAAATCCAAACTGGACGGCGCCTGGCAGCTGGTCGCCGTGGCCTTCGACCTTTATCCAAGGCCCATCGAGACGCCGCTGCACGATCTGCGACCGGCCCGTGAGACCTGCGAGCAATGCCACTGGCCGTCCAAGTTCCACGGCGACAAGCTGGACATCACCACCACCTACGCCGACGACGAGCAGAACACCGAGCTGAAGACGGCCGTACTGCTGAAGGTGGGCGGCGCCAACGGCCGCGAATCCACCGGCATCCACTGGCACGTGGCGCCGGAGAACGAGGTGCGCTACCGCTCCGACGAGACCCGGGAGGACATCCACGAGGTGCAACTGATCCGACCGGACGGCACCGAGAAGGTCTGGCTGAATCCGGACGCACCGGAAGACGAGGGCCTTTGGCGCACCATGGACTGTGTCGACTGCCACAACCGACCCAGCCACCAGTACCGCCAGCCCGGTGAGGAAGTGGACAATGCCATCCACAGCGGCCTGATCGACCAGTCGCTGCCCTTTGTGAAGCGCGAGGCCGTGCGCATCATCGATCAGAAGTTCGAGACCATCGACGAGGCCCGGACCACTATCTCCACGGAACTGGCCACCTACTACGAGGAGCATTATCCCGAGCTGGCCGAGGAGGAGGCCGTTGCCATCGAGCAGGCGGGCGAGACCCTGGGCGATCTGTACGCGCTGAACGTCTTCCCCCACATGAAAGTATGGTGGAACACGTATCCGGACCACATCGGCCACCAGCAGTCGCCGGGCTGCTTCCGCTGTCACAACCGGGATCTCAAGACCGTCGAGGGCGAGCGCATCACTCGCCGCTGCTCCACCTGCCACACAGTGCTGGCGCGGGAAGAGGAGAACCCGGAGATCCTCACCGAGCTGAAACGCTAGCCGGACGACCGGACCGCGCGGCCTGGGGCAGCGCCCGAGCGCACGCGGCCCCGTCATGTTGTAGCATGGCGGGCTTTTGTTGATGCGCGACGGATAAGGAGCAGGCAGCAGCGATGATCGATAATCTCTTTGACCTCTCGGGCCGGCTGGCGGTGGTAACCGGCGGCTCCCGTGGCATCGGCCGCATGATCGCCGAAGGCTTCGTGCGCAGCGGCGTGCGGACCTATATCACGGCTCGCAAGGCAGAAGCCTGCGAGCAGGCGGCGCAGGAAATGGGCGAGCACGGCGAGTGCATCGCCCTGCCCCACGACCTCTCCACGCTGCAGGGTATAGACGCTTTCGTCGCGGACTTGCATGCCCGGGAGGATCACCTGGATATCCTGGTGAACAATGCCGGCACCGCCTGGGGCGAGCAATTCGACAACTTCTCCGAGGAGGGCTGGGACAAGGTGATGGACCTGAATGCCAAGTCCCTGTTCTTCCTTACGCAGCGCTGCGCCCCGATGCTGCGCAAGGGGGCCGCCGGTGACCGGCCGGCGAAGGTCATCAACATCGCCT
>CAYRUH010000091.1:0-4538 GCA_964427415.1 uncultured Woeseiaceae bacterium | reverse complement strand
CACCCGGTATCGAGATGGTCGACTGCCCCCACTTCAGTCATACCTTTGCCGCGCACCACCCCACCTATCGGTTCGCCGAGGTTCGCGTACCGGCCGCGGCGCGCGTCGGGCGGGGCGGGGACGGGATGACGTACACACGGGCCTGGTTCCGGCGTGAGCGCCTGATGATCGGGGCGCGTTGCTGCGGCGCGGCGGCGCGGCTGATCGAGGAGGCCACGGCTTTCGCGGCCGGCCGCGAGGTCGGCGGCGAGCCGCTGGCCGAGAAGCAGGCGATACAGACACTGCTCGCCGACAGCGTCACCGAACTGTGGGCGGCGCGGCTGATGACCTACGAGGCAGCCGCGGCTCAGGACCGGGGCGAGGACGTGAAAGCGCTGCACGCCCGTTGCTCGCTCGTAAAGCTGTACGCTTCCGAGATGGCCAACCGTGTGGCCGACCGGGCCGTGCA
This sequence comes from uncultured Woeseiaceae bacterium, assembly GCA_964427415.1. Lineage (GTDB taxonomy): Bacteria > Pseudomonadota > Gammaproteobacteria > Steroidobacterales > Woeseiaceae > Lentisalinibacter. The sequence continues at coordinate 4,090 of CAYRUH010000091.1, read as the reverse complement.
GATCTTCGGCGGCCGCGGCTACATGCGCGAGAATGTCGCCGAGCGGTTCTTCCGCGAACTGCGCGTCGACCGCATCTGGGAGGGTACCAGCGAGATCCAGCGCCAGATTATCGCCGGCTGCCTGGTGAAGCGCGGACTCGATGGCATGTAGGGCCTGCCTGCGGCGGGATCGGCCCGCGCCGTCACTTTACAACCCGCCGCATTTTGCGCATAACGAGGCGATGCGAATCGTAGCGGTTCTATTGTCGGTTGCGGCTGTATCGTTCGGCCGGGTCCTGATACTCGTCGCCGGCCTCGTCCTGCTGAGCGCAGGCTGTGGTGGCCGCGAATCGGGTGACGATGACGGCGCGAAGGTGGTGAACGTCTTCAACTGGTCGGACTATATCGGCCCGGACACCATCGAGCGCTTCGAGCGCGAGACCGGCATCGAGGTCAACTACGATACTTACGATTCGTCCGAGCTCGTCGACGCGAAACTGCTGGCGGGCAATACCGGTTACGACGTCGTCGTGCACTCGGGGCAGTTCTCGGCCCGGCTGATCCCCATCGGCATCTACCAGCCGCTGGATCGCTCCAGGCTGCCGAACTGGAAGCACATGGACCCGCAGATCATCGAGCAGGTCGAGGGCTATCCCGGCGCCAACGAGCACTCCGCCGTGTACATGTGGGGTACGACCGGTTTCGCCTACAACGTGGATCTGGTGCGCGAGCGCATGCCCGACGCGCCCGTGCACAGCGCGAGGATGCTCTTTGACCCGGAGATCGTGCGGCGCTTCGCAGACTGCGGCGTGACCCTGCTCGACTCGCCCACGGACGTCTTCCCGATGGTGCTGGCCTATCTGGGTCTGCCGCCGGGCAGCCTCGAGCTGGCGCATCTGCAGGCGGCGGAGGAACAACTCATGAAGATCCGGCCTTACATTCGCTACTTCAGCTCCACGAAGATGATCAGCGATCTGCCGAACCGGGAAGTGTGCATCGCCATGAGCTGGTCCGGCGACTATGCGCAGGCGGCGGCGCGCGCGGCCGAGACGGCGGCACCCGTACACCTCGAGTACACGGTGCCGGCCGAGGGCACGATGCTCTGGTACGACGGGCTGTACATCCCGGCAGACGCGCCGCACCCGGATAATGCCTATCGCTTCATCAATTTCCTGCTGCGCCCGGAGGTCATCGCCGAAATCTCCAACTATGTCTACTACGCGAACGGCAACCGTTCCTCGCTGCCGCTGCTGGACCCGGCGGTCGTGAACGATCCCGGCATCTACCCGGACGACGCCGTCTGGGAGCGCGCCCATCTCGCCCCGGTGGCGCCGCCGAAGATGGAGCGCCCCCGCACGCGGGCCTGGGCCCGGGTCAAGAGCGGCATCTGATGGATGGGGTGGCGCCGGGCGCGAGGACGCCGGAACAAAAAGCGGCCGAACGCCCCTGGGAGGAGCCCGGCGCGCGGCCGTTCATCGAGCTGCAGGGCATCGGCAAGCGCTTCGGCGATTTCACGGCGGTGGACGGCGTGGATCTCGCCATCTACCGCGGCGAGCTGTTCTCGATCCTCGGCGCTTCCGGCTGCGGCAAGACGACGCTGCTCAGGATCATGGCGGGCTTCGAGACGCCCAGCGCCGGCCGGGTGGTCATCGACGGCGCCGACGTGACCGACCAGCCGCCCTACCGGCGCCCGGTCAACATGATGTTCCAGTCCTACGCGCTCTTCCCGCACATGAGCGTGCGCGAGAATATTGCGTACGGCCTGAAGAAGGAGCGCCTGCCCCGCGGCGAGATCGACGACCGGGTGGCCGCCATGCTGGAACTGGTGAAGCTCGCCGAGTTCGCCGGGCGTCGACCCGGGCAGCTCTCCGGCGGGCAATGCCAGCGGGTGGCGCTGGCACGTGCGCTCGTCAAACAGCCGAAGGTGCTGCTGCTGGACGAGCCGCTGGCCGCCCTCGACCGCAAGCTGCGGGAGCACACCCAGTTCGAGCTCGCCAATCTGCAGGACGAGCTCGGCATCACCTTCGTCGTGGTCACCCACGATCAGGAGGAGGCGATGATGCTCTCGACGCGCATCGCGGTGATGGAGGCAGGCCGGCTGCGCCAGGTGGATACGCCGAGCCGCATGTACGAGTATCCCGGCTCCCGTTTCGTCGCGGAGTTCATCGGCAACATCAATATCTTCGAGGGCAGGGTGACACAGGCCGAGCGAGGCCGCATCGCCGTCGAGTGTGCCGAAGCCGGTACCGTTCTGCATGCCGAGACTGCGCAGGACCCCGGTCCAGGACGGCGTGCGAGCATAGCGATCCGCCCGGAAAAGATCTTCATCGACAAGGAGCCGCCGTCCGGGAGCGAGCAGACGACGCTGCGCGGCGTCGTCTGGGACTTCGGCTATTTCGGCAATCTGTCGCTCTATCAGGTTCGCCTCGCCAGCGGCAAGGTGGTGCTCGTCAGCGCGCAGAACCGGCGCCGTTCGGCCGAGCGCCCGATCGACTGGGAAGACGAGGTCTACCTGTCCTGGGACGCGGGCAGCACGATACTGCTGCAGGACTGAACGTCGTGCCGCATCCGGTCTCAAACCGCCACCGCGATACCCTCTGGGAGCGGATCGTGGTGGCGGCGCCCTACGTCTGGCTGCTGGCGTTTTTCCTCGCCCCGTTCGCGATCGTGCTGAAGATCAGTCTGGCCGATCCGGTCATCGCGCAGCCGCCTTTCACGCCCTTCTTCGATCCCGCAACCGGTGACCACGGGGCGAGCGCCGACAATTACCTTTTCCTGCTGCAGGACAAACTGTACCTCTACACCTATCTGCGCTCCGTCGTGCTGGCCGCGAGCGCGACGATGCTCTGTCTGCTGCTCGGCTATCCGATGGCGCTCGCGATAGCGCGCGCCGGCGAGCGGGTGCGCGGCTACCTGCTGCTGGCGATCATCCTGCCGTTCTGGATCTCGTTCCTGCTGCGGGTCTACGCCTGGATCGGGCTACTGAACAATTACGGCTTCATCAACCAGCTGCTGCTCTGGCTGGGCATCATCGAACAGCCGCTCGAACTCCTGTACACCGATCTGGCGATCTACATTGGCATTGTCTACTCCTATCTGCCATTCATGGTCCTGCCCCTCTACGCGACCCTGGAACGGCTGGATCAGGACACCGTGGAGGCTGCCGCGGATCTCGGGGCACGGCCCTGGGAAGCATTCCGCGACGTCACCTGGCCGATGTCTCGGCCCGGCGTCATCGCCGGTTGCCTGCTGGTGTTCATCCCGGCGATGGGCGAGTACGTCATCCCCTATCTCCTCGGCGGGCCGGAGAGCCTGATGATCGGCCGCGTGCTGTTCGACGAGTTCTTCGTCAATCGGGACTGGCCCCTGGCGTCCAGTGTGGCCGTGGTGCTGTTGCTGCTCCTTGTCGCGCCGATCATGCTGCTGCAGCGCTACCAGGCAGGGGCGGAACGATGAAGCGCCGCTCCCGTTTCCTGTTCAGCATGCTCGCTTTCGGCTATGCCTTCCTGTACCTGCCGATCGTGCTGGTGGTGATCTACTCGTTCAACGACTCGCGGCTGGTCACCGTGTGGGGCGGCTTTTCCACGCGCTGGTACGGGGAACTGCTCCGCAACGGGGAGGTGCGCGATGCGGCATTGCTCAGTCTGCGCGTCGCGCTGGTGACCGCGACCGTCGCGACCGTGCTCGGGACGATGGCCGGTCTCGCGCTGGCACGCTTCCACCGTTTCCGCGGCAGGACGCTGTTCACCGGCATGATTACGGCGCCGCTGGTGATGCCGGAAGTGATCACCGGTCTCTCTCTGCTGCTCCTGTTCGTGACGCTGCAGGGGCTCATCGGCTGGCCGGGAGGGCGGGGTGCGACCACCATCACCATCGCCCACATCACCTTTGCCATGGCCTATGTGGCGGTGGTGGTGCGGTCCCGGGTCGTCGCGCTGGATACCTCGCTGGAGGAGGCGGCTATGGACCTCGGCGGCAGGCCGCACAGAGTGCTCTTCGACATCACGCTGCCCCTGATCGCCCCCTCGATGGCAGCCGGCTGGCTGCTCGCGTTCACGCTCTCGCTGGACGATCTCGTCATTGCGAGTTTCGTATCCGGCCCGGGTGCGAG
>CAYRUH010000090.1:0-4616 GCA_964427415.1 uncultured Woeseiaceae bacterium | reverse complement strand
CGAGTCATCATATAATCCCGAAAAATCAGATGCGGTCGGTGTAGGTAGCCGGTGAACATCGGACCCCGTGATAGCGAATAACGCTGGGACGGCGCCATGACACGTGTCAGAGAAAGCGCGATCGCCAGTGCTAGTGATAGTGAGGCTCAGCCTCCTGGCACCAGCACAGAGAAGCTCAGTCGGATCGTCCATTCCTGCAGGCCTTCCCGGTTGCGCAAGTTGTATTCCGGATCGACAGACCACCGGATGGACTGTCCGGCAATGCTGCCGACCTTGCTCAACTGGATGCCAACCGGGAGGTTGGTGAACTTCCCGCTATCCCAGTCGTATGTCCATTGGGCATCACCGGCTGCAAGCGCCCAGCCGTTTCCCAACTGGTAGGCAATCACGGGCTGCAGGCTGGTGATGCCGATGTCGTCTCCGAACAGATTCTGATTGAATAGGCCGTAGGTCCACGGACCACGGCTCGCAACAAAGCCGATCGCCGGCCCGATGGCGAAGGTGTCAGAATCGAGTCCCCGACCCGGCAACAGTTGTGGCACCGGTCCGACGCCCCAGCGTCCCCATGGCCGATCGAACAACGCCAGATTGAACACAGTCACATCGGCGAGGCCGTCTGGCGCCGAACCCGTGTTGTTGTAGTTGACCGTCGTCCGCAGAATATTGCTGATACCCCAGGCCCGAAACGGGATTACCGCCTGGAACTGGCTGATACCGGCGCTCCCATCGACGCCGTGAAAACTCGGGATTGTCGTATAGCGCAAATTGAGTGACATCAGCGAAGCGGTCGGGTCGGCCGTCTTCCTGACCAGCTCCTCGCTGTTTTCGGAAAAGGCATCCGGGGTTACCGCCAGAAGCATGGCTGCCAGAAGCCCAACGGATACCCCCCGGCGCGGGGAGTTACCGATGGATTTCTCAGCGCTGTGTCGCATTAACCCGGGCTTCTGAATCACCGGGCGCCCGGCAGGGCGCCCGGCCAGGAGAGTCACTGCTCCGGCTTCCACGAGCCGTCCGGCTCCTCCGGCAGGCCGCGCGAGATCGGCGGACCCATCGAATGGTCGGTGCCGTCTTCGTAGGACCCCGTAAACATGATCATCTCGGTGAAGCCGGTGGCCACGATCGGCCCGTCGGGCGATCCCTCGCGCAGCTGGATCACGCCCTCGATGTAGGGGCCGGCGAAACCCAGCCCTTCCTGGTCAGGGAAGGTCGGCTCGTACCAGTACGTGCCCTGGGCGTCTCGATCCGGCCGTACCAGGGATACATCCGGCCCGATTTCGGCGAGGTCCACATTCGCTCCGGGATCACCTTGAAGGCAGGGCCGAAGGCGTAGTTCCGCTCGTGGGTCTCGCCGTCCATGTAGAGGTAGCGGCTCACGTCGTACTGCGGGTTCCGGAAGTCCTCACCCGCGTAGTACTGGCGGAAGGTCATCAGGTCGCCGGTCTCCTCGAACTTGAACCACGCCCAGAAATAGCGGTACTGCAACGTGTTGCGGAAGTTGCCCCACTGGTGTTCGAACCAGCCGGTGCCCTCGAAGCGCACCGTGCGGCCCGCCACTTCGAGCTCGCCGGTCGTGACCATTTCCGGCGCCGTATAATAGAGGGTCAGGCCGTACATCGTCTCGGGGTTCTGACGCTGCTGCGGGTCGAAGCCGATGCTTTCCAGCCCCCAATAGGCCATCGGCACATAGCCTGGCGCCTCGTCATCCCCAACAGCAAGATATGGGGCGACGTGATCACGAACCTTACGGCCAACCGGACACGCCGCGTTACTATTCCCGTCAGCGTCTCCTTCGGGGAAGACCTCGACCGGGTCGAGAAAGTACTGCGCGAGGAGATCGCCGCGCAGGAGGGAGTGCTGCCGAAGCCCCAGCCGAATGTCTTCGTCGATAACATGGGCGCTTCGGAAATCGTCATGATGGTGCACGCCTGGGTGCGCACGTCGGACTACTGGACGGTGCTGCGGTCACTCACCAAGCGGCTCAAGCAGCGCCTGGACGAGGAGGACATGGAAATCCCGTACCCGCAGCAGGACATCTACGTGCGCTCGCTGCCGGGAATCGAGCCTGCCAAGCCGGCAAACGAGGCCGGGCCAGACGCCTGAACCCCGCGTCCGGCAGGCACCTCTGCGAGGGCTCCGGCTGGCTCGACGGGGAAGGTAGAGTCAGGGCCGTCGCTCAGGGCAGATAGACGGCTTCGAGGGTTGCAAGGTTCGCGCCTTCCTGATCGAGCAGCTCCAGTGTCTGGCCTGCGATGTTCCAGCGCTCGGTCTCGGCGAGCACCCGACGGAGCCTTTCTTCCCGCACATCCAGTGGCGGCGGACAGGCCATTCGCGTGGAGGCGCCCTGGCGGAAGTCGAGGCGCTTGCCGTTTACCGAGTAGCTGCCGGTGAGCTGGTTGCAACCGACCGTCGCACGAAATCGGTTGTCGGGCAGACGCAGGATGAGGTGAGGCTCGCGCCGGTTCTGAACGGCGGGAGTCGCCTCGCCTTCCAGCGTGACGATGCGCCAGTAGGTGTTGGGCAGGCTCGCTTCGCTCATTGCCCGCTCGCAGGTCTGTGTAGGGAAAAGGCCGACGAAGCGCTCGACGACCACCGTCGGTATGCGGTGGTCTCCCTCCATCGCCGGACGCTCGGTGATCCGCCCTTCGAAAGACGCCATCAGCGGTGCGCCGGGAGCAGGCTTGTCGGCGGCGAGATAGGCACGTTCGAGCGCCGAGTAGTCCCCCTCCATCGCTGCCGGGTAGGAGCGGCCTGTGTAGCAGACCTCGAAACGGGCCGAATCCGCCAGGTAGCGGAACATTCCGTGCATGGACAGATCGATTTCGAGGCGCCTCAGCGTGCCGTCGCTGGTCAGCTCGTAGGGCAGCTCTGAGTCGATGGGCCGGCCCTGGATGTCGAGCTGCCGGAGGGTGCGCGGCCCTTTCACCTCGAACTGCAGCGGCATCTCGCGGCCGCCGTAGAGCAATATCGCCTTGCGGGACGGGTCCAGGCGCCAACGACCCAGATCGGATTCGCTGCCGCCACGCCCGAGCCATTCGCGACGCAGGTGGAAGACGCCGTCAGGCCACAGGTTGAGTTCATGCCGGATCCCGGCGCAATCCGCGCAGGGCAACGTACCCGAGAAGGTTGCGGGCAGCTTCAACCCGTGGAACTGCTCGAGCTGTTCGGGCCCGGGAGCATCGTGTTTTGCCGCATCAGGGGAGTCCGGCTGCGCCACGCGGTCTGCGGCGCAGCCCACAGTAGCGAGCGCCGCCAGCAACAACACCGTTCTAATCATTTACAGGCCCCATTTTACCGTGAGGCACAGTGTGCCTGATCGAAGCCTTGCGGCAACCGTCAGAACGCTCAGGTAGCAGGGCGCGGGCAATCCGAGTCATGGCCGCAATAGTGGGATAGCTCGGCGAGCAGGGTATGCGACAGTTGCATGCACGAAACCACGCCTGCCGCCCTGCAAGCTCACCCGGCTGGAAAAGTCAGGCATACTCTGTTGAAGTCGCTGCGGCGGCACGATAGGGACAGAGAGTTATGGCCGGGCGCATACTAGTTTTCCTGACCGCGGCGATGGTCGCGACCGGCTGCGGGGTGGTCACCGACGAACAGGAGCCGGACGTGGAGACGATCAGGGGTACCGTCATCTATCTCGAACGCATTGCACTGTCTCCGGGCGCGGAGGTAAAGGTGGAGTTGCAGGACGTCTCACGGGCCGATGCACCCGCCGTCGTGCTGGCGTCGACCCGGTTCGAGGCCAATGGCGCGCCGCCCTACCCCTTTGAGCTGACCTATGATCCGGCCGACATCGACGAACGGATGAGCTACGCGCTGCATGCCATGATCTCACTCGGCGACGAACTCCTGTTCACGACGGATACCCGCCACTTCGCCTTCGCCAGCGACGAACATGAAATCCGCGTGCGCAGTACCAATGAGACTCCGGCGGGCGCTGACGCCGCGACTTCCGCGCTCACCGGCAGGGACTGGACGCTGACGACTCTCGAGGGTGAAGACGTCGCGCCGCTCCCGGACGGCAGGCGACCATACCTCCACTTCGAGGTCGACCGGGTCCACGGCTTCGCGGGCTGCAATCGGCTGACCGGCGGGTACCGCGCCGAGGGCACGAGACTCGAGTTCTCGCAGCTCGCAATGACCCGGATGGCCTGTGCGGAAGGAATGGACCTCGAACAGCGCTTCGGCAACGCGCTGGAGAGGGTAACGGGCTATGAACTCGCCGGCGATCGGCTGGTGCTGAGCGACGGCGGCGAAGAGCCGCTGGCGGTATTTGATTCCGGTAACTGAACCGCGCCGGCGCACTGGTCGGGCGGACGAGCTGAAGGAGTAGCGCATGCGATCCCGATTGATACTGATGGCGGCCATCCTGGTCACCGCCACCACGAGTTGCACCACGGCGGCCAGACCGGACCTCGACGGCATGTCCTTCACCGACCGTCCGCTTGCCGGGAAGGTCATATGGAACGACCTGATCACCGAGGACATCGATGCGGCGCGGCGCTTCTATGGCGGCCTGTTCGGCTGGGAGTTCGAAGCGGCCAGCGGACCGACCGGCAGCGAGTACAGCATTGCGCGGCTCGACGGCGTCTACGTGGCCGGCCTGCTCGCGGCGG
>CAYRUH010000089.1:3942-5082 GCA_964427415.1 uncultured Woeseiaceae bacterium | reverse complement strand
AGGGCCTTCAGGCCCGATTCGGTGCGGAAATCGGGCCTGAAGGCCCTCCTACATCCATTTTTGCTGGAGCTTTTTCAGCACCTCGGCACCCGGGCCGAGTTTCTCGTAGGGGATCGAATTCAGCGGTTCTTCCACGGTATTGCCGACGGCGTGCATGTCGCCCTTGCGCTGGTGGATGTAGAGGAGTCCGGTAACCACCTCGCCCCGGTTGGCATGGTCGCGCAGGAAGGAGAACGCCCTGGCGCGGCTGGTGGGGTCGTATTCCTTGTCCACCTTCTTCAGCACGACGCGGCTGCCGTCGTGGAGTTCCACCGGCATGGCCTCGCCTTCCTCGTACGCTGTCCTGATCTCCTCCGCCGGCGGGATGAAGTCCGTGCCCACCACCTGGTGATAGTACTTGCGCGTATGGGAGTAGCTCTTGGTGGAGCCAACGTGGTCGTTGAAGGTGACGCAGGGGCTGATGACGTCCAGCAGGGCGAAGCCGCGGTGGGTGAGTGCGCCCTTTATCAGCGGCACCAGCTGCGTCTTGTCGCCGGAGAAGCTGCGCGCGATATAGGTGGCGCCGGTGGCCAGCGCCAGCAGGCAGGGATCGATGGGCGGCTGCTGGTTCTCCTCGCCCTTCTTCGCCGTGGAGCCCACGTCCGCCGAGGCGGAGAACTGGCCTTTGGTGAGGCCGTAAACGCCGTTGTTCTCGATGACGTAGCACATGTTGAGATTACGGCGGATGGCGTGGGTGAACTGGCCGAGGCCGATGGACAGCGAATCGCCGTCGCCGGAGACGCCCAGATAGATCAGACCCTTGTTGGCCGCGTTCGCGCCGGTCGTCACGCTGGGCATGCGCCCGTGCACCGAGTTGAAACCGTGGCTGGGCCCGACGAAATACGCCGGCGTCTTGGACGAGCAGCCGATGCCGCTCATCTTGCCCAGCCGGTGGGGCGGGATGGACAGCTCGAACACTGCCCGGATGATGGCATTGGTAATGGAGTCGTGGCCGCAGCCAGCGCACAGCGTTGAGACGGTGCCCTCGTACTCGCGCTCGGTCAGGCCGAGGTCGTTCCTCGGCAGGCGGGGGTGGGCGACTCTGGGTTTGGGTATATAGCTCATAGCGGTTGCCTCAATGGGCCTGCAGGAGGGCCTTCA
>CAYRUH010000089.1:0-3842 GCA_964427415.1 uncultured Woeseiaceae bacterium | reverse complement strand
TTCATGCTGCCTCGTGCTTTGCCCGGTCCGCGCGGATGCGCTCGACGACGAAGCCGGCGTGCATCGGCATGCCGTTGTAGTGCAGCACCGGCACCAGCTTTTTCTGGTCCATGTCCGCATCGAGGATCAGCAGGGAACGCAGCTGCGCGTCCCGATTCTGTTCCACCACGTACACCCGGTCGTGTTTCTCGATGAAGTCCTTCACCGCCTGACCGAAGGGGAAGGCCTTCACCCGGCAATAGTTGAGCTTCACACCCTCTCCGGCGAGCCGCTCCACCGCTTCGTGCACCGCCGCCTCGCCGCTGCCGACGGTGAGCACGGCGGTGCGGTTGAACTTGGAATACTCGATGACCGGCTCCGGCACCATCTCCCGGGCCGTCTGCCACTTCACCAGCAGCCGGTCCACCACGTCCTGGTACTCGTCGGCGTCCTCGGTATAGCCGCCGTACTTGTTGTGGCCGGAGCCGCGGGTGAAGAAGCTGCCCTTCGGATGTTCGCCCGGCAGCGAGCGGTACGGGATGCCGTCGCCGTCGGTGTCGAGGTAGCGGTGGAATTTCTCGATCTTCTCCAGGTCCTCGGCGTGCAGCACCTTGCCCCGCTCCGGCCGGTAGGACTCGTCCCAGGTCAGTTCCGGCACCATCCAGTCGTTCATGCCGATGTCGAGATCCGACAGCACCATCACCGGGGTCTGCAACTGCTCGGCGAGATCGAAGGCCATCGGCGTCATGGTGAAGCACTCGTGGGGGTCGCCCGGGAACAGCAGCACATGTTTGGTATCGCCGTGGGAGGCGTAGGCGCAGGACAGGATGTCCGACTGCTGGGTGCGTGTGGGCATGCCCGTGGACGGACCGGTGCGCTGCACATCGAAGATTACCACGGGCAGTTCCGCATAATAGGCGAAGCCGATGAACTCATTCATGAGCGAGATGCCCGGGCCACTGGTCGGCGTGAAGGCGCGGGCGCCATTCCAGGCCGCGCCCAGCACCATGCCGATGGCGGCGAGCTCGTCTTCGGCCTGGATGATCAGGTAGTTGTTCCGGCCCGTCTCCGGATCCACCCGCAGTTGCCTGCAGAAGCGGCTGAACGCGTCCATCAGCGAAGTGGACGGCGTGATGGGATACCAGGCACCCACGGTGGCGCCGGCATAGACGCATCCGAGGCCTGCGGCCGTGTTACCGTCGATGACCACGTGCCCCTTCGTCTTGTCCATCTTCTCGACGGTGAGCGGCAGCGGGCAGGGGAAATTCTCCGCTGCGTAGTCGTAGCCGAGCTTCACCGCCTCCATGTTGGAGTCCGCCAGCGCCGGTTTCTTGGCGAAAGTGTCGGCCAGGTTCCGGCGGATGATGTCCAGATCCAGGTCGAGCAGCGCGGCCAGCGCGCCGACGTAGGCGATGTTCTTCATCAGGATGCGCGCCCGCGCTCCCTCGAAGTGCTCGTTGCACATCCTCGACAGCGGAATGCCGAGCACCGTCACATCCTCACGGTCCAGGAGCTTCGAGCGCGGCCAGGTGGAGTCGTAGACGAAGTAGCCGCCGGCGGCCACTTCGGCCAGATCCTCGGCATAGGTCTGCGCGTTCATCGCCACCATGACGTCGACGTGGCCCGCCCGTGCCTTGTGGCCGGCGCCGGTGACGCGGACCTCGTACCAGGTGGGCAGGCCCTGAATATTGGAGGGGAAGTAGTTCTTGCCGACCACCGGCACTCCCATGCGGAAGATGGACTTCATCAGGAGCCCGTTGGCGCTGGCGGAGCCGGTGCCGTTCACCGTCGCGATCTTGATCACGACGTCGTTGATGCGTTTGTCGGTCATAGGCTGCCTCGATGGGCATGTAGGAGGGGCTTCAGCCCCGATTCATTCACCCGGATCGGGCCTGAAGGCCCTCCTACATTAATCTTCATCCGGCCTTGTACAGCTTCGGCTCAGCCCGCGCGGCTTCGTCGCTGGCGTGGGGGATCAGGATCTGCGACTTCTGCATGTCCCAGGCGCCCGTGGGACAGCGCTCGGCGCACAGGCCGCAATGCACGCACAGGTCCTCATCCTTGATCATCACGCGCCCGGTCTGCGGCAGGGCACCGGAGACGAAGAACGGCTCGGCCAGGTTCTCGGCCGGCGGCGTCAGGCTCCGGCGCAGCTGTTCTTCGCTGCCGTTCGGCGTAATGGCCAGGCAGTCCACCGGGCAGACGTCAATGCAGGCGTCGCACTCGATGCAGAGCTTGTCGATGAATACCGTCTGGATATCGCAGTTCAGGCAGCGCTCCACCTCGGCCAGCGTCTGTTCCGGCGTGAAGCCGAGCTCCACCTCGATGTCGATCTTCTTGAACCGCTCCGCCAGATCCACCGCCGGCATCAGGCGACGCTCCGCCGGGTTGTAGTCGTTGGAGTAGCTCCACTCGTGGATGCCCATCTTCTGGCTGATCAGGTTCATGCCATCGGGCAGGCGGTCATTGACGTCCTCGCCCTGGCAGTGCTTGTGAATGGAGATGGCCGCCTGGTGGCCGTGAGCGACGGCCCAGATGATGTTCTTCGGCCCGAACGCGGCGTCGCCGCCGAAGAAGACCCCCGGACGGGTGGACATCATGGTGGTCGCGTCCACCACCGGGGCATCCCACTCATCGAACTCGAGGCCGATGTCGCGCTCGATCCAGTCGAAGGCATTCTCCTGGCCGATGGCGAGGATCACGTCGTCGCAGGGGATGAAGATCTCTTCCAGCGGCGTGCCGCGATCGATCCGGCCGTCCTCGTCGACCTGGTATTCCATCAGGTCGAACTTCATGCCGGTGAGTTTGCCGTCCTCGACCACGAACTCCTTCGGCGAGTGGTTCACGAGGATCGCGACGTTCTCCTCCTCGGCGTCCTCCAGCTCCCAGTCGGAGGCCTTGAAGTAGCCCCGCGGCTTGCGCGCCATCACCTTGACGTCCTTCGCGCCCAGCCGCAGCGAGGTGCGGCAGCAGTCCATGGCCGTGTTACCGACGCCAATGATCAGTACCTGCTCGCCAATCTCCCCGGTGTGTTTGAATGCCACGGACTCCAGCCACTGGATACCGATGTGGATGCGGTCGGTATCGTGGCGACCCGGCAGCTCCAGCTCCTTGCCCCTCGGCGCGCCGGTGCCGACGAATACCGCATCGAAACCGCCGTCGTCCAGCAGGCCCTTCAGACTCTCGATCGGGTGGTTCAGTTTCAGGTCGACGTCCATGTCCAGGATCATGCCGATCTCCTCGTCCAGCACCTTCGGCGGCAACCGGAACTGGGGGATGTTCGTGCGCATGAGCCCGCCGGTCTCATCCAGGGCTTCGAACACGGTGCACTCGTAGCCGAGCGGCGCGAGATCATTGGCCACGGTCAGCGAGGCGCAGCCGGCGCCGATCAGGGCCACCTTCCTGCCATTCTTCTCTGCCGGCGCCTTCGGCAGGCGGTCGGCGATCTCGTCCTTGTGGTCGGCGGCGACCCGCTTCAGCCGGCAGATGGCCACCGGCTGCTCCTCCACCCGGCGCCGCCGGCAGGCCGGCTCGCAGGGCCGATCGCACACTCGGCCGAGGATGCCCGGGAAGACGTTCGACTCCCGGTTCACCATGTAGGCGTCGGAGAAACGACCCTGGGCGATGAGGCGGATGTATTCCGGGACGTCGGTATGCGCAGGACAGGCCCATTGGCAGTCCACGACCCGATGGTAGAAATCGGGATTTGAGGTGTCGGTCGGCTTCATTTCCTGTGGTGTGAGTCTCTCCCCCGGAGAGGAAATCAGCACCCTTGCACCGTGTAGATGCGAAGGGTACTAAAGGCAGCGGAAATCGCAACGCTTTTGATGACTTTCGTGAACTCCGTCATGGGATTTCTCAAC
>CAYRUH010000088.1:2387-5103 GCA_964427415.1 uncultured Woeseiaceae bacterium | reverse complement strand
TCGTCTTCGTCAATCCGGTTACCGCACATACAAAATACGAAGCGGACGACACGGTCATCCGGTGTATCGCAGAGGGCTGCGAACGATGAAGGCGAAGACGGTCCTGGTTCAGAGTACGACCCTCGGTGAACCAGAACGCCTCGGCCTCCCCGCCCATATTCCCTTTGCTGCCGCCACCGATATAATGCCGGGAGGCTGGGGAGCCGTGTCACGTATGCCCGCCGGGTGATAGCCAGAAGAACGAATCGGGCGCAATGCCCGGGTTGCCGAGGTGGTAGTCGACGCATGAGTCGTGCCCGCACACAGTTCGTAGAGGAGTTGCGTCGTCGCTACGACAATTCTCTGCAGCGTTTCCTGCGGGGCCGCACGCCGCCCGACGAGGTGGCCGATCTGGTCAATGAGTGCTATCTGCGCATGCTGGTCATCAAGGACCCCTTGTGTGTGCAGGAACCCGAGGCCTTTCTGATGCGCACGGCGCGCAATCTGGCGGTGGATCGGAGCCGCCGCCGGGCACTGGAGGTCACCAGTAACGATCTCCCCGCCCCGCCTGACGAACTGCCCGGCGCCGCCGCATCACCCGAGGAGGATGCCCGGGCGGCGCAGCTGGGCGGAGAGCTGGAGATGGCGCTGGGCGAGCTGCCCGAGCGCACGGCGACCGTCTTCCGGTTGCGCAGGCTGAAAGGCTACAGCTCGGCTGCCATCGCCGCTGAACTCGGTCTGGGGCAGCGTGCCGTGCAGAAGCACCTCGCAGACGCGGTTGTCTTCCTCGAGCAGCGGCTGAGGCCGTTCCTGCAGGAGTCATGATGGTGGGCCCCGGCGGAAAGACGTCCGTTACCGACACCGCCACGGCAGCAGACCGCGCCGCTGCGTCCTGGCTGGTACGCCGTGAGGACGGGGAGCTTTCTGCGGTGGAGGCCGAGGCCTTCGAGCGCTGGCTGGCCGCAGATCCGCGCCACCGCGAGGCCCTGGGCCGCATGGAGCGTTTCTGGCATGCCTTCGACGAGCCGGTCGACGAGGCGATCGACGAGCAGGCGCCACCAGCCGTGCCGCGGCGTAGCCGATGGTTACCCACAGGCCTCGCTGCGGCGGCGATGCTGGTACTCGCCATCGGCGTCGGCCTGGTACTGAACGGCACGAGCGAGGCGTACTACGCCACGGGACACGAATTGCGCACGGTGGTGCTGGAGGATGGCTCCAGGATCACCCTCGATGCGAAGACCCGCCTGTCCGCCGCCATGCACGCTACCGGCCGGGATATCGAGCTGCTTGCCGGCAAGGCGCGCTTCGAGGTGAGCCCGGATCCGTCGCGTCCCTTTACGGTCCATGCGGGAGCGGTGTATGCCCAGGCCCTGGGGACGGTGTTCGATGTCGATCGCCGTACGGACTCGGCGGTCGCGGTCTCCGTGCTGGAGGGCCAGGTGCAGGTGATCTCCAGCGCGCCCGGCCAGCAACCTCTGACGCATCTGTCCTCCACGGGCGATACGGTCGTCTGGCGGCGTAATGCCGCGCCGGAGCTCAAGTCCGACGATAACGCCGAAGTGCTCGGCCAGTGGGCGAAAGGGCGGCTGATTTTCCGCGGCGAGCCGGCTGGTCTGGCCCTGCAGCAGGTCAACCGCTACGAGCCGAAGCCATTGCAGCTGCCGCCCGCGGTATCCCCCGCCACGCCGGTCTATGGCGTGTTCCGGGCCGGCGACGGCGCGGCGTTCCTGACCGCGCTCGAAGCCGGCACGGACGACTGATCACTGCCGCAGCGTTCGCTTTTTCCGCTCTCCTTCGTCTGACTATTCAAGGCGCCGTTACAGCGGCTCGCCTTTGTTTGTCTCGCGGGGGAGTGAATATGGTGCAAAAGCTGGTTTTCGGGAGCGTTTCGGCGCTCGTTCTGCTGCTGATGCTGGGCAGTCCCGAGGCTCGGGCCGACGAGCGGCTCGACTTCGATATCGAGCAGGGCGAACTCGGCAACGCCCTGCAGAGTTACTCGGTGCAGAGCGGCATCCAGCACCTCTATACCGAGCCCCAGCTCGCGCTGCGCCCGGCGGCACCGGTGAACGGTGCCTACAGCGCCCGGCAAGCGCTGGACCTGTTGCTCGACGACACGGGTGTGAGTTACCGGTTCACGGACAGTCGCACGGTGCGTCTCTTCCTCAGTGACGAGACGGAGCCGACCGCGCCGGCTGCCCCGCCGCCGGAGGAAGAGACCCCCGCGGTTGAACCGGCGGACGCCGGGGCCCCGGTGGAAGACGACGCCGCCGGTGCGGCGGCGCCGCCGGCCATGGAGGAGATCGTCGTCACGGCGCGAAAGCGTGAGGAGAATCTCCAGAACGTGCCCATCGCGGTGACCGCGCTGTCCAGCGAGTTCATCAACGAGGCAGGGCTGACCAGTGTCTTCGACGTGGCCGACTACACGCCCAACCTGTCCTTTCGCGAATCCTTCGGGCGCACTTTCGACCGGCCGGTGATCCGCGGCATGTCGAATATCATCGGCGGCGCGAACGCCGGCGTATTCATCGACGGCATCTTCGTGCCGGGGTCGATCTCCTCCGCCGAACTGACGAATGTGGAACGGGTCGAGGTGATCAAGGGACCTCAGGCGGCCCTGTTCGGCAGGGCGACCTTCGCGGGCGCCATCAACTATGTGATCCGGAAACCCGGCGATACGTTGCAAGGCCGGGTGCTGGCGACGGTGGCGGAGGATTCCGAACGCGATATCTCGGCTTTC
>CAYRUH010000088.1:0-2287 GCA_964427415.1 uncultured Woeseiaceae bacterium | reverse complement strand
GTGGCGCTGAACCTCGACGTGTTGCCGAATGCGGGTCTCGAGCGGGAGACCCTGCGCTCGAACTTCGTTGCCAACCTTTTCCTCGGTGATCTGACCCTGACTTCCGTCACCAGTTACACGGAGGAGGATACGGAGACACGGCGCGATAATGACTTTCTGGACACGACCCGGAATCCGCTGATTTTCCTGCCGTTCCTGTCCGTGGAGGCGTTCCGCACCTTCGACGAGACGCGTCTGAAAGACTTCTCCCAGGAGCTGCGTCTCGCCGGCGACGCCGGGGGTCGCCTGCGCTGGCTGGCCGGTCTTTATTATTACGACGAGATCCTGCGCGGCAGCAGCGCCTCCGGCCTGGCGCTCGACAACCCGCAACCGACTGCGCCGCGTTTCGTGGAGAACACCGCCGTCTTCGCCTCCCTGGAGTACGATTTCAGCGAAAGGCTGCGCGGCACCGCGGAGGTTCGCCACGCCCGCGACGAGATCAGCACGATCACGGAGCCGGGCACACCGGACGGCGTCGAACTCTCCGAGTCTTTCACCAGCACCACGCCCCGCTTCACGCTGAGCTACGACGTCAACGAAGACCTGATGCTGTATGGCAATGTGGCCAAGGGCGTGAAGCCCGGCGGCCTCAACACCGCCCTGCAGGATGCGAGCATTCCGCCGGAGGAGCGCGAGCGCCTGGCCGGCTTTTCTTCCTTCGACGAAGAAGAGGCCTGGAATTACGAGATCGGTCTCAAGGGCAGCAGTTTCGACGACCGGCTGCGCTGGGACGTCGCCGCCTTCTATATCGACTGGACCCGCCAGCAGCTCAGCACCAGTGAGCAGGTGGAACGGGTCGGCAATGTGTTCAGTACGGTGCCCCTGATCGTGAACGCGGGCAAGACGGAAGTGCAGGGGCTCGAACTCACGCTGGTGGCCCGTCCCGTCAGCTGGCTGGAGGCGGGTCTCAGCTACGGCTATGCGAACGCCGAGTTCCGAAGCTTCGATGATCCCGAGCAGGAGGACCTGTTCGGCGACCCCTCGGCGCGGGGCAACAATACGCCAAATGCGCCGGAACATACCGCCGCTCTCTGGAGCATGATGACGTTCCCCGTGGGCGCATCGACCACCGGCAACTTCCGCCTCGATTACCTGTACGAGTCCACCCGCTACGCGCAGATTCATAACCTCGCCGAAACGGGGGCGACGGAGAAGGTGAACGCGCGGCTCGGCTTCAGCCGCGGCCCGTGGACCGCCACCCTGTTCGGCCGCAACATCTTCAATGACCGCACGCCGAACTCGGTGACCCGCTTCCTCGACCCGCAGACGCTGTTCTCCGACCGGGCGTTCGGCGTGGCGTTGCCCAGGCTGCGGCAATACGGAATCTCGCTGCAGTACGACTTCGAGTAATCGGGGGCGGCAACTTGGGATTGCGCAATACCGACACGCACTGGGGTTCGCTGGCGCGTGCTTTTCACTGGATCATCGCGATACTGATGATCTACGGTGCGACACTGGCGATCTATATCGTCAATCAGGAAGAGGGCGTGGAGGAGAACATCCAGCGCTATCTCACCTGGATCAAGGTCCACAAGTCGGTGGGCCTGACCGTGTTCCTGCTGGCTTTCTTCAGGCTCTGGTGGCTATGGAGTAATCCGCGTCCCGAGACGGCGGACGACGCCTCCGAGCGCGCACGCAAGCTGACCCGGCTCGTACACGGGACTTTCTACGCGCTGATGTTCGTCCTGCCCATTTCGGGTTTCCTCAGTTCCAACTCGGTGGGCGCCACCACGCGATTCTGGTACCTGTTCACCATACCGAACATCTTCCCAGAAAAGCGGGACGTGGTGGAGTTTTTCGACTGGCTGGGTATCGCGATGCCGGCGTTCATACCGGAGGATCTTTCCTGGGCGCTCGTGCTGCATCGCATCCATCTCGTTCTGGGTTATCTCACCGTGGCGCTGATCGTGCTCCACGTTGCGGCCGCGCTGTGGCACCACTTCCGCCTTCGGGACGACGTGCTGCGCAGGATGCTGACGGGGCGGTGAAGCGCTGACCGCGGTATCCGACGCGAGACAGTCCCGGCGATGCACGTCATCTCGCATCGCATTGCGCAGCCTCTTTCCCGGTCTGCCTTATGGTCCCATGCACTCAGCGAGGAATTCGGCGAACGGTCGAATATTTTGTCTTACGCTGGCTTCCTCAAGGGCGGCCATGTACTCGTTTCGGCGATCGACGGTGATGACGGTCCAGGGATATCCGCCCGAGGCCAGCATCGTGTTCATGAGGAATCGGCCGACACGGCCAT
>CAYRUH010000087.1:0-5180 GCA_964427415.1 uncultured Woeseiaceae bacterium | reverse complement strand
CTCGAAAATCAGCGGGTTGTCGGGATCGAGCGCGAGCGCCGACAGCAGACGTTGGAGATGAGCGGGACTGCGCTTGTCCGTGATCAACGCGGCTGCGAGGCGCAGCTCCACGTCTTCCGATCTTTCCAACGCCCTGGCGCGGCGTTCGGATTCCTGCTGGTGGCGCACGGCCCGAGCAGCCATGTCTTCCGCCGACGGCAGATCATCAGGATACGGATCGCAGGCGAATTGGCGATCGGCGGCAGTGGCTGCCTCGCTGAGCCGCGGTTCGTCACCGGCAGGCGCTGCCGGGGCTCCACCCGACGCAGACGGTATCGGCGGCTCTGCGGCCGGACGAAGAACGCCGGACTTGCCGGGTCCGCCATGGCGGCTGTCGTCACCGGTTCCGGGCAGGACGAAGACGGCCGCGAGAACGGCCGCGCACAAAACGACCGCCGACATGATTTTTGTCCGCGAAGCTGCCACAACCGAAGTGTAGCCTTCCGTCGGGTGTTCCCGGTATGCCTATACCTTTTCGCCGAACATGCCGCCCGTTCGCGTCTGCAGGTACGGCGTAACGGGGATGTCCTCCTGCTTCAGGAATCCCTGCTGCGGCAGCTTGCCGTCGCGGACCATCTCAATAACGGCCGTAACGGACGCCGAGGTGGTCCAGGCGATGGCGGTGAAGCGTTCATCGCGCACCTTCTGGGGATAGTAGGAGCGTACGAACTCGCGACGGGAAAGTTCGTCGCCCTTCCAGCCCTCGGCCGAGATATGGACATGGACCACGTCCTCGTCCACCGGAGGCTTGGCGTTCGTGAGGATCTCGCCGGCCAGGTCGCGACGCTCGCGCATCAGCAGCTCATGGAAGAAGAAGTTCATGAGATCCACGTGACCCGGATAGCGCATGGTCTTGTAGTCGAGGTTCTCGACGTGGTCCTTGAAGGTCTCGCACATGGTGCCGAGGCCGCCCGAGGTGGTGAAGGCCTCGAGCTTGTGACCGTTGGCGTAGACGGTCTCGACCCACTCCATCGGCGAGACCCACTTGTGCACGCCCTCCTCGATGACCTCGCAATCATTCAGGTACTCATTGACCACGCCTTCGGGCGACCAGTTGAAGTTGTAGCCGAGCAGGCCGGTCGGATTCTGGGGCAGCGCACCAACGCGCATCTTGATGGAGCGCACCCGTTCGAACTGGCGGGCGAGGTGGGAGGCGACGATGCCGACGAAGCCGGGCGCGAGTCCGCATTGGGGCGCCATGATGCCCGCGGAGGTCTCACTGAGTTTGCGGATGGCCGCCGTGGTGGGCACATCCTCGGTCAGGTCGAAATAGTGGATCCCGAGGCCGTGCGCGGCGCGGGCGACTTCCGTGTTGAGCGCATAGGGCAGACAGGAGAGGACGGCCTCATAGGGCTCGAGCAGCTCGGCCAGCCCCGCGGTATCTCCCATATCCGCCTGGATGACGGGAAACGGCGTGCCGAAGTCGTGCTTGCGGCTGTCGATACCGGTGACGTCGAAACCGGTGTCTTCCAGCAACAGCGCCGCCAACTTGCCCACCTTACCGATACCCAGTACCGCGACTTTCTTGAACGACATCTCGCCTCCTCAACGTTTTGGGGTGCCGGACCGAACTTTTCCAACTTTTCGAGCTTTTGCGGCATAACGCTGCAGCCGGGTCCCGCTGCCGAGGCGAAAGTTGCAAAAGTTGGAAAAGTTCGGTCCGGCACCGGGCTGATTAGTTACATCCGGAACCGTTTCGGCCGCGACTTTAGCAGGTCGTCGGTTGCTTTCCGACCCCCCCATGAGCGGGGGTTATGGTACGGAACCTGCGTGCATTAGCCGGGGAACGTGATCGGCCAGGATGTCGAGGCCGCCGGCGAAGGACCCGAGGAAGTCTCAGAGGATACTGAATAGGAGCTCGACGGCTGAGAGGGCCATCCGACCGCCTGCGATCGCTCAGTCGGCCTCAGTCGCCGGGATTGGCCACGAACGGAATATGGATCGTGGCGAGCGTCGGTCCACTCGCCGCATCCACGAGGTCAGCATGGAAGCGCTGAGACAAGTCTCGCAAGTCGCGTGCCACGGTCGCGCGGGAGCCGGCCGGTCGCGGCTTCGATAAGATAGACGACTAAGGGGCCGGCATGCCTGCACCGTATCGTCACCCGTGAGCCGAGGCTGAGATCATGATCGACGTAAACGTCTGGACGGTGGCGGTGGCGGCGCTTATCACGGCCGCAGCGACCGGGCTGGGCACGCTGCCCTTCCTCTTCGTCAGCGGTATCAGCCGCTGGTGGCTCGGTGTATCTGCGGCCGCCGCAGCAGGTCTGATGCTGGCCGCGAGTCACAGCCTCGTAGCCGAGGGCTTCAACGCCTCGCCCGTGCGTACGATCGGCGGCATCCTGCTGGGACTCATACTCGTGGTGTTGGCGGACCGCGGGCTGGCCAGGGGCGGCGAGGTCGACGTCGCCGAACTCCGCGGTGCCGACGCGCGCAAGGCGCTACTCATCCTCGGCATCATGACCGCCCACTCCTTCGCCGAGGGCATCGGTGTCGGCGTCTCCTTCGGCGGCAGCGACGCGCTGGGCATATTCATCGCCTCAGCCATCGCCGTGCACAACGTCCCGGAAGGACTCGCCATCAGCCTGGTGCTGATCCCGCGAGGGACGCCGGTGTGGAAGGCCGGCACCTGGAGCATCTTCACCAGCCTGCCTCAGCCGCTCATGGCGGTCCCTGCCTACCTGTTCGTGCTCGCGTTCGAGCCCTGGCTGCCCGTCGGCCTGGGACTGGCCGCGGGCGCCATGATCTGGATGGTCTTCTCGGAACTGATCCCGGACGCGCTGGACCGGATCTCGGGCTCCACCGCCGGCATCGCCGTGGTGCTGTCATTCGCGGCCCTGCTGGCTTTCCAGCGTTACGTTCTCGCCTGATCCGCGGCGGGCGCTACTCCTCCCGTTCCAGCCCGGTCGGCGGCGCCATGAACTCCGGGCCTACGGCACGGTCAATTTGCTCGTTCAGGATGCTGTCCACGGAGGACAGCAGCGCCAGATCCATGGACCAACCGAGCACCTCGCCGATGGATGCCATCTGGGAGGGCTTGCGACCGCCCCGGATCGCGATCGACCCCCCCCTGCTCCAACAACCGGTGCAAGCTCCATGCGAGCAGCGACCGGCCGGTCTTCCGCCGGGCCAGCCTCTCCAGATCGGCCGCTGCGGCCAGGCAGCGCTCGAAGCGCGGTTCGGCGAACTTGGAGTCGGTCTTGCGGAGGTCGTCGCCCTCGAACTCCCGGTCCCTGGACATCTTGCCGGACAGCAGGCCACGGCAGAGCGCAGCTTAGGTTCTCTGCGGCAGGCCGCTGCGCTCGCAGCAGGGCTTCACGTTCGTCTCGATGCCGCGCTCGAGGATGTTATGAGGCGGCTGGCATAGGTGGACGGGCACTCCTCACGGAACGCGGCGAACTGTTCCGGCGTGAAATTGCTGACGCCGGCGGCCCGAATGAGCGCCTCGTCGCGCAGTTCGCGCATCGCACTTGCCGTTTCGGCCAAGGGCCGGGCGCAGTGGGGCCAGTGGACGAAGTAGATGTCGATGACGTCCCGGTCGAGGCGCTTCATCGAAGCGTCGATCTCGTAACGTATGCGGTCCCGGCTGCCGTTACGGAAGATCCGTTCGTCGTCGGTCCAGTCCAGATCCACTTTTGTGGAAACGTGGACCGATCCGTCGCCGTCATACTCGCGGAGTGCTTCGCCGACGATGCCCTCGGACTTACCGAAACCGTAGACCGGAGCGGTGTCGACGAGATTAACGCCGCGCTCCAGGGCGGCGTTGACCGTTTCGATGGAGCAGCGTTTCTCCGTGCCGCCCCACATGAAGCCGCCGATAGCCCGGGTGCCCACGGCGATGCGGGAGACCTCCAGGTCGGTAACGGGGATGCGGTAGTACTCCACGGTCAATCTCCGCGGTGTATTCGCCGGGAAGCAATCAACTGCCGGCAAGCCGTCGTGGATCCAGACAGTACAATAATCCGCTGCAACCGGATTTCGCATTGAGGGACTTCAATGCTGTGCTCGTCGCGACCGCACGACTACGCAGCGGGCCCCGGGGCAGGAGCGGGCGCGAGAAGACCCTGCGGGATTTCCGACTTGCAGTCGAGGTGGAAGTCTGAAAAGTTGCGAAACTTGCAAAAGTTCGGTCCGGCACCTCATGGCTACGCGGCGTCAGTTTCTTAAATACGGCGGGGCAGCGGCGTTCGCGGCCACGGCGCCCCTGCCTACTCTGATCGCGGAGCACAAGCAGCTGCCGACCCGGCCGATCCCGCGCTCGGGCGAGTCACTGCCGATTATCGGCATGGGCAACTCCAACGCTTTCCGGAGCGGCGACCGGGACGCCTCCTGGGACGTGATCAGGATGTTCCAGCGCTACGGGTCGCGCTATATCGACTGCGCCGGCGAGAGCCGGTTCGTCGTGGCCGACGTGGTGGGCGAGCGTGAGATCGGCGACCGCGTCTTCCTCGGCGCCTATTTCGACGCCGACGACGAAGCGGCGGCCCGCGGCGAGGCCGCACGCCTGCTGGCGGCGACCGGCAAACGGGCCCTGGACCTCATGCACGCCTACCCGGAGACCGCGGTGCCGCACTGGAGCACCTTCCGGCGCTGGAAGAACGAGGGTCTGACCCGGCATATCGGCGTCGCCCGACACCGCCGGGAATACTATCCGGTCATGATGAACCTCATGGCTAGCGGCACCGTGGACATCCTGCAGGTGAACTACTCGCTCATGGAACCGGAGGCCGAGGAGCGAGTTCTGCCGATGGCGCAAGACCGCGGCGTCGCCGTCGTCATCAATCGCCCGTTCATCAACGGCGAGTGGTTCCGGCTGGTGCGCGACCGCAAACTGCCGTCGTGGGCTGCCGACTTCGACTGCGACAGCTGGGCGCAGTTCTCGCTCAAGTTCATATTGTCCCACCCGGCGGTGACCTGCGTCCTCACGGAGACGGCCAACCCGCGCCATGCGGTGGACAACATCGGCGCCGGCTTCGGCGCGCTGCCGGACGAGAAAACGCGGCAGCGCATGCGCGCGCTCGTCCGCGACTTCGACTAGTGTCCCGTGCGGGTAATTCGTTGACCTTCTGAGCTTGCAGGAGCTTTGCTAGCAAGGCGCGCTGGAGAAGGTTTGGTGGTTCCAAATCGAGCCAGCGCAACGCCGC
>CAYRUH010000086.1:0-5246 GCA_964427415.1 uncultured Woeseiaceae bacterium | reverse complement strand
CGCAGTCGTGGCCGTCATGCGGGGGTATCCGTCGCCGCGACCTTTTGTCGGGAGCAAGACGGATGCCCCCGCAGGGCGGCCATGAAAGAAGGGAATCGGAGCTGAAGCCCCTCGCACAGGGAGGATCGGGCCTGAAGGCCCTCCCACATCTCCCGGCGAGGAATCCGGTAGAATCTGCGCCCCTGTTCACCACGCACCACCGCGCGAACCGATGTACCGCCGGACAACCGCCCTGCTGACCTTCCTGTGCGTCACGGCAGCCGGTTGCGGCGGCGACGCACCGGATCGCGCGGCACGCGGCACCTTCGAAGAACCCGACCGACCCCGGAGTACCATGACTTCCAACCGAACCCGTTTCCGCATCGGTACCGATAACCCGGCCCCGGCCGCCGAGCAGCGCCCGGTCACCATCGGGCAGCACGGCGAGACCCGCACCGACCAATACGCCTGGCTCCGGGACGCGAACTGGCAGGAGTTGCTGCGCGACCCTTCGAAGCTATCCCCGGACATCCGCGCCCACCTCGAGGCCGAGAACCGCTACTACGAAGCGGCCACGGCGGATCTCGACGGCTTGCGGGAGACGCTGGTGGCGGAGATGCGCGGCCGCATCCGGGAGGACGACAGCTCAGTGCCCCTGCCCGACGGCCCCTGGGCGTACTCGGTGCGCTACCGGGAAGGCGGGCAGTACCCGGTGTTCGTGCGCACGCCCCGGGAAGGCGGCGCGGAGACCGTCCTCTTCGACGGCGACGAGGAGGGCGAGGACTTCTTCGACATCGGTGCGGTGGAGCACAGCCCGGACCATCAGTGGATCGCCTACGGCGTGGACCGCACCGGCTCGGAATACTACGACATCCGGGTGCGCAACATCGCCACCAGCAAGGAATTCGACGAGACCATCGGCTCCACCGACGGCGGCGCAGTGTGGGCCGCGGATTCACGCTCGTTCTATTACATCGAGCGGGACGACCATCAGCGCCCGAAGCGGGTAAAGCACCACGTGCTGGGCACCGACCCGGCGGACGATCGGCTGGTCTACGAGGAACCGGACGACAGCTTCTTCCTGGACGTCTCGAAGAGCCTGAGCGGCGAGTACATCTTCATCACCTCCTCCAAGGTGAACTCCAGCGAGGCACGCTTCCTGCCCGCCGACGCGCCGCCGGGCGCCGAGCCCGTGCTGATTGCGCCGCGCTGGGACGACGAGATCTATCACCCGGAGCACCACGGCGGGCACTTCTACCTGCACACCAACGCGGGCGGTGCCGTGGACTTCAAGATCGCCCGCACGCCGATCGCCGACCCGGGCCGGGATAACTGGGAGGACTGGCTGCCCCACCGGCCGGGCACCTACCGGGTGGACTTCGTCGCCTTCGCCGACCGGCTCGTGCGGCTCGAGCGGGAGAACGCCCTGCCCCGCATCGTCGTCTCGGATTACGAGGGCGAGGTCAGCTACCCCATCGACTTCGAGGAGGCGGCTTATGCCCTCGGTCTCGAGGAAGGCTACGAGTTCGACGCGAGGACGGTACGTTTCAGCTACGAGTCGCCGGCCACGCCGGAACAGGTCTGGGACTTCGACATGTTCAGCCGCGAGCGCACGCTCAGGAAGACCCAGGAGGTGCCGAGCGGGCACCGGCCCGAGCTCTACAAGGTGGAACGCATCTTCGTGGAGGTGAGGGACGGCGCCGAGGTACCGGTCACGATCCTGCGGCTGGCTGATACGCCCACCGACGGCAGCGCACCGCTCGTGCTTTACGGCTACGGCAGCTACGGCCTCACCATGCCGGCCAGCTTCTTCACCAACACCCTGTCGCTGGTGGACCGCGGCATCGTCTATGCCATCGGCCACATCCGCGGCGGCGCCGCAAAGGGTCGGCAGTGGTACCTGGACGGCAAGCTGGGCAGGAAGATGAACACCTTCACGGACTTCGTCGACGTGGCCGAGGGGCTGCAGGAACGGGGCTACGGGCGCAGGAACGAGACGATCATCTACGGCGGCTCCGCCGGCGGCCTGCTGGTGGGCGCAGCGGTGAACCTCCGCCCGGAGCTGTTCGGCGGCGTGCTGGCCGCGGTGCCGTTCGTGGACGTGCTCAACACCATCTCCGACGAGACCCTGCCGCTGACGCCACCCGAGTGGTCGGAATGGGGCAACCCGGTCGCCGACCCCGAGGCCTACGAGACCATCGCCCGTTACTCACCCTACGACAACATCCGCGGCGACGTTTCCTATCCGCCGATTTTCGCCACCGGCGGCATCGTCGATTACCGGGTCACCTACTGGGAGCCGGCCAAGTGGGTCGCGCGGCTGCGGGCCGAGGCGGAGGGCGGGCCGTTCTTCCTCCGCATGAACATGGACGCCGGCCACCGCGGCTCGGCCGCCCGCTTCGAGAAGCTGGAGGAGCGCGCCCACGAGTACGCCTTCGCGCTGAAGCTGCTGGGGCTCACGGAGCGCGAGCCGGTCAGCCACACCAACAATCGCTAGCCGCCACCGCGGGGTTACCTGTCAAAGTTCACAGGCGAATCCGGACGTTGGCGGCTTCACACTATCCGGCCATGCAAGCGGAGACCGCCATGTCCAGGTACAAGTCACGGTCGCGACACCACCGTAATCCGATTTCACCCTGTCTGATTCTCGGCCTGACGATGATCTGCGCAACGGCGCAGGCCGGCGGCCGGCCCGATTACGGGTCGAGGGCGTGGTTCGGTCATATAGGCGGCGGGCTAAACGTCACTCAGGGCGACTTCGGCGATGTCGCTGACGACGGCTTCGCGATTCGGGGCGGGGCAACCTACTGGCCCTCCGACTGGCGTGTGGGCCTGCAGTTGGAGGCCGCGTATGCGGACTACGATATCTCATCTTCCGCGATCCGCTCCATCAATGATGCAATCGACCAGATCGACCCCGAGCTGGGCAGCGTCTCCGGCGGCGAAGTGGACGACTGGAGCTTCTCGGTCAGCGCCATCCTGAGTCTCGGCGGCTCCACCTCCGTGGGGCCCTACCTCATGGCCGGGATCGGTTTCGATAACGTCGAGGCGAGCCTCACCGACCAGGGACTGGTCTACTACCCGCCCCAGTGTGACCCTTGGTGGTACTGGTGCACGCCGGGCGGGGTCGGGCCCGGGACGTTCGTCGTGGCCTCCGAGAGCTCCACGGAGTTCTCCTGGAACGTCGGCGCAGGCTGGGCTTTCCCGGTCGGCGGCCGGTCGCTGCTGTTCGTCGAGGCCCGGTACAAGTCGATAGAGACCGACCCAGAGACGAGTCGGCTCGTGCCGCTGACCGTCGGCTTCCGCTGGTAGCCCGACGCCGGTTTCAGCGGCTCAGAAGTGAAACGCCAGGCCGGCCATCGGGCCCGTGAGTCTGAGATCCGCGCCGAAGCCCGCCGTCTCGTAATCGACCTCCATGACCCGGTAGCCCGCCTGGAGTGACACCCTGGCATAGCGATAGCCCACGAGGGCAAACGCCTGCCAGCTCGTATCCGAGTCACCCGCCCCTGCGTCCGCCACCAAGGTGACACGCCAGTTGCCTGCCGGTGCGTAGGACAAACGGATGCCGCCGACGACATCGGTCCAGCCACGGGAACCCGCGGCGACGGCCGCTGACTGAAGCAGCTCGGTTGAGGCGCGCGCCTCGACGTCCACATCGTAGTATCTCAAACCGACGTAGGCGACGACCGCGGCCCGCTCAGTCCCCGCCAGCCGATAGCCGGCGGATGTCTGATACACCGTGGCGTTCACGCTCGCCTCGAGTCCCGCCGAAGGCAGCAGGCTGCTTAGGGTTAGCGCAGCGCCCTGGGAGATCCGCGCCCAGACGACATCCATCGACGCCATCCAGCGCTCGCCCCGCCACTCCGCATAGGTCATGAAACCGAGTTTTCCCGACTCCTCCAGCGCCAGGCCGGCGGCCCGGCTCGCTCCGGGAATCGTGCCGGCCTGCGCCGAACTGCGCGTAAGGGCGAAGTCACCTTCAAAGCCCGCCAGCCATCCATAGGGCGCGAGAGTCCAGCCGGGGGACCACGCCGCGGCCTCCTTGCCGGCGCCATGGACCGGGCCGGTCAGCAGCAGGCTCAATAGTGTCGCCGCGAGCCTTTTGTTACCGCCCGGGTTCAATTCCCTAATCCAGTTCTATGCCGATGCCGAGGGCATAGCTGATGTCCTCCTGCTCGTTACCGGCAGCCGGGTTGGACTCCCAGTCCCAGTCGATCTGGGTATTCAGATAGATATCTCCCCAGGCATCCTACCGCACGCCCGTGGAAGTGTCCGCGACTTTGTTGGTGCGGCCCGTCAGGTACACGAGAAAGCGGTGGTTATGGAAGAACTCCGGATCGCCTCACCAGACCCTCGCGAATGTCAGTCGGATAGTGTCGCCCTCTGGCTGGCCAGCCGGTGACGACACGGTGGATTCGTAGTTCAGAAAGAAAGTACCGATGGAGGCTATACGCAAACCAAGACCAGCTCCGAGGCTCCACGTGTCGGCTGCGTTGTCCTGCGCCTCGCCGTCAAGACGGGTCTCGGCGCCCCAGTGATAGTAGGCATCGGCGGCCAGCCAGAAATCGGGAGTCAGATTTCGACTCGCATGCAGTTCGATCTGATAGAGCGCGCGCTGCTCCAAAGCGTCGGCGGCGCCCAGCGCATCTGTATTGTCGCCGAAGAAACGCGCTGTCGCGTAGGCTTCCGGCCAGGTCCAGCCGGCATCCGGTGTGTAACTGTAGTTGATCGTGGGTGCAAGGCTCCAGCGGTTGGAACCAACGTTCACCCGCTTGTCGGAATCGTATGTCCCTGTGGAAAAGGTCGCCATGAGATGAAACGAAGCGAATGTCTCCGGCTGCCACTGCGCGAAGCCATCACGGCTCAGGGCTGGCGCACCGAACACATTGACTTCGGCAACAATCCCGATATCTCCGATTCCGGCGTCTCCTGCTCCGAAGGGACCGGCTGCAGCGTCGATGTCGGCATGCGGTAACACAAACGAAAGCCCGCCGGTCCGACCGCCGACGTCAACGATCCGCGACAGGATTAGGGATTGCGAGGTGATGTCGGTGTTGACGTTGGTGATCCCGAACTCCGCTGCGCCATCAACGGCAGCCACGCTGTTCGACAAGGCAATATTGTAGAACGTGACCCATGTATTCACCGGTGCGTTCAGGTAGTCGCGCGCCTTGCCAGCCAAGGCGGGCGGAGCGACCAATATGGCCGAGCAGACGCCTGCAAAAGCAATAAGACGAACGGTGTGTGGCCGGCCGGACTTCTTAGCC
>CAYRUH010000085.1:0-5986 GCA_964427415.1 uncultured Woeseiaceae bacterium | reverse complement strand
TTCCGAGCAAACCCATCCGCCGACAATCCGTATTTATCCAGCAGGTCGTAGAGCGTCGGGCGGGTGATGCCGAGCAGCTCGGCCGAGCGGGAGATGTTGCCGTAGGTCTGGATCAGGGCCAAGCGGATCGCCGTCGTCTCGGCCTCCTGGCGTACCTCGCGGAGATTCAGCGTCTGCCGGGCACCGACTTTATCGCCCAGGCCCATGTCGGCGGCGGTCACCTGCTTGCCCTCGGCCATGATCACCGCACTCTTGATCTTGTTTTCGAGCTCACGGACGTTGCCCGGCCAGTTGTGGCTCTGGATGGCCTCCTGGGCGTCCTGACTGAAGCCGCGCAGCGGGCGCTTGTGCTGCCTTGAGAATTTCTCCAGCAGCTTCCGCGCCAGGATCAGCCGGCCGCCTTCACGCTCGCGCAACGGCGGGATGTTCACGGTAATTTCGCTGATGCGATAGTAGAGATCCTCGCGGAAGCGGCCTTCCTCGATGATCTCGGAGATCTTCTGATTGGTGGCGCAGATCACGCGCACGTCCACGGGGATCTCGTCCCGGCCGCCCACACGTTCCACCACCCGCTCCTGCAGGAACCGGAGCAGCTTCGCCTGCAGCGGCAGGGGCATGTCGCCGATCTCGTCCAGCAACAGCGTGCCCTTGTTCGCCGTCTCGATCTTGCCCGGGGTCGTCTTGTGCGCGCCGGTAAAGGCGCCCTTCTCATGGCCGAACAACTCGGACTCCAGCAGGTTCTCGGGGATGGCGGCGCAGTTGATGGCGACAAAGCGCTCGTCCTTGCGGTTGCTGAGTGAATGCAACGCCCGGGAGAGGAGTTCCTTGCCGGTGCCGCTCTCGCCGAGCAGCAGCACGGAGACGTCCGTGGGCGCCACCTTCTCGATCATGCGGCAGACCTGCAGCATGGCCTCGCTGGCCGCGACAATGCCGTCCAGCGGCGAGACGCCCTCCTCACTCATCAGGCGGCGGTTCTGTTCCTCGAGTTCGTAGATGTGGAAGGCGCGGTCGACCAGCAGACGCAGCGTGTCGGTATCGACCGGCTTCTGGTAGAAGTCGTAGGCGCCGAGGCCGACGGCCTTGACCGCGTTCTCCTGGTCGCCGTGGCCGGTCACCACAATCACCTTGGTATGCGGCGTGAGGCTGACGATCTCCTCCAGCGTCGCCATGCCCTCGCTCACGCCTTCGGCGTCCGGCGGCAGGCCGAGATCCTGCAGTACCACCGCGGGTTCGTGGCGGCGGAGCTCGGCAATCGCGTCCGAACGGTTCTCCGCGGTCAGCACTTCGTAGTCCTCGAAACACCACTTCAGCTGACTTTGCAGCCCCGGATCGTCCTCTACGATCAATAGCTTGCGGGGGGTGTCGTTCACGGCTCGATTGCCCTCACTCTGGCTCTCCGTCTGCATCTGTGGCTCCGTGCCCACCGTGCATAGTGCCATGCCGCCGCAGGACTGGGGAGTGGCCGGGTCACACTCGGTGGAAATTAGGGAACGGACACCAGATTTGAACTCGGTGTTCATTGTTGACTTTACTATTGCGAATGATTATCGTTTAAGTTATTATTCGTACTCGTTCAGATGGTCATCAAGCCATGCAATGAGTGCGATGAGTCTGGAGAACACCAGTTTGGCGCAAGGCTCCCTCTCGCACCCGGTTCTGCTGCTACCTCGCCGGGTGCGGGAGGGGGTCACCCTTCGGCAACTACCTGATTGACAATCATTCGTATTCGCGCTTAATATTGCGTTCAGGGAGTAAGAACCATGTACGTCTGCATCTGCCAAGCCATCACCGATCGCCAGATCGAGAAAGCCGTCAAGGACGGCGCGCAGACGTTCTATGATCTCAAGGACCACATCGGCGTCGGCTCCTGCTGCGGCAGCTGCCAGGACGACGCCGAAGCCGTAATCGCCCGCTGTGCCTCTGGCCCTTCCGCTGCCGCTCCCGCGCCGGTCGGACGCTGGCGCCCCGAGCCGGCACCCGCCGGCTAGGGTAGGAGGGCCTTCAGGCCCGATTGGTTTAATGGATCGGGCCTGAAGGCCCTCCTACACGAATTTCCCGAATCGCACCCCGGGCCCCGTTTCGTTAGAATCCTCGTCTCAGGCGACGCCACACTACGGACGAGGATCATCATGAAGGGCGACAGCACCGTCATCCAGCATCTGAACAAGACGCTGAAGAACGAACTCACGGCCATCAACCAGTACTTCCTGCACTCGCGCATGCTGAAGGACTGGGGCCTGCACCGGCTGGGTGACTACGAGTACGGCGAGTCCATCGACGAGATGAAGCACGCCGACACCCTCATCGAGCGCATCCTTTTCCTGGAGGGACTGCCCAACCTGCAGGACCTCGGCAAACTGAAGATCGGCGAGAACGTCCAGGAGATCCTGGAGTGCGACCTCGCCCTGGAGATGGAAGCCATCCCGGACCTGCGCGAGGCAATTCGCGACTGCGAGGAGATCAACGACTACGTCTCCAGGGAGATTTTCGCGCGCATCCTCGAGTCCGAGGAAGAGCACGTGGACTTCATCGAGACCCAGCTCGAACTGATCGAGAAGACCGGGCTGCAGAACTACATCCAGAGCCAGATCGGGGAAGGCGCCGAGGGAGGCTGATTCTGGTGCAGGAGGGGATTTATCCCCGATCCATTCCCCGCCTCGCCCCCTCTCAGCACTCCGACCAAAGCCGCAGCAAGTTGTTGTAGAGACCGGTCAGGCGGATCAGCTGCGGCTCGTCGTCGCCGTATTTCTCCCGCAGGGCCATCAACGCCATGTCCATGTCGTAAAGATGCCGGCGATGCTCGGTGCTCTTGACCAGGCTCTGCATGAACATGTAGCAGGCCAGCCGTTCCCCGCCGGTCACCGCGGTCACCTCGTGGATGGAACCCGACGGGTAGACCACCAGACTGCCCGCGGCAAGCTTCACGCGGTGCGCGCCGTACGTGTCCTCGATGGAGAGTTCGCCGCCCTCGTATTCGGCCGGCTCCGAGAGGAACAGCGTGGCCGACACATCGGTGCGCAGATAACTGCCGTCCGGCAGCGGCCGCAGTGTGCTGTCCGTATGCGCGCCGTATCGATTGGTGGCTCCCGTGTACCGGTTGAAGTTCGGCGGCAGGATCTTGTACGGGAACGCCGCGGCAATGAGCAGGCTGCTGCGGTTCAGGGCGCGCATGACGGTGGCCCGTAGCTCGGGCAGACCGGCGGCGTCCTCCGCCAGCTGCTGGTTTTTCTTCGCCAGTCTGGCCTGCGGACCCGCACTGATCCCCTCAGCCCATTTCGCCCCGCGCAGCTGGCCGCGCACGGCGGCCAGCTCTTTCGGCGTCAGCACATTGTCGATGGTGACGACCATGTCTCTCCGCTATGCGACGCAGCCGCAGCGCGCGTCCGGCGCCGGCAGGGCCCGCTGCCATTGTTACAGATACGGCGGTCAGAAATCGTAGCGCAGCGTGGCGATCACATGACGGCCCTTGCCGGGAATGCCCTGGGCGCCGCCCTCTGCCAGCTGCGAGATGTACTCCTCGTCGAAGATATTAAAGGCATTCAGGCGCAGCTGCATCCTGTCGTTCAGCCTGAACTTGGTATACAGGTCGACCACGGCGTAATCATCGATGGACACGTTCCGGCGCCTCGGTGCCGGGTCCAGCACCGGCTGGGGCGCGCTGATCTGCTCACCCACATACTGCAGGCCGCCGCCCAGGCTCACGCGCGGGGTGATGTCGTAGGTGGTGAAGACATTGAAAGAGTGCTCGGGCGTACCGCCCAGCTCCTGTCCCTCGAGCTGCGGGAAGGCCTCCGAGCTCACGACCTCCGAGTCCAGGAAGGTATAACCGCCGTACAGGCGCCAGCGCGGCGTCACCTGCCCGGCCACCAGCAACTCGAAGCCGTCGATGCGAAGCTCGGTATCCAGTACCGAGGGATCATCCGCGCCCAGGCCGGGTAACCGTGCCTTGGTCTTGTCGGTGCGGAACACCGCGGCGTTGACGTCGAGACCGGTGAGCACCCGCCATTTCACGCCCAGCTCGAAAGCCTCGGTCTCCTCCGGATCGACGTTGAACAGTTCCGGCGAGCTGATGCGATTTCCCGGGCCACCCGCCAGCTGAATCTGGTTGCGATCGAAATTCCCGGAAATCTCGAAGGCCGTGCCGGAGGCGAAGTAGATGGAGGCGTCCGGGATGGGCTTGTAGACGAAGCCCACGCTGTAGCTCAGTTCGCTGTCGCTGCGGCTCAGCGACAGCGCATCAGGTCGTCCCTGCTCCCTGGCCTCTGCCTCGATGCGGTCCCAGCGCACGCCGAGATTGAGTTCCAGCTCGGGCGAGAACTGGATGGTATCCACGACAAAAAACGCGAGTTCGTCCGTCTCGAACTCGTGCACCGTGCTCTCGTCGGGGTCCTCCGCCGTGGCAAAAGGGGCCGCCGGGCGGATGCGCGCTTCCGGGTCGAGCAGACTGGTGCGCGGACCCTTCACATCGGGCCGGCGGCGATTCTCGAAGCTGAAGCCTCCGACCTCGAAGCCGGTCACCAGATCGTGGCTGATACGCCCGGTATCGAAATTGATCAACACATCCGTCTTGTTGAAATAGCCCTCGTCCTCCTGCTTGCGGGGCTTGAGATCGCCCTGCACTTCGGCCACCGAGAAGTCCCCCGAGCCCCAGAAAGGCTCCGGCACCTTGATCCGGGGCGAGGAGGTGATGGAGTCATTCTTGACCACGCTGTAGCGGAAATCGCTGCGCACGAGCACGGGACCGCGGAAGTTGTGCTCGATGCCGAGGTCGACGATGTCGACGTCGATCTCCTGGAAGTCGTCCACGTGCCCGAAGAAATCGCTGAACTCGATACCATCGGGCAGCCCGCCGGTGTAGAAGCCGTCTCCGCACCGCTGATTGCCGACCCGGCCTACCCGGTCATTATCCGGCTGGTCGCAAAGCGCCTTCGGCCCGCTGAAACCCTCCCGATCAAACGGCAGACCTTTGTCCTCGAGATTGTCCTGGCGCATGTGCAGCCAGTCCACATTGACCTGCGTATCTGCCGTGAAACCCCAGACATAGGAGCCGAACAGCCCCCAGCGCTCATCGTTGACCACGTCCCTGCCGGGGATATCGGCGGAATGGCCCATCAGATTGAGCCGCAGCGCGCTGTTGTCGTCGATGGGCTGGTTGATGTCCACGGTGGCCCGCGTGTACTCGTCGGTGCCGACGCTCGCCTCGATGCGGTTGAAAGGCTCCAGCGTGGCCTGCTTGGTGATGAAGTTGATGGTGCCGCCGGCGGAACCGCGGCCGCTGAAGGCGGAATTGGGTCCCTTCACGACCTCCAGCTGCTGCACATAAAAGGGGTCGCGGAAATAGTTGCCCAGGTCCCGGATGCCGTTGACATTAATGTCGTCACGCGCATTGAAACCGCGAATCTTGAGCTGATCGCCTCCGGGCGGATTGCCCTCGCCGGCCTGCAGGCTGATGCCCGGTATGTTGCGCATGGCATCTCGCAGCGAGGTGACGTTCTGCTCCTCGAGCAGATCCTTCGGCAGCACCGTGATGATGCGGGGAATGTCCAGTAACTCCCGGTTATAACGCGGACTGCTCATCCGCTTGCCGCGAAACTCGACCACCTCGATCACATCCATGATCTCGGATTCATCCTCGGCTTCGCCCTGCGTTTCCTGGGCCACGGCCGCCCCGCTGTAGGCGAGACCGGTACCGAGCAGCCCCGAGATCGCCAGCGACAGCGCTTTTCGTCGCAACGGCAGCGGCCTTGCCGTTGCATCTGCGTTCCCGGCAGCGCCGGCACGGAACGCTTTGCCAGGACGGCGATCGTCAGCTCGAGTCGACAGCTTCTCCGGCTTCGGCTCGAAATCGATGGCTGCTCTGAAATAGCACATAGAGATTATCCCCTGCGGTGATTTTATTGGCCGGACCGGATCGCCGGTCCGTCTTTACCTGAAGCAGGGGAAGCTAATCTAAATGCGAATCAATATCAATAGTATTGCTAAAAAA
>CAYRUH010000084.1:0-6168 GCA_964427415.1 uncultured Woeseiaceae bacterium | reverse complement strand
TCGCCCGCTTCTTGCCGCTGGGCAGCTTCAAGAGAGCGTCCGACTTGAAGAACTTGCCGACGTGCGGTGTCAGAATACCGGCCAGCTTTCGCTCCGCCCCGAAGAAAAAGGCGAGGAAGACCGATTTCCGCGTCGCACGCTCGAATATGGCGCCTGCCACATTGAAGTCCCAGTTGTTGTAGAACCAGAAGCTGCCGGGCTCGTGGCTGCCTCTCTCCGGTCGACGGTCACGCATCCTGGGGCTTTCCGCCGCCGTGGCCAGATAGACACCCGAGCGCGCGGCGATCAGGTCGCGAACGGTAGCCCTGCGCTCCAGCGCGGTGAGCGGCGGATCATCGTCGATACCCCAGCGCGCGACCGTGTCGTCGAGCCGCAGTGCACCTTTATTAGTGGCAATTCCCAACAGTGCGCTCAAGACGCTCTTGCGGACGGACGCGAGGAACATCGGCCGATCCGTCGGCCCATATGCGAAGACGACCTCGCCGCCAGTCACGATCATGACGGTTGCCGCTTCGGCTTCCCCGGCCAGACCGCGCAACCGCTTGAACCCGGCAGGGTCCCAACCCAGGTCCCGCGGATCACCGGCCACAGGGAGATCTGCACAGTCGGTCGGGGAGTGAGTCCCCTCAACCGCCTGATGATCCGCCAGCGCGCCCGCCGACGTGAACAGCGATGCCGTCAGCAGAACCAGAGTTCCGCCGTAAGTCCTCGATTTGCCATTCATACCGCGCCCCCGTCAGTAGTATGGGCAGGACGCTAGTTCCGACGCTCCCTGCCGTCAATGCGCCGCCGCGGATGAGGTCTCTTCCCATTGATGGCACGTCCCGATGCAATGATGACAGCTTCCCACACGCTTCGAGTTATTTCCCGTTACACAAGCACCGCGACCGTGCCCACAAGCAACTGCCCCCTCTCACGCGGATACTCAGGGATTTTGGGGGCCCGACATGGCGCAGACGACAGGCACGGCGGCACCCCGCCACTGGGCGCCGGACGCCGTAACGATCATCTTCGCGCTCTGCTTCATCGTGATGATAGTAAGCGCGATCATGTCCGCGGTCGGGGTGACAGCAGTCCGCCCCGGTAGCGGAGAATTGGTCGTCGCACAGAATCTGTTCAGCGCGGAGAACCTCCGCCGGCTGTTCTCCGAGATGCCCCAGACTTTCGCCCACTTCCATCCTCTCGGGATGGTGGTCGTGGTGATGCTGGGTGCCGGTATGGCCGACAAGGTCGGGCTCTTCGACGCCGCCCTCGGCAAGTTTCTCCGTGCCATCCCCTCGAAGGCACTGCTGCCAGGGACGATCGCAATCGGCATCTGCTCGCACGTTGCCGTCGACGCGAGCTATTTCGTCTATATCCCGCTTGCCGGCTATGCGTTCAAGGCCGCCGGACGGGACCCGTTCGTCGGCATCTGTGCCGCATTCGCAGGCGTCTCGGGCGGATATGGCGCGAATTTCCTCGTGACACCGACGGATGCGATCATCTACGGCCTGACGGAGAACGCCGCGCAGACCATCGACGCCAGCGTATCGGTCGATCTCGTCTCCAACTACTTCATCATGGTGGCGTACGCCCTCGTGGTCATCGCAGTCGTCACGGTAGTCACACGATCCGTCATCGAACCGCGACTCGCCCGTCACGACGTCGATCATGTGGATGCGGAGGTGGAACGCCGCGAGGCGAGACCCGGTGCACTGGCGTGGTCCGGCGCTGCCATGGCCGCAGTGCTGCTCGCTGCACTCGCCCTCGCATTGCCGGAAGGTGCTCCGCTGCGTGACGAGGCCGGTGGGTTGAAACCCTTCTACGATTCGCTCGTAGCGGTGATCTTCCTCATGTTCTTCATCGGCGGCATTGTATTCGGTGTCCTCGATGGGCGCATCGGGAGCGATCGCGATGTTATGCGCCTGACGGCCGAGGGCATTTATGAGGTAGCGCCGTTCTTCATGTTGGCGTTCGCTGCCGCCCATTTTGGCGCTTTTCTGAACTGGTCCAACCTCGCTGTGATCTTTGCCGCCAAAGGGTCTGCGGGGCTGAACGCCATCGATCTGACCGGCATCCCCCTCATTATTGTTTTCTTCATCATGGCGGCTCTGCTGAACATCCTGATGGCGTCGGCCAGCGGCAAGTGGGCACTGATGGCGCCGGCGGTCGTGCCCATGCTGATGTCCGCGGGACTGTCGCCGGAAATCATCACGGCAGCCTATCGTATCGCCGACAGCGCCACGAACATCATCACGCCGGTCTCCCTGCTTCCTGTGGTGCTGATATTCGCTCAGCGCTATCGGCCGGAAGTGAGCCTGCCCGAGTTCATAGGGATCATGATTCCTTATGCCGCGGCCATGTTCGTCTGCGGTCTGCTCCTGCTGGTCGCCTGGGTACTGTTAGGAGTTCCGCTAGGCCCGAGCGGCGCAGAGCCGTTTTATCAGCTGCCCGGTGCCGCCTGACGCGAACCCGAACTAGAAGCACTCGGCTCTGAGGTGGGGAATAGCGCCGACGATCCGGGTGACGGCAACGATGTCTTCGCATTGTGTGCGCAGGGTATGAGCGTCGCTCAACTCGAAGCCGGGGAGATAGGAAACGATATGAGCCAGGAAGCGATCCTGGCAACGCAACTCCAGCTCGAGCGACCCCGAGAGAGAGATCGGCTCTCGTTCGACCGCCGTGTGGATTGCGCGCTGGACACAATTCCTGATCTCCGCCAGCACACGGGTCGGCGCCATCTGCTCGGCAGCGTACATACCGCAGGCCCGTTTCGCCGTTACCGTCTCGACACCATGCACAACCTCCCGGATATGCTCGACGAACGCGTCATCGCCGGTCGCAGCAACGACCGGTACGCCATAATGCCCGGCTATCCAGGTATTCAGCTGGGCCTCGGAAACCTCGACGCCCCCGATCCTGATTGCTGAGTAGGTTGCGGAGCTAACGGTATGGGGGAAATTACCTTCCCGTGAGGTGATGGCCGTGTGGTGGCCCACAAGCACTGCGGCTTCGAACGGCCCGTACTGTATGCCTTCCATCATATTGAGCGGCCTTGGCCAGCCCTGAACCAGGCGCACATCTTCGGCGAAATCCCGCGGATCGAGATTGCTCGCCGGACCGTGGCTGTCCGCCACGACGATTTCGTCAGCGCCGGCATCACGTGCGCCGTCGACGGCGGCCTGGACCTCTGCCGAGAAGAGTTCGCAAGCCCGGGCGTAGTCAGCCGTATCCAGGTCATCGGTCTGGCGTCGCTTCACGATACCCGACACACCCTCCATGTCAGCGCACACGAACACTCTCACCATTGCATGCTCCCGTCTAGGTCGTTCTCGATATCGGCTTCGGTACCGAAGAGCAGCACGCGCGAATTCTCGTCGAGGCCGATCGTGTCACGCAGCGCCTCCTCCCGCATGACCGCGAGCAAGCCCGCCAATCCGGCCGCGCCCGAGATACCGAGCACTGCACGATCATCATCGTCTGCGAGAGCCAGTCGGCGCGCCGCTGCCAGCGCGTCTGCATCGTCGACGGCCACATAAGCATGCACCCGTCCCGCAAGAATACGCCACGCGACCTCGGAAACACGGCCGCAGGACAGCATCGCCATATTGGTCTCGATATCGCCGGATAACTCCACCGGTGCGCCACGGCGTGCAGCCTCGAGAAGACAAGCTGCTTTCGTCGGCTCAACGATCACAACACGAGTATCCGCGAGTCCCGCCTCCGCCGCGACTGCCACCACAGCCGCTGCGAGACCGCCAACTCCCGCCTGCACGAACAGGTGGGTCGGGGCCCGGGGTGCCATCTGCGACAGAGCCTCTCGCACCATGACACCGTAGCCCTGCATGACGAGGGCCGGTATTGACGGATCCTCATCGGGACCTGCGGTATCCGCCACCTTGATCCAGTCATGGTTCGCCGCGGCGGCAGCGCATACCCTCACGGCATCGTCGTAGTCACCGGATACAACGCGCACCTCTGCGCCCAGGGCCCGCAGTGTTTCCCTGCGCGACTCCTTGACGCCTTCGTGCACGTAGATCACGCAGCGGGCACCGGTGAGTCTCGCCCCGGCCGCCACGGCGCGTCCGTGATTACCGTCAGTGGCCGCGCAGAAAGTCATTGCGGACGCCGCGGACCTCTCCTTCGCTCCGGCAGGGTCAAACACCGAAAGCGTCACCCCGGCCCGCCTGGCCACATGCACCAGTACGGCATAGGCCCCACCAAGCGCCTTGAAGCTCTGCAAACCGAAACGGGTTGACTCGTTCTTCAGCCATACGGTCGCAACGCCCAGCTCTCTCGCCAGCTTGTTCAGGTCCTGCAACGGTGTCGGAGCGTACTGCGGACAAGCCGTAATCGCAGCCACCGCCTCGTCGATGGCGCGACTTCCCAGCAGTTCGTCGTCGTCTGCCGCCAGTGGGCTGAGTACGGCGTCCTGATCGATCCATGCTGGCGTGCCTGGCCTCTGACCTTCGGCTACAGTCACGAGGCCTGCCCCTCGTCCTGCGACGGCCAGGACTCTTTGGCGACGCGCAGGAAGTTACCGCCCATGATCTTGTCGATCTCGGCAGAAGGGTAGCCCATGCGGTCCAGGGCATCGCAGATCATCGTGCGGTGCTCGAGCGGCGTATAGGCGTCATCGTCGCTGACACCCTCGTCCTCGTTCATGGTCGCGTCGATGAAGTACTTGCGGTACTCATCGTCCGAGGAAGCCAGCTCTACGCCCTCGTGGGGATAGGTGTAGTCCCAGCCGATACCGACATGATCCACGCCGGCGAGCTTCGCGACGTAGTCGATATGGCGGGCCATGTCTTCGCCGCTGGACGGGGTCGTCCCGAGGAAACGGGAATAGCCACAGATGCCCACGACGCCTCCGGTCTCCGCGCAGGCCAGGATCTGTTCGTCAGTAATATTGCGCTTGCTCTCGGCGAGTGCGAGCGGATTGGAATGGCTGAACACGACCGGCTTGCTGGAGACTTGCATGATCTCGAGACTCGAACGGTGACCCGAATGGCTGCAGTCCATCGTCACGCCGTAGTGATTCGCCGCCTCCACGACAGCACGGCCGAGTTCCGTCAGGCCCTGGTCATCATCGTGACAGCCACCTGCATAAGCGTTGTTCAGATTGTACGCGAGATGCATCTGACGAACGCCCAGCTCGGCATAGAGACCGACCATCTCGGGTCTCCCGAGCAGGCACTCCGCCCCCTCGATATCGAACGATACGGCGAGGCGACGCGTGCGCTTTGCCGTCTCCACGTCCGCAACAGTGGCTGCCAACACATACTTATCTGGATGTTTGTGTATGCACTCCCGATAATAGGCCATCGCCTTCAACATGCTGGCGAGCGGAGTCATATCCATGGCTACATTCACGGAGACGAAATCGAAGCCCACTGCGTGGTGGCGATCGAGATTACCGAACGTGACGTCCGCCTCGATGGGCAGGCAGGAATGCGCGTCCCAGATTAGGGCCCTTTCGTCCTCCATATCGTCCTCCGTGCGAACTTGTCAGCTTCGAATGTAGGTGCTGTCTCAGTCTGCATTCATGTGGGCGCGGACTTCTTCCTGTTGAACCACGTCATTTCCCCGCTTGGCAACCGCCTGGGCGGCCACTTATGTATTTTATTCGGATCACCGCTCGGCTAAGGTTACGGGTGCGCCGATTTGATATCAGCTTGCGGGCGCTCGATAAGTACAGCTAAAGCGAGTCGACGGCCGGTCTCCGCTTCAGCTGGCCGGGTTGGAACCTCCCTACCGTCGCGCGCCGCAGCTCCAGCATGAGGAGTTCAGGACGTGACGGTTTCGAACGCCAGCGGGTTTCAGAGGACGCAGATCGCCGTCCTCAAGTTCGGCAGTTCCATCCTGCGTGACGTGCACGCCGTGCCCGGCACCGTCCACGAGATCTATCGCCACGTTCAGGACGGCCAGGCTGTCGTGGCCGTGGTCTCTGCACTCATGGGGGAGACCGACCGCCTGCTGGAGATGGCGGGGGCGCTGGACGAAGAGGCGGATCCCTGGCGCATCGCCGAATTCCTGAGCACTGGCGAGCGCCAGAGCGCCCTGCTGCTGTCCATGGCGCTCGAGCGCAGCGGCCTCAGCTGCGAAGTCGTCGAACCGGCGGCTATCAAGCTGCGGGCCGAAGGTGATCCTCTGGATTCCGACCCCGTCTCGGTGGATGCAAACACCCTC
>CAYRUH010000083.1:0-7425 GCA_964427415.1 uncultured Woeseiaceae bacterium | reverse complement strand
CACCCGCTCCGGATGAATTCGATAAAACGTTACCCGGCAGTAGGCCACTTCAGAAAAGTGGACAGGATCACCCCAAAAAACGCGGCGGGCATTACGCCCGCCGCTTACCGTAGGCGATGAAGTTCCGATCAGAACTGGGCGCTCGCCCTCAGGAAGAATGTACGCCCGAAAACGTCATAAGTAGCGGGCCAGGTATTCGCCTGCTCCTGGTTGTCGCCCAGGATCGGCGGATCGGTATCGAAGAGATTATCGATACCGAATACCACGCTGTAGTTATCGTTGACAGCGTAGCTGACCGAAGCGTCGAAATAATTCTCGGAGTCAAGCTGCTCCACGGTGTACTCGATGGACGGGTCATCATCATCGACTTCGCCGATGAACTGCCATGAGAGCTGCGCAGTCCAGTCATCGTAAAGGTAATTGAAGGTCACCCGGTGTGTGTAATCCGGCAGCGGTTCGCCGCAACGGTTGAGCCCGAACTTACCTGCACACTCGATTGGATCGGCACCTTCAAAGGCCGTGAACTCGCTCTCGGTGGTGAAGGTTCCGATGTAGTTGATTCGGAGATCACCGCCGAGTAGCTCGGTATCGTAGCTACCCAGGACGTCCACACCTTTCAGGGTCTGCTTGGCGACATTTGCCAGCGTGAGTGACACAAAATCGATCGTGCCATCCGGACGCCGATTGATGATATTGCAGAACTCCGAGCCGATTCCGCCCGCAGGGTTGTTGGGGTCGTAGCAGATATTCAGCGCATTCGAAGCGCCACCACCAAACTCCGTGATGTAGTCTTCGATTTCGATGTCGAAATAGTCGATGCTCACCGTCAGGCCTTCGATGAAATCCGGCGTGGCAACGAAGCCAGCGGTGAAGGTATCGGCCGTCTCCTCCTCGAGATCCGGATTACCACCTGTCAGCGAGCGCACCTGGCCGGCCGGCAGGTTGATGGCCGGAGAACCCACGACGTTAGCAGGGACACCGGTCGCCTCGCATATAGCCGCGACCGCAGCATCCGGATTACCCTCCGCCGCACAGGGATCCTGCGCACCGGGGAAGTTCTCACCCTGCGGGCTGAACAGTTCACCGATATTCGGTGCGCGGACCGCCTGGTTGAAACCGCCACGGAAGCGGATCTGATCGACCGGCGCCCAAGAGCCTGCGATCTTGAAGGCATCCACGGTGCCCGCTGTGGTGTAGTCCGATGTCCGATAGGCCACCTCGAGGTCGAGGCTGTCCGCGAAAGGCGCATCGGACAGAATCGGGAAGTAGAACTCCACGTAGAACGAATCCACGTCGAAGCCGCCACTAACCGGCGGAGCACCATTGAAGCCGGCGATGTTACCCGTGGCCAGGTCCTGCGACGGCCGGAACGCGAAGTCTAATTCGCTGTGCTCGAAACCAAACGCCGCACCAATGCGCCCGCCCGGCAGACTCAGCCCCTCGCCGAGATCGCCGGTGAAGTTCAGGCCGCCGGTCAACTGGTCAAACACGGCTTGGGACGCGACCGACACGCGCAGGAACTCGGCGGCTTGCGGCGAGATATTGCCCTCGCCAAAGATATTCATCGGCACGCAGTCCACGGTAGCTCCGTTAGATGAGGGGTCCGCACAGCCCGTCCCTGCACCATTCAGCAGCAACGCCTGGTTGAAGCGGCTGCGTGCCACGTTACCGCGCTGCTGGGAGGAGTTCAGCACCCGGCCGGACGAGATATAGCCATCATAGTCCCAGTCGGTATCCATAATCTGACCGCGTACGCCGGCGAGGAGCTGCCACGCGGTGAAATCGGCATCTACGATGCGCGGTCCGACCTCTACCAGCCGCCGTCGCAGCAGGGCCGATGCCGTATCGTCGATGCCATCGCCATCCGAGTCCACACCGTCACCGATCGCATCGGACAGGATCTGCTGAGTCGCCGCCGGCAGGAACGGATTTCCATCCAGTGTAAATGCCGCCGTTTGGAAAATCGGCGTAGGCGCGAGCTGCTGGGGCACGATGCTGGAGGTGAACTGACCGCGGCCATACACCTCGATGTCACTCGTCACGTCATACTTGCCGAGTGCGGTCGCCTGGTAACGCTCCTGCGGCAGCTGTATATAATTGACCGGGGCATAGTTGTAGAAGTCATTGTTCGGCCCATCCCCAATGAACGCACGAGCACTGCCGTCAGGATCGAAAACCACACCGCTGGTGTCGGGTGCAATACCCGCAAAACCGGCGCCGAAAATAGAGGTCGCGGGAATGCCCGAGGATCCTCCGTCAAAGAGAATGAGGTTACCGTTCTCATCCACGCCGTCGAACTGGGCGAAATTGGCAAAGTCCCTGTCACCCTGGAACAGTTCCTCCCGGTCCGTATACGAGAAGTTCAGCGTCACGTTGCCACGACCATCCGCCGAGTTCACACCGAGCGTCAGGTCGATGCTGGTAAGGTCGGCGTCGCCTTCCTCGGTAGTCTCATGGCTGGCGTTAAATGCCACGCCCTCGAAATTGTCCTTGAGGATAAAGTTGACCACGCCTGCGACGGCATCAGAACCGTAGACGGCCGAAGCACCACCGGTCAGCACCTCGATGTTCTCGATCAGCGCGTTCGGTATCGTGTTGATGTCGACAGTACCTGCGCTGGTGGTCGGAACGACCCGTGTCCCGTTGACAAGGACCAGCGTGCGGTTGGAGCCCAGGCCCCGAAGGTCC
The DNA here is from genome assembly GCA_964427415.1 of uncultured Woeseiaceae bacterium. Classification (GTDB taxonomy): domain Bacteria; phylum Pseudomonadota; class Gammaproteobacteria; order Steroidobacterales; family Woeseiaceae; genus Lentisalinibacter. The sequence goes on along the minus strand of CAYRUH010000083.1, from coordinate 4,737 downwards.
ACCGTCGCAGTACCGTTACCCGGGTTGTTCGAGGTACGGTCCAGCCCGGGGACCGTCTGTGGCAACTTATTCAGCAATGATTCCGTATTGATGGTGTTGGTGAGGTTGATCTGCTCGACGCCGAGCGTGGTCACCGGCGCGTTGGAAATAAAGTCCTGCTTTTTGATCCGCGAGCCGGTGACGGTGATCTCCTCGATGACGCCGGCACCCTCATCCTGCGCCAGAACAGCCGGCGAGGCTGCCAAACCAACCAATCCTGCATTTGCGGCGAGGGCGAGCCGCACGGCCCGCTTGACGTTAATGTTGTGTTTCATGATGTTCCCCAGAGTGACAAAGCCGAAAATTCTAGTGGCCGATACATCGACAACCTTATGGGCGTGTGGCGCCTGCCCTTAGGGTTCAACGCCTCGGAACCCAATCCAACTCGCCGGCGGGTACGACCTCGTGTCTACCACCTTCCGGCTTGAGAGCGGAAGTATACTCAGGTGGAATCCGTACCACAACCAGCATCCTGTATGATGAGCGCCACAAACCGACACGGTACACCGATCGCTTGCGAAGCCAGAAAAGCGAATACCCCCTACTGTATTCTTCTGATAACGTATTTTTCTCTGTATAAGACGATTTCGGCGCGTCGACAATAGTGTGCAAAAAACGACATTGCACACCGGTTCAGCCGATATCTCGAATTGTAGCTTTCAGGCAACACTTTCTAATCCGAATTCGGGAGCTTTCGAAATGCGCCACTTCACAGGCGGCCACAAGACCAAGCCTCGCTGGCCAATGATGAAATTCTGGTCTGCTATCGGCGTCATGATCGGCCTGCCGATGGCAATTGCCGACCCAGTGCCCCAGACCCTCTCGGAATGCCGATCGATCGCCTCCGATGCGGACCGGCTCGAATGCTATGATCAGGCGATAGCCCTATCCCTTCCACAGCGGGACGGGGAACGCGACGAGAGTGCCCGGGAAAACAAAGAAACGACAACCCGGGCTTCTGATCCCGCAATCGATCATGAAGAGCTATTCGGCAAATCGGAGGTCAGGGTCGTTGAGGAGCTGAGAGAGCGCAGCGGTCGCGAGCAGACCAAAGAGATTCGCGCCGTAGTCGTGCGAGTGGATAGAACGCCACGGCGCAAGCTGGTGATCACCCTCGAGAACGGTCACATATGGCGTCAGATCGACGCTGCGCGTCTGAAGATCAAAGCAGGGCAGGCAGTGGTCATCCGGCGGGCGAGTCTCGGCTCGTTCCTGCTAAGCGCCGAGGACGGCAACCGCAGCATCCGGGTGGAGCGGGCGGACTGAGTCCGCGCCGGCCACTACCCGCCGCGCGGCCGAGCCTGCCGCCTCAGTATTGGTAGCGGAAGTCCAGTATCAGGCGGTCGTAGTCGAGTTCCCCGGCGCCGGGATCGCCCCGGTCCGCCGCATCCCCATCGATCACGTCGCGGAAGTAGCTCAGCCGGAATACCCAGTTGGGCGCGATGGCGTAATCCGCCGAGAGGAAGTGCCCGCGGGCGTCCGTGCCGCCACCGCCGAAGTTGGAATCGGTGAGCAACCCGAGGACGGCATCGGCTTCAAGCTTCTGCCAGGTGTAGCGCACCCGCCAGCCACCGGACGCGCTCGCCTCGCCCAGCGTACCGCCCACGGCCCAGCCCGTGTCGTAGTCGCCGGCATCCAGGTTCCGGACGTAGTCGGCGAACAGGACCAGCGGCCAGTCGACCACCCGGGTGGCATACTCGGCAGCAAATTCGATAAGGCTGAAGTCGTGGCGATAGCTGCCGTCCGGGTTGACGCTGTTGCCGAAGGCATCGGCGGGGTCGAACAGAGTCTCGCGGCCGGCGAGGTCCATGCGGTAGTGGCCGGCGGTCAGGGTCAGCGTATCGTCGCCACGGAGCGGCATCGCGTAGCCGCCCTGCAGGCCGATGGCGAGTTCGTCGCCGTCCCGGCTGTCGCTCTCCAGCCAGATGGCCAGCGCGCTGGCGAAGAAATCGCCGCTGGCGTAGTCGAGCGCGAAGCCCTCCGGGCGCCAGTCGCTGTCCCATATCAGGCCGTTGCCGCCGGCCCGGCGCAGCGGATTCCGGAACTTGCCACCGATGAGCCGCGTGCCAGGCAGCGCCGTCCACTCGAACCAGGCCTGGTTGACGCCGATAGCCTTCCGCGAACTGCCGTCACCGAGGGTCTGGTTGGCGGAGACGGGGTTGTCGCCGCCGGTTGCCAACCCGAAGCCAGCGCGTACCGTGTCATTTACCCGGGCCGTGATCGTAGGACGCGCCTGGATACGATGACGCTGCCGGCTGTCGCTGCCTTCCTGGTCGATGCTCTCCCAGCGGTAGCGGAAGTCGCCGCTGAACGCGACCCGGTGGGTCCAGTGTTCATCGCGAGCCGCGGGGACGGGCTGCGGAGGCGGAGCCGCGGCCTCGTCACTCCCGGCACGGGCCTCGTCACTGCCGGCACGGGCCTCGTCACTGCCGGCACGGGCCTCGTCACTCCCGGCGCGGGCCTCGTTATCAACGTCGCGGGCCTCCAGTTCCGCCAGCCGCGCACTGAGGGCTGCGATCTGCGTGCGCAATTCGCGGATTTCCTCCTGGCTCACGGCGGCCGCACCCGATATCGCGGGCGCAAGCACCACGACCAGCACTACTCCGCATGCGACGCACGCTCGCGGCATAGCCCGCATAGTCGATCTCCCTGGTCTGATTCCCTGGCCTGAGTTCCACGGCGACGGGGGCGGCCTACCCTGCAGCGCGCCGCCATTGTCACAAATTGTTACGAATCGGTTTCCATATTATTGCAGTTTTATGACACCGGGTGGGGCGTGACCCGGCGACGCCGGCGGCCTGGTCAGAGCGGTTCTGCTACGATCCGGCGTTCGCGGCACCCTCCGCCGCCGCGGAAAGGATACGGCATGCGCATCACCCATTTCCCGATCTCCATACTCACGGCATTCACGTTGTTACTGTTTCTCACCGCCGCGCCGGCCCGCGGGACCGAAGCGCTGAACCTCTACGTCGAGATGGCCACCGGCAGTTTCAGCTCCGCCGCCCAGGCGGCGGCGGACGATCGCTACGGCACCGCCATCTGGCACATCGAAGAAATCTGGGAAGGCCGGGACGACGGGCGCTGGCTGTACGCCGAGAACTGGTTCGGCGAGGCCGAACAGCCCTACCGGCAGCGCATCACGCGTCTGACGGTGGCGGAGGACGGCAGCCTCCTCGCCCGCGGCTATCGCCTGCCCGGGACGCAGCCCTACGTCGGCGCCTGGGAGAATCCCTCGTTGCTGGGAGACCTGTCGCCGGACGATCTGCAAGCCGTGGCAGGCTGCGACGTCACCCTCGTGCGCACGGGCGAGCGCCGCTTCGAGGGCACCACCCGCGGCCGGGAGTGCGAGAACCGCTACAAGGGCGCGGCCTACGTCGTCTCGCGCTCGGTGCTGACCGACGAGGTCATGATGAATTGGGACCGGGGCATCGCCGCCGACGGCCGGGTGGTGTGGGGGCCGGAGGCCGGCGGCTACCGCTTCCGCCCCGTCGGCGAGGACGGCGGCCCGGAGGCCTGCAACAAGCCGGTGCGCATGGTGGTGTTCGGCGAGATCCACAACCGCGCGGCCTTCGCCGCCTACCCGCGGGCGATCTTCGCCTCCGGCCTGTACGAGCAGGTGCAGGGCTACTACGAGGCGATTACGCCGGCGCTGGAAGTCTTCGAGGGCGACCCGCCGCCGGGACGCGGCGTCGTGATCTCCCGCTTCCCCTGCCTGGAGGCGGCGCGGGAGTTCTGGTACTCGGACACGTACCAGAACGAAATTCTGCCGCTGCGCGAGGGCGCGGCCGATTTCGAGGTGCTGGTGCTCCCGGGCCTGCCGGTGCCCGAGTACATCGAGTAGCGCACCCGTCCGCCGGCAGGTAGCCGCCGAGCGGTAGACGGGCGCGGCCCCGCCGCGGGGCCGGCCTCGGCCGTCAGCGCAGCTCGCCGAGCAGTTGATTCAGCTCGATGACGAAGCCGTCCGGGTCGGTGAGCACGCTCACCAGCACCGGGATGGTGCCCTCGCCGTCGTAGGACGGATAGCTGATTTCCTGCGGCTCGCTCAGTACGCGCACGCCAATGACGCTCCGTGCCGCCTCGAATTTCGCCGCCAGGTCGCTGGTGTTGAACAGCAGCACCATGCTGCCCGGCGTGAACGGCTCGAGGCCCTGGTTGGCCGGCGGCTTGGCGGGCTTCACGTACTGCAGCAGCCCGATGATGCCGATGTAGTCGTCGTTTGCACGCAGAAAGACGAGGCGACGGGCGATGTCGGCCTCCTCGTCCGTGGCCGCGTCCCGGGGCGTGCGGATGGCCCGGTCGTAGATCACCTCCATGCCCAGCGCATCGCGGTAGAAAGCGAGCGAGGCATGGATATCGCGGACCACCAGGGTGGTGCGTCGGAGATCGATGTCCAGCTGTTCGGCCTCGGGCACCGGCGCGGCGAGCGCAGCCGCCGCGAGAAGCAGGCCGGCGACGACTGCCATCAAAAGGGTCGCGAGGCGGCCCGCGGGCAAGGCGGTCTTGCGGGTTGCCGGGCTGGCGACCGGGCGTGCGGGACGGGCATGCGGATGGCGGCGGCTCATAGCGGTCACTCCTGTCTTCATCAGCCACAGTGTAGCGCGGAGGGCTCCGGCACGGAGCCTGTGACGGGCGGCAGGGATGCGCTAGGCTTGTCCGCTTTCTAGGCGTTACCGCGCAACCGCTGGGGGAGAATCGACC
>CAYRUH010000082.1:0-7452 GCA_964427415.1 uncultured Woeseiaceae bacterium | reverse complement strand
CCGGCCAGCAGCCATTCCTTCAGCCGGCTGCGGGAGTACTTGGGGAACATCTGCGCGAGCGCCTGGTCCATCCGTTTGCCAGCCAGCGAATCGGGAATCTGCTGCCTCAGTGTCTGTGCTGTCTCCGTCATCGGGGGGCCTCGGGTAAGCCCGTCAGTTTACGTTATACTCCGCCGATTATGCCGAGCATTATGCGCCAACCGATCGCGCCCTTTCTCCCGACCGCGGCCACGGTGGTCTCCGCCATGGTGTCCGCGACAGCGCGCACCGCCAGCCGGCTGCTCGCGATCGCCTGCCTCGCCCTGGCCGTCGTCGCGTGCGGCACCGACGGACCCGAGCGCCAGCAGGGCGCCGTGGAAGAGGTGTACGAGCGCGGCCAGCGCTCCATGGCCAACGGCAATTACCGCCAGGCCATCGCCATCTTCGAGCAGATCCAGGCCCGCTTCCCGTTCACCGAATTCGGCAAGCAGGCCCAGATCGATCTGATCTACGCTTATTACAAGAGCGGCCGCACCGAGCAGGCGATCGACGCGGCGGACCAGTTCATGCGCGAGAATCCCACCCACCCGCGGGTGGACTACGCGCTCTACCTCCAGGGGCTGACCTGGTTCGACAAAGAGCCCAGCCTCATGGACCGGTTGTTCGGCGTCGACCGCTCGGACCGCCCGCCCACCGACACCCGCCGTTCCTTCGCCGCCTTCAAGCGGCTGGTGGAGCGCTATCCCACCAGCGAGTATGCCGCGGATGCCACCCAGCGCATGGTCTTCCTGAAGAACCGGCTGGCGGCGTACGAAAACTACGTGGCCGAGTACTACCTGCGCCGGGGCGCCTGGATCGCGGCGCTGAACCGGGCGAAGACGGCGCTGGAAGAGTACAACGGCACGCCGGCGAACAAGAAGTCGCTGGAGATCATGGTGCGCGCCTACGAGAAGCTGGAGCTGGAGGAACTGGCCGCCGACGCCCGCCGGGTGATCGCGGAAAATTTCCCGGACAGCTGATTCGCAACCCGCGTCCGGACGGGATACTAGCCGGGAAAGCGATAGCCCGAGGTGATCGGGTAGCGCCAGTCCCGGCCGAATGCACGGGTGGAGATGCGCACGCCCGGCGGCGCCTGACGCCGCTTGTACTCGCTCCGCCGCACCATGTTCAGCACCCGCAGCACCGTCTCGCGCTCGTAGCCCCGCTCGGCAATCTCCTCCACCGACAGGTCTTCCTCGATGAACGCGGCCAGGATGGAGTCCAGCACGTCGTAGGGCGGCAGCGAATCCGTGTCCTGTTGGCCGGGTTTCAATTCCGCCGAGGGCGGGCGGGTGATCACCCGCTCCGGGATCACCGGCGAGCGGCCGTCACCGGCATTGCGGGCATTTCGATACCGGGCCAGCCGGTAGACCAGCGTCTTGGCGCAGTCCTTCAGCGGCGCGAAGCCGCCGGCCATGTCGCCGTACAGGGTGGCGTAACCCACCGCCATCTCCGACTTGTTGCCGGTGGTCAGCAGCATACGGCCGGTCTTGTTCGAGATGGCCATCAGCAGGATGCCCCGGCAGCGGGACTGGATATTCTCCTCGGTCGCGTCCTCCGGCAACCCCTCGAACAGGGGCGCCAGCTGCGCGAGGGTAGCATCCACCATGGGCTCGATGGAGATGACGTCATAACGTACCCCCTGGCCCGCGGCCTGCGCGGCCGCATCGGTGCGGCTGATGTCCGCGGTGTAGCGGTAGGGCATCATCACCGCCTGCACCCGCTCGGGGCCCAGCGCATCCACCGCCACGGCCAGGGTCAGCGCGGAGTCGATGCCGCCGGACAGGCCCAGTACCACGCCGGGAAAGCCGTGCTTGTTCACATAATCCCGGGTGCCCAGCACCAGCGCCGAATACACGCTCGCCTCCGGCCCGGGCAACTCCGCGAGCGGCAGCGGCCGGGGCTCGATGGCACGGCGGCCGATGTGGAGTTCCACCGGAAACAGGCCCTCCTCGAACATCGGCGCCCGGAAGGTCAGATTCCCCTTGGCGTCGGCCACGAAGGAGCCGCCGTCGAACACCAGCTCGTCCTGTCCGCCCACCATGTTGAGATAGACCAGCGGCACACCGTTCTCGTTGGCGCGGGCGCAACCCATGCGCTCGCGCTTGTCCTGGCTGACGGTATCGTAAGGCGAGCCGTTGATGGTCAGGATGACCTCGGCGCCCGCGCCACGGGCGAGCCGCGCCGGCCCGGGCTGCCAGATATCCTCGCAGATGGTGAGACCCACCCGGGTACCGCGGAAACGGAACACGGCCGGCTTCTCGCCCGGCGTGAAATAGCGCTTCTCGTCGAACACCCGGTAGTTGGGCAGCAGATGCTTGCGGTAACGGGCGAGTTCACGCCCGTCCTCGATCACGGTCGCGGCGTTGTACAGCCGCTCGCCGTCGTAGTCCGGGAAGCCCACCAGCACAGCAACGCCTTCGAGCTCGGTGCGGATGCGCTCCAGCGCCGCGGCAATCTGGCGCCGCAGGCCGGAGTGAAACAGGAGATCTTCCGGCGGATAGCCGCAGAGGAAGAGTTCCGGGAAGACCACCAGATCCGCGCCATGCTCGTCCCGGGCACGCGCTGCCGTCTCGAGCAGCCGCTCCGTGTTGTCGGTAACGCCCCCGACCACCGGATTGAGTTGCGCGAGGACGAGCTTCAGCGACTCGGCCATATCGACAGCGGGCCAGTCGGCAGCGCTGCGGGGCTCAGCCGCCGAGCGCCGCGGCAATTGCGGAGCCAAGGTCCGCCGGCGAGCGCACGGTGGTGACGCCGGCCTGCGCCAGGGCCTCAAACTTGGCCTCGGCCGTGCCCTTGCCGCCCGCAACAATCGCGCCCGCGTGGCCCATGCGCTTGCCCGGCGGCGCCGTGACACCGGCGATGTAGGCCACCACCGGCTTGGAGACGTGGTCCGCGATGTAGGCCGCGGCGGCCTCCTCGTCGGTGCCGCCGATCTCGCCGACCATGATGATGCCGTCGGTCCCGGGGTCCGCCTCGAACAGCTTCAGGCAGTCGATGAAATCCATGCCGCGCACCGGATCGCCGCCGATGCCGATGCAGGTGGACTGGCCGAGCTCCGCCTGGGTGGTCTGGTAGACCGCCTCGTAAGTCAGCGTGCCCGAGCGGGAGATGACGCCGATGCGGCCGGCCTGGTGGATCATGCCGGGCATGATGCCGATCTTCGCCTGCCCCGGCGTGATGATGCCCGGGCAGTTCGGCCCGATCAGCCGGCAGTCGTAGTCGGCCAGCGCGGCGCGCACCTTCACCATATCCAGCACCGGGATGCCCTCGGTGATGCAGACCACCAGGCCCACGCCGGCATCCGCCGCCTCCAGGATGGCATCCGCCGCGAACGGCGCCGGCACGTAGATCATGCTGACGTCGGCGCCGGTCTCGGCCACCGCCTCGTGCATGGTGTTGAATACGGGCACGCCGAGGTGCTCCTCGCCGCCGCGGCCCGGGGTCACACCCGCCACCACGCGGGTGCCGTAGGCGATGCACTGTTCGGTATGGAAGGAACCCTGGTTGCCGGTGATGCCCTGGCAGACGATGCGGGAATTGTTGTCGACTAGAACGCTCATGGATGCTCCTGTCAGCCGGCGGCCGCCACGGCCTTTTTGGCCGCGTCGGTGAGATCCGATGCCGCGATGATGTCCAGGCCGCTGCCAGCCAGCTTGTCGCGGCCCTGCTCCACGTTGGTGCCTTCCAGCCGGGCTACCACGGGCACCTCGACGCCCACCTCCTTCACCGCAGTGATGATGCCGTCGGCGATGAGGTCGCAGCGCACGATGCCGCCGAAGATGTTGACCAGGATGGCTTTCACGCTGTCGTTGGAGAGGATCAGCTTGAAGGCCTCGGCCACGCGCTCGGCGGTGGCGCCGCCGCCCACGTCCAGGAAGTTGGCGGGCTCACCGCCGTGCAGCTTGATGAGATCCATGGTGGCCATGGCGAGGCCCGCCCCGTTCACCATGCAGGCGATGTCGCCGCCGAGCGAGACGTAGTTGAGGTCGTGCTCACGGGCCTCGCGCTCGGTCTCGTCTTCCTGGGAGGCATCGCGCATCTCCTCCAGCGCCTGCTGGCGGAACAGCGCGTTCTCCTCGATGTTGGTCTTGGCGTCCAGGGCGACGATGTCGCCGTCGGCTGTGACGATCAGCGGATTGATCTCCAGCAGGCTCGCGTCCTTGTCCTCGAACAGCTGATAGAGCTTGCTCAACAGAGCGCCGAACTGCTTCAGCTGGCCTTTGTCGAGACCGAGGCCGAAGCCGAGGCGGCGGATCTGGTAAGGCTGCAGCCCGGCGGCGGGCGAGACCGCGACCGAGAAGATCTGCTCCGGTGTCTTCTGCGCCACCTCCTCGATGTCCATGCCGCCGGCGGCCGAAGCAATAATGGCGACGCGCTTCGCCTCCCGGTCCACCAGCATGCTGAGATAGAGTTCGCGCTCGATCGCCGAACCGGATTCCACATAGACCACATTCACCGGCAGGCCCTCGGGGCCGGACTGGTGAGTGACCAGGCGGGTGCCGAGCATGCCCTCGGCGGCCTCGCGAACCTGGTCGGCGCTGCGGCAGAGCTTCACGCCCCCCGCCTTGCCGCGCCCGCCGGCGTGGACCTGAGCCTTCACCACCCAGAGATCGCCGCCGAGCTCCCCGGCGGCCGCCACGGCAGCATCCGCCGTCTCCGCCGGCCGGCCCTCGGGCACGGGGATGCCGTAATCGGCGAACAGCCGTTTGGCCTGATATTCGTGCAGATTCATCGTTCGTCCGGACTGTCGGTTGGGAGACGCGGGCCGGTTTCTGCGTTCTGGTTCGCGGCCGCCCGCGCAAGAGCTGCGTATTGTGGGGCAAAGGTCGAGGATTGGCAAAGGGGCCGCGAGGGGACCGCATCCACTACAATGCGGCCCCAATGGACATGTAGGAGGGCCTTCAGGCCCGATCCAATATGGCAAAAGACGCCGAAGCACCACACGGGAATGCGCTACCGGAGGTAACTGCCGGCGCCTCCTCCGAACTGGGCCGGCGGGTGCTGGGCACGCTAGCCGCCTTCCGCCTGTTCATCGCCGCCGCCGCGCTGCTGTTCTTTTTCATCGATACCGACCCCCGCCTGGTGGGCGCCGAGCACCCGGCGCTGTTCGCCGGTACCGCCGCCGCCTACCTGAGCGTCGCCGCCTTCATGCTGATGGGACTGCGCCGTACGGTGGCGGGCCTGCAGATCTACGCCCAGACGTTCATCGACGTGATCGCGATTCTGCTGCTGATGTATGCCAGCGGCGGCGTCTCCAGCGGCCTCGGCGGCCTGCTCATCGTCTTCGTCGGCGGCGGCAGCCTCGTGATGCGCGGCCGGCTGTCCCTGTTCTTCGCCGCCGTCGCCGCCATCGGCATCCTGTTCAGCCAGTTGGTGACGGTGTTGCGGGGGGCGGGCTTCGCCGACAGCTACCCCGCCGCCGGTATCCTCGGCGCTGTCATCTTCATTGTCGCGCTGGCCGCGCGGCCGCTGGCGCGGCGCGTCCAGGAGAGCGAGGAACTGGCCCGCCAGCGGGGCGTGGACCTCGCCAACATGGCCGAGCTCAACCAGTACATCGTGCAGCACCTGCGCGAGAGCATCGTGGTGATCGACACAGACGACCGGGTACGGCTCATCAACGAATCCGCCGCCCACCTGCTGCGCGCCGAGCACTTCTCGCCCGGCATCAAGCTCGCGATGCTCTCGCCGGAACTCGACCGCCACGTGCGCGCCTGGCGCCTGGTGGACCGGGAGGGCCCGCCGCCCGAGTTCACCATGACCGACCCGGAAGGCGGTACGCCCATCCTCGTGCATCTCGCCCCTTTCGGCCGCACCGGCAAAGGCCGCGGGCCGCTGCTGGTGTTCCTGGAGGACGCAAGTCTTTTGGCGGAGCGGGTGCAGCAATCGAAGCTCGCCTCGCTGGGCCGCCTCTCCGCCAGTATCGCCCACGAGATCCGCAACCCGGTGGGCGCCATGAGCCACGCCGGCCAGCTGCTGCGGGAGTCGCCGGCCATCTCGGAGGAGGAGCAGCGGCTGATCGAGATCATCCTCTCCCACTCCGACCGGGTCAGCCACATCATCGACAACATCCTGCAGCTCTCGCGCCGCGACACCAGCCAACCCGAGCGCTTCGCGCTGCGGCCGTGGCTCGACGACTTCGTACAGGAGTTCGCCAAGACGCTGCAGCTCAACGAAGGAGAACTGACCGTGGAGGCCGGCGGCGACGACCTGGAGGTGCGCATGGACCGCAGCCACCTCCGCCAGGTGCTCTGGAATCTCTGCGACAATGCCGTGAAATACGCCAGCGAAACGGGCGGCATCGAGGTTATTTTGCGCACCGGCCGCGTGGAACCGGGCGACCGGCCCTATCTGGAAGTTCTTGACCGGGGTCACGGTGTGGAGACCGGCACGGTGGATAAGATCTTCGAGCCCTTCTTCACTGCGCGGCAGGGAGGGACGGGGCTCGGTCTGTACATCTCGCGGGAATTATGTGAACTGAACCGGGCCACCCTCTCCTACCGGCCGCGGGACGGCGGGGGCAGCGTATTCCGTATCGTATTCGCGGACCCGAACCGCTGGCAGAGCTGACATGACGACAGACGTACAGGCACTGGTGGTCGACGACGAGCCGGACATCTGCGAGCTGCTCGCGATGACCCTCAAGCGCATGGACATCGCCACCGATACGGCCGGCAACGTGGCCTCTGCCAAGAAGAAGCTGCGCGACGGCGACTTCGATCTCTGCCTCACCGACATGCGCCTGCCCGACGGCGACGGACTCGAGCTGGTCGAGTGGATGCAGAGCCACACGCCCGGCGTACCGGTGGCCATGATCACCGCCCACGGCAGCGTGGAGACCGCCGTGCAGGCCCTGAAGCTCGGCGCCTTCGACTTCGTCTCCAAGCCCCTGGACGTCAAGGATCTGCGCAATATTGTCGGCGCCGCCGTCCGGCTGGGCGCCGCCGGCGGCGACACGGCCCGGGAACTCCTCGGCCGCTCCCCCGCCGTCGAGAAGGTGCGGGACATGGTCGGCCGGGTTTCCCGCAGCCAGGCGCCCGTACACATCTGCGGCGAGTCCGGCACCGGCAAGGAACTGGTCGCCCGCATGATCCACGAATCGGGCCCGCGCAGGGACGGGCCCTTCGTGCCGGTGAACTGCGGCGCCATCCCGGCCGAGCTCATGGAGAGCGAATTCTTCGGCCACAAGAAAGGCAGCTTCACCGGTGCGGTGACGGACAAGAAAGGACTCATCGAGACCGCAGACGGCGGCACCCTCTTCCTGGACGAGATCGCCGACCTGCCGCTGGCCATGCAGGTGAAACTGCTGCGCTTCATCCAGGAGAAGACCATTCGGCCGGTGGGCGCGCCGCGGGAAGTCGCGGTGGACGTCAGGATCCTGAGCGCCACCCACCGGGACCTGGCATCGATGGTCGCCGCCGGCGAATTCCGCGA
>CAYRUH010000081.1:0-7837 GCA_964427415.1 uncultured Woeseiaceae bacterium | reverse complement strand
GCCGGTCGTCTACACTGTCGTCAGTCCGATCATGCAATCCAGGGGGAGATTATGCGCCAAGCGCTCGTTGCGGCGTCCGCCGTACTTTTGATTCTCGTGTCGATACCGGTGGACGGGGCGTATGCCCAGGGTGCCGCCGCCGGCAGTGGCGCCGACGAGGGGGCGGTCGCCATCGAGGAGATCACCGTCACGGCGCAGCGCCGCGAGGAACAGATCCAGGACGTGCCTATCTCGGTGACGGCGATGAACGCGGCGTTTCTGATCCGCAACAACATCGAGAATATCGAGGAGTTGAGCGGCTACGTGCCGAGTCTTTACACGACCAACAGCGTGAACTACGGTGCGGCGCCGGTCTCCATCCGTGGCATCGGCGGGGCCAATGGCGGCGGCAATTTCTTCAATGACGAACCGGTGGCGGTGTACCTGAACGACATGTACATCGGCCGGCTGAGTTTCTCGACCAGCGACCTGGTGGACCTGGAGTCCGTGCAGGTGCTGCGGGGGCCCCAGGGTACGCTGTTCGGCCGCAATGCGACGGCCGGTGCTCTGCTGGTGCAGACGGCGCGGCCGACGATGGATCCGGAGGGTTTCGTCCGCCTCGGCATCGCCGAGCATGGCGAGCAGACCGCGCGGGCAGCCATCTCCGGCCCCCTGGCGGATAATTTCCAGGCCCGGCTGGCCGTCGGCTGGAGCGACCGTGACGGCTGGGGTACCAATACCTTCAACGGCGAGGACGTGAATGGCTCCGAGGATCTCACCACCCGGCTGTCGCTGGCCTGGCAGCCCACCTCGTCACTGTCGCTGGATCTGATGGTGGAGCGTCAGGACCAGGAGGCGAACCCGGCAACCATCAACGTAGCCTCGGTAGCGCCCGGCGTGCCGTCTTCGCCGTTTGACAAGCGCGACGATCTCGACGCCGCACTGGACGACCTTGAGTTCCGCTTCAACGACCCCGAGGAGAACGACAACGACGCCACGAATGCGGTGTTCTCCCTGAGCTGGGACCTGGGTGCCGTGGCGCTGGACGCCATCACCGGCTACCGCGACTATGAACTCACCGGCGCGCAGGACTCCGATAGCACGGAGTTCCAACTGTTCAACAACAATGGCGTGATCGAGAGCGATCAGTTCTCGCAGGAAGTGCGGCTCTCCTCGACCGGCAGCGGCCCGCTTTCCTGGGCCGCGGGCGCCTACTACTACCAGGAAGATTCGGAACTCCTGTTTATCATCAATAACTTCCAGGGCCTTTTCGGCGCCGGCACTAACGCCACCTTCGACGGCCGGCAGGATCTCTCCTCCTGGGCGGTGTTCGCCGATGCCACCTGGGACTTTGCCGAGCGCTGGTCGCTGACCCTGGGCGGGCGTTTCAGCCAGGAAGACAAGGAGTTCGAGAACAAGCAGACGGTGTTCACGATCAGCGACTCCTTCCCGCTGCCGGTGCCCTTCGGGCCGTTCCCGGCGGGCGCGACGATACCGGGCGGCCTGCTGTTCGCCGACCCGCCGCTGTTCGAGAGCGACGAGGATTTCTCGAACTTCTCGCCCCGCGTCGTGGTGGAATACGACTGGGCCGAGGACTCGATGGTGTATCTCACTTTCAGCCAGGGCTTCAAGAGCGGCGGTTTCAACTCCTTCGGGCTGGAACCGGCGTTCACCGAAGAGGAGATCGACGCCTGGGAAGTCGGCATCAAGAGCACGCTGCTGGATCGTCGCCTGCGCCTGAATGCGGCCTGGTTCTTCTACGACTACACCAATCTGCAGGTGCGCCTGCCCGTGCCGACCGGCGGTGTCAGCATCGACAATGCCGGCGAGGCCAGTGTCTCCGGTCTGGAGGTGGAGGCGAGCCTGCTGGTGACCGACAGGCTGCGTCTGGATGCCAACTTCTCGTATCTGGATACGGAACTGGACCAGTTCGATACCCAGCAGGTGCCGAACGATCTGCAGTTTCTGATCGGCGCCCCGATCCCGCTGGAGGCGGTGAATGCGGCCGGCAATGAACTTACCCGCGCCCCGGAGTTCTCGTTCTTCCTGGCCGCCCGCTATGATGTGCCGCTGGCGGCGGATTACCGGGGCACCTTCGAGCTGGCCTACCGCTATCAGGACGAGGTGTTCTTCCTGGAGACGAACCAGACACAGGACACATTTGCAGGCGACAGCTCGGACCGCCTGGATGCGCGATTTTCCTTCGGCCCACGGAGCCAGCGGTGGGAGGGGGCGGTCTACGTCAAGAACGTGACGGATGACCGGACCATCACCCAGGTGAGCGCGCTGGGCTCGTTTCCGAATGCGGCGGTCAATGCGCCGCAGCAGTGGGGAGCCGAGTTCACCTACCGCTGGGATTGATTGCCGGCGTCCGCGTCAGCGCTGATGGAACCGCAGAATCTGCAACTGCTGGACGTGCAGGCGTTCGGTCTCGACATCTCCACCGTCGGGACGGTGGCCCTGATCGTCATCATGATCACTATGGGGCTCAACCTGGAGTTCCGGGATTTCCGAAAGGTGGTGGCAGAACCGCGGGCCGCGCTGACGGGACTGACGGCGCAGCTCGTGTTGTTGCCGGCAATGGGGTTTTTTCTCGCCTGGCTGCTCTCACCGCCGATGCCGATCGCCGTGGGGCTGATCATTCTCGCCTGCTGTCCTAGCGGGGCGACGTCGAATTTCTTCAGCTTCCTCGCCCGGGGGGACGTGGCGCTGTCGGTGGTACTGACCGCGGTCAGCGGCCTGGTGGTGGTGTTCAGCGCGCCGCTGCTGATCGAGCTGGCGCTCCGGCTCTTCACCGGCGAGGGCCAGCAGATTCACCTGCCCATCGGCGCCTCCATGCTTAGGATCTTCAACCTGGTGGTGCTGCCGGTGGTGGCCGGCATGGTATTGCGCCGGCTCGCACCGCGCGTCGCCGTGGCCATTCAGCCGTGGGCAACAAGGGCATCTTTTGCCGTGATTCTGTTCACCATGGCCGTGCTGCTGGAATACGTGGCGCAGGACTTCGCCGCCATGTTCGCCATGGCATGGCCGGCGACGGTGAGCCTGAACGTGGTCATGATGGCTATCGGCTTCTTCGGCGCGCGCCGGCTCGCCATCTCCGAGCGCCAGAGCCGTTCCATCAGCATCGAGATCGGTATCCAGAACTACATCCTCTCGGTGGTGATCGCGCTGGCGCTGTTGAAGCGGCCGGATTTCGCCATTGTGCCGGTGATCTATCTGTTTACGATGTATGTGACGGTCTTCAGTTTCATTGCCTGGTCGCGTTACGTGCGCGACCGGAATCCGTCCACCAGCGTATTGGGCGATACGGCGGCCGCCGGCACCTTGCATGACTGAGAGAGAATGAAATGCCCCGACTGGAACCGCTACCCCGCGAGGAGCTGGCCGATTTCGAACCGATGCTGGAGCAGGTGGAGCAGGCCATGGGCTTTGTGCCCAACAGCCTGCTCACGCTCGCCCGGCGGCCCGATATATTCCGCGCCGCGCTCGGACTGTTCCAGGCGGTACAGAGTGGCGGCACCGTCCCGGCGGTGCTGAAATCGATGGTAGCGCACGTGGCGAGCCATGCGGCGGGTTGCCGGTACTGCCAGGCGCACACGGGCCACAGCGCTCACCGACTGGGGCTGGACGAGCAGAAATTCGAGGCCCTGTGGAGCTTCGAGAGCAGTCCGCTGTTCGACGAGGCGGAGAGAGCGGCGTTGCGCGTGGCACGCGGCGCGGCAGTGGTCCCAAATGCAGTGACGGACGAGGAATTCGCTGCGCTACGCGAGCATTTCTCCGACGGGGAAGTGGTGGAGATCATGGCGGTGATCGCGATGTTCGGCTTCCTTAACCGCTGGAACGACACGATGGCGACGGAACTCGAGTCCTCGCCGCTGGCGTTCGCCGCGGAGCATCTCGCCGGGCGCGGATGGATGCCGGACAAGCACGGCCACGACTGAACCGGAAACAGGAGGCATACGAATGGCGGAAGGCAGACTGGCAGGCGCGCGGGCGCTGATCACGGGGGCGAGCCGGGGCATCGGTGCGGAAATCGCGCGAGCCTATGCGCGCGAGGGGGCACGGCTGGTGATTTGCGCCCGCAGCGTGGATGCGGTGCAGGCGCTCGCCGAGGAGATCAGATCCGCCGGCGGTGAGGCCATCGCCACCGGCTGCGACGTCACCAGCGAGGAGCAGGTGGCGGCGCTGGTCGACACCGCGCAGTCGGCGCTCGGCGGCGTGGACGTACTGGTGAACAACGCCGGCGCCTACAAGGTGTGCCGCTTCACCGATGCTGACGTCGCGCTCTACCGTCATCTCATCGAGGTGAATTATCTCGGCACGGTGGCCGTGACCCGGGCCTTCATCGGCGGCATGCTGGAGGCGGGCTATGGCAAGGTGGTGAATGTCGCATCCACCGCCGGCAAATACGGCTCGGCCTTGCAGGCCCACTACAACGGCTCCAAGCACGCGGTGGTGGGCTTCACCCGATCGGTGGCGCTGGAGCTGGCCGGAGCGGGCATCCGCATGAACGCCATCTGCCCGGGTTTCGTGAATACGCCCATGGTGGAGGCTGCCCTGCCCGAGTTCGCGGCACTGCACGGGGTGAGCGAGGAGCAGGCACTGGCCGGGCTGCTCCAGCGCGTGCCGATCGGGCGGATGCTGGAGCCTGAAGAAATCGCCCATCTGGCGGTGTATCTCGGCAGCCGGGAATCCGACGGTATGACCGGCCAGGCGATGACCATCTCCGGCGGCATGGTGCTGGTGTGAGGGGCCGGGCAGCCAGCTGATGGCGGATTTCGGCGAGCTGCTTTGGCAGCCTTCGGCGGCGCGGGTGGAGCGGGCGAACATTACCCGTTTCGCCCGCTGGCTGGGCGAGCGCGAAGCGCGCAGCTTCGACGACTATCACACGCTCTGGCAATGGTCTGTCGACGAGCCTGAGCGGTTCTGGCAGGCGGTCTGGGGCTATTTCGGGGTGCGCTCGCCGACGGTGCCGGAGACGGTGCTCGCCTCCCGGCAAATGCCCGGCGCGGTCTGGTTTCCGGGCGCACAGGTGAATTTCGCGGCGCACCTGCTCGGCCAGGGCCGGGACGGGGATGCGGCGATCGTCGCGCTGGACGAGACGGGCGCGCTCACCGAACTGACCTGGGGCGAACTGAGGCAGCGGGTCGCGGCGGCCGCGGCCGGGCTGCGCGGGCTGGGCATCGGGCCCGGCGACCGGGTGGCCGGTTATCTGCCCACCGGTCCCGAGGCGGTGATCGCGATGCTCGCCACGATTGCCATCGGCGGCGTGTGGTCCTGCTGCTCGCCGGATTTCGGCGTCGCCAGCGTGCTCGACCGGTTCCGCCAGATCGAGCCGAGCGTGCTGATCGCCGTGGACGGGTACCGCTATGGCGGGCGTGAATTCGACCGCCGCGGCGAACTCGCGCGCATGGTCGCGGGGCTGCCCGGGCTCGAGCGGCTCGTGCATGTGCCGGCGCTGGCCGGGAACGCTCCGCCGGCGGTCTCCGCCGAGGTCGTCCCCTGGTCGGAGCTACTCGCCGGCGAGCGTGCGCTCGCCGGCGAAGATTACCCGGCGCTGCCGTTCGACCATCCCCTGTGGGTGGTCTTCTCCTCGGGGACGACGGGATTACCAAAGGCCATCGTGCACGGCCACGGCGGCGTGCTGCTGGAACTCGAGAAGGCGACCGCGCTGCACATGGACCTGCGGGCGGACTCGCGTATGTTCTTCTACACGACCACCGGCTGGATCGTCTTCCCGAACCTGGTGGCGGCGCTGCTGCAGGGGGCAAGCATTGTGCTCTATGACGGCAACCCGGCAATTCCGGGCCCCGATGCGCTCTGGCGCATGGCCGCTGCGCACGGCGTGACCCATTTCGGCACCTCGCCCAGCTTCGTCTCGCTGATGCAGCAACACGGGGTGGTGCCGGGCAGGGACTTCGACTTTCCGGCGCTCGAGTGCGTGGTGTGCACGGGCTCGCCGCTGACGCCGGAATCCTTCGCCTGGATCTACGCCAGTGTGAAGGAGGATCTCTGGGTGTGTTCGGTCAGCGGCGGCACGGACGTGGTCTCCGGGCTGGTAGGCGGCGTGCCCACGCTGCCGGTGCACAACGGCGAGATACAGGCCCGCTGTCTCGGCATCCCGGTCGACGCCTGGGACGAGGAGGGCAGGCCGGTGCGCGGCGAGGACGGAGAGCTGGTCGTCACCGGCCCCATCCCCTCGATGCCTCTGTACTTCTGGAACGACCCCGACGGCGAGCGCTACCGGGAGAGCTACTTCGACGTCTACCCCGGCATCTGGCGCCACGGCGATCAGCTGCGCATCACGGAGCGGGGCAGCTGCATCATCAGCGGGCGTTCGGACGCGACGCTGAACCGCCACGGCGTGCGGATCGGCACCAGCGAGATCTACCGCAGCGTGGAGGGACTGGACGAGGTGGTCGACTCGCTGGTGGTGAACCTGGAGCTGGCGGGCGGGTATTTCTTCATGCCGCTGTTCGTGCAGCTGGAACCGGGCGCGGAGCTGGACGAGAGGCTCCGGCGCGCCATCGCCGACAAATTGCGCGGCGATTATTCGCCGCGGCATGTGCCCGACAGGATCTATGCCGTGGAGGCGGTGCCTTACACGATCACCGGCAAGAAGATGGAAGTGCCGGTGAAGAAGATACTGCGCGGCGGCGATCCGCAGCAGGTGGCCAACCGGGATATCATGCGCAATCCGGAGAGCCTGGATTTCTTCATCCGTTTCGCTGCCGCGCAACAGGATTACCAAATCTGAGGGAGGGTCGAGCATGACCGGTTGGACGTTCGAAAAGGGGCTGCATGATCTGGGCGACGGCGCCTGGGCCTACCTGCAGCCCGACGGTTCCTGGGGCTGGAACAACACCGGGCTGGTCATCGACGGCGAGGAGGCGCTGCTCGTCGACACCCTGTTCGACGAGCGGCTGACGGCGGATATGCTGAAGACCATGCGCGATGCGCTGGGGCGCGGCGGCCGCGAGATCGACTACCTCGTCAATACTCATGCGAACGGCGATCACACCTTCGGCAACCGGCTGGTGGAGGGGGCGAAGATCATCGCGTCGAAGGCCTGCGCCGAGGAAATGGACGAGGTCCCGCCGGAAATGCTGGCGGGGCTCATGCGTCAGGCGCCGGAGCTGGGCCAGCTCGGAGAGTATCTGCAGGCCTGCTTCTCCAGCTTCGATTTCGACGGCGTGGTGTTGCGCCGGCCGGACGAGACTTTCAGTGGCGAGCGGCAACTGGCCGTCGGCGACAAACAGGTGCGTCTGATCGAGGTCGGACCGGCGCATACCGCTGGCGATGTACTGGTGCACGTGCCTGCGAACCGCGTGATCTACACCGGCGATATCCTGTTCATCGAGGGCACGCCGATCATGTGGCGCGGGCCGGTAGCGAACTGGATTCGTGCCTGTGAGTACATCCTGGGCATGGATGTGGACGTGATCGTGCCGGGTCACGGGCCGGTTACCGACAAGGAGGGTGTGCGCCAGGTGCGCGATTATCTGGCCTACATCGACGCCGAGGCGCGCAAGCGCTACGAGACGGGCATGAGCGCTGAGGAGGCGGCCAGGGACATCATCGCCCTCGGCGAGTACGCCTCCTGGCTGGATGCCGAACGTATCGCGGTGAACGTGGACACCCTTTACAAGGAATACCGGGGCGACGACAGCCCGCCGGACGTGATGCGGCTGTTCACGCTGATGTCGGAGATCTGGCGAACCCGCCGGTAGGAGGGCCCTCAGGCCCGATACATCAATGGCACGCCCGACGAATCAGGGGATTGAGGATAGATCCCTCCTGCCTTTTTTTAGCAATACTATTGATATTGATTCGCATTTAGATTAGCTTCCCCTGCTTC
>CAYRUH010000080.1:0-7901 GCA_964427415.1 uncultured Woeseiaceae bacterium | reverse complement strand
CGCCAGCGCGTGGTCGACAGATTCGGCTGATTCGCAATGGAGATGCCCCAGGGCACTGAAACCTGGCGGATCACGCTGAACACAGCGGCCGCGGCCCGCCGCGCATCTGCGGTCTGCTCGACGCTGTTGATGTAGAAGCTGGCGCGGACGAACCGATCCGTGGCGCGCACGGTCCCCGGCATGAACTCGCGCGGGTTCACGCCCTGCCAGTACTCGCGGATGGCCAACTGCCTTGCAAAGCTGGGCTCGTTGGTCATGACCTGGTAGCTGCGGTGGTGCCAGATCAGCATTTCACCACCGACGAACTCGATGATGGCACTGTCGCCGGTCGCGTCCGACATCGAGACATGCACTGTCGCCGCGCGTCCCGGCGGCCCGACGGGCACTTCTCCGCCCGCGACCTGGACCGGGTTGTCGCGCAAGTCGGTCACCGCTGCGGCAACCGTTGCGTAGCGGTCGAGGAGGTATTGCGGGAAGACCGAGAGCGAAATGCGCGGTGTCACACCGTCGTCCTCGGGATAGTCCGCCTCAACGTTCCATTGCAGGTTGACCACGAGCCCGGCCTCGTTCATGCCGTCGGCAGTGGAGATGTCGTAACCCGATACCGCGAGACTGCCGTAAACCGAGGTCCATTGCGCCGATCTGACCCCGGCCGCTCCGTCGCGCTCCATACCACGCGGCAAGACCCAGAGGTTGCTGACTATCGGCAGCTTCCAATCCATGCTGCGCCCCGTCAGAACACGGGCCTCGGGACCAAGATAGACCGCGCGCGTGCAGGCCTCGGCAAGCGACGCGGCCAGAGCCGCGACCAGCACAATGAAACTAAAGACATTGCGAGCCATTCGGTCCTCCCTTGCGACAGAAAGTCGCGGTTTCCTGTGTTTCAGTATAACGGCTTGTTCATCCGCCCCATGGGGGCCGTTAGCGCAACGGGTACCCTGAATCTCCTACGGCGGTGGGCCGGAATGGAAGCGCAGTTCGGTGTCCGGGAATGTCGCGAGTTCGTTTTCCACGGCGCGAAGTTCGGCCAGCCGCGCCTCGAGCGCCTCGGCCTCCTCTTTCGCCCCTGCCAGCGCCAGGTAGCTCTCGAAGTGACGTGCTTCGGAGGCCAGCAGGCCCGCGTACAAGGCCGCCATGCGGCCCTGCAGCCTCGGCGCCAGCAGCGCGAAGCGCTCGCAGGAACGGGCCTCGATGAGTGCGCCGATCAGCAGCCAGTCGGTGAGCCGGCCCGGATCCTGCCGGCGGGCGGCATCACGCAGGCCGGCGGCGTAGCGCGAGGCGCTGAGCGGCCGGGGTGCGATGCCCAGGTTCTTCATCAGCCGCTGCACCTGTTCGTAGTGGCGCAGCTCCTCCCGGGCCAGCCGGGACATCTGCCAGCCGATGTCGGTGCGCTCGGGGTAACGGTAGATGAGGTTCATGGCGGTGGACGCCGCCTTCAGTTCGCAGTTGGCGTGATCCACCAGGATCAGGCCTGGCTCGGCGGCCGCAGCATCCGTCCAGGCCGCCGGCGTGGCGGCACCCAGGAACTCGCGGATTGCCTGCGGCACGGCCACCGTATCGCTCGCCGGTGCGGCGGGCGACTCGCCGCGCCTCACGGCTGCCACGCCAGCACCTCGTCGGCGCACTGGAAGCGATCAGCGGGGTCTTTCGCCAGCAGGCCGTCCACCAGCGGCTGCAGCGCGGCACTTTCCGCCGGCAGTCGCGGTATCTCGGCGTGGCCGTGCTTGTAGATGATGCCCATGGCGGAGTCGGCCGTGTACGGTTTCCCGCCGGTCAGCATCTCGTACAGGATCACACCCAGGCTGTAAAGATCGGTGCGTTCGTCGGTGTGGCGGCCGTGGCCCTGCTCGGGGCTCATGTAGTAGGGCGTGCCAAAGATCTCGCCGGTGCCCGTGATCTCGGCTCGCAGCCGCAGGCGCTTGGCCAGACCGAAGTCGATCAGCGCGATGCTGCCGTCCTCGCGCAGCATGATGTTGCCGGGCTTCAGGTCCCGGTGGAGGATGCCGACCGCATGGATGGCCTTCAGCGCGCCGGCGATCTGACGGGCGACGTCCAGCGCCTCGTGCACATCCATGCCGGCACGGATGCGCGCCCGCAGGTCGCCGGCCGGGAAATACTCCATCGCGATGTAGGCGTGGTCATCGCCGATGCCGAGGTCGTGGATGCGCACGATGTTCGGGTTGTCGAGCTCGGCGATGACCTCGAACTCCTGCAGGAACCGGTTCAGCGGATCCTCGTCCTCCTCGGTGGCATCGGGCACCTGGCGCAGGATCTTCAGCACGACATCCCGGCCGCTGGCCTCGTGCTCGGTGAGATAGACCGCGGAGCCGTCGCCGGAGGCGATCTTGCGCCGCAGCCGGTAGCCCCGCGCGCTGCCGCCCTTGCCGTCCTGGCCGCCCTGGCCGCCGTGGCCGAAGAACAGGCTGTCGGTGGAGGCGAGGCTGCGCCGTGAGCCGAGCGCCCGGCGCAGCGCGGCGATGAGCGCCGCATGACCGATGTCGGACTTGTGGAAGAAGCTCTGGGCACCGTACTGCAGCGCCCGGGCGCCGTCGGCCGGGTCCCGGCTGGCGGTGAAGAAAATCACCGGCGGGAACGAGGGACGCGCGCAATAGCGGCGCAGCGCCTGCAGCCCGTCCATGCTGCCCAGCCGGTGGCCGATCAGGACGACGTCGTTGTCGGCGCCGCCGAAAGTGTCGGCGAGCGCACCGGAGACGTGGGGGTCGTATTCCGTGATCACTGCGTCTTGCCAGACGGTGGTGATGTGATGCATCAGCAGAGTGCGGAACTCCGGATGAGCGTCGATGATCATGAATCTGTGGCTCACCCCGGAGCTCTCCCGCCGCGGTGACCAGGAGCGGCAGGCTCTAGCCGGCGCTCATGGCCGCATCGCTGTTTTCCGCGCCCTCGTCCGCCGCCGGCTCGCCCGCGCCGGCAGCGCCCAGACCCAGGAACAGCTGCTTGGCCTCGTCGCAGCGGGCGCTCTCCAGCCGGCGCAGATAATCCTCGCTGACGTCGCCGGTGACATAGCGACCGGAGAAGCAGGAGGTGTCGAATTCGTGGATCTCGGCGTCGTCGTGCTGCACCGCCCGCACCAGGTCGTCGAGGTCCTGGTAGATCAGCCAGTCGGCGCCGATCAGCTTCTCCACCTCCGCCTCGGAGCGGCCATGGGCCACCAGCTCGCTGGCCGCCGGCATGTCGATGCCGTAGACATTCGGGTAGCGCACCGGCGGTGCGGCCGAGGCGAAATAGACCTTGCGCGCGCCGGCCTCCCGGGCCATGCGGATGATCTGCTGGGAGGTCGTGCCGCGCACGATGGAGTCGTCCACCAGCAGCACGTTCTTGCCACGGAATTCGAGATCGATGGCGTTGAGCTTGCGCCGTACGGAGCGCTCGCGCATGGCCTGGCCCGGCATGATGAATGTCCGGCCGATGTAGCGGTTCTTGATGAAGCCTTCCCGGTACTTCACGCCCAGTCGGTGGGCCACCTGCACCGCCGCCGTACGGCTGGTATCGGGTATCGGAATCACCACGTCTATGTCGTGATCCCGCCGCCCGGAGAGGATCCGGTCGGCCAGTGTCTCGCCCATGCGCAGCCGGGTCTTGTACACGCTCAGCCGGTCTATGATGGTGTCCGGCCGGGCGAAATAGACGAACTCGAAGATGCAGGGCGCATAGGCGCGCTGCTCCGAGCAGGCGCGCATGTGCAGCTGCCCGGCCGTATCGACGAATACCGCCTCGCCGGGCAGGATATCGCGTACCAGGCGAAAGCCGAGCGCATTCAGCGCCACGCTCTCCGAGGCCACCATGTACTCTGTGCCGGCGGACGTCCGGCGGCTGCCCAGCACCAGCGGGCGGATGCCGTAGGGGTCGCGGAATGCCAGCATGCCCTGGCCGATGATCAGCGCGGTCACCGCATAGCCGCCCCGGCAGCGCTCGTGCACGGCGGCGACGGCGTCGAAGACGATGGCCGGGGTCAGCTCGCCGTCGGCCCGGCGCTGCAGCTCGTGCGCGAAGACGTTCAGCAGCACTTCGGAATCCGAGCCCGTGTTCAGATGCCGCCGGTCTTCCCGGCGCAGCAATTCCGAGAGCTCGGCGGCATTGGTCAGGTTGCCGTTGTGCCCCAGGCAGATGCCGTAGGGGGAGTTCACGTAGAACGGCTGGGCCTCGGAGGAACTGGAGCAGCCGGCCGTGGGGTAACGCACGTGGCCGATGCCGACGCTGCCCTTCAGCCGCAGCATGTGGCGCTGGTGGAAGACGTCCCGGACCAGGCCGTTGCTCTTGCGTTCGTGCAGGCGGCTGCCATCCCAGGTGACGATACCGGCGGCGTCCTGGCCCCGGTGCTGCAGCACCGTCAGGGCGTCATAGATGGCCTGGTTGACCGGGCTGGTGCCCGCGATGCCGACTACGCCGCACATGCCGGCCTCCCGGGCGCCTCAGAGACGCGTCCCATCGGGCTCCTCCACCGCTTCGCCGCCCGGCCCGTCCAGGTGATTAATCGCCTCCAGCGCACGCGGCGTAAATACCCGGATGCCGCTGCCGATGCGCTCGGCATAGGGCATCAGACGGGATTCCTGCCACCACTGGTCCTGGGAGAAGCCGAGATAGCCCCCGGCGAGCGCCAGCACGCCCGCAAGCAGCGCGCCGCGACCGAAGCCGAAGCCCAGGCCCAGCACGCGGTCGGTACCGCTGAGACCGCTCGCCTCCACCACCATCGAGATCAGCCAGCCGACCAGACCGCCAATCAGCAGCACGGCCACGAAGATGAGGCCGCGTCCGATCCAGGCCTGCAGACCCTCGGAGCCGATCCAGTCGCCGGCCACGGTCTCGACTACCCCGGCGCCCAGCGGTGCGAGCTGGAAAGCGAGCCAGATGGCGACCACGAGGGAGACGACGGAGACTGCTTCCTTGAAAAATCCGCGCCAGGCTCCGACGATCATCGAGATCAGGATAAGCGCGGCGATAGCGATATCTGCGACCGGGACCATAGCGTGTGTTCGTTCAGTGTCGGACGGGAACGGGCTGTGCTGGAGGGCCGTCAGTCTATCAGACTGTTACTCGTCCGCATGCGTCCGCATGGGGTCTCTCACGGATGGGTGACGACCTGACCCTTGTGCCCTGCTTTCGCGAGAGCCGCTGCCACCTTCTCCGCCTCGTCACGGCTGCCCTGGGGCCCGACGCGCACCCGGTGGAGCGTGCGCCCGCCGCTCTGCACCCGGCTGAGAAACGCTGCGAACCCCTGGCCGCGCAGATCCGCCGCCAGGCCCTCCGCGTTCTCGTCGTTCGAGAAGCTACCGAGCTGCACCGCCCACAAGGATGCCGCCGGCTCGGGCGACGGCTGCTGCGCCGCAGCGGCGGCCGACCCGCGCACGGGTTCAGACTCAGGCTCGGGTTCGGGACTGCGCCCGGCCGGTGACGCCCGCTCGGGCGAGTCTTCGCCGGCGCTTCCGGCGGGCGCGGCGTCCGTCGCCGCATCCGCCGGCGGCGCTTCGCCGTCGCCTGGCGTCGTCCCGTCGGTTGTCTCCGCCGCCGTGCCGGCGCCACTCGGCGGCGCCGGCAGCTTGCGGGTGGCAGGTGGCGGGTCGGTGATCCTGGCGCCATTTTCCTCGCCGCGCACGGTCTCGGGCCGGGGCTCCAGCACGATGCGGCGGGTCCGGGTCGGCTGGCCATCCTGGCCCGGCAGGTCCACGCTCTGGCGCCGCGTGCCGGCGTCGTCCGCCGGACCGTCCAGGAACACCGGAATGACGAGCCAGGCGACGGCGACCAGCACGATGGCCCCGGTCAGGCGTTCTTTGGTCGATCGATCCATGGCGAAAAGCCGTTATACCCCGTTGTCAGGATCCCATGCAGTGCCGATCAGCGGCGATTCCCCGGCATCGGTTGCCGGGTCTGCCCGCCCGGCGGCGCCGGTCGTACCTGGCGCCCCGGCAAAGCGTGCGGCAAGTATAGCCGAAGCGTCTCGAGAGCCGGGCCGACCACGTAGAACGAGCCCGCCGCCACGACCCGGTCGGCCGGGCCGGCGAGCGCCTGCGCACGATTCACCGCCGAGGCCACCGAGGACTCGATACGGCAGGGCCGGCCGGTAGCGTTCGCGATAATGGCAGCGAGCCCGGTCACCGGCGTGCCGCGGCGCGAGTCCAGCGGTACCGCCAGCCACTCGTCGACGACGCCGGCCAGCGCGGTGGCAAATTCGGCCGCGTCCTTGTCGGCCAGCAAGCCGACCAGCGCGACGGTGATTCCGGCGGCCGGCTCGGCCGCCAGACGGTCTGCCAGTGCGCGGGCGGCGGCGCCGTTGTGGGCAACGTCGAGCCACCAGTCGGCGCCGGCGCGCAGCCGCTGCTGACGTCCGGCCGGCCCCGGCCTCGCAAGCGCCCCGGCAACTGCATCCGGCTGCAGCCAGGCATCCAGCCCGAGGGCTTCCAGCAGGGCGAAGACCGCGGCCGCGTTCTCGATCTGCTCCGGCCCGCCGAAGACCGGCCGGGGCAGGTCCGCCAGCGTGCTGCGGCGCCCTTGCCAGTCCCAGCGCTGCAGCCGGCCCCGATCGGGATCACCGTCTGGCGCGGTCACGGCGCTGAAATCCCGGCCCGCCAGCCACAGGTCTGCGCCGGTCGCCGCGGCATGCGCCAGCACCGAGGCCGGCGGCTCGCGGCCGCCGAAGACGGCGGGGCGGCCCTGGCGCATGATGCCCGCCTTCTCCCGGCCAATGGACTCGACATCGCTGCCCAGCCATTCCTCGTGATCCAGAGAGACGCTGGTGATGATCACGCCGTCGGCATCCACGGCGTTGGTGGCATCGAGGCGTCCGCCGAGACCCACCTCCAGCAGCAGGCAGTCCGTGCCGGCCGCCTCGAAAGCGGCCAGCGCCGCCAGCGTGCCGTATTCGAAGTAGGTCAGCGGCAGCTCGCCCCGGGCCGCCTCCACGCGCCGGAAGGCGGCGATGATCTCGCCGTCGTCCGCCTCGCGGCCGGCGAGCCGGATGCGCTCGTTGTAGCGCAGGAGATGGGGCGAGGTGTAGACACCGGGCCGGCGGCCGGCCGCCCGGGCCAGGTGCTCCAGCAGGGCCACGGCCGATCCCTTGCCGTTGGTTCCGCCGACGGTGATCACCAGCGGCGGCCGCGCGAGCCCCATGTCGGCGAGCACCCGCGCCACGCGCTCCAGGCCCAGTTCGATCTCGGCGGCGCTGAGCCCGGACTGCCAGGCCAGCCACTCGTCGAGGGTGGCGAAATCCTTCACGCGCCCGAGGGTTGCGGTCATGCGGGCGGTGTTCAGGCCGGCAGGGGCGAGGGGCGCCGCTCCAGCATGGCGATGATATCGGCGATGGTGTCGCGCATCTGACGCCGGTCGACGATCATGTCCAGCGCGCCGTGTTCGAGCAGGAACTCGCTGCGCTGGAAGCCCTCCGGCAGCGTCTGGCGCACGGTCTGCTCGATGACCCGGGGACCGGCGAAGCCGATCAGCGCCCGCGGCTCGGCGATGTTGACGTCGCCCAGCATCGCCAGGCTGGCGGAGACGCCGCCCGTGGTGGGATCGGTCAGGACGGAGACGAACGGCACTCTCGCCCGGGCCAGTGCTGCCAGCGCGGCGCTGGTCTTGGCCATCTGCATCAGCGAGAACAGCGCTTCCTGCATACGCGCGCCGCCGCTGGCCGAGAAATTGATCAGCGGCATGCTGGTCTCCCGTGCGTGCTCGGCGGCGCGGGCGAAACGCTCGCCGACCACCGAGCCCATGGAGCCGCCCATGAAGCGGAACTCGAACGCCGAGCAGACCACCGGGCGGCTGTGCAGCGCGCCGGTGACGGTGATCAGCGCATCCTTCTCGCCGGTCTGCTTCTGGGCCTGGGAGAGGCGGTCACGGTAGCGCTTGCTGTCGCGGAATTTCAGCGGATCGCGGGGCTGCAAGCCGGC
>CAYRUH010000079.1:0-8013 GCA_964427415.1 uncultured Woeseiaceae bacterium | reverse complement strand
GCTAGCGTGGTGCTCGCGACGTTCTCGGCGCTGGTCTTCGGTCTGGCCTACATGAGTCTGACGGGTCTGTACCTTATGACCGGCATCCGGCTGTTGCCGGGTCGGTTGGCGATGGGGCCGGTGCTGCCGTTCATCGCTGTTGCGCTCGGACAGGCGGCCGGCTCGCCCGTGGTCGGCGCGCTGGTGGCCGAGTTCGGCTATGCCGATGCGTTTGCCCTGCTATCGGCAATCGGCATAACCGTTGCAATCCTGTCGCCGTTTTACCCCGGTTACATCGAGCCCGAGCCGGACGAGGAGGCAGAGGAGGCAGCGGAGCAGGACACAGGCCTGCAGGCGGCATTCGACCAACAGCTGCAGGACGCGCAAGGCGAGCCGTTCAGGTACGATAGGGGAGTCGCCAAAGACAGCTGAGAGAGGGCCGCAATGGCCCTCTCGATGGCTGCCGATGGCTGCCGATGGCTGCCTGTGGGTGCCGAAGGATGTCGAAGCGGAGCTTGGATTCAGCGGCGCCGATCTACCCGACGTTCCAGCCGATCCCCCTTGCGGTCCAGGCCCCGGTCGATGCGGTTGCCTTTCCGGTCCAGGTGCCGGTCGACACGGTCACCCTTGTGATCGAGCCGGCGCTGGACCCTATCGCCCTTGCGATCCAGGTGCCGGGCTGCGCCGTCGTGGCCGTTTGCCTCGGCGCGTTCGGATGCCCGGTCCAGCCTGCGGTCCGCGCGGTCGCCCCTCTGGTCGAGCCGATCTTCGATGCGGTTGCCCTTGCGGTCCAGCCGTTCCTCGATGCGATCGCCCTTGCGGTCGAGGCGCTCATCCACGTTGTCGCCCGGATCGGCCAGCGCCGGTCCTGCGGCAAGCATGGCGCCGCTGGTGAAGACAGCTAGTGCCAGGGTCGCTGCCGCGGTGGCACAGGTTTTCGTGCGTCCTTTCATCGCGAGTCTCCCTCGTGTTCGTGGTTCGAGGGAATTCAACGTCGCGGAGCGTGCCGGGTTGACGCAGGGGGCATAAATCCACTGCGAGGGGGCGTGACATAATGCGGCTGCCGTCAGCCGGCGCGGATCCGTGCACCGGATTGCCGGCGCACTTCGTCCTCCACGGCCCACAGGCGATCCTGGCCCCAGACGGCTGCATCACCCACGCGGAAACTCGGCACACCCCACAGGCCGAGCCCGAGCAATTCTTCCCGATTGGTCTCTGCGACCCCGCGCCAGTCGTCGCTGCCGAGTTGCCGGCGGGCAGCCTGCCAGTCGAGGCCGGCGTCGGTGACGATCCGCGCAAGGCCCCGGTCGCTGCCGGCATCGAGGCCCCGCGACCAGACAGCCCGCATGAAGGCGAGGCAGTACTCGTAGCCGCGCCCCTCTCCGATGGCCCAGGGCAGCAGGGAGTAGCCCCGCGCTACCGGTTTCCCCAGCGGGTCGGCGATGCGGCCGAACGGCACAGCCAGGCGCCGGGCTTCCCGGGCGGCGTCGGTGACGATGTAGCGACTCTTTATTCTCGGCACGGGTAATCCGCGCATGCGCATCGGCAGCACATAGCGCAGTCTCAGCGGGGCGCCACAGGCATCGGCGAGCGCCTTGACCCGTTCTGCGGCGATGTAGGTATAGGGGCTGCGGAAAGAGAGGAACCAGTCGATGTCGGGCGGCCGCCCTGAACCGGGCGGGGCTGCCGCGGAGGAGGGCACGTTCGGCGGCGCGAACAGGGGCTCGCCCGGCGCGCCGGCGCGCCGGGCTCCCAGATCGGCGAGCCGTGCCTCGAGGTAGTGAAGCCTGTCCAGGCCCCGGTACCACTCGCCCTCGTAATGCAGCGTGGCGCCGAGGTAGTGGCCGAGCTGCTCGCGGCGCGCGTCACCGCCGGTACGCGCGCCGGCGAGCAGTTCCCGGACCGCCGGTTCATCGGCATCCGGATCCAGCCCGGCGCGGGCCGCGAGGACGGCGGCATCGATGCGGCACCACTCGACCAGCCGCTCGCGTTCCGGTGCCGCCCAGTCGGGCGGCGGGCCGACCAGCCAGACCCTCGCTTTCACATCGTAGTGCTTGATGAAAACTGGCAGGACCTGGGCGAGCAGATGCGAGTGGGGGTCGTCCGGCTGATGGAAGTACTCGACGAGATGGGGGCGTGCTTCCTTGCGCCGGCGCACCTCCGCCTTTCTTCGCAGCTTGCCGAGGCGCGCTTCGCTGAGAAAGGATTCGGTCAGGCGCGAGGCGATCGCCGTCTTCAGTGACATTCGCTGGCTCCCCCTGAGTCTCCCCTCGTTCTCCCATTAGTCTCCCACCGCAATGGTAGTGGACCGGCGTGGCAGGTACCAATCTGTGAACCGCGTCCGACAGCGCGGCGGGCCGTGCCGCTAGACTGCACGGCATGTCAGCGAGTCCCGCAACAGACGTCGCGGCCGTTCAGGCCACGCCATTCGTTCTCGGCCGCCAGCCCATCCTGAACCGCAATGGCAACACCGTCGCCTACGAACTTCTGTTCCGGTCTCCGGGCGGCGGACCATTTCCGGGCGACCAACTCGCCACGGCCCGGGTGATTACCCAGGCGTTCTCCGAGCTGGGCCTCGAGGCCGTCGTCGGCTCCTGCCGCGGCTACATCAACTTCGATGCCGAGAGTCTGTTTTCGGAGCTGCCCGAGGCGCTGCCGCCGGAACGCATCATGCTGGAGATACTCGAGAGTGTGGAGATTACGCCCGAACTCGTGCAGCGCTGCTCCGAGCTGCAGCGGCAGGGTTTCCGCTTTGCGATGGACGACGTCACCCGCCTGGACGACTCTCACGAGGCGATCCTGCCGCTGGTTGACGTCATCAAGGTGGACGTGCGCGAGGTCCCGACCGGGGAGCTGGGTGACGTCGTCCGGGCCGTACAGCGGCCCGGCATGCAGCTGTTGGCCGAGAAGGTGGACACGCCCGAGCGCGCGGCGCAGTGCAAGCGTCTCGGCTTCGACCTGTTCCAGGGCTATTTCTTTGCGCGCCCGGTGCTGCTCGAGGGACGCGCCACGGATCCGTCGCGTCAGAATCTGATCCGCCTGCTGCAGCAGATCCTGGGCGACACCGAAATCGCGGCTATCGAAGAGACCGTGAAACACCTGCCGGAACTGGGCTACAAGCTGATCCGGCTGGTGAACTCTGCCGGCATGGGATTGCGCCACAGGATCGACAGCCTGTCCCATGCGCTGGTGATCCTGGGGCGTCGCCGCCTGCAGCGCTGGCTCCAGGTGATGCTGTTCGCTCAGGATGGCAACGCGGACTTCCCGAGCCCGCTGCTGACCCTGGCGGCTGCCCGGGGACGGCTCATGGAACTGATGTCGGAGCGGGTATCCGCCGATCCCGCCTATGCGGACCGGGCATTCATGACCGGCATCCTGTCTTTACTGGACACGCTGATCGGCGCTCCGCTGGCCGATATCCTGGCGCCGCTGCCGCTGCAGGACGACGTGCGCGACGCGCTGCTCTGGCGCAGCGGCGATCTGGGGCTGCTGCTCTTGCTGACCGAGACTCTCGAGCGCGACGAGCCTGCGGAGGTGGCGCGCCTGGCTGAGCAGAGCAGCGGGCTCGATATGCAGGTACTGGCGCGGCTGCAGGTGGATGCCATGAGCTGGGCTGCCGACGTCGGCCGGGCCGATTGAGCGGGCGGTATCTGGCGGTATCTGGCGGTATCGGGCGCGAGCGACTCTGTTACGCTGTGAGCAGATACTCCCTGTGACGGAAGGAGCGCAGCAGTGCAGACACGACCGGAAATCCACTTCCACGATATGGACCGCTCGGAAGCGGTCGAACAGGCCGTCAGGGAACGCGCGGCCAAGCTCGAGAAGTTCTACGACCGCATCACCAGCTGTCACGCCTACGTGCACGCCGTGCAGCGCAACCAGCGCCAGGGCAATGTCTATGAGGTGCGCCTCGAGGTACGGGTGCCGGGGACGGAGCTGGCCGTGAGCAACCGGCCGGGCGACCGTCACGCCCACGAGGACGTCTACGTGGCCGTGCGCGACGCCTTCGACGCCATGGAGCGCCAGCTCAAGGCCTGGAAAGAGAAAGCCTCCGCCACCGGCTGAGGCACGGCCGCCGGAAGGGCGCGCCTGCCGACGGGGGGATGAATCCTCGCCGGATCACTGAGATAATGCAGGCTGGTCCGCGTCGGTTGCCCCGCGACGGTCAGCCGCGAACCCCGTCAGGCCCGGAAGGGAGCAGCGGCAGCGGTGACACCGGGTGCCGGGGACGAGCTGGCGCGGGCCTCTTCATTCTCTGTAGGAGGGCCTTCAGGCCCGACCATTTCGTATGAGCTATCTCGTCCTAGCGCGCAAGTGGCGTCCCCGGGCATTCGGGGACATGGTCGGTCAGCCGCATGTGCTGCAGGCGCTGACGAACGCGCTGGCGAGCGGCCGCCTGCATCACGCCTATCTGTTCGCCGGCACCCGGGGCGTGGGCAAGACCACCATCGCCCGCATCCTCGCGAAAGCGCTGAACTGCGAGCAGGGCGTGGGCCCGGCGCCCTGCGGCGTATGCAGCGCCTGCACCGAGATCGACGAGGGCCGCTTCGTCGATCTGATCGAAGTGGATGCGGCCTCCCGTACCAAGGTCGACGATACCCGGGACCTGCTGGACAATGTCCAGTATGCGCCAGCGCGGGGGCGCTACAAGGTGTATCTCATCGACGAGGTGCACATGCTGTCCATGCATTCTTTCAACGCATTGCTGAAGACGCTGGAGGAACCGCCGCCGCACGTGAAGTTCCTGCTGGCCACCACTGATCCCCAGAAGCTCCCGGTGACGGTGCTGTCGCGCTGTCTGCAATTCAACCTGAAGCGGCTCACGCCGCAGATGATCGGCGAGCATCTGACCCGGATCTGCGAGGCCGAGCAGGCGGAGGCGGAGCCGGAGGCGCTGGCATTGATCGCCCGGGCGGCGGAAGGCAGTGTACGCGACTCCCTGAGCCTGCTTGATCAGGCGATTGCCTACGGCGGCGGCGCCGTGCGCGAGGACGAGACCCGCGCCATGCTGGGTACGGTCGACCGCCAGCACGTGACGGGCCTGCTGGACTCCCTGGCTGCCGCTGACGGCGCGGGGTTGCTTGCCACCGTGGCCGCCATCGACGAGCAGTTCCCCGATTACGCACGCTTGCTGGACGAGATTGCGGCGGCCCTGCAGCGCGTCGCCGTCTACCAGCTGGTGGGCGCGACCGATCTCGAGGAGGCTGACGAGGCGATGATCGCGACTTACGTCGACCGCTTCACGCCGGGCGACGTCCAGCTCTACTATCAGGTCGCCATCACCGGCCGGCGGGACCTGGCACTGGCGCCGGATCCCCGCGCCGGGTTCGAGATGACGTTGCTGCGGATGCTCGCCTTCCGTCCCGCCGGGACGCACGGGCAGGCGCAAGGCGGCGGCCGGCCTGCTGGCCGGGCCCGCTCCCTCTCGCCGGCGAAGACGATGTCGGGTGAGCCGGCGGCGGCCGCCCCGGCGCCCGGGAAGCCGCCCGTGGCAGCGCCGGCAAGGCCGGCGGGAGAGGCGCCCCGGCAGCCTCCCCGCCACGCCGGATTCTGGTCGGATCCGGACTGGCACCGCCTCGCCGGCCAGCTCGATATATCCGGGTCGGTGCGCCTGCTGGCCGCCAACTGCGCCTTCCTGGCCCGGCAGGGCAACGGAGTGCGGCTGCAGCTGGACGAACGCAGCGAGACGCTGCTGACCGAACCCAGGCGGCGGACCCTGGAGAAGGCCATGGCGGAGTATTTCGGCGAGCCGCTCAAGGTAAGCATCCGGGTGGGCGGGGCTGAAGAGACCCCGGTGCAGCGGGAGCGGCGCCTGGAGGCCGAGCGCCTGGAGGCCGCGAAGAAAGGGCTGGCGGCCGATCCGAACGTGCGCCTGCTCCAGGACATGTTCGGCGCGGAGCTGCAGCCCGATACGGTGCGGCTGAAAGATCAGGACTGACGGACACAAGACGGACAGAAGCGGAGGCACGACGAATGAAAGGTGGACTCGGCCAGCTGATGAAGCAGGCACAGCAGATGCAGGAGAAAATGCAGCAGGCTCAGGAGGAGCTGGCGAGCATCGAGGTCACCGGCGAGTCCGGTGCCGGCATGGTGAAGGTCACCATGAATTGCCGGCACGAAGTGCGCCGCGTGGCGATCGACGACGAGCTGATCGACGACGACCGGGAGATGCTGGAAGACCTGGTGGCCGCGGCCATGAACGATGCCATCCGGCGGGTAGAGGAGACGACGCGGGAGAAGATGTCGGGTCTGACCTCGGGCATGGGCCTGCCGCCGGGGATGAAGTTGCCTTTCGGTTGATCGGCTCATGGTTTACTCGCCGCTGCTCGTCCAGCTCATAGAGACACTCCGATGTCTGCCCGGTGTGGGGCAGAAGTCGGCGCAGCGCATGGCTTTCCATCTGCTGGAGCGCGACCCGGACGGGGCCGGGCGGCTGTCCGCGGCCCTGGCGGAGGCGGTGGCCGGCATCGGCAAGTGCGAACGCTGCCGCATGTTCTCCGAGGAGCCGGTCTGCCCGGTGTGCCGCGATGCCTCCCGGGACGCGAGCCAGCTCTGCATCGTCGAGATGCCGGCCGACGTCATGGCCATCGAAGACCATACCGGTTACCGGGGGCGGTATTTCGTGCTGCTGGGACACCTCTCGCCGCTCGACGGCATCGGGCCGGAGGAACTCGGGCTGGGCCGCCTCGAGTCCGTGCTCGAGGAGGGCGATGTGGAGGAGGTCATCATCGCCACCAACCCGACGGTGGAGGGCGATGCCACGGCGCATTACCTCGCCGAGCTTGCGGCGCGCCGCGGCATCGGCGCCAGCCGCATCGCCCACGGAGTGCCCATCGGCGGCGAGCTGGAATACGTGGACGGAGGCACTCTGTCCCACGCCTTCGCGGGCCGGCGCACGATCGGCGCCTGAGTCGGCAGGCCGACAAAACCGGCGAAAGAACGAGGAGGTCGAGATGAGCGACGACAAGAGAGACCCGGACTGCCTGTTCTGCAAGATCGCGGCCGGCGAGATCCCCGCCGAGCCGGTGTACGAATCGGACACCGTGATCGGCTTCCGGGACATCAATCCCCAGGCGCCGATCCACGTGCTGTTAATCCCGCGGCAGCACATTCCGACCATCAACGACATCGATCCGGCGCACCATGCGCTGGTGGGCGAGCTCTTCGGCGCCGCGAAGTCCGTGGCGGCCGAGGAGGGCCACGCGGACGACGGGTACCGGGTGGTCATGAACTGCAACGAGGGCGCCGGCCAGAGCGTCTTCCACATCCACCTGCACCTGCTGGCCGGGCGCAGGCTCGGCTGGCCGCCGGGCTGAACGTCGCTCAGTAGCCGTCCCGGCGCAGCTGGCGGGTGAGGTTCAGCAGCCGCCGATAACTCGCGTAGCGCCGCTCGCTGATCGAGCGGGATTCCACGGCCGCACACACGGCACAGCCCGGCTCGGCCCGGTGCAGACAGTCATTGAACCGGCATCCAGCGGCAGCGGCGAGGATCTCCCGGAAACCGGCGCCCACGTCCACGTCCGCCCCGATGTGCGGGGCGAAATCCCGCACGCCGGGGGAGTCGATCAGCCGTCCGCCGCAGGGGAGAGTGATCATCTCCGCGGCCACCGTCGTGTGCCGGCCTTCGCGCCGTGCCGCCGAGACCGCGCCGATGCGCTGGCGGGCGTCGGGGACGACGGCATTGATGAGGGAGGACTTGCCGACGCCGGACTGGCCGACCAGCATACTGACGTGCCCGGCCAGGAGGCCGGTCAGTGCGTCGATGCCGCCGCCGGCCTCGGCGGAAATCCTCAGCACGGGGTAGTACTGCGCCTCGTAGTCGGCCAGTGCCGGGGGTTCGGCATGGGCCAGGTCGGTCTTGTTGAAGACGACGGCGGCTTCGATACCCATCAGCTCTGCGGCACAGAGGTAGCGGTCCACGATGAAGAAGTCGGGTTCCGGCAGCACCGCTGCGGTTACGACGAGCTGGTCGAGATTCGCCGCCAGCGTCTCCGGGCGCCCGCGGCTGTCGCTGCGGGCCAGCACGTTGTTCCG
>CAYRUH010000078.1:0-8062 GCA_964427415.1 uncultured Woeseiaceae bacterium | reverse complement strand
AGGTCGCGGCGATGGATACCCCCGCATGACGGCCGTGCTCGCGGTGGCGTGAAGGAAGCGCCAGTCAGGAGCGCCTGCTGACACGTGCCAGACCTCTCGGCTACGGGCCCACCCGATGATGGGCCACCGCCACTAGAAAGCCGGATCGGGCCTGAAGCCCTCCTCTATCCTTGCAAATCGGGAACAACGCTCCATAATTGCAAGGATGCTAACGCGGCGACTGCAAGAACGGCTACAGGGGCTCCTGCAGGAATACCCTGCTGTTGCTCTCCTCGGCCCCCGCCAGGTGGGCAAGACGACGCTCGCCCATCAGATTGCGGCCGACCGGGATGCCGTCTATCTCGATCTCGAGTCGCGCTCTGATCTGGCCAAACTCTCGGAGCCAGAACTCTACCTGGCCGAGCACGAGAACCGTCTCGTCATCCTCGACGAGGTGCATCGTGTGCCCGATCTCTTCCGCAGCCTCCGCGGGCTGATCGACCGGGGGCGGCGCAAGGGACGTAAATCGGGGCGGTTCCTCTTGTTGGGATCAGCCTCCATGGACCTGCTCAGACAATCGGGCGAGAGTCTGGCAGGCCGTATCGCTTACCTCGAACTGGGGCCCCTCGATGTGCTGGAGATCGAGCCCACCGACCCGGCGTCACTCTGGCGCCGGGGAGGGTTCCCGGACAGTTTTCTGGCTGCAGATGACTCGCAGAGTTTTCGCTGGCGCGAGAACTTCATCCGTACCTACCTGGAGCGTGACGTACCCCAGCTGGGTCCGCGGGTGCCGGCAGAGACTCTGCGTCGGTTCTGGGTCATGCTCGCGCACGCCCAGGGTGGGCTGCTCAACGCGGCCGCGCTAGCTCGCGGGCTCGGCGTGACCGGCAAGACGGTGTCTAGCTATCTCGATCTCCTCGTCGACCTGCTGCTGGTACGGCGTCTTCCGCCGTGGCATCGGAACATCGGCAAGAGACTGGTGAAAT
This sequence comes from uncultured Woeseiaceae bacterium, assembly GCA_964427415.1. Lineage (GTDB taxonomy): Bacteria > Pseudomonadota > Gammaproteobacteria > Steroidobacterales > Woeseiaceae > Lentisalinibacter. Next base: position 7,097 of record CAYRUH010000078.1, on the reverse strand, counting down.
CGCCGAAGGTCTACGTTCGGGATAGTGGGGTCGTCCATGCACTCCTTGGCCTGGTCGATCGCGAGGACGTTCTGGGGCATCCTGTCGTCGGCCAGAGTTGGGAAGGCTTCGTCATCGAGAACCTGATACTGGTGGCCCCCGAGCGCAGTGAGACGTCTTTCTACCGGGCGGCCGGCGGTGCGGAGATCGACTTGGTTCTCTCGCTGCCAGGCCATGATCCGTGGGCGATCGAAATCAAACGCAGCCTGGAGCCGAAGCCCGGGAAGGGCTTCCACAGTGCCTGTGAGGATGTGAAACCGGAGGCGCGTTTCGTCGTCTATCCGGGGGAGGAAAGGTACCCGCTTGGCAACGGCGTCGAAGCGATCGGGCCTGCCGGGCTGGCTGCTGAGATCGCGGGGATGAATTGGGCCTGAGTGCCGTGCCAGATTCGCTTCTTTCCTGACCGCCCTGCGGGGGTATCCATCTTGCTCCCGAGAAAAGGTCGCGGCGATGGATACCCCGCATGACGGCCGTGCTCGCGGTGGCGGGAAGGAGGCCCGGCCGAAGCGAAGGAGGACAGGACGTCCGACTGAGCGTCCCGCGCGGTCCGCCCCAGTCGATGACGGGCCAACGCCGAAAGAAAACCGGATCGGGCCTGAAGGCCCTCCCACATGCTTCAGCCCGACTGCGCCGTCACGTCCACGTACATCGTGATCTTGTCGCCCGGCCTGAGGATCTTCGACGCATCGATGCCGTTCCAGCGGGTGATGTCCCCCACCGACACCCGGAACCGGGACGCGATCAGCGAGAGGGAATCGCCGCGGCGCACCGTGTAATTCACCTTGCGCACCTTGCCTTCTATCGAAGCCGTCGGCGTCGGTGCTTCGCGCACCGAGGCGTTGTGCACCACCAGCTTGCGGCCGACGGACAGCGTGTCGCCGGGCGCCATGCCGTTCCACTTGGCGAGTTCCCGCACGCCCACGCCGTACTTGCGGCTGATGGTCCAGAAGCTCTCGCCGCCGCGCACGAGGTGCTCCACCGTGCCGGCGCCGCTCTGGCGCTTCTGCAGGCTGGCCAGCCGCGCATCCGCGCTCAGTGAATAGGCCGACAGCGGCTTGGTCGCCGCCGGGATCAGCAGGTAGTCGCCCGCCCGGATCAGGTTGCCGCTCAGGCTGTTGCTGCGGCGGATGGCGCCCATGGTCGTGCCATGGAATTCGGCGATCTCGGACAGCGTCTGCCCGCTCGCCACCTTGTGCCGCTTCCAGCGCACCCGCTCGGCCACCGGCACGCCCGCCAGGCGCTCACGGAACCCCTCCGCCGTCTCGACGGGCACCGTCAGCCGGTGCGGCCCGGTGGGGTCGGTGGCCCAGCGGTTCAGGCCCGGGTTGTAGGCGTAGAGCTCGTCGATGTCGATACCGGCCAGCTCCGCGGCCAGCGCCAGGTCCAGCTGGCTGCCGATCTCCACCACCTCGAAACGGGGCTCGTCCGGCACCGCGGGCAGCGTGATGCCGTGGGTCTCGGGATCCGCCACCAGCTTCGACAGCGCCAGCAGCCGGGGCACGTAGGCGCTGGTCTCCCGGGGCAGGTGCAGGTTCCAGAAGTCGACGGGCTTGCCCGCCGCGCGGTTGCGCCGGATGGCGCGGCCCACATTGCCCTCGCCGGAGTTGTAGGCGGCGATGGCATGCTCCCAGTCGCCGTCGAACAGCCCGTGCAGGTATTGCAGATAATCCAGTGCGGCGCGGGTGGACTCCGCCACGTCGCGGCGCCCGTCGTACCACCAGTTCTGCTTCAGCCCGAAGCGCCGGCCGGTGCCCGGGATGATCTGCCACAGCCCCGCGGCGCGGCCGTGGGAGTAGGCGAAGGGGTCGTAGGCGCTCTCCACCACCGGCAGCAGCGCGAGCTCCATCGGCAGCCCGCGGCGGTCGATCTCCGCGACGATGTGGGGCAGGTAGGCCGAGGCCCGGGTGAGCACCCGGTCCAGATAATCCGGGTGGCGGGCATACCAGGCGAGCTCCATCTGCACCCGGCGCTCGTCCGGTACCGGCAGCGTCATGCCGTCCCGGATCCGCTCGATCAGGTTCACCGGCCCCACCGGCTTCGGCGCGCCCAGCGGCCGCAGCGCGTGGCGCCGCAACGCGGGATGGAGGGAGGGATGGGTCTCGACGGTCGGATTGAATGTGGGAGGGGATTTATCCCCGATCCCGAACCCGATCGGGCCTGAAGGCCCTCCTGCGTGGCCGTCGGGCGCGGTAGGAGCGGCTTCAGCCGCGACCATTCCACCCCCACCCAGGGCGAGCGCAACCAACATCAGGCTTCTGGTGACGACGCGCATTCGGCTATCCTACGCACCGGGGTGACCGGCGCAAGCGTCCGGGTCACATCTTGGCAATTGGAATATTTACAGGCCCATGGCACCGACCACCACGACCACATTCACCGACCCCCTGCAGGAGTGGCTCGGGACCCCCATCGGCAGCTCGCTGCTCGACGTGGAGGCGCGCCTTGCCCGGGAGATGCTGGACGGGCTGTTCGGCGAGCAGCTGCTGCAGATCGGCCTGTGGGGCAGCCGCGAGCTATTCCTGCCCTCCGCCCGCACCCAGGCCGCCTGGATCACCACCATGCCCGGGGCGCCGGAGACCGGCGACGTCATCGCCGAGCCGGCGCGGCTGCCGATCGCGAGCGATTCCATCGACGTGGTCTTCATGCCCCACACTCTGGACCTGACGGACCACCCCCACGCGGTGCTGCGCGAGGTCTACCGGGTGCTCCGGGCCGACGGCCAGCTGGTGGTCATGGGCTTTCGCCCCGGCGGCCTGTGGGGTCTGCGCCGGCTCCTCACCTGGAGCAGCTACCCGCCGGGCCGACCGGCCATGATCTCGGACCGCCAGCTCTCGGACTGGCTGCGCCTGCTCGACATGAAGATCCACGGCGTGCGCCGCTACTTCTTCCGCTGGCCTTTCGGCGGCAACCGCCAGCCCGCCGCCCGGCGCTGGGAGGCCATGGGTGACCGCTGGTGGCCGGAACTCGCCAGCTGCTATGCGCTGACCGCGAAGAAGCAGCTCTACACCCTGACCCCGATCCGCCAGCGCTGGCGCCGCCCGGCCGCGGCGGTCGGCGGCCTGGCCCGGCCCACAGTGCGCACCCTGCACGAGCTGCGCGAAGAGAATTGAGCCTGCCCCGGGTCGACATCTACACCGACGGCGCCTGCCGCGGTAATCCCGGTGTGGGCGGCTGGGGCGCGCTGCTCCTCTCCGGCAGCCGGCGCCGGGAGATCTGGGGCGGCGAGCGCCACACCACCAACAACCGCATGGAGCTGACCGCGGCGGTGGAGGCGCTGAATGCGCTGAACCGCCCCTGCCACGTGGTCCTGCACACGGATTCCACCTACGTGCGCGACGGCATCAAGTCCTGGCTCGCCAACTGGAAGCGCAAGGGCTGGAAGACCGCCGCGAAGAAGCCGGTGAAGAACAAGGATCTCTGGCAGGCGCTGGATCTGGCCGCCGAGCGCCATGAGGTAGACTGGCGCTGGGTGAAGGGCCACTCGGGCCACCCCGGCAACGAAAAGGCGGACCAACTCGCCAACCGGGGTATCGACGAACTGGGCTGAGCGCAGCCGGGCAGACACGGAAAGAGGAGGGCGGACGGACGTGCGGCAGATCATTCTGGACACCGAGACCACCGGCCTGGACCCGGCACAGGGCCACCGCATCATCGAGATCGGCTGCCTCGAACTGGTGAACCGCCGGCCGACGGGCAGGCACTTCCACCGCTACCTGAACCCGGAACGCGAGATCGAGGAGGGCGCCATTGCCGTCCACGGCATCCGCAACGAGGACCTGGCCGACAAGCCCCGCTTCGCCGAGATCGCCGACGAGCTGCTGGAATTCCTGGCCGGCGCCGAGCTGATCATCCACAACGCCCCCTTCGACGTGGGCTTCCTGGAGTACGAGCTGAAGCTCATCGGCCACCCCGTCTGCCGGCTGGACGGCCACTGCGGCATCCTGGATACCCTGACGATGTCCCGCAAGATGCACCCGGGCCAGCGCCACAGCCTGGACGCGCTGTGCAAGCGCTACCAAGTGGACAACTCCCAGCGCGACCTCCACGGCGCGCTGCTCGACGCCCGCCTGCTGGCCGACGTTTACCTGGCCATGACCGGCGGCCAGGGCGCGCTGTCGCTGGATGCGGCGGAAGGCGGCGACGGCGCGGCCGCGGACACGGTGGTCAGCATCGACCGCGGCAATGCCCGCCTGCGCGTTATCGAGGCCTCGGAAGAGGAGATAGCGGCCCACGAGGCGTTTTTGAAGCGCATAGAAGAAGCCAGCGGGGGTGCCATTTGGAGGATGGGGGATCGGGGCTAAAGCCCCTCCTACATTCTGGGAAGGCACCGGTAGGAGGGCCTTCAGGCCCGATTTGGATAACGAATCGGGGCTAAAGCCCCTCCCACATCCCTATCACCCTCCTACCTGTGATCCCTGCCCATGCCAGATTCATCCACCCGCGCTAGAATCGGCGCGAATTGACACCACCACCGCCGGCTTACCGGCACTGGAATGACCGTGTTCGACATCGACAAGATCCGCATCGGCGTGGTCGGCCTCGGCTACGTGGGCCTGCCGCTGGCCGTGGAGTTCGGCCGCCATTACCCGGTCGTGGGCTACGACCTGAAGGCCGAGCGCATCGCCGAGCTCAAGGCCGGCGAGGACACCACCCTGGAGACCACCCCGGAGGAGCTGGCCGCGGCCACGCACCTCAGCTACACCACGGACCCGAACCAGCTCGCCGAATGCAATTTCTACGTGGTCACCGTGCCGACCCCCATCGGCCAGTCCAAGCGCCCGGTGCTCACCCCGCTGAAGTCCGCCAGCGAGACCCTCGCCCGGGTGCTCTCGCCCGGCGATACCGTGGTCTACGAGTCCACCGTCTTCCCCGGCGCCACCGAGGAAGTCTGCGTGCCGCTGCTGGAGGCAGGCTCCGGCCTGAAGATGAACAAGGACTTCTATGTGGGCTACAGCCCGGAGCGCATCAACCCGGGCGACAGGCAGCACCGCCTGCCGAACATCCTCAAGGTCACCGCCGGCTCCACGCCCGAGGCGGCCGAATACATCGACTCGGTCTACAAGACCATCATTACGGCCGGCACCCACGTCGCCTCCAGCATCAGGGTGGCGGAAGCCGCCAAGGTCATCGAGAACACCCAGCGCGACCTCAATATCGCCCTGGTGAACGAACTCGCGCTGATCTTCGACCGCATCGGCATCGACACCGAGGAGGTGCTGGTCGCCGCCGGCACCAAGTGGAACTTCCTGCCCTTCCGCCCGGGCCTGGTGGGCGGCCACTGCATCGGCGTGGATCCCTACTACCTCACCCACAAGGCCGAGGACGTGGGCTACAACCCCACGGTGATCCTGGCCGGGCGGCGCATCAACGACTCCATGGGCTATTTCGTGGCCGGCAAGGTCATCAAGCTCATGATCCAGCGGGGCATGCAGCCGAAGGACGGCAAGGTGCTCATCATGGGCCTCACCTTCAAGGAGGACTGCCCGGACGTGCGCAACACCCGGGTGGTGGACATCGTCGCCGAACTCGAGTCCTACGGCCTGCGCGTGGACGTGCACGACCCCTGGGTGGACCCCGCCGAGGCCCGCCACGAATACGGCATCGACCTGGTCGAGAACCCCAAGAAGGGCGACTACGACGGCATCATCGTTGCCGTCGGCCACCGCCAGTTCAAGGAGATGGGCGCCGAGGGCATCCGCGCGTTCGGCAAGCAGCAGTCGGTGCTGTACGATATCAAGTACGTCCTGCCCGCCGACGCGGTGGACGACCGGCTCTGAGCCGGTCTCCCCTGGTCTGCGAAGAGCGGCAGACGACAAGGAACGGACATGAAAGTACTCGTCACGGGCGCCGCCGGCTTCATCGGCTACTACACTGCCAAATACCTGCTGGACCGGGGCGACGAGGTGGTCGGCCTCGATAACCTGAACGACTACTACGACGTCAACCTGAAGCTCGCCCGCCTGGCGAACCTGGAGGGCCGCGAGGGCTTCCGCTTCGTCAGGATCAGCCTGGAAGACCGCCCGGCCATGGACAAGCTGTTCGCCGAGGAGGGCTTCGACCGGGTGGTGCATCTCGCCGCCCAGGCCGGCGTGCGCTACTCGCTGGAGAACCCGCACTCCTACATCGACTCCAACATCGTCGGCACCCTGCACGTGCTGGAGGGCTGCCGCCACAATGGCGTCGAGCACCTGGTGTACGCGTCCTCGAGTTCGGTCTACGGCGCCAACACCGAGATGCCGTTCTCCATCCACCACAACGTGGACCATCCGCTGGCCCTCTACGGCGCCACCAAGAAGGCCAACGAGCTGATGGCCCATACCTACTCGAACCTGTACGGCCTGCCGACCACGGGCCTGCGGTTTTTCACCGTCTACGGTCCCTTCGGCCGCCCGGACATGGCGCTGTTCATGTTCACCAGGAACATCATCGAGGGTAAGCCCATCGATGTCTTCAACTACGGCAACCACCGGCGGGATTTCACCTACGTGGACGACATCGTCGAGGGCGTCATACGCACGCTGGACCACGTCGCCGAGCCCAATCCGGAGTGGGATCCGGCCAACCCGGACCCGGGCACCAGCCGCGCGCCCTACCGCATCTACAACATCGGCAACAGCCAGCCGGTGGAGCTCATGCGCTACATCCAGGTGATCGAGCAGTGCGTCGGCCGCGAGGCGGAGAAGAACCTGCTGCCGATGCAGCCCGGCGACGTGCCGGACACCTGGGCGGACGTGGACGACCTCGTCGCCGACGTGGACTACCAGCCCAGCACCACGGTGGAGGAGGGCGTGCGCCGCTTCGTCGAGTGGTACGTGGACTTCTACGACGTCGATCTGCCCGCCGCCCGCGCGGCCTCCTGAGCCCATGGCGGACCCGCGCAAGCTCTCCGCCCGCTACCCCACCGACTTGCCGGCCTGGCGCCGGCTGAAAGAGCACCGCAAGACTATCGGGGACCGGCACCTGGTGGAGCTGTTTCGCAAGGACCAGCGCCGCGCGACCCGGCTCACGCTGGAAGCCGGCGACCTGCTGCTGGACTACTCCAAGAACCTGGTCACCGC
>CAYRUH010000077.1:0-8677 GCA_964427415.1 uncultured Woeseiaceae bacterium | reverse complement strand
GTCGAACTGCAGCACCAGCAGCAGGATGATCAGCATGACCGCGAAGGGCAGCTTCGCCATGATGGAGGCGTTCGCGTCGGCGGAAGTCTCCGCCTCGCCGCCCAAGCTCCAGCTCACCCCGTACGGCCAGTCGGCGGATGCCTCCCGCAGCCACGGCTCGATGCTCTCGATGACCTCGCTGGAGGTGTAGCCGGGCTCCAGCAGCGCCTCCGCGGTCATCGTGCGCTGCCGGTCGCGCCGCTTGATCACCCCGGGCTGCCAGACGACCTCCGGCACGGCCACCTGGCTCAGCGGCACGGTGCGCGAGCCGCCGTGAGCATAGACGGCGATGTTGCCGAGGCGGTCCGGGTCGAGCCGCTCCTCGCCCGCGGAGCGCAGCACGATCGGGATCAGGTCGTCGTCTTCCCGGAACTCCGTCGTCTCCAGACCCGAGAGGTAGGTCTGCATGGCGATCGCCACGTCCTGGTTGGTGACGCCGGCCTGCTGGGCGCGGGTCTCGTCGATGCGCACCTCCACCTTCTTCGTGCGGGCGCCCCAGTCGTCGGTGACCTGGGTGGCGCCCGGCGTCTCGCGCAGCCTGGCCTTGACCTCGTCCAGCAGCGCGAACAGCGTCTCCGTGTCGCGCCCCTTCAGGCGGATGGCGATGGGAGGCCAGGCGGGTTCGCCCATCGGCAGGGGACGCACTGTGACCTTCGCGGGCGGAAAGCGTTCCAGCACGAAGGACTCGATCTCCGGCACCACCAGTCGGTCGATGGTGGTGCGCTCGCCGGTGTGGCCGAGGATCAGTGCATAACTCGGATTGGGCGGCTCGGGGCTGTAGGACAATATGAATCGCGGCGCGCCTTCACCGACGAAAGCCGCCCACTGCTCGATGCCGTCCCGCTCCTCGCTGTCGGCGAGTTCTGTGGCGATGAACGACTCGAGTTCCGCCGTCATGGCGTCCGTCGTCTCGATCGGCGAGCCCACCGGCAGCTCCAGCTCTGCGGTGAACGTGGTCCGGTCGTTCGGCGGGAAGAAGATGTCCGGCACCCAGCGCAGTGCATATAGTGATAGCGCGAATACGGCGACGATGGCGGCCAGGGTCATCCCAGGATGAGCGAGGACGGCGCGCAGCACGGCATCGTAGCGGCGCATCGCGGGCCCGTCTGCCGCATCCGGGTCCCGTTCTCCAACCCGCAGGAACGTGATGCACAGCAGCGGTATCAGCGTCAGCGCCATCACCCAGGAGGAGAGCAGGGTGATCGTCACCACCTTGAACAGCGGCGCCGTGTACTCGCCGGTGGACGACTCCGCCAGGTAGATCGGCAGGAAGGCGGCGGAGGTGGTGAGCGAGGAAATCAGCAGCGGCAGGCGCAGCTCGCGGGCCGAGGCCAGCGCCGCCCGCTTGCCGTCCTCGCCGTCGCGCATGCGCACCATGATGGACTCGGACATGACGATGGCATTGTCCACCAGCATCCCGAGCGCGATGATCAGCGCGGCCAGCGACACCTGGTCGAGGCCGATATCGAACAATCCCATGAGCGCGAAACTGGCGAGGATGGCGGCCGGCACCAGGCTGGCCACCACCAGGCCGGTGCGCACGCCGAGGAAAGCCAGCATGACCAGGCCGACGACCAGGACCGCCTGCACCAGGTTGGAGACGAAGTCGTCGATCTTGTCCTCGACCACCTGCGGCTGGAACTGCAGCACGTCCAGCTCGAGGCCGATGGGATAGTTATCGCGCACCCGCGTCAGGGCCTGCCGGACCGAGCGGCCGAGTTCGATGATGTTGCCGCCCTCGCGCATGGAGACGGCCAGTATCAGGCTGGGCTCGGCGTTGTAGCGCACCCGCTGGTCGGGCGGGTCGATGTAGCCGCGGCGGATCTCGAGCACGTCGGACAGGCGCACGATCTCGCCGCTGGCCGGGATGCGGATCAGGGTGTTGCGGATGTCGTCCACCGAGGCAAAGCTGCCGCTCGGCTCGAGCACGATCTTCTCGTACTCGGTGGTGATGTCGCCGCCGGGCAGCACGATATTGCGGGCCTCCAGGGCCTCGCGCAGTTGCAGCGGGGAGAGCCCGTATTCCGATAGCACGGTGTTGTCGAACTCCCCGAAGATGCGTTCCTCCTGCGCGCCCGCCACCTCCACCTTGGCGGCGTCGGCGATCAGCAGCAGCTCGTCGCGCACCTCGTCGGCCACTTCCTCCAGTTCCCGGTAGCTGTAGCCGTCGCCGGTGACCGCGATCTGGATGCCGTAGACGTCGCCGAACTCGTCGTTGACGAACGGGCCGCGCACGCCGTCGGGCAGGTCCGGCGCCACCCGCTCCACCTTGCGGCGCAGGTCGTCCCAGATCGGCTGCATCTCCTTGTATTGCTCGCGGATGTCCACGTAGATGACGGAGACGCCCACCTTGGAGCTGCTGCGCACCGTGTCCAGCTCCGGCATCTCCTGGATCACCCGCTCGAGCTTGTCGGTGACCAGCATCTCCACCCGCTCGGGGCTCGCGCCGGGGAAGACGGTCTGCACCATCGCCGTGCGCACGATGAAGCCCGGATCCTCCGCCCGCGGCATCTCGCGGTAGGCGAGGCCGCCGGCGACGAACAGGATCAGCAGCGAGACGACGGTGATGCGTCGCTTCTCGAGCGCGATGCGGGTGATATCGAGCATCAGTCCCGGTCCAGCAGGCGCACCTTCTGGCCGTCGGCGATGCGGCGCACGCCGGCGGTGACCACGAGTTCATCCGCAGACAGGCCGCGGGTGATCACCATGCCGTCCGGGTCGGGGCGGCCGGTCTCGACGGCGCGGCGGCGCGCCGTGTAATGCCCGGATCCGTCTCCGGCAGCCTCCAGCACGAAGACGAATCGTCCCTGCCGGTCCTCGCCGACCGCGACCGTGGGCACCATCAGCTCGCCCCGGTCGCCGGTGGCGGGCAGCAGCAGTTTCGCCTCGCCGGCCATGCCGGAGCGCACGACCCCGCAGCCGCCGCCGAGGGCGATGGTCACCGGATAGGTCGCGCCGCGGGGGCCGGTGGCCACGCCCACCTCCGAGACCGTGCCGGCTATCTCCTGCAGGTCGACGGCGTCGATGGACACCGTCGCCTCCATGCCGCTGCGGATGCGTTCGATGTAGGTCTCGGGCACGTTGACCACCACCTCGGCGCAGTCGCCGCAGTTCACCCGGGCGATCGGCTGGCCGGCCTGGACGTTCTGGTTCACCTCGGCGACGAGCCTCGCCACGGTGCAGTCGGCGGGCGAGTACAGGCGGGTGTAAGAGAGCTGCAGCCGTGCCGCCTCGAGTTTCTGCCGGGCCGCGTTCACCGAGGCCCGGGCGGATTCGAACGCGGCGCGGGCGCTGTCCAGGTCGCTGCGCGAGGCGTTGCGGTTCTCGTACAGGCCGCGCACGCGCTCGTAGCTGGCTGCCGCGTTACGCTCCTGGGCGCGGGCCTGGGCCAGTCCGGCCTCGGCTTCCTCCAGCCGCACCCGGTAGTCGGTGGGGTCTAGTCGGCCGATTAGCGCCCCGGCCTTCAGCCGGTCGCCGAGTGCCACGGGCAGTTCGATGAGTGTACCGCTGACCTTGAACGAGAGGTCGGTTTCCATCGGGGCCTGGGCGACGCCGGAGAAGGTCTCGGCCTCCTGCGTGCCCGCCGCGACGACGCGGCTGTAGCGCACCGGCCGCACCTCCGGCTCCGCGGGCGGCGGCGTCGCCTCGCAGGCGGCGAGCAGCGCGAGGGCCGTGACGATGGCGAGGGCCATGGCAAGGGCAGGGGCAGGCATGGTTGTCCGCCGGGATTCAGTTCTCTTCATGGGCGCTCCCTCTGTCACTGCCGTCCTCCACGAACGCCAGCGCGCGGCGCAGGAATTCCTCCCGATAGGCCGGCTCCAGCACCAGGCGGAAATCCGCCGCCGCCCGCAGCACGTCCATCAGGTCGATGAGGTAGCGGAAGCGGGCGTTCTCCGTACCCAGTTCCGCATCGAGCAGGGCGTCCTGGGCCTCCAGCAGATCCGTGATGGAAGCGGAACCGCGGCCGTACGCGTCGGCGACAATGTCCAGGTTTTCCCGTGCCGCCCGGGCGGCTTCCTCGGTGAGGCCGATGGACTGGAACGAGGCGCCGGTCGCGTGCAGCGCCAGGCGCATCCGTGCCTCGATGTCCTCTTCCGCCGCGATTCGCTCGGCCCGCAACCGGGCGAGTTCCAGTTCGGCGGTCGACAACCGCGCCCGCAGGGCGCCGCCGCTGAAGATCGGCCAGGAGGCAGTCAGGGCGACGTTCCAGGAGCGGTCGTCCTGCTGGATGAGGCCCTGGAACAGCGACGAACCGGAGCCTGCGCCGCTCGCCTGAATGCGCTCTCCGGCCCCGGCCTGCAGCGCGATCTCCGGCACGTAGAACTTGCGGCGGGCGGCGAGGCGCTGGCGCTCCCCGGCGGCGATGCGCTGGTCCAGGCCGCCCAGCTCCGGCGAGCGCTCCAGCGCTTCGCGGACCAGGAACGCGCGGAACCGGTCCCATGCGCTACGGGAGTCGATGAGGCGGCCGAAACGCTCGGATCGGAAGTACCCCAGCGTGGTGTCGACGCTGTCTTCTGCCGGCCGGGGCGGCTCCTCTTGCGAGGCGCCGAGGAGCTGGCCCAGGCGTACGCCGGCCTGGTCCAGCGAGCGTTCCGCGTCGATCAGATCCACCCGGTCCGTGGCCAGGCGGCTCTCCCAGCGCAGCACGTCGGCCCGGCCCGAGTAGCCGATGGATTCCCGCACCCGGGCCAGCTGCAGATTCTCCCGGGTGATCTCCAGGTTGGACTGCCGCACCTCGTAAACGGCGCGGGCGCGCAGCACCTGCAGATAGGCCTCGCCCGCCGAGCGCATGACATCGAGTTCCCGCCCGCGGTAGTCCAGGAGGCTGGCGTCGACCTGCCGGCCCGCGGCCCGCCAGTCGGCGACCGCGTCGTCCGAGTAGACGACCTGGCGCGCACTCAGCTGCAGGTCGGTGCTGCGTTCCGGCTGCAGCAGTGCCCGGTCGGCATCGATGTGCGTGCGCCCTGCCTCCAGGCCCAGCTGCGGCAGCAGCCGGGAGCGAGCCGAGTCGCGTTCAGTGGCGGCGAGTTCGGGGCCGTAGGCCGCGGCCTGCAGGCGACGGTTGCGCCGCACCGCAATGGTCAGCGCCTCGGTGAAGGAGACCCGCTCTCCCCACTGTCCGGGCTGCGCGTTCAGCAGGCGGGCGTCGGCCATGACGGAGAAATCCGGCTCGTAGCCCAGCCGCTCCGCCACGGCCATGTTGATGGTCAGCCGCTGCACATGGTTCAGTGCCACCGGGATCGCGGCGGGATCGTCGCCGAGCAGGATGCGCTGGACGTCGAGCGCGATGCGCCGGGCGGCGACGATGTCGGCCTGCTCGCCGCCGCCCAGGTTCATCAGCAGGCCATGCTCGAGCTCCTCCCCGCCCAGCATGGAGAAAGAGGGCAGCTGCATGGCGATCAGACGGTCGGCGAGTCGGCGCACGTCGTCTGCGCTGAAGCGCAGCAGCGGCGTCACGTAGACGGCATCCGCGTCTGTCAGCCGGCCGAACACGGACTCGGGGCTGGTGCCCGTCGAGACGATCTCCACCCGGATGCCGAAGCGTTGCTCGATCTCCTGCTCCTTACCACGGCGCAGCCGCGGCATTGCCGCCAGGATGTCGGCATCGACGAGGATAGCGAGATCGTCGAACGCGACGGCGCGGCGGAAGCTTCGCACCTGCTCCCCCATGCTGCGGAAGTCGGTCAGGTAGGTGAAATTCGCCTTCCCGCTGGCGCCGCCCGTCAGCGGGAAGCCCTGCAGCTCCGGGTCCGCCACGATGGCGGCCACGACCGGTTTCGGCAGGGGGTCGATGTGGGCGGCCGCCTGGCTGGCGAGGACGCCGAGGGTGACCACCACATCGATGCGCTCGTCTGCGAGCTGTGCTTCGAGCGCCTCGCGGGCGCCGGCAAGGGTCCAGTCGCCGCGCCGGGTGGTCGCTTCCCCCATCTCGAGGCGCCATTCGCCCGCCAGCAGCGCGGCGATCTCGCCGCGGACCTGCTCGCGGCTGAATATCGCCCGGCTGTGCGGCCCGTCCAGCACGACTCCCACCCGGGCAACCGGCAGCTGCTCGCCGACGCCGGTCGCTGCCAGCGCGAGCAGTAGTGCGAATGCGAGACCGCGTGCGATCATACGCGCCATATTATTGGGGCCAGCAAGCGGAGGCCACTGTGCCTGTTACGCATTTGTGGGTTGTGGCCGAACGTCGGGCAGTGATCCGCAACTGGATTGCGGCGGCCGGCGGCGCCCTCCTGACCGCGATCGGCTTGTTTCCGGCCACCGCGTCGCTTGCCCAGGCGGTCGGGGATACACCGGCGACGGAGATCACCGCAGCCCTGATCGAGTCCCGCCTGGAGCAGGTGCAGGCTTCGGCGGCATACGAAGACGAGACGAAGGCGGCGGCGACGGAGCTGTACCGTCGCGCCCTCGCGAACCTGGAGGCCGCGGCGGCACACCGACAGGCGTCGGCGCGTTTCGAGCAGGCTCGGGTGAGCGCGCCGCAGCAGACCGAGGAGATACGCCGGTCGCTCGCTGCGGCCGCCGGCCGCGACCCGCTGGCCGGACTGGACGTCGGGGAGGATGCGCCGGCGCGCGAGATCGAGCAGCGCCTGCAGCAGGAGCGTGCCGTGGTGGCGGCGGCCGAAGCGAGGCTCGCCGAGCTGGAGCAGAGCCTGGCCGCGGCGCAGGCCCGACCCCAGGCGCTGCGCCAGCGGCAGGCGGGTGTCGGGCAGGAGGCGAGGGAAGTCGCGGCCCGGATGACCCAGGCCGCGCCCACGGGCGAGAGCGATGTCATTACCGAGGCCCGCCACTGGGCCCGGCAGACGGCAGTCCGCGCGCTGGCCGAGGAGGCCCGCAAGCTCGACCAGGAACTCCTCAGTCAGCCCATGAGAGTGGAGTTGCTGGAGGCGCAGCGCGACGAGGCCCGCCGCACGCTGGAGCCCGCCCAGGCACGCGTCAAGGCGTTGCAGTCGGCGCTGGGCGATCGGCGGCGCAGCGAGACCGCGCGGGTGATAGCCGGGATCGGCGCCGGCGAACTGGGCGAAGCCGCCCACCATCCCCGGGTCCGGGATCTGCTGGAAGAAAACCTGGCGCTCGCCGAGGAACTCGAGGAGCTGACGCGGCGCCTCGAGCAGCTGACGGCAGGCGACGAGAGCGCCCGGGCGCGGCTGCAGTCCCTGCAGCGGCGTTTCCAGAACGCTCGCCAGAAGCTGGACGTGGCGGGCGTCAGCCCGGCGATGGGGCGCTATCTGGGAGAGGAGCGCCGCGACCTGCCGGCGATGGCCGATTACCGCCGCGATTCCCGGGCGCGCGAGGAACGGATCGCGGAGGCCGGCCTGCGCGACATCCGGCTGGAAGAGGCGCTGCAGCAGTACCGCGACGTGGACGCCCGGGTGGAAGAAATCCTGCAGGGGCTCCCGCCGGCGGAAGCCGAGACATTGCGCGGACCGCTCGGCCGGCTGGCCGGCGTGCGTCAGGACCTCCTCCGCCAGCTGGCCAAGGTGAACGACGACTATATCCGTCTACTGTCCGAGTACGAGTACACCGAGTCCCAGCTCTATCGCATGGTGCGGGAATACCGGGACTTCCTTTCCGAACGCCTGATGTGGGTTCGCAATCGGCCGACGCTGGGACCGGCCGGGCTGATGGGTCTGCCGGGTGAAGTCGCCGCCTTCCTGGCACCCGGGCAATGGGCGGAGGCCGCCGAGATTTTCCTCCTGCGCCTCACGCGCTCGCCCCTGCAGATGCTCGCCGTGCTCGCCCTGTTGATCTTCTGGTGGCGTATCGGTGCGTTGCGTGCCGCACTCAGGGCGAGCGCCGCGAAGGTCGGCAAGCCGTCCGAGGATACGTTCGCGAGCACGCTGCGGGCGCTCGGCATCACACTGGCGATGACGGTGCCCTGGCCCCTGTTTACGGGCGTCACCGGTTACGAGCTCAGTGCATCGTGGCAGGCGACACCGGCGTCCCGGGCAGTGGGCACCGCGTTGCTGCAGATCACTCCGCTGCTGTTCTTCCTGCGCGCATTCCGGATCCTGTGTACGCCGGGCGGCGTGGCAGAGGGCCATTTCCGCTGGGCGCCCGAAGGGCTTGCGCGGCTGCGCCGGCAGATGGATCAGCTGATGCTGACCCTGCTGGTGCCGGGCTTCGTTCTGGTCACGGCCGTGGGGCTGCAGGAGACCCCCTCCGTCGGCGCCCTGATCCAGGTCGTGTTCCTGCTCCTGATCGGCGGGCTGATGGTGTTCCTCTATCGGCTGCTGGTGCCTCGCCGCGGGATCCTGAAGGCCCTGCAGCGCCGGGAAAGTGATGAGACGGTGCTCCCCTGGCCCTGGTTCTGGCTGCTGCTGTCGCTGGCGCTGCCCGCCGCCCTGGGACTGATGGCGCTGGCGGGCTTCCTGTATTCCGCAGGCACGCTGCTGGGCAAGCTGATCAACACCCTGTGGCTGGTCTTCGGTCTGGTGCTGCTGCGCGAGCTGGTGGTGCGCTGGCTGCTCGTCATGCGCCGCCGGTTGCTCCTGCGGGAGGCGCTGCAGCGCCGCGAAGCCGCCCGCGTCGCCCGGCAGGCAGAGGAAACCGTGCCCGCGGCATCCGACGAGTCGGCGGCGGTCGCCGCCGATACTCCGGTGGACATCGGCTCGCTCGATGCCGATACCCGCAAGCTCGT
>CAYRUH010000076.1:0-8800 GCA_964427415.1 uncultured Woeseiaceae bacterium | reverse complement strand
TACCGCTTCGACTACTGAGCTGAGAGAACAGTCCGCGTAGGACGAAAAGCCCGGCTTCTGCCGGGCTTTTTTTTGCGTGTATGATTCCGTGCAGGAGGGGATTTATCCCCGACCCGGACGGTGCTCGGGGATAAATCCCCTCCTGCGTTCGAACAATCTGTCCGAGGGGAACTCATGCTCGTCTTCGTCGCCGCCGTCTCGGTGGCTCTCGTCTTCTCGTTCCTGTGCTCCATCTTCGAATCCGTGCTGCTGTCGGTGCGCTACTCCCGGGTGGAAAGCCTGGCCCAGAGCGGCAAGCGCTCCGGCCGGCTGCTCAGGCGCTTCAAGCGGGACATCGACACGCCCATCGCCGCCATACTGATCGTCAACACCGTCGCGCACACGGTGGGCGCGTCGGTAGCCGGCGCCAGCTACTCCAACGTCTTCGACCCGCAGACGCTGTGGATATTCACCATCGTGTTCACCGTCGCCGTGCTGGTGTTCACGGAGATCATTCCGAAGACGGTGGGCGTCACCTATTCCGATCTGCTGGCGACGCCGGTCGCCTACGGCATCCAGGCCTTTACCGTCGCGCTGAAGCCGCTGGTGGCGGTGAGCGGCATGCTGTCCCGGGCGCTGCGCGGCGGCGGCGAGGAGATGCCCATCACATCGGTGGAGGAGATCCGGCTGCTCGCCTCACTGGGCCGCCGCGAGGGCAGCGTGGGCCTGCGCACGGCCTCGATGATCGTCGGTGCCACGCATCTGCGTCAGCTGCGCGCCGTGGACGTCATGGTGCCGCGGTCGTCGGTGCGCTTCCTGTCCGGGACGATGAGCCGCGAGGAGCTGCTGCAGGCCCTGAAAGAGGAGCGCTACAGCCGTTTCCCCTGGTCCACTACCGAAGACCTGGACCAGGCCGCGGGCATCGTGCTGGCGAAGGAGCTGCTGATCCACCTGCAGGAGCACGACGAGGTGGACTGGCAGTCGCTGGTCCGCGAACCGCTGATCGTGCCCGAGACCAAGCCGGTCATCTCCCTGCTGCTGGCCTTCCAGGAGACCCGCTCCCATATGGCGTTGGTGGTGGACGAGTACGGCACTTTCCTCGGCATCGTCACCAACGAGGACCTGCTGGAAGAGATCGTCGGCGAGATCTACGACGAGACGGACCGGCCCACGGAGGAGATCTGGCGCCAGCCCGACGGCAGCCTGCAGGCGCTCGGAACCGTAGATCTGCGCAAACTCTGCGGCCAGCTCGGCCTGCGCTGGGAACCGGACGCGGGCGTGGTGACCGCGGGTGGGCTGGTGAGCACGCTGCTCGGCCGTCTGCCCGAGGTGGGCGACGAGGTAGAATGGCGCGGCTACAAGCTACGGGTGCTCGCGGCAGGCCGGCGGCGGGCGGAACGCATCGCCGTGAGCAAGGTCGACTAGAAGACGAACAACAAAGGGAGAAAACCCATGCTGCGTACGTCCGTGTGGTGGTTCGTACAGCCGACGGTGGCGGCCATCCTGTTGCTCGGCCTGACCGCCGCAGCGCAGGCGGAGCGATTCGGGACCGAGCACCACGACATCGAGGTGTCCGTCGTCGCCGACGGGCTGAGCCATCCGTGGGGGCTCGCGTTCCTGCCGGGCGGCGATATCCTGGTCACCGAGCGCCGCGGCGCTTTGCGCGTCGTGCGCGACGGCGTGCTGCTGCCCGACCCGGTCGCGGGACTGCCGGCCATCGATCAGCACGGCCAGGGCGGCCTGCTGGACGTGACGCTGCATCCGGACTACGCGGACAACCGGCTGGTCTATCTCTCCTACGCCGGCCGGGGCGACGACGGCTACAGCACGGAGGTGCTGCGAGGGCGGCTGGAGGGCGAGTCCCTCACCAACGTGGAGGTGATCTTCCGGGCCGCGCCGAAAACGGACAGCAAGCGGCATTTCGGCTCCCGCCTCCTGTTCGGCCCGGACGGCAAACTCTACGTCTCCCTCGGCGACCGCGGCGACCGGCCCTCCGCCCAGGATCTCTCCTCCCACAACGGGTCCCTGCTGCGGCTGAACCCGGACGGCAGCGTGCCGGCGGATAATCCTTTTTTCGGTCGGGACGGCGCCCGTGCCGCGATCTGGACCTATGGCAACCGCAACATGCAGGGCATGGCGCTGCGGGCGAACGGCCAGATCTGGACCCACGAGCACGGCCCGCAGGGCGGGGACGAGGTAAACCTGATGCGCGCCGGCGTGAACTTCGGCTGGCCGGTGATCACTTACGGGCGCAACTACGGTATCGGCACCAAGATCGGCGAAGGCACGGAGAAAGCCGGCATGGCCCAGCCCGTCCACAAGTGGGTGCCGTCCATTGCGCCTTCGGGCATGACCTTCTACCAGGGCGAGGCATTCCCGGAATGGAGAGGCAACCTGTTCGTGGGCTCCCTGAAATTCGGCCTGCTCTTGCGTCTCACCCTGAACGGCGACGAGATCGTGGCCGAGGAGCGCATGCTCGACAACGCCTACGGCCGCATCCGCGCCGTCGCCGAGGGCCCCGACGGCCTGCTCTGGCTGCTCACGGATGAGCGCAACGGCAAGCTGCTGAAGGTGGCGCCCGCCAATTGATGTCGGAGGGCCTTCAGGCCCGATCCCCCTTGGTAGGAGCGGCTTCAGCCGCGATTGGTCGGGCCTGAAGGCCCTCCTACACCCTTTTCCTCGAAGAAGCGCTCGTACGCCGAATGCATGACCTCCGGCGGGATCTCCAGCACCTCCGCGGCGTAGTGCAGGACGTCGAGTTCCGCGGATTCGCGGCGCCCGTCGGCGGCGATCAGCTCCAGCATCAGCATTGCCACTTCCTCCTTCTCCAAGGGGTCCAGCAGGTTCCTGAGCGCACGCAGCTGGGCCTCGAGTGCCTCGGGTTCTGGCGCCTCGGTCAGGGCATTGGTCAGCAATTCCAGTGCTTCGGCACTGCTCAGGCTGAAGTGGCTCTCGGTGATGGCGAGCATCTGGGAGGTTTCGGCCGTCGAGATGGTGCCGTCGGTCTTCGCGATGCGCACCAGCAGCGAGGCGATCAGGAACTGGAAGTCCCGATCGGTCATGATGCCTTCGGCATCGACCGACTCGCCGGACCTGAGCCGCAACGTATCGCGTGGAATCCTGGCCATGGCTGTTTCCCCGCCATCCGCCCCGGACACCGCCGGGGCACGGCCCTAGTTTATCCATCCTGTCGTGGAACGCCATCGATGCGACGCGGCCCGGACGAGGCTCAGCCCGAATCTGCCGACGCAGATGCGGCCTCCTCCGGCCACCGCCCGAAGAAGCGGATGACGAGGTAGAGCACGGCACCCCCCGCCGGCAGGGCCAGCCACCAGGGCAGCCCGTAACCGGTCGGTAACGTGCCGATCAGCAGCGCCACGAGTCCGACGGCCATGGCATAGGGCAGCTGGGTGCGCACATGTTCGATGTGATCGCAGCCGCTCGCCATGGACGAGAGGATGGTGGTATCCGAGATCGGCGAGCAGTGATCACCCCAGACCGCACCCGCCAGGTTGCAGGCGATGGCCGAGTACAGGATGCCGTGGTGCTCGGGCCCGGTCATGCCCGCCGCCGCCATCACCGCCCAGGTCAGCGGGATGATCAGCGGCATGAGGATGCCCATGGTGCCCCAGCTCGTGCCCGTGCTGAAGGCGGTCAACGCGGAGAGCAGGAACACGAGCGCCGGCAGCACTGCCGGCGGCAGCGAGTCGCCCAGCAGACTGACCAGGTAGTCGGCCGTATGCAACTCACCGGCGATACCGGCGAGCGCCCAGGCCAGCACCAGGATGATCATGGCGAACAGCATCGAGCGTACGCCCGTATACCAGGCATCGATAACCCCCTCCAGGTCGAGTATTCGCTGCGCCAGCGAGAGCACGGCCGCCACCAGCACACCCAGCAGGGAGGCCCACATCAGCGATTTATAGGGATCCGCGCTGCCGATGATCTGCGGCAGCGTCTCGCCCTCGCCAGTGATCAGCAGCGCCGCGAGCAGCGTCCCGATCAGCACCAGTATCGGCAACACCGCATTGACCGCTCGCACCGGCGCATCGGCCTTCGGTTCCAGCTCCTCGAGCCCCCCGTCACTGGACGCCTCCGAGGCTTCCGAGCGCACGCGGCCGCCGCGGGCACGGACCTCGGCGGCGTGCATGGAGCCGAAGTCCCTGCCCGTGATGGCCACCAGCAACACGAACAACAGCGCGAGCAGGGGATAGAAGTTATAGGGGATCGTGCTCAGGAATACCGAATAGGGATTCTGGCTGAACTCCGGAATGGTCTTCAGTGCGTCGCCGATCAGCCCCACCTCATAGCCGATCCACGTCGTGGCGAGCGCCACGCAGGTGATGGGCGCCGCCGTGGAATCCACGATGTAGGCGAGCTTCTCCCGGGAGATGCGCAGGCGATCGGTTACCGATCGGGCGGTGTTACCGACCACCAGTGAGTTACCGTAATCGTCGAAGAAAATGGCAATACCCATGAGCCAGACGGAGACCTGACCGCTGATCCGGTCCGTGGCCTTCTTCATAATCAGTCGCACCACACCGTGCATACCGCCGTTGCGGGTCACGATGCCGACCATGCCGCCGATCATCAGGCTGAACAGAATAATCATGGCGTGGTCGCTGTTTGCCAGCGCCCCGGCCACGTGGACCTGGAAGGCTTCGAGCAGGCCGCGAAAGGCGCCGGTCGGACTCAGCGATATGAGGGCGGTGGCGCCAAACCAGATACCCAGCATCAGCGACGGGATGACACTGCGCAGGGCCAGCGCGAGGAAGATGGCGAGCAGCGGCGGCAGAATGGACAGCCAGCCCGGGATCACGCGCAGCGCCGCTTCGGCCAGCGGTTGCGACGGCCCCTCGGACAAGTCGTACACGGCCAGATCCTGTGACTGCGGATCGTCCACGAGGACGTCGCTGAAGACCGCAGTGCCCTCGGGGTCCGCAACGGCCTCGAAGCGCAGGGGGCCGGCGTCCAGTTCCAGGCGGGCACCTGCGGACATCCCGGTCACGGTCACGTCGAAAGCGACGCCGGCGAGTGCCACGCGGGGCGGCTCCAGGCGGGGCTCGGTCATCGCGTACGCAGACAGCACTGACGAAGACAGCGCGAGCAGCGTCATCAGGGCGAGCAGGCTTCTGATTCTTGTCCCCCGACTATCAACACGACGCGACGATGTTAGCACGCGTCGGAAAATCGTCGGCGCTGGCGCCCGCATGGTAGCTCTGCAACAATAATGATTGGAGATGCAGACCAATTGCGGGAATGACTATGGCGACCGTATCCCGGGAACAGGACACAGGCGCGACCGACCGCGACTTCGGCAAGGCACTGACGCCGCCGGGCTGGATCTTTCACGACCGTTCGCTATACGAACGCGAACTCGAGGAGATCTTCCGCCGCATGTGGCTGGTGGCAGGTCATCACACCCGACTGGCTTCTGCCGGCGATTTTTTTGTGGTCGACGTCGGCCCGGAGTCCGTGATTGTCGCCGCCGATGGCGACGGGCGTCCGCGCGCCTGGCACAACGTCTGCCGACACCGGGGCACCCGGCTCACCTCCGGCGGCGGCAACTGCCGCATGTTCCGCTGCCCTTACCACAACTGGGCCTATGGTCTGGACGGTTCGCTGATCGCCGCCCCCGGCATGGACGAGGCGGAAGACTTCGATCGCAGCGGGTTCCCGCTGCGCGAGGTGCGCCTGGAGATCCTCGACGGATTCCTGTTCATCAATCTGGACCCCGACGCCGAAGCGCTCGCGGACACTTACGCCGAATTCCCCGACCTGTCCGGCTACGACACGGCCGGGCTCGTGCAGGTGGGGCGCCACGACTACGAGGTCGCCGCGAACTGGAAGCTGATCTGCGAAAATTACAACGAGTGCTACCACTGCTCGCTGGCGCACCCTGCCCTGCACCGCGTGAGCACCTACGACGAACTGCCCGAGTACGACATCACCGGGCGCAACTTCAACGGCGGCCCCATGGGCATCAAGGACGGCTGCAATACGCTCACCGTCTCGGGGGTCACGGCGAACCCGCCGCTGCCGGGCCTCTCCGAGCAGGAGAAGCGGATGGTGCAGTACCTGAATCTCTACCCGAACTTCCTGTTCAGTCTGGCGCCCGACTACGTCATGGCGCATTACCTGTGGCCGCGGGGACCGGAATCCGTCTACATAGAGACCGAGTGGTTCTGCTCGCCGGCGCAGATGGAATCTCCAGGTTTCGATGCCACCGATGCCATCGACTTCTGGGACATGACAAACCGCCAGGACTGGGCGCTCTGCGAGAACGCACACCGGGGACTCGCCTCCAGCGCCCACATACCCGGCCCGTACCACCCCAGCGAAAGCGGCGTGCACGCCTTCGACCGCTGGTACGTGCAGCGCATGTTCGCAACTCTGTAGGAGGGGCTTCAGCCCCGACTCATTATTCCAATCGGGCCTGAAGGCCCTCCTACGTGGGCCTGCGGTTCAACCACCAGCCTGCGAGCAACACCGGCGCGATGCCGGCAATGCCCCCCAGAGTCCCGGTGACGCCGGGGTTGGCAAAGGTGAGGTCCACCCAGGGCAGCAATACGCTGCCGCAGAGGTAAAGCCCGATGTGCACGGTAAGCGCGCCGGCCGAGGCGAACCACAGCAGGCCCAATGGCATGTCGCGGAACAGCACGCCCGCCAGCAGTGGCGGCGCGGCCGCCACCGCCAGCCCGTAGACTCCCACCTGGCCGAAGATGCCCAGCAGCCGGGGTGGATCCAGATTGACGAAAAAGGCCGCCACCGCGATAGCTACCAGCACTGCATGGCTGGCCCGCATGCCGAGACGCATGCGCTCCTCCGGCGTGCGCTCCCGGGGCGAGTAACGGTCGACCAGATTAAGGACCAGGTCGTTGGCCGTGATCGTCGACAGCGACACCAGCAGGCCGTCGAGCGTCGACATGGCGGCCGCCAGCAGCACGACGCTGATGATGGTGAAGACCCAATCGGGAAACACCGTCTGCAGATACACGGTCATCACCAGGTCCTGGCGGAACGCGCCGGTGGTCTCGTCGACGAGCGCGCCCTCCGGCACCACCAGATGGGCCAGGAACCCGACGCTCGCGAGCAGCAGGAACAGGAAGAACACCGCGGCAAACACCAGCAGATAGCGATGCACTGCCTCGTCCGTCTTCACGTACAGCGCCTTGGTCAGGATGTGCGGCTGACAGGCGAGTACCGCGCCGATCACGAACCCGGCGACGTAGACGGAGAAGGCATCGTTGAACAACTGCCCGCCGGGGTTCACCGGCATGAGCAGGTCCGGATCCACGGCAGCGAGGCGCTCTGCCACCGAGCCGGGCTCCGCCAGAAGGATCGCGACCCCGGAGCCGATCACCACCAGCGTCACCAGGATCATCAGCGAGCCCTGCAGCATATTCGTGAGCACGTGGGCGTACGCGCCGCCGATGAACACATAACCGGTGACGAAGGTCAGCGTGATCACCAGAGCGGTAACGTTCGAGACACCCAGCAGCCGCTGCATGACGATGGAGATGCCGCCGACCAGCAGGACGACGAAGGCGAACGACAGCAGGTTGAGAAAGGAGAAGTACAGCGCGAAGCCCGGCGCCTTGTAGCGTTTGCCCACCCAGTCGGGGATGGTGAGCGCCTTCGACTCCGCGCCGAAGCGCCGGAAGCGAAATGACAGCAGGTACAGCATCGTGAGAATGCCGAGCCCGGTGCCGGGCACCATGTGGATGAACGCCGACAGCCCGTCCACATAGATGAAGCCCGGATTGATGATGAACGTCGCCGCGGAGGCCGTGCTGGCCGCCAGCGTGACACCGACCACCACCGGGCTGAGATCCCCACGGCCTATCGCAAAAGCGCCGAAATCCGTCGTGCGCTTGTAGCCCCGCCAGCCGAGCCAGGCGGTGGCCAGCAGATAGGCGACGAATAACAGCCATGCAAACACGGCCCGCTCCCCCGATTGCGGATTTCAACGATCGTTGAACTTATAGGAGAAGCCGCCGCGGCGCAACCGGCTCAGGCTCTACCGCGCCGGCCCGTCAGTCGCCGCTTGGCGGCCGCCGGCAGGCGGCGAATGGCGTACTCGCGCCGCTGGGCCGCCGAGCGGTCGGCGGCAGCCTCGGTGTAGACGAGTTCCGCCGGCAGGCGGCTGCGGGTATAGCGCGCGCCCCGACCCGCGTTGTGCTCGGCGACGCGGCGCGCGAGATCCGTGGTGATGCCCGCATACAGCGTGCCGTCGGCGCAGCGCAGCAGATAGACCTGCCAGACACCGCCCTCCGCCTCCCTCGCGTTCTCGCCCATGCGGCAAGTATGCCTGCCCGGTGTGCGCCCGGAAACTCGCGGGATCGCCCCGAAATGCCGCAGGCTCGGCACGCCGTTCCGGCCCAGACTCCTGTCCCGTGGTTCAACCATTGCTTCACAGGGAGGTGAGGCCATGAACAGACTGATAATGTATTGCACGGTCCTCGCGCTATATGCGACACACGGGAACGCGATTGCGGACCCCATCCTGCCGCCATGGCAAGGCGATCCGATGCAACTCGACGGCGAGATGATCGTTGACGACAGCATACTGTGCACCGGCAGTGGCTGCGGTCCGCTGCTGGACTCTCTCAGGCAGGAATACGGGATGGACCTCTACCTGCTGCTGAATCGGCCCTCAACGCTCGACGAAACGGCGGCCTATACGCTGGCAGTCTCCACGGAGCAGCTCTGTGAGAGGCTGGAGGAGTCGAGGCCGAAAGGGTGTTCGTCTTCCAGTCCGCCGTCGGTGCCGGGTTTCGATCCGGGCTGGCAACCGAACGGCTGTGGCGTGGGCGGGTGG
>CAYRUH010000075.1:0-9811 GCA_964427415.1 uncultured Woeseiaceae bacterium | reverse complement strand
GCCGCAGACGATGACGCCGGCGAACAGGATCATCTTCCAGGCGAGCCAGCCCGGCGCCGGCAGGACGCCGGTCAATGCCAGGGCGCCGAGTAACAGCAATGCCAGCATCACGGCATGGCGCAGCGCGTGATCCGCCAGCGCCAGCAGCGTTCCGGCAGAGGACTTGCGCCGGCGATGGGTCAGCTCCACGAGCTCCGAGCCCAGCCAGTAACCGAGTACCGCCGGCTCGCCCACATCGCCGGGGCCGACAGAGGCAAGCCGGCCCTCGCGCGTGCGATGGCGCATGCTCATTCCGGGTTTTGCCCTTCCGCCCCTTCCAGTGCCTCGTCCATGGCCTTCTTGCGGTCCTTGCCCATCTCCTCGACCTCCTTCGCCCGGTCGATGGTGTCGGTCATCGGATCGAAGACGGTCTCGCGGTCCTCGTAGGTGTCTTCCTTCTCGGCGGAGTCTTCCCCCGTGCCGCCGCAGGCGGTCAGCGCCAGACAGGCGCCGATCAACAGCATGCTTCGCATCTCACTCTCCCCGTTTCGCCATGACGCGCCCGATGAACAGGCGCAGCAGTTCGTTGATGCTATCGATGTTCTCCATCAGACGGTGATCGCCGTCCACCACGTGCAGCGACGCCAGCGACTCCCGGGCGAAGCGAATGCTGTTCTCCACCGGCACCACGTCGTCTCGCCAGCCGTGCACGATCTCGAGCGGGCAGTCCGGCGGCGGCGGCGTCAGCGCCTCGTAGCCGGGCATGTAGTAGGCCGGGGCCAGCACAAAGACGCCGTCCACCGGCCGGACGGCGCTCGCCGCGGTCGCCACGTGACCGCCCATGCTGGAGCCGACGAGTATTGTCGAGCGGCCCGGGCCGTCGATGCCGCCCAGCACGCCCACGAGCTTCTGCACCCGCCGGGTGGGGTCGGCGATGCCCTGGTAATCCACCGAGTCGGCGCGCGCGCCCATCTCCCGCACCATCGCGGCCATCGCGGTGATCTTGCTGCCCCAGGGGCCGCTCTCCTGGCCGTGGGAAAAGACGACGTCGAGACTGCCGAGGTTGCCGGGATTGCCGGAATTGCCGGAATTGCCGGAATTGCCGGGGTCGTTTGTCACTGGGTTTCCTCCCTGTTCGCACCGGCGAACGGCGCCGCCCTCCAGATGAGTTCGTCGAGGTCCGGCTGCCAGCCGAACCTGGACATGGAGATGCGTCCGCGCACAACGGCGACGCCCTCCTCGCGCAGGCCGTCGCGCTGGCGGCGATCGGCGTCGCTGCCCGGCGGCAGGGAGATACGGCCGGCCAGCCTCATTGCGCCGCCCGCAGCCGCTGGCGTATCTCCTCGCGCGCCTCGCGCAGGATCGTGTCGCGGTCGAGACTGGCCAGGATCTCGGCCACCACCCGCTTCGGCCCGCCCTCGCCCCAGGACTTGCCCTGGGCGAGGTACTCGTCGGCCACCCGGCCGACCACGTAGGTGCTGTAGTAGGCAATCGCGCCCTGGGCGCCGGCGGTGACCAGCGTGGAAAGACCGCCGGTGCCCACCTTCAACGCGCTGGAGACGAAGTGCACGGCCCAGACGGTGCCCATGAGCGCTGCCGCCTCGGTCATGATGACACGCACCAGGGAGCCGGCCTCGCGGCGGGCGACGGGCAGCTCGTAGATCCGGGAAAGGTGCACGACCATGCCGACGTCGACGAAGGCGGCGGCGAACAGATCCGCCACGGGCACCGGGTTCAGCGCCACCGTGGCGCCCTTGGCGAGGCAATAAGTCCGCACCACCCGCTCGGCCACCTTGCGGCGGGCCTGCACGATGCGATGGCCCACCTTGTCGGTGAGATCGGCCGCGAAGATGGACGCGTTCAGCGCGGCCAGCGTCTTGCCTTCCCGGTCCAGGATGTCCCAGAGCCGGAGACGCAGTGCCTCCACGTCCGCCGGCGGCCGCCGGCGCGTCTCGTGCTCGCCGCCGTCCGGGCGGCGGGTGATCACGGTCCGTGGCGCGGGGTCGGCGGCGGCCGCGATCACGTTACGCGGATCGATCAGCCCGTCGACACGGCTGCGCAGCGCCGCCAGCAGCGCATCGCGCTCGGCGTCGTCGTAGCGGTCGGCCTTGTTCAGCACCAGCACCACCGGACGGCCCAGCCGGACGATCGTGCGCAGCGCATCGAACTCGGTGGCCGTCATGTCGCCGTCGGCCACGAAGATGACCAGGTCGGCGCGCGCGGCGACCTCCCGTGCGAGCGCCTCGCGCTCCTCACCGCCGGCCTCGTCGATACCCGGCGTGTCGATGACGAACACGCCGCCGGCCTCCTCCTCGCGCAGGGCATGCATCGCGCTCTCGCGGGTCTCGCCGTGCAGGGGACTGACGGTGAAGCGGGTCTCGCCGATCAGGGCGTTCAGCAGCGAGGACTTGCCCGTGCTGACCCGGCCGAACGCCGCGATGTGCAGGTGGCCGTGCTCGAGTTTGTCCAGCATGGCCTGCACCTGCCGGTAGTCGTCGGCCAGCGCCTCGCGCACGCCGGCGGGCAGGCGCCGGTCGCCCAGCAACTCGCGCAGGCTCTCGCGGGCGAGATCGAGATGATCGCCGCTCGGGTCCGCCGTGGAATCGGACGCGGGATTGGACACTCCGCGGGCCCTACTCGTCGCGGCGTCTTGCCTGTTCCCGGAGGGCGATCTGCGCCACGCGCCGAACACCCGTTTCCAGATACTCACTCAGATTTTCCTCGAACTGCTCGGCGGCCGCCTCCGGCGAGAACCGTCCCCGGGCGGCGAGGGCCTGGACCAGGCTGCGGCCCAAGGCATCGAAGATCAGGCCATAGGCTACGGCATGCACCAGCCCGCCCGCCACTGTGCCCACGCCGGGGAAGGCCTTGAGGCCATTGCCGGCCACCGCGAGGGTGAGCGGCACCGCCCTGCCCACGCGGCTCTGGCTCAGGTTCAGGAACTGCTCGATGTCGAGGTCGCGGGGCGCTATGCCGTACAGTGCCGACAGGGCCCGGGTCATCGCGGTGCCGAGATAGCCCTGGATGACGATGTCGGTGCCGGGGCTGACCGCCGCGAGCGCACCGATCACCGCCTTGCGGGTGTAGGAGCGGACGATCTCCTCGGCCCTGCGGGCCCGGTAGGCGGTCTCCGCCGCCTGCAGCTTCTCGGTAGCGAGCGCGAATACGGCCGCATCTCGGCGGCGGTCCATGTCGTCCCGGCCGCGGGCGAGCTGCTCGTTCAGCGCCAGCACGAGCTCGGCGATATCGGGCTCCCGCCGGCGGCGGCGCTCGAGCAGTTCTCCGTCCGGTCCCTCCTCCATCACGGTCTCGTCCTCGCGGGCGCTGACCCGCACGGCGATGGCCGGCGCCTCCGGTCGCAGGTCCTGCAGACGGGCCTGCAGACATTCCATCACCTGGTGCAGTTCGGCCTCCGTATACTGGTCGGTCTTGTTCAGCACCAGGATCGTGGGTTTGCCGACGCCGACCACCTGGCCGAGGGCCGCGGCTTCCTGCCGGCTGAGATCCCCGTCGCAGAGATAGAGCACGACGTGGGCGCGCAGCGCCTCCTCCCTGGCGATGGCATCGAACTCGCCGCCGACCGCGCCGGTGCCGGGCACGTCCGTCAGCACCACCTCTTCGCCGTTCGGGCTTTGCCACTGATAGCGGGCGATCTCCCGGGTGGAGCCACCCACGGGGCTCGTCTCGACCTCCGCGCCGGGCACCAGCGCACGGATCAGGGAACTCTTGCCCGTGCTGATCTCGCCGAACAGGGCCAGGTGGACGCGGCCGGTGGCCCGTCGCTCATCCAGACCGGCGAGTTCGCCGCGGGCTGCGGCCACGTCGATGCCGGCGGCCTCGGCTGCCGCGAGTCGATCCTTCAGGGCATTCTCCGAGAACACCGGCCGTGAATCGTCGCGCTCGCCGGAACGCCGCGGCAGCAGGAAACGCCAGACCACCCAGACAGCCGAGACGGCGATCCCGATCAGCACACCCGCATAGGTGACGACCAGCCACGCAGGCGCTTCGCGTAACCGGTCCCAGACGTTGAGGGCGGACTCGGTGATGAACAGCATCCCCGCAATCACCGCCACGAACAGCAGGGTCACCGCCAGGATCAGCACGGTGCGCAGGATGCGATCGACTTTCATAGGCAGGACAGTCTAATTCCGGGGATGATCAACGCACACTCATCGCGTCAGTCGTTTCCCGAATTGCGCGAGAGCCAGGCGATCGTGAGGGCGACGACGAGCGGGTTCAGGCGCTCGGCGGCGTCGCCCGGCGTGTGCGGCAGCCAGTGCAGGATGACGGTGAGCCCGAAGCCCGAAAGCAGGGTGGCGAGCGTGCCTCGCGCGCCGACCCGATAGCCCAGCACGCGCATCAGCAGCAGCGGGCCGAACGCCGAGCCGACCGCATGCCAGGCAAACAGCACGCGGGTGAAGATGTCCTCGGCGACGAAAATCGCCAGCAGGGCCGCCGCGATGCAGAGCAGCACCACCGTAACCCGCGAGACCGACAGCTGCGAGCTCCGCCCCGGGGTATCCGCATTCCAGTCGTGGGCCGCCGACGAGGCAGCCACCAGCAGCTGGCTGTCCGCCGTGGACATGATCGCCGACAGCACGGCCGCCAGGACGATGCCGGCGACGAAGGGCGGCAGCACCCGCGCCGAGACCTCGAACAGCACCTGCTCGCCGTCGCCGAGATCGTAGAGCACGCGGGCGCAGAGCCCGAGCAGCAGCATCCCGCCGTAGACCAGCACCGCCCAGGAAATCGCGATGACCCGGGCCCGCCTGAGCGACCGTTCGTCCCGCAGCGCCATGAAGCGGTTCACCACGTGGGGCTGGCCCGGATAGCCGAGACCGATGCCGAGAGTGCCGAGCACGAACGCCACTCCCATGGCGCCGCTGAAAGGACCGGTGAGCGACAGCTCCACCGGCGAGGCGGTGGCCGCGAGCCGTGGCGCCAGCTCGCCGACGCCGCCGAGGGCCACGAGTGCCGCCGCCGGCACCAGCACCGCGGCGGCCACCATCATCAGCCCCTGCACCATGTCCGAGACCGAGACGGCCCAGAACCCGCCGAGGAAAGTGTAGGCCAGCACGATCGCCACGCCCGTCAGGATGGCCGCCTCCCGGGGCCAGCCGAAGTGGGACTGGAACGCCTTGCCCGCGCCTTCGAACTGGGAGGCGATGTAGAAGATGAAGCAGAACAGCACGATCACGGCCGCCACGCGCAGCACGGTCTTGCGCGCCGCGCCGAACTCGGCCGGCGCGATGATCTCCGCCAGCGTGATGGCACCGGTCTCCCGGGACAGCACCCTCAGGCGCGGCGCGATCACGTACCAGTTGATCAGGAAGCCGCTGAGCGTGGCCGGGAACAGCCACAACGCCGACAGCCCCCAGGAATACGCCGCGCCGCTGACGGCCAGCAGCGTCCAGGCCGACGACGAACTGGCCGAGCCGCTCAGCGCCGCCAGCCAGGGCCCGAGCCGACGACCGCCCAGGAAATAATCGGTGTTGTCCCGGTTGCGGCTCTGCGCCCAGACGCCGATACCGACGAGCGCGATGCCGTAGGCGATCAGGGTGTAGAGGATGACGTCGGTCTGCTTCATGCGCCGGCCATCTTACTGCACACCATAGGCAGGAGGGCCGTCAGGCCCGATCCCGTGATGGGCATGTAGGAGGGGCTTTAGCCCCGATTCATTGAACAATCGGGCCTGAAGGCCCTACACGGGGCGGGCGGGACGGTACACTCTGCCGGATGCATGAGGCTGGCTGGCAATTCTGGATTGACCGGGGCGGCACGTTCACGGACGTGATCGGCCGTTCGCCCGCCGGTGAACTGGTCACCGCCAAGCTGCTGTCCGAATCGCCGGGGCAGTACGACGACGCGGCCGTCGAGGGCATCCGCCGCCTGCTCGCCGCCGCCGGCAATGCCGACACTCGCGTCGATGCCGTGAAGATGGGCACCACCGTCGCGACGAACGCCCTGCTCGAGCGCCGGGGCGAGCCGGTCGCGCTGGTGGTGACGACAGGCTTCCGCGATGCGCTCGCCATCGCCCACCAGAGCCGGCCGGATATCTTCGCCCTGAACATCCGGAAGCCCGCGCCGCTGGAGACGGAGATCATCGAGGCCGACGAGCGCGTCGCTGCGGACGGGACGGTACTCGCGGAACTGGACGAGACGGCGCTGCGCCGGGAGCTCGCGGCGGCCCGTGACCGGGGCATCGCCGCCGTCGCCGTGTGCCTGGTGCACGGCTATCGCTGGACGGCGCACGAGGAGCGCATCGCGGCCATCGCCGCGGAGCTCGGCTACACCCAGATCTCCGTGTCCCACGAGACGGCCCCGGTCATCAAGTTCGTGAGCCGCGCCCAGACCACCCTGGTGGACGCCTATCTCTCGCCGGTGCTGTTCCGCTACGTCGAGCGCCTCGGCCGGGCGCTGGAGGCGGTGGCGGCCCCGGAACGGCTGCAGATGATGCAGTCGAGCGGCGGGCTCATCGACGCCGCCCGCCTGCGCGGCAAGGACGCCGTGCTTTCCGGCCCGGCCGGCGGCGTGGTGGGCATGGTGCAGACGGCGAGCGCGATCGGCCTCGAGCGTCTGATCGGCTTCGACATGGGCGGCACCTCCACCGACGTTTCGGCGTGGGCGGGCGAGTACGTGCGCACCCTGGACTCGGAGGTGGCCGGCGTGCGCCTGCGCGCGCCGATGATGGAGATACACACCATCGCCGCCGGCGGGGGCTCGGTGCTGACCTACCGGGACGGCCGCTTCCAGGCGGGGCCGGAATCCGCCGGCGCCGATCCCGGGCCTGCCTGCTACCGGCGCGGCGGACCCGCCACGGTAACCGATGCCAACGTAGCGCTCGGGCGCATTCCGGTAGCCCACTTCCCCGCTCTGTTCGGGGCCGGCGGCGACCAGCCGCTGGACCGGGACGCGAGCCTGGCCGCACTCGACGCACTGGCCGAGGCGGCCGCCGACGCCGCCCGCGCCCCGACCACCGAGGAGGTGGCGGAGGGCTATCTGCGCATCGCCGTGGAAAACATGGCGAATGCGATCCGCCGCATCACCGTGGAGCGCGGCGAAGACGTGCGGGATTTCGCGCTCTGCTGTTTCGGTGGCGCCGGCGGCCAGCACGCCTGCCGGGTGGCCGACGTCCTCGGCGTGCGCTCGATCTGGCTGCATCCGCTGGCCGGACTGCTCTCCGCCTACGGCATGGGGCTGGCCGACCTGATCGCCTCGCGCACCGAGAGCATCGAGAGGCCGCTCGAGGAAGCGACGGAGGCAGCCGGCGCCGCGCGCGAGCGGCTGGTGGCGGATTGCCGGGACGAACTCGCGGCCCAGGGCCTGCCCGGCGACGCGCTGGAGATCGCGGTGCGTTACGGCCTGCGCATTGCCGGCAGCGACACGATACTCACGGTGCCCGGTGGCAGTCCGGGCGAGGTGGCCGCAGCCTTCGCGGAGGCCCATCGCAGCCGTTTCGGCGTGATCCCCGACGACGAGCCCCTGGTGCTCGCCTCCCTCACCGTGGAGGCGCGGGGCCGCGACGAACTCCCCCGGGGCTTCAGCGGCCCGGGCGCGACGGACACACCGCCCGAAGCCCTGGAACACACCGGGGTCTGGCTGGAGGGGGAGTACCGCCGCGTGCCCGTGTACGACCGCGCCGCACTGGGCGCGGGCCAGCGCATCCCCTCACCGGCCATCGTCATCGAGGACAACGCCACTACGGTGATCGAGCCGGGCTGGGAAGGCATGTTGAACGAGCACGGCCACCTGCTGCTGACCCGGCGCGAGGCGCCGGCCGCCGAACGAGTCTCCCGGGAGGCGGACCCGGTGATGCTGGAAGTCTTCAACAATCTTTACATGCACATCGCCGAACAGATGGGCACCGTGCTGCGCCACACCGCGCACTCCGTCAATATCAAGGAGCGTCTGGACTATTCCTGCGCCGTGTTCGACCGGGCCGGCCGGCTCATCGCCAATGCACCCCACATGCCGGTGCATCTCGGCTCGATGGGCGACAGCGTCGCCGCCGTGATTGCGGCCAACGCGGGGGACGTGAGCCCGGGCGATGGGTGGATGCTGAACGCCCCCTACAACGGCGGCACCCACCTGCCGGACATCACGGTGGTCACGCCCTATTTCCCCGACGGTTGTGCCCGGGAGCCGGCGTTCTGGCTCGCGTCCCGGGCCCATCATGCCGACGTGGGCGGGCTCACGCCGGGTTCCATGCCGCCGGCGAGTCACCGCATCGAGGAAGAGGGTGTGCTGCTGGACAACGTGCGGCTCGCACGCGGCGGCGAACTGCAGACCGCCGCGGTGCTGGAATGCTTCCGCGGCGGCGACTGGCCGGCGCGAAACCCGCGGCGCAACCTGATCGATCTCAAGGCCCAGCTCGCAGCCAACGAGGAAGGCATCCGCCAGCTCGACCGCGCCATCGAGCGTTACGGCGCGGCGACCGTGCACGCCTACATGGAGCACGTGCGGGAGAATGCAGCAGCCAGCGTGCGCCGGCTGCTGGCCCGCCTGCGCGACGGCGAATTTACCTACGAGATGGACAGCGGCGAGACCATCCGGGTGCAGCTGCGCGTCCGGGACGGCCGCGCGCTGGTGGACTTCACAGGCACCAGCGCCCAGTCCCGGAGTAACTTCAATGCACCGGAGTCGGTGACCCGCGCCGCGGTCCTGTACGTGTTCCGCACACTGGTGGCCGAACCCATCCCGCTGAATGCCGGGTGCCTCGAACCCCTGGACATCCGCGTGCCCGCGGGCACGCTGCTGAGCCCGCGCTATCCGGCCGCGGTGGTCGCCGGGAATGTGGAGACCTCCCAGTGCGTGACCGACGCGCTCTACGGCGCCCTCGGCGCGCTGGCTGCTTCACAGGGCACCATGAACAACCTGACTTTCGGCGACGACGAGCACCAGTACTACGAGACCATCGCCGGCGGCGCGGGCGCCGGGCCGCAGTTCGACGGCGCCGATGCGGTGCAGACCCACATGACCAACTCCCGCCTGACCGACCCGGAGGTGCTGGAAGGCCGCTTCCCGGTGCTGGTGGAGGAGTTCTCGGTGCGCGCGGACTCGGGAGGCTGCGGCCGCCAGCGGGGCGGCGACGGTTGCCGGCGCATCATCCGCTTCCTGCAACCCATGGGCGTTTCGATACTGTCCGGCCATCGCCGCGTTCCGCCGTTCGGCCTCGCCGGCGGCGGCGACGGCGCCGTGGGGCGCAACCGCCTGCGCCGTGCCGACGGCAGTATCGAAGAACTGGCAGCGGTGGACACCCGCGACGTCGGCGTCGGCGACGCCGTGATCATCGAGACGCCCGGCGGCGGAGGTTACGGGGCGCCGGCACATGAGGATCCTGACCATGACGATTGAGACTTCCGCCTTGAAGATGTGGCGGAGACGGCCCGCCCGAACCTGATCCGGGCGGTGTTCAGCCGGCCGCGGCGGTGGCGCCGGGGAAGGCCGCGGGGCCGATCCGCGCACCGGCCGGTTCCTGCACCAGCGACCACACCAGCATCTCCGTCCCGCCGACCGGGCGGAAGCCGATGATCAGCCCGACCGAGGGCCGGCCCTGCTGGGCCGCCGTATTCGTGGAGGAATTGCAGCGCACGAACCAGGCGGCGGAGCCCCGCCCTGCGAAGGCACCGGACTCTTCCAGCGCCTGCATGAAATCGCCCACGCGGCGTTCGACAGCCTGCCACAGGCCCCGCTCGCTGCGCCGGAACAAAACCCAGCGCGTCGATCGCTCGACGCGATGCAGGACGAACTGGATCAGCCGCTCGGTGCCCAGCCGCCGGGCGCCGCCGAAAACGCTGCCGCTGAACGTGACGTCTCCCGTCGGGCGCACCCG
>CAYRUH010000074.1:8651-9899 GCA_964427415.1 uncultured Woeseiaceae bacterium | reverse complement strand
ACGGCCTGCGGATACTGGGCGGCGAGGGTTTCCTCGCGGCGACGCCGATGGCGCGCTACCAGCGTGAAGCGGTACTCAGTCTCTACGCCGGCGGCACGATCGAGATACAGAAGAATCTCATCGCGCGCTATCTGTCGTGAAGCACCGCGGATGCACCCGCCGACGCCGCCCCGCGTGCCGCTGGTGTTACTGATGCTGGCCGGCACGCTCGCCTACTTCCTCGCCGACGAATGGCTCACCCGCGGCGCCGAGACGGCCCCGGGGCGGGCACCTCTTCACCCGTTTCTGCTTCCTCGTCTCGCTCGGTATCGCCGTCGCGCTGTCGTTCGAGGATCTGTTCTTCCTGCTGATCATCGCCGCCGTAATCGTGCTGTATTTCCTCGTGTATGGTTTCTTCGCCCGGTGGATCGACCGGGCAACCGGCCATCCGGCCGTCGGCGCCGCCGCCACCGCCACCGCCTTCGCCTGGGCCCTGGCGGCAGTCTTCCCCATGCTCTCCGGGTAGGAGGGCCTTCAGGCCCGATCATTCGGGGCTAAAGCCCCTCCTGCAGGGGAGCCTCAGGGTAAGGGCCTTCAGGCCCGATTACGCCCCCCTCCACCACCCCGGTGGCGCAATTGCCCGGCGTTTCTCGCATTAACCGGTGAAGCCTCACTTTTGCGGGAGACAGGTGATGAAGACGGGGATCGCACGCCAGAACAAGAATCAGGAATCAGTCCGTTGCATGGAGCAGACAGGCAGAAGGGGTATTGGCCCTCTCGCCGTGCTGGTCCTGCTGCTCGCCGGTCAGCACGCGCTGGCCGAGCAATACGGCTATGACGCCGTCGGCCGTCTCGCGACGGTGTCCTACAACGACGGCTCCAGCATCAGCTACGATTACGACAACGCCGGTAATATCACGCAGATTGTCCGCGCACCGGGAGCCCTGCCGCCGGACGGCGAGATCGACACGCCCGAGGGCGACGTCACGATCGACGCCGGCGACAGTGTCGATTTCACGGCCACCGTCTCCGACCCCGACAATGCGCTGCCGCTGGTCATCCGCTGGGACTTCGACGGCGCGGCGCCCGATTCCGACGAGGAAGACCCCGGCCCCGTGACGTTCGCCGACGTCGGCACCTACACGGTGGAGCTGAACTTGACCGACGCGACCGGACTCTCGGACCCCACGCCTGATACCCGCGTGATCACGGTCCGGGCTGCCGACGATGGAGGTGACGATGACGGCGGCGGTGACGGCGGCGGTGACG
>CAYRUH010000074.1:0-8551 GCA_964427415.1 uncultured Woeseiaceae bacterium | reverse complement strand
TGACGGCGGCGGTGACGGCGGCGGTGACGACGGCGGTGACGACGGCGGCGATGGCGGAGACACGGGGGACGAGGACACCGGAGGCGGTGGCGGCGGTGGCGGCAGCTTCGGCCCGCTGGAGCTGGTACTCGCACTGGCAGTGGCGCTTGCGCTGCGCAGCCGCGGACGGCACCTGCTCGTCGCAGCGCGCCGCGGCGCCTGCCTGCCGGCATTGCTGCTCCTCTGCCTGCTGCCGGGGGCGGTGACGGCCCAGAGCCAGTGGATCCGGCTGGACGCGGGCACGGACGCAAACCTGAACGATGTATGGGGCAGCGCGGCGAACGACGTGTTCGTGGTCGGCAGCGGCGGCGTCATCCTGCACTTCGACGGCACCGACTGGACGCCGATGGATTCCGGCACCACCGCCGATCTGAACGCCGTCTACGGCCTCGGCGCGGACGAGGTCTATGCAGTGGGTGCCGGCCAGACCTTCCTGCGATTCGACGGCACGTCCTGGACGCCCTTCGCGGGCCCGGCGGAGGCGGTGACGGCCTTCGTGGACGTCTGGAGCGCCGGTCCCGGTGAACGGCTGTGGGTATTGAGCGGACGGCGAGCCTGGTACTGGGACGGCTCCGCATGGGTGGTGCAGAGCTTCCGC
Source organism: uncultured Woeseiaceae bacterium (assembly GCA_964427415.1). GTDB lineage: Bacteria > Pseudomonadota > Gammaproteobacteria > Steroidobacterales > Woeseiaceae > Lentisalinibacter. The sequence goes on along the minus strand of CAYRUH010000074.1, from coordinate 7,914 downwards.
GACAACCTGAACGCATCGCTGACGCCGAACGCCGATATGCGCGGCATCGGCGGCACGGCGGCCGCCACCATCGTGGTGTCGCGCCCCGCGGGCGGCACAGACAACGTGGACGGCGGTCTGTTCGCGAACTTCCGCCAGATATCGGAATACGACACGCGCGGCGTCTACGCCGCCAGCGACAGCGACATATTCGCCGTCGGGCGGAACGCGCACCGTTTTCAGGGCGACGACGTCCGTAACACGGGGCAGTGGCGCCCCATAACGGTGATGCGGGAGGCCTTCGATGCCTGGGGCAGCTCGGCATCGAACGTCTATGCGGTGGGCATCGGCGACCTCCTGAATGGCGGCCAGATCGCCCATTACGACGGCAACACGACGAATAGCTGGACCAAGGTGTTCGAGGTGGGGCTCTCACGGCTGAACGCCATCTGGGGGGCGAGCGAGGCCGATATCTTCGTGGTGGGTAACGACGGCGTCGTGCTGCGCTATGGCGAGGCCGAGCCGCCGCAGACCGCCGCGAATTTCCCCAACTCCGGCTGGGCCGGCTACTTCGTCAACGGGCACACGGGCGAGCTCGTGCTGGAGCAGACGGACTTTGCCTTCAACGCCTGCCTGCCCTTCGAGTTCAGCCGCTACTACGCGTCCGGCCTCACTGCCGGGGGACAGGCCGGCGGCAGCCTCGGGCCGAACTGGGCGCACAGCTTCGAGTGGCAGATATCGCACGACGCCGATACCGCCACCATCACCACGTGGCGCGGCCGCGTACTCGAGTTTGCCCGCGACGGTGCGGGCTGGACCAGCACGGACCCCGCCGACGAGGGCCATGCGCTCCTTGAAGACGATACGACCGGCGCGCTGGTGCTCGTGGACGACGACGCGCAGCGCCTGTACGTGTTCGACACCACCGCCGACCGCCTGGCGAGGATAGAGGACCGGTTCGGTAACCGGGTCACCATCGAGTACTCCATCGCCACCGGCAAACCGGTGTTCGTGGGCGACGGCAGGACCATCGCGATACAGCTCATCTACGACCTGGAGCGAATCGCCTCGATCCGCACCGGCGTCGAGGGCGCGTTCCGCGAGACAGTCTTCGAGTACACGGACGGGCAGTTGACGGCCGTCACGGATGCCGAGAACGCGCGGACCGAGTTCCTGTACGAATCCGCGGCCGGTGATCGCCTGATCACGGCGGTACGCCTGCCGGAAGGCAATATCCCCTATTCCTGGACGTACGGCGCCGACAACCGTGTGGCGAGCCAGACCGACGCGCCCGGCAATATCTCGGCCATCGCCTACCAGAGCGGCACGTCGCCGACGGCGATGCAGGCGCCGGACGGCAGCGACATCCGGCTGCAACACGACGACGACGGCCGGCTGGTCGCGCTGACCAACGGCGAAGGCGAGACGACTGCCGTGGCGTACGACGGCGCCGGACGCGTCACCAGCGTCACGGCGCCTACCGGCGTGGTGACCACGCTGGAATACGATCCGGCCAGCGGCAGGATCGCGCGGCACGGGAAGAGCGGTCAGAACGAGACGGTCTTCTCACATGCCGAAGTGGCCAGCTTCCTCGGCCACCCGTTCTACGACGTCGCCCGCATCGAGCAGGCGAACGGTGACGCGCTGACGATCGAGCACGACGCCGCGGGACTGCGTTCCGCCATCGTCGATCAGGATCAGCAGCGCTGGACCTATGCCTACGACGCCGCCGGCAGCCTGATCTCCGCCGGCCTGCCCGGTGGTGCCGGGTTCACGATCGAGCGTGACGAGCGGTGCAACGCCGAGGCGATCACGGATTCGGCCGGTAACCGTACCCGCTACACCTACGACCGGTACAACCGGAACGTCGCGGTCATTCACGCCGATTCGACGCGAAGACTCATGGTCTATGACGATGCCGGACGGCTCGTCTCGCTCACGAATGAGCGCGACAAGACCGTATCCCGGACCGTCGACGGCAACGGCAACGTCGTCACGATCTCCGCTCCGACCATGCCGGATATCACCTACGTCTATGACGACATGGATCGCGTTACGGAGATGCGCAGCCCGAAGGGCGATGTCACCGGGTTCAGCTATGACGAACTCGGTCGGCTGGAGGAGATCGCCGCACCGCTGGGCCGGCGCAACACTTTCGGCTACGACCGGGCTGACCGGCCGGTCTCGCTGTCGCTGGACGGGAGGACACCGTTCGAACTGCGCTACACGGAGGAAGGGCTGCCGGACGCTTTCGTGGCTCCGGGCATACTGACGCTGGACGCGGGATCCACCGGGGCCCGCCCTGGCCGCACCGACCGCTACTCGGACGGCGCCGGCACGCTGACCAAGGTCTACGACGATCGCGGCCGGTTCATCGGCTTCGACGACCAGCCCGGCGATGCCCTGCTGCGCATCGAGTACGACGAACGGGGCAACGTGACGGCCTTCCGGAATTACGGCGGTGCCATCAGCACCGAGATCGGCTATGACGCGCTGAACCGGCCGATCCGCTTCCGTGACGCCAACGGCAACGACTGGCTGAGGGCCTACGACGGAGCCGGCCGCCTGACCGACATCGAGGACCCGCTCGGGCGCCGGACAGAGCTCGGCTATGACAATCGCAGCTGGGTCGGCAGCGTCCAGTTCCCGGACGGACTGGGTTCACTGACGATCACCCGTAACCCTTCCGGCTTCGAGACGGAGCGGGCCTACAGCGACGGCACGCTGTTCGAATACGACTACGACGATCTCGGACGACCGATAGCGGCGAGCGGCGTGGCCCTCGGCTACGACGCGAACGGCAACGTCGCCGCCAGCAACGGCATCGTGGTGGGTCACGACGCCGACGACCGGATCGAGACCGTCGAGCTGGCTCCCGGCAAGACCGTCACGTACCGCTACGACGACCGCGGCATGCTGACCTCGATCGAGGACTGGCTGGGAGAGGCCGTGACCTTCACGAACGACGAGGCGGGCCTGCTCGACGCTATCTCGCGTGCCAACGGCGTGACCACCTCCCTCGGCTACGACGTGGCGGGCCGCCTCGACACCATCGAGGAGCCGGGGATCTCGCTGATCGATCTCGAATACGACGCGCAGGGACGTATCAGCCAGGCCACCCGCAACGTGCCGCGGCCCGCCGGCCTGGCCGATGCCGGCACGGAAGCGTACAGCTACGATGCGGCCAGCCAGACCGAACAGTTCGTCCACGATGCGCTCGGCCGGCGAACCGCCGATGACCGCCGCAACTACGAGTGGAACCTGGCTTCCCGGATGACCGGGTACACGGCCCCGGGAGCGAGCGTGGCGCTGGAGTACGACGCCATGGGCTACCGGACGCAGCGGTCCGACGCGGGCGGCACACGAGAGTACCTGTGGAACTACGCCCTCGGCCTGCCCTCGGTCTCGGTCGAGCGGCAGGACGGCACTGACCAGCGCTACTACGTGCACACGCCGTCGGGCGACCTGCTCTACAGCGTGGAACCGGACGGGGAACGTCGCTTCTACCACTACGACGAGCGCGGCAACACCCTCTATATCACCGGCGGTTCCGGCAATGTCCTGGCGTCCTACGCCTACACACCCTACGGCGAGGTCATCGCCGAGCAGGGCGGCATCGACAATGCGTTCACCTTCATGGGCAAGCGGGGCGTCATGCGGGAGGGCGACAGCGACCTGTACTACGCGCGAGCCCGCTACTACGACGCCAGGACCGGGCGCTTCCTGTCGCGCGATGCCGAACGCTCTTTCTCGCCGAAGCGCGGCAATCCGTATCAGTACGCACGCGGCAACCCGCTGATGTTCACCGACCCGACCGGACTCGACGAAGAGGAAGGCTGGTTCTCCTCCATGGTACGCCGGGGCGGCAACTGGCTCGGCAAGCAGGTCGACAACGTCGTGAACGCCGGCCTGGGCGGGGCCACCCTGGCCGGACGGAAGTGGGATGCCATGGCGGACACCGTCCGTGCGGGCCTCGGCGGAACCTGGCTGAGCGTTTCGTCGAAACTCGACGAGTTCGTGGGCATCCGTGCCGACATCCGCAACAACACCGGCAGGCCCGGGGTTTTCTCTGCCGGCAAGAACATCCGTCTCAGCGCGGAGCAGAATCGGATTCTCCGCTCCATCACGAAACAACGCGCGCTGGCGAGGTTGCTGGAGAGCAGGGCATTCAATATCAACCTCTTCGGCGCGATGGTCTCGGCACTAGCCGAACCGTCCGGGAATTACACGAATACCAAAGCCGGGCAAGTCGTCGGCAAGGGCGTGATCGGCGGTGCCAACGCGGCCATCGGTCATTCCGGGGGTCCGTTCGCGACATTCGTAGGCGTCTCTTCGCTAGTGGACGCCGGCACGGAGTTCTATTACTCCCAGCGATACGGTCAGGCCGGTGCTGCCATGGAAGGCATCCGCAGCGGCGCGCACGAAGTGTTGTTCAATCCCCTGCGCATGCTGGTCGCGGCCGGAGAAGACTTCGTGACCGAACCTACCAGTAACGGGGATTCGGCGCTGTACAAGCTGGCACAGACGATGAAGAGCGCACAGAAAGACAATCTCGGCGCCGCCACTTTCGGTCTCTACGAGGCAGGCGAGTCAATCGAGGAAAGCCTGGGCGTCTCCGACTATCTCGTGTGGCTGTTCGCAGAGGAAGACGAGGAATAGCCGCATGCTCTTCGCGACCGCGCGGGCCGGCGCCACGACGGCGCCGGCCCGCCGTTACTTGCGGCGCAGCCTGCGGGAGGCAACAATTGTCCGGCAAGGAGGTCGGCTGTTGCAGGACAATCCCGTCACCCAACTGATCGAGGCAGCCGCACGCGGCGAGGCGGGTGCTTCCGACAAGCTGCTGCCGCTGGTCTACGACGAACTCCGCAAGCTCGCCCATGCCCGCATGAATCGTGAACCTCCGGGTCACACGCTGCAGCCGACCGCGCTCGTCCACGAGGCCTACCTGCGGCTCGTCGGCAGCGACACCGAGTGGGACAACCGCAGCCATTTCTTCGCGGCGGCTGCCGAGACGATGCGCCGCATACTGATAGAGCGCGCACGGCGCTACGCCGCCGCGAAGCACGGCGGTGAGCTGCGCCGCACCGGCTTCGACGGCCTGCAGTTCCCCGACGATGTCGACGTCGAGCGCCTCGTCGCCTGGGACCAGCTGCTCGGGCAACTGGCGGAACAGGACCCCGTCATGGCCGATATCGTCAAACTGCGCCATTTCGCCGGTTTCACCGTCGGGGAGACCGCACAGGCCCTCGAGCTCTCCCCCCGCACCGTCAACCGCCACTCGACTGCCGCACAAGCCTGGCTGCGGCTGCGCCTCGGCGAGACGGAGCAGGAGGGGTGACCGACAAGCGCTGGGAACGGCTGTGGGAGCTGTTCCACCAGGCCCTGGAGCTGCCGGAGGAGGAGCGCGAACGATTCCTCACCGCGGCCACGGGAGAAGATGCGGAACTGCGCGCGGAGCTCACAGGGCTGATCGCCGCACACGGGGACGGCAGCATCGACGAGAGCATCGATCGCGGTATCGAGGCGCTGCGCAATCTCGATCCCGACGCGATGATCGGACGCGGGATCGGGCCCTACCGGCTGATCTCCGTCATCGGCGAGGGCGGCATGGGGGTGGTCTACGCCGCGGAGCAGTCGCAACCGATACGCCGCACCGTCGCACTGAAACTCATCAAGCTCGGGATGGACTCACGCGAGGTCATCGCCCGCTTCGACGTCGAGCGCCAGGCGCTGGCGATGATGAGCCACCCCAACATCGCCCGGGTCCTCGATGCGGGCGCGACGAACGCCGGCCGTCCCTACTTCGTCATGGAACTGATCGACGGCGTGCCGATCACCGAGTACTGCGATGCCCGCCGCCTGAACACGCGCGAGCGCCTGAACCTGTTCCTCGCGGTGTGCAACGGTGTGCAGCACGCACACCAGAAAGGCATCATCCACCGGGATCTGAAGCCCACCAACGTGCTGATCAGCGAGGAGGACGGGGCGCCGATCCCGAAGATCATCGACTTCGGTATCGCCAAGGCGACGGCGCAGACGGCGGCCGCGAGGACCCTGTTCACCCGTCAGGGCGTGTTCATCGGCACACCGGAGTACATGAGCCCCGAGCAGGCCGGACTGTCGGCACAGGATGTGGACACACGTACCGACGTCTACTCGCTGGGCATCCTGCTCTACGAACTGCTGGTCGGGTCCCTGCCCCTGGATCCGGCGGAGCTGCGGGCTGCCGGCTACGACGAGATCTGCCGCCGCATCCGCGAGGACGAGCCGTCGCGGCCCAGCATGAAACTGGGCACGCTGCAGGCCGCGGCCGACGAGCTGGCCAGGAAACGGGGCACCGACAGTGCCGCGCTCGTGCGCGCGCTGCGCGGCGACCTCGACTGGATCACGATGCGGGCGCTGGCGAAAGACCCCGAGCGCCGCTATGCCTCGCCGTCGGAACTCGGCGCCGATCTGCACCGGCACCTCGCCAACGAGCCGGTGGAGGCGGGGCCGCCCTCCGCGCTTTACCACATCGGCAAGTTTGCGCGGCGTCACACCCTGACCGTGATCGCCGGCAGCGTAGTGTCGCTGTCCCTGGTACTGGGTATCGCAGCCGCGACACTCGGTCTGCTGCGGGCGCAGGAAGCCGAGCGGATCGCCAATGAAGAGGCGCGCACGTCCGACGAGGTGACGGACTTCCTCACCGGCCTCTTCCGCGTGGCGGCACCCGGCGCCGCCGATGCCGGTTCCGTGACGGCGCGCGAGATCCTCGACCGCGGTGTCGCACGCATCCGCAACGATCTGGCCGACGAGCCAGTCGTGCAGCGCCGGCTGATGCAGGAGATGGGCGCGGTCTACGCACAGCTCGGCCTGCTGGACGAGGCCGGGCGGCTGCTCCGGGAGGCCAGGGACATCCGCACGGGGGAGGCGGACGAAACGGCAGAGGCCGTGACCACCGCGGGACTCGCGAACGTCCGCTACCTGCAGGGCGAATACGAAGAAGCCATCGGCCTGTACCGCGAGGCGATAGCCCTGGCGGAGGGGTCGGAGGACGAGATCGATGTGCCCTGGCTGGCGACCGCCTACGGCAACCTCGGCTCCGTCTACGGCACGCTGTCGCGATACACGGAGTCACTGACGACGCTGCAGACCGCGCGGGAGATGCTCGTTTCCTCCGGCCACGACGTGAGCCGGGAGTACGGCCGCGTGCTGCGCAATATCGGCATCGCGCAATGGGGCGCCGGGGACTTCGAGGCTGCCCGTAACACGTACGCCGCAGCCCTCGAGGTATACGACCAGGTATTGGAGCCCGGGCATCCCGATATCACCTATGTCGTCAATTCCCTCGCCATCCTGAATTACAACCTGGGCGACTACGCCACGGCGCGGCCGATGTTCGAGCGCGGCCTCGCCAACCTCGAGAGGACACTGGGACCCGAGCACCGTGATACCGCGAGCATGATGAACAACCTCGGCCTGCTGCTGCTGGAGATGGGTCTGCCGCGGGAGGCCGCGCCGCGGATCGAGGAATCGCTGCGGATCCGCGAAGCCGCGCTGGGGCCGGGTCACGAGGAGGTGGCGACCAGCCTCTGTAACCTGGCCAGACTGCGGCTGGCCGAAGATCAACCGCAGGCGGCACGGCCCGCCGTCGAACGCTGTCTGGCCATACGCGAGGAGAAACTCGGCGCGAACCACCCTTACGTCGCCGGCGCTCAGGCGATCCGCACCGAGGTGCTGCAGGCACTCGGCGAGACGCCCTAGCCGGGCCGGATCAGGGGCAGGCCGGCCCGATACAACGTCCGTCGGTGAACAACAGCGTATTGTGCCCCCGGTCGCCTCCGGGCTCCGGCACGCCGTCGGCGACGAGGAAAAGCGCGGAGTGCGCGCCATACATGCCGTCCGGCAGATCGGTGGCGGCCTTGACGATGAATGCCTTGCCCATGCGGAAGTTCA
>CAYRUH010000073.1:0-10565 GCA_964427415.1 uncultured Woeseiaceae bacterium | reverse complement strand
GTTAGGCATGCCGCCAGCGTTCAATCTGAGCCAGGATCAAACTCTTCAGTTTAAACATTGAAGTTTGAAGAGTGAGATCGCCAAGCTCTAAATCACATTGACTTAGGTTTGGTTCGCTCACTCTGGTTTTCGCTTCCGAAAATTCCAGCGCGAGCGCCCACACAAATTACCTGATTGTATTGTTAAAGAGCGATTCCCCGGAATCCGGGGCAGACCCACAATTATACAGGCAAGCCGGGGTTGGTCAACAGTCCTGGCTGCCTGCGTAACTGCTTTTTCGGGGTCCCCTGTCGGCGACGCGGCCGCCAGGGAGGGCGCATTATAGCGGCGCTCCGCCCGCCGTCAACACCCGTTTGCAAATTCTTTACAGCGGGCGCCGGACCACCCCCCAGGGAACACCTTCCCGACCTCATTCTCAGACCTCCCGCCGTTGCCCGATGCTCCGGCTCGCGGGAGCTTGCCGGCCCGGCACGGTTCTGGCTGAATGCCGCCATGGAAAACGACGTAGACCATGCCGCCGCGGCGCCGGCGACGCTCATCTGGGACCTGCCCCTGCGGCTGTTCCACTGGCTGCTGGTGCTCGCGCTGGCGGGCAGCTGGATCACCCACGAGCTCGGCGTGAAATACATGGACTGGCACATGCGGCTCGGCTACCTGGTGATCGGGCTGGTTGTATTCCGCATCCTCTGGGGTTTTGTCGGGCCGCGCCACGCCCGATTCGCCGATTTCCTGCGCGGCCCCGGCACCGTCGCCGCCTATGTCAGGGACTGGCTGGCCGGGCGGGCCCGGGTGAGCGCGGGCCACAACCCGCTCGGCGGCTGGTCGATACTGGCGATGATGGCCGTGGTGGCCGTACAGGCGGTCACGGGACTGTTCAACACCGACGACGTGCTGACCAGCGGTCCGTGGCACGGTGCCGTGTCCGACGATCTGGCCGGCACCCTGTCCTGGCTGCACGCCGTGAATTTCAACCTGCTGCTGGCCCTGACGGGCCTGCACCTCGCGGCCATCCTCGCCTACTGGCTCAGGCTGCGCATCGACCTGGTGACGGCGATGATCATCGGCCGCAAGCGCGGTGCGCACCCCGCGGCGGGGATAGCGGGCCACCGGCTCGGGCTGGCGCTGGTCGTGGCCGCCCTCGCCGCGGGCGGCGTATGGCTGATTGTGAACCTGGCACCGGAACCGCCCGCCGCAGACTTCCTTTTCTGACGCGGCCCGGTTCCGGGCCGTCTCTCGTCAGCGGGTACGTCAGTCCTCGCGGAATCGGTCGTGGCAGTCCTTGCAGGCCTGCCCCATCGCGACAAAGGCCGTCCTGAACCGGTCGAAATCCCCGCCGGCCGCCGCCGTCTCGAGGGCGGCGCTCTTCTCGCGGATCGCCGCCGCGAGCTCCAGGAACTCCTCCTTCTCCTGCCAGATCACGTCCTTCGCCTCGGTGCGCAGGTCGAAATCCCGGGTATCGGCGGCGAAGGCGTCGGGAATCATCGGCACGAGCGCGGCGATGCGGCTCGCATGCTTTTCTGCCTTCTCCGCGTCGAAGGGGATCTCCTGCTTGGCCATGCCGGCCAGCGGCCCGGTATTCCAGCCCACCAGGTTGAACAGCGAGTGGCGGACCTCGTACGCCTTCTCGGCCTGCTTGGCATCCATGGCGACCGCGCTGCCGGCAGCGAGCACGGCCACACAGACCACTATCTTCCTGAACTGCATCTCTCTCTCCTTACAACAGCCAACTGCGGGCGGCCCGGGCCACCCCGTCCATTCCCCCGATTTCCGGTATCACGTCAGCGTCACCCGCGCGAAGCGGCGCTTGCCGACCTGACAGACGTGGGTATTGTCCGCCTCGAGCTCCAGTTCCCGGTCCTCGATGCGGACACCGTCCACCCGCACCGCGCCCTGGCCGATCATGCGGAACGCCTCCGAGTTACTGGAGACCAGGCCCGCCGAACTCAGTACCCGGGCGATGCCCAGCCGGCCGCTCTCGGTGGCCACCTCTACGGCCGGCATGTCCTCAGGCATATCGCCCTTGCGGAAGCGGGCGATGAAAGTCTTTTGCGCTGCTTCGCCGGCGCCGGCACCCTGAAAACGGTCCACGATCTCCCGCGCCAGCTCGAACTTCACGTCCCTGGGATTGCGGCCCTCTGCGACGGCATCGTGCAACGAGCGGATCTCGCCCAGCGGGCGGAAACTCAGCAGCTCGAAGTAGCGCCACATGAGATCGTCGGAGATCGACATGAGCTTGCCGAACATCTCGTCGGCCGGCTCGGTGATGCCCACGTAGTTGTTCAGCGACTTGGACATCTTCTCCACGCCGCCGAGGCCTTCCAGCAGCGGCATGGTGAAGACCACCTGGGGCGGCTGGCCGTAATCCTGCTGCAGCTGCCGCCCGACCAGCAGGTTGAATTTCTGATCCGTGCCGCCCAGCTCCACATCGGCCTTCAGCGCCACGGAGTCATAGCCCTGCACCAGCGGATAGAGGAACTCGTGGACCGCTATCGCCAGGCCGCCGGTATAGCGCTTGTGGAAATCGTCGCGCTCGAGCATGCGCGCCACCGTGTGATGGGACGCCAGCCGGATCATGTCGGCGGCGGTCATCTCGCCCATCCAGCGGGAGTTGAATTCGATGCGGGTGCGCTCGGGGTCCAGGATCCTGAATATCTGTGCCTCGTAGGTACGTGCGTTCTCCCGCACGTCATCCTCGGTGAGTGGCGGGCGGGTGGCGTTCTTGCCCGATGGATCGCCGATCATGCCGGTGAAGTCGCCGATCAGGAACACGACCTCGTGGCCGAACTCCTGGAACTGGCGCATCTTGTTGATCAGCACCGTGTGGCCAATGTGCAGATCAGGCGCCGTAGGATCGAAGCCGGCCTTGACGACCAGCGGCCGGCCCTCGGCCAGTTTTGCGCGCAGGGCGCCTTCCGGCAGCACCTCCTCGGCACCGCGGGTCAGCTCCTCGAACTGGTCTTCGGCGGAGATCTCGTTCATGGCTCCCGTCGCCATTTCTGTGGCGCTGTTCATGCAGCCTTTTTCTGTTGCCCTGTTCCATCGCCCGTCCATGCCCCGTCAATGGCCCGGGCGCCGCGGCGCGCGCGCCGCGCTGCGAATGTTGCCCGAGCCGGGCACGAATCACAAAGGATACTGAGGGCCCGGCCCTGCCGCAGCCATGTACCGCCTGAAACGCCATCTCAGGAAGCCCGTTTAACGGCCTGATTTACTGCCGCTTTCTTTGACTCGATTATGTCTTCTGGCTACATTAGCGGCTGCCCCACACCGGAGAGCCGCCTTGCACCGTCCTGTGAGCCCGATCAGGCACGATTACAAGCACAAGCTCGCGCACAAGAGTCCGGGTCCGAAGCGCCTTTCCTGGTTCGCCGTCGGTCTCGGCCTGCCGCTGGCGGTCGTGGCCCTGCTGGCCGGGCTGCGCGATGCCGGCGGCACCGCGGAGCAGGTCAGCCCCGGTGTGGTGGAGCGGGAGATCGCCGCCTCGCTGCGGATTCCTGCGCCGGAAGTGCAGCGCCGCAGTGAATCACTGGCGGAATTGCTGGCGGCCGGTGCCGACACCGACGCCGACGCCGACGCCGACGCCATGCCGATCGTGCCGTATACGCCACTGACGCTCAAGGTGGCCCGCGGCGATACCCTGGACCGGCTGTTCCGCCGCCACTCGCTCAGCATCGCCGATCTGGCCCGCATCACCAGCCTGCCGGAGGCGAGGAATCCGCTGCGCCTGATCCGCCCCGGCGACAAGCTGGAGATCCGCCACAGCGACGGACGCCTGCGCCGTCTGTACAAGGAACTGGACCTCACCTCCGCGCTGCTGGTGGAGGCCAAGGCGGACGGCTTCGCCGCCTCGATCGTCGAGCGCCCCATCGAGGTGCGCGAGAAGATGGCGCACGGTGTGATCGAGACCTCGCTGTTCGAGGCGGCGATGGACGCCGGCATTTCCGACAACGTCATCATGAACCTGGCGGGCATCTTCGCCTGGGACATCGATTTCGTACTCGACATCCGCAAGGGCGACGAGTTCTACATCCTCTACGAGGAGGTCTGGCAGGACGGCGAATTCGTCAGCAACGGCGAAATCGTTGCCGCCGAGTTCGTAAACCGGGGTAATACTTTCCAGGCCCTGCGCTTCGTCAATCCGGAAGGCGCCAGCGACTACTACACCCCGGACGGACGCAGCGTGCGCAAGGCCTTCATCCGCGCGCCGGTGGACTTCGCCTATATCAGCTCCAACTTCAACCCGAACCGCCGCCATCCGGTGCTGAATACCATCCGTGCCCACCGGGGCGTGGACTACGCGGCACCGACCGGCACGCCCATCAAGGCGGCCGGCGACGGCAAGGTGATCTTCCGTGGCCGCAAGGGCGGCTACGGCAACACGGTGATCCTCCAGCACGGCGGTAACATCACCACGCTCTACGCCCACATGTCGCGCTTTCATTCCCGGGCACAGCCCGGCAGCAGGGTCAGGCAGGGCCAGATCATCGGTTACGTGGGTGCCACGGGCATGGTCACCGGCGCCCATCTGCATTACGAGTACCGGGTGAACGGGGTACACCGCAATCCCCGCACAGTGGAGCTGCCCGAGGCAGAGCCCATCCGCGAGGCCTGGCGCGGCGACTTCCTGGCGGCCGCGGAACCGCTGCTTGAGCGGCTCAACCGGTATCGAACGACGCGCCTGGCCTCGCTGCAGTGAGCCGGCCAGGCGCTCTGTCGCCACGGGCCGCCTGACCACATGAGCGAACTCTTCCTCGGCCTGATCTCCGGTACCAGCATGGACGGCGTGGACGCGGCAGTCGTCGCCTTCCCCGAACGCGGCCGGCGCGGCTGCGAGCTGGTGGCCACCGCCTGCCACGCCTACGCCAGCGACCTGGGCCGGGCTTTGGAACGGGCGGTGGCCGACCCGGCCTCCTGCAACCTGGATACGCTCGGCCGGCTGGACGTGCAGGTGGGCGGGGCGTTCGCTGCCGCCGCGCTGCGGCTGCTGGCCGGCGCAGGGCTGGAGGCCGCGGACATCCGCGCCATCGGCAGCCATGGCCAGACGCTGCGCCACCGGCCGGACGCCGACACCCCGTTCACGCTGCAGATCGGCGACCCCAACGTCATCGTCGCCCGCACCGGCATCACCACCGTGGCGGATTTCCGCCGCCGGGACATTGCCCTGGGCGGCGAGGCGGCGCCGCTGGCACCGGCCTTCCACGGCTGGCTGTTCGGCGGCGGGGGCCCGTCGGCGGTGGTCAATATCGGCGGCATCGCCAATGTCACGGTGGTGGACGGCGACGTGCGCGTCGGCTTCGACAGCGGTCCCGGTAATACCCTGATGGACGGCTGGATCCGGCACCAGCGAGGCAAGTCCTGGGACCGGGACGGGGCATTCGCGCGGGAGGGAACGGTCTCCCGCCTGCTGCTCGAGGCCTGTCTGGACGACCCCTATTTCACGGCGCCGCCGCCGAAATCCACGGGCCGGGAGTACTTCAACGTCAACTGGCTTGACGCCCGCCTGGAGGCCCTGCCCGAACAACCGCCGCCCGCCGACGTGCAGGCGACACTGACCGAACTCACCGCCGTCACCATCGCCCGTGCCGTCGGCGAACACGCGCAGGGGGCAAGCCAGGTGCTCGTGTGCGGTGGTGGCGCGCATAACGGCGTTCTCATGGGACGGCTGGCAGCGCTGTGCGCGCCTGCCGAGGTCATGAGCACGGCGGCCGCAGGCCTCGACCCGGACTGGGTCGAGGCCGCCGCCTTCGCCTGGCTGGCCAGGGAGACGCTGGCCGGACGCCCGGGCAACCGGCCACGGGTCACGGGGGCACAGAGCGCAGCCATACTCGGCGGCATCTACATCGCAGAGGGCAGCGCCACCCCCTCCGGCTGAGCACCCCGCTGCTATACTGATCGGCCACCCCCTTGCGCTGAAGGAGCACGGCCGTGGATACCGGGAACCTGAGCCTGCCGGGCTACTACATCAATCGCGAGCTCAGCCTGCTCGAATTCAACAAAAGGGTACTCGCCCAGGCGCTGGACACCACCACTCCGCTCCTCGAGCGCCTGCGCTTCCTGTGCATCTCCTGCACCAACCTAGACGAATTCTTCGAGATCCGGGTGGCCGGACTGAAACAGCGCGAAGAACTCGGCTCGGCGCCGCCGGGGCCGGACCGCATGACGCCGCGGGAGACGCTGGCGGCGATACGGGCCGAGGCGTTCGCACTGGTGGAGCGCCAGTACCGGCTGCTGAACGAGGGACTCATCCCCGCGCTGGCTGAGAACGGTGTGCACTTCGTCCGTCGCGATCAGTGGACGGACGAGCAGAACAACTGGCTGCACGCCTTTTTTCACGACCAGGTGCTGCCCGTTCTCACGCCGCTGACTCTGGACCCGGCGCGCCCTTTTCCCCGCATCCTGAACAAGAGCCTGAACTTCCTTGTGGCACTGAAGGGCAAGGACGTCTTCGGCCGCCGCCGCCACCGGGGACTCGTGCAGGCGCCCCGCTCCCTGCCCCGACTGATCCCGCTGCCGGCCGGGCTCGGCAACCCGGGCGAGGAGAACTTCGTCTTCCTGTCCTCGGTGATCCACAGTTTCGTCGACGAGCTGTTCCCGGGCATGAACGTGGACGGCTGCTTCCAGTTCCGGGTGACCCGCAACAGCGACCTGTACGTGGACGACGAGGAGGTGGACGACCTGGTGCGGGCGCTGGAGGGCGAGCTGGCCGCCAGCCGCTACGGGGCGGCCGTGCGCCTGGAGGTGGCGAGCGAATGCCCCGCTGAACTCAGCACCTTCCTGCTGGACCACTTCGAGCTGGACGCCGAGGACCTGTATCCGGTGGACGGTCCGGTGAACCTCAACCGCCTGCTGCGCGTCTGCGACCTGTCCGGGCGCGACGACCTGAAGTTCCATCCCTTCACACCCGGTCTGCCCGCCGGCCTGGTGGCCGCGGAGACGATCTTCGATGCGGTCGACGCGAAGGACGTGCTGCTGCACCACCCGTTCCAGGCGTTTACGCCGGTAATCGACTTCATCGCCCAGGCTGCTGCAGATGCGGACGTGCTGGCCATCAAGCAGACGCTATACCGCAGCGGCGCCACCTCCCCCATCGTCGATCACCTGGTGACCGCCGCCCGGGCGGGCAAGGAAGTGACGGTGGTCATTGAGCTGATGGCCCGCTTCGACGAGGCCGCCAACATTGCGCTGGCAAACCGGTTGCAGGAGGCGGGCGCCCACGTCGTCTACGGCGTGGTCGGCTACAAGACCCACGCCAAGATGGCGCTGGTGGTCAGGCGCGACAGCAATGAACTGCGCCGCTACGTCCATCTCGGCACCGGCAACTATCACCCGCAGACCACCCGGGTGTACACGGACTACGGCCTGCTGTCGGCGGACCAGTCGCTGGGCCGGGACGTGCACGAGGTCTTCATGCAGCTCACGAGCCTCACCGAGATCCGCAACCTGACACGCATGACCACGGCGCCCTTCAGCCTGCACGGCCGCGTACTGGAGCTGATCGAGGCGGAGACCGCGGCGGCGGGGCGGGGCAAGCGGGCGCGGATCATCGTCAAGGTGAACGCGCTGATCGAGCCCGAGGTGATCCGGGCCCTGTACCGGGCCTCGCAGGCCGGCGTCGAGATCGACCTTATCGTGCGCGGCATCTGCTCGCTGCGCCCGGGGCTGCCGGGGGTCTCGGAGAATATCCGGGTGCGCTCTATCGTGGGCCGCTTCCTGGAGCACTCGCGAGTGTATTACTTCCTGAACGGCGGCGACGAACTGATCTTCTGCGCCAGCGCAGACTGGATGGAGCGGAACTTCTTCAACCGGGTGGAGACCTGCTTCCCGCTCACCCGCAAGTCACACCGCAACCAGGTCAAGGCCGACCTGGAACTCTACCTCGAGGACAATACCGACGCCTGGGAGCTCAGCGCCGACGGCAGCTATTACCGCCTCTCTCCCGGCCCGGATGCCGGCGCGCACTCGGCGCAGGCCGCGCTGCTTCAGCGGCTGGCCGAGACCTGCTGACCGGAGTACTTCACCTCCAGCCGGTAGCCGGTCGGTTTCAGATACTGGATCTCGCGGTCGAGATCGGCCAGCGTCAGCGGGTTGTTGTCCAGCCAGCCGTCCGGGAACGAGAGCCCGAGCGATCTCTTGCCCGCGGCCACGCCTGTATCCAGCGGCAGGTCCGCCGAGCGGCTGCGGTTCAGCAGCACCGCGAGGCGCAGCAGCAGTGCCAGACGCAGCACCCGTTTGCGCTTCTTCTCCGGCAGACGGGCGAGGCGATCCAGGTCCGGACGCTTGCGCTGTGAGGCGATCAGGCAGGCCAGCACCTGCTGCTCCAGGCGGGGGAAACCGGGGAGGTCGGCGTGCTCCACGATGTAGGCGCCGTGCTCGTGGAAGTTATGGTGGGAGATGTCCAGGCCGATCTCGTGCAGCCGCGCCGCCCATTCCAGCAGTTTCGCATCCAGCGGGTCGGTGAGCTTCCAGGGCTTCGCCACCTGAGCGAGCAGCCGCCCGGCCATAAGTGCCGCCCGTTCGGACTGGTCCGGGTCGACGTGGTAGCGCTCGACCAGCGCCTGCACGGTGCGCTCCCGGGCATCGGCATGCTGCAGCCGGCCGACCAGGTCGTAGAGCAGACCCTCGCGCAGCGAGCCATCGGAGATGTTCATGCGCTCGACGCCGAGCGCGGCCAAGATCTCGGCCAGAATGGACAGCCCGCCGGCCCAGACCTGCGCGCGGCGCTGGGACAGCCCGGGCAGATCCAGCCGTTCGATGCGCCCCACGCCGATCATGCGCTCGATCAGCTCCTCGACATTGCCGAGAGTGAGGCCCTCGGGCTGCAGAATCCCGAGCTCCCGGGCCACGGCCTCGGCGGAACGGATGGTGCCGGAGGCACCGATGGCCTCCTGCCAGCCGTGCCTGCGGAAGAACGCTTTCACCGGCCTGAGCTTCAGCTGCGCCGCCGTGCGGGCGCGGTCGAAAGCCTTGCGGGTGAGCTTGCCATCTGCAAAGAAGCGCTCGGTCTTGCCAACGCAGCCCATCGACAGGCTTTCCAGCGCTTCGGGCTGCACGCCCTGCCCCAGTATCAGCTCCGTGCTGCCGCCGCCGATGTCCACGACGAGACGACGACCCTCGATGGGCGGGAGGCTGTGGGCAACCCCCAGGTAGATGAGCCGGGCCTCCTCGATGCCCGAGATGATCTCGATGGGATGGCCGAGGGCGGCCTCCGCTTCGGCCAGGAAGCCGCCCTCCCGCCGGGCCCGGCGCAGGGTATTGGTGCCGGCAGCGCGCACGTTGCAGGCGTCCACGTCGCGCAGCCGCTCGCCGAAGCGGCTCAGGCACTCCAGTGCGCGGGCCTTGCTGCTGACGGTGAGTCCGGTCTGCGGCGACAGGCCTTCGGCGAGCCGGACGGTCTCGCGCAGGCGATCCAGAATGGTGAGCTGGCCGTGGCGCAGAGTGGCCACGATCATGTGGAAACTGTTCGAGCCCAGATCGACAGCCGCGATGACGCTGTCCTGGGAGTGATCGTCGTTCTGCTCGGTGTTGGAGACGATGCCGGTCTCCCCTGCTTCCTGCCGGCGGCCGCCGATGCGGCGACGTCAGCCTGTCAGACGGAGAACGACGAGCCGCAGCCGCAGGTGGTCTGGGCGTTTGGGTTACGGATGATGAACTGCGCCCCTTCCAGGTCTTCCTTGTAGTCGATCTCGGCGCCCATGAGGTACTGCACACTCATCGGGTCCACCAGCAGCGTCACGCCCTGGTTCTCCACCTGGGTGTCGCCCTCTTCCGACTGCTCGTCGAACGTGAATCCGTACTGGAAGCCGGAGCAGCCGCCGCCGGAAACGAACACGCGCAGCATGAGGTCCGGATTGTCTTCCTCACTGATCAGCTCGCCCACCTTCTGCGCGGCCGCGTCGGTGAACACCAGCGGCGGCGGCGGCATCTCGGTGGCTTCGGGTGTCGTTGTCGAATTTTCCATGGTTCTGCTTCCCCGGGCCCGCGTGGCCCTGTCTGGCGGTGTCGACTTGTGAATTCCTATTTGGCGCCCGTCGCGATCTTGGGCGCCGGCATCTTCGCGGTGTCGCCGGTCTTGCCGTTCTGGTCGCGCTCTTCGGCGACCTGGCCCGCACGCGTGTCCGTGCCGTGCACCAGCTTGCCGTTGATCTCCGCGCCGATAGCCATCTCGATCAGATTGTAATACACATTACCGATGACTCGTGCGGTGGGCCCGAGTTCCACCCGTTTGCTGGCGGTGAGATCACCACGCACCGTGCCCTTCAGCACGACGTGAGGCACGGTCACGTTGCCCTCGATGGTGCCGTTCTCGCTGATACTGAGCGCCGAGTCGCTCTCCGGGTCGGCGCCGACATTGCCCTGGACAGTACCGTCCACGTGGCAGCCGCCCTCGAAGTGCAGGTCCCCCTGCACCCGTGAATTCGGGCCGACGAGGGTGTCGATGGTCGTGGGGCGCTTGTTCTTACGTCCAAACATGGCTTACTCCGTGAAGCGGGCTCATCCCGGGCTCGTGGACCCCCGGGCTCATCCCGGGCTCGTGGACCCCCGGGCTCATCCCGGGCTCGTGGACCATG
>CAYRUH010000072.1:0-10803 GCA_964427415.1 uncultured Woeseiaceae bacterium | reverse complement strand
CACGGTAGCGCTTGCTGTCGCGGAATTTCAGCGGATCGCGGGGCTGCAAGCCGGCGTCCAGCTCATTGATGGAATCCGCGTCCAGAAAGGACTCCAGCCGCTGCCGCGCGCCGATGCGCATGTGGAAGTCGCACTTCGGGCAGACATGCAGGTTGCGCTGCACCTCGGCGCGGTAGAGCTGCGCATCGCAGGCCTGGCACTTGATCCAGATGCCTCTCGGCACCGAACGGGTGCGCCCCTCCGTGCTGATGCGCGAGGGTATGATTTTGGAGAACCAGCTCATGCGGCGATGATACCCCCTCGTCTCTCCCCTGTCAGACCGGCGGCCGTCGGTACGCAGGAGGTTGCGGCGGGTGCTCCGCCGGCGGTGCCGGCAGCCCGGCGTACCCGCGGCCGTCGGGTAGCTCGAACGCCGGCGGATAATCCACGGCGATGAGCGTCAGGCCCGCCGCGGCTGCCGTGAAGGCGCCGGCGGTGCGATCCCGCCCGGCCAGCAGCTCCGCCGCCCAGTCAGGCTCGCGCTCGCCCCGCCCGACGGTGATCAGCAGACCGGCGATGTTGCGCACCATGTGCTGCAGGAATGCGTTCGCGCTGACGTCGATGGCGAGCCATTCGCCCCGCCGGGCCACGGTAATGGCGGTGACGTTGCGCACCGGCGAGCGGGACTGGCAGCCGGCGGCGCGGAACGCGGAGTAGTCGTGCTCGCCAATCAGGTGGCGTGCCGCCTCAGCCATGCGCGCCGCGTCCAGGGGCTGGTGAATCCAGCACGCACGGTGGCGGTGCAGCGCCGAGCGCACCGGGCGGTTCAGTATCAGATAGCGATAGCTGCGCGAAACCGCGGAATAGCGGGCATGGAAGTCGGAGCTTACGGCGCGCACCCAGCTCACGCTGACGTCGGCGGGCAGATTGCTGTTGGTGCCCAGCAGCCAGCTGCGCAGCCGGCGGCGGACCGGCGGGTCGAAATGGATCACCTGGCCGGTGGCATGCACACCGGCATCCGTGCGGCCGGCGCAGACCGCCTCGACGGGCTCGTCGGCCACGCACGACAGCGCGGCCTCGAAGGCATTCTGGATGGCGCGGCCGTGGGACTGGCGCTGCCAGCCCTGGAAAGCGGTGCCCTCGTACTCGACGCCCATCGCCAGGCGGCCATCATCGTCAGGGGCGCGATCAGAGTCGACGCCGGGGTCGGGCCGGCCGGGCACTCAGTCGGGCAGCGCGTCCAGCAGCCGGTTGGCTTCCTGGCGCTGGCCCTCGTCGCCCTCCTCGAGCACCTCCTGCAGGATACTGCGAGCACCTTCGGGGTCGCCCATGTCCACGTAGGCCCGGGCCAGGTCCAGCTTGGTGCCTACCTCGGTCTGGGTGCGGCCTTCGCCGGCCTCCTGCATGCCTGTCTCGGTGGGCGCGTCGTCATCGTCGGCCAGATCCTCGCCCACGTCCAGGTCGAGGATGGAGTCCAGTTCGTCGTCATCGAACACCTCGCTGCTGAAACGGCCCGAAGTATCCGTCGATGAGGGCTGTTCCACGGTGTCGTCATCGTCCCGCAGGGTCTCCAGGTCGCCGAGGTCGCTGCGCTTGATGGCGGCCGTGAGATCGTCCAGGTCGACGTCCACATCTTGCGCGCCCGGGCGGGGCATGCGGCCCGTGGCACCCGTATCGTCGTCATTGCCGCGCTCGTCCAGCGCCTCGGTCTCGGCGAAATCCGGATCCGCTGCGGGGGCCAGAGTGGTCGCGTCGTCGTCGCCGGCGCCTCCCGGCGCGAGCATCGTGGCGTCGTCGTCGCTCAGCACCTGGGTCTCGCCGGTACGCTCCAGCAGGTCCTCGTCGGATTCGCCGTCGTCATCCTGGAACTGGAGCACGGTGGCCGAACGCTCGCCGGACTCCTCCAGGCCATCCAGGTCCAGGCCCAGGTCGTCCAGATCGATCTCGGCCGTCTGCTCGGAGCGGCGCTGCTGTTCCTCGCTGACGGCCGGCAGCTCGGAGGTCTCGTCCTCTCCCAGCTCCTCTCCCAGCCCCCGGCTCTCGATGGTCGGGGTCTCCTGGGTGACCTCGTCGTCGGTCCCCTCGTCGGCGGACGCGCCGGCCGGCGACTCCACCGTCGGCGATTCCCGGGTGTCCTCTTCCTCGAAAGGCGTCTCCAGGGTCGGCGATTCCTGGGTAGGCTCCTCGCCGCTGTAGCTCTCGTCCGACGGCTGGTACTCGCCGGTCTCGGCCAGATCCGCCGGATCCAGCAGCATCTCGTTCGTGCCGGTGCGCTCGCCGGTCTCGTCGAGCACGAAATCCAGGCCGCCGGAGGTGCCCTCCAGATCGGCCTCGCCGCCGTCCTCGCCGCCGAAGGCCAGGTCGACATCGCCTTCCTCGTCGGCGCCGAAGTCCACGTCCAGCGTGCCGACGCCGCTCTCCTCGTCGAAGGACAGGTCGACTTCGCCGCCGCCGGCCGCCGCGGCGTCCGCAAACAGTTCGTGATCCGGCGCGATCTGCTGGCCCATGATCACGATCTTGTCCCAGTCGGCATCCTTGTCACCGCCCTCTCTGCCCAGGGCGTCATGCAGGTTCTCGGCCGCATCCACGAACGCGTCCCTGTTGCCCCACACGAAGTAAACCTCGGCCAGCTTCGCCTTCAGGTCGGCGCGGTCCGGGTCCGCCGCGATCGCATCGCGCATCAGATCGGCCGCCTGGTCGTAGAGGCCGTACGCCATGTGGAAGTCGGCCTCCGCCAGCGGGTCGGACTGGTCCAGGTTGATCGCCGTCTCGCTGCTGAAGGTATCCTCCAGCGAATAGACACCGCTCGCTCCGGTATCCGCCTGCTCGTCGACTCTGGCCGCCGCTCCTGCCGCCGCCGCAGCGCCCGCGCCGGCTGCCGCAGCGGCGCCTGTGCCGAAGGGCTCGTCCTCTTGTTCCTTCTCCACCACCAGGATGGAGTCATCGTCGCTCGCGAGCGCGCGCAGGCGCTCGGTGGCCTCGCGCTCCTCGTCGTCCTCGAAGTCGTCGTCCAGTGCCTCCCAGGTACCGGTGCTGTCCTCCGCCTCGCTGCCACGGCGCCGTGCGAGCACAAGCAGCAGCAGGCCGATGACGACGACGCCCAGACCCACATAGGTCCAGATGCTGCCGAGCAGGCCGCCCAGCAGGCCCATGATGCCGCCCTCATCCTCGCGAGCGGTGGTCACAACAGCCGGCGTCGGACGTGCCGGGGCCGCTTGCCGTGCGGGCGTCTGCGCATCGTCGGTCGCCGTGTCGCCCGGTGCCGCTTCGTCTTCTGCGCCAGTGCCGGCTTCGCTCTCGGTGTCGGCCTCGGCAAAGATCTCATCGCCGCCGGCCTCGGCGGCCGCCTCGCCCTCGGCCTCCAGGTCGACGCCCGGAGCCGCCGCGCCGGTCTCGTCCTCGGCCACCGCCGGCGGCGTCTCAGCGGCGTCCTCGCGGCGCGCCAGCTGCTCGCGCAGCCGGGCGAGCTCCTGGTCCTTGATACTCAGCAGGCGCTCGCGCTCGGCCAGCTCCGACTCGAGCCGGCGCAGCCGCTGCGTCTCGGTTCCGCTGGTGCCGGGCGTCGACCCGGCGCCCGTGCCCGGCGCTGCTGCGGCCGCCGTCCCCGGCGCCTCGTCGGCGGGGACCAGGCGCAGGCTGCCGGACTCACCGCCCCGCCAGACCTGGTTCTGGCGGCTGACCTCGGCCACCGCCTCGGAGCGGTTGATGCCGTACATCGCATCGTCGGACGGCATGCGCAGGACGGCGCCCTCGCGCAGCCGATTGATATTGCCGTCGAAGGCTTCGGGGTTGTTCTCGTACAGCGCCACCATGACCTGGTTGATGGTCAGGCCGCTCGGTTGCACACGCTGGGCGATACCCCAGAGCGTCTCGTTGCGCTGTACCCGGTAGGCGTCGCCGGCACCGAGTGCCGGCGAGGTCTGGCCGGACTCGGGCGCACGCCGGATGCTGCCTGCATCCGGAGCGCGCTGCGACGGCGCCGCCGGCGCCCGCACGGGCGCGGGCTGCTCCGCCGACTCCTCGCTCGCGAAGGTCGGCGGATCCAGAAGCACCGTGTACTCGCGCAGGAGACGCCCACGGGGCCAGACCGCCTCCGTCAGGAAGGTCACGAACGGCTCGGTGACGGGCTCCCGGGAAGTCACGCGGATCACGCCCCGGTCGCCCGGCAGCCGCTGGATCTCGAATCGGAATCCGCCCAGGAACGACGGCCGGTCGATGCCGTAACGCCGGAAGGTCTCGGCCGAGGCGAGCTGCACTGCGAGGCCCTCGAGTTCTTCCGGCGTCACCGACAGGAGCTCGATCCGGGCCCGGAACGGCTCGTTCAGCGCCGACTCGAGCCTGATGTCCCCGAGGCCCAGGGCCTGAGCCGTCCCCGACCACGCCAGGAGCATAATCAGCGTGGCGCCAGCGAGTCTTCCGAGCATAAGTCTTCTCCGGCTCATTAAACTGAGCCGCAGCGCTGCGACGCGGGCAGGCTGCGGGGTCAGATTAGCAAGCTCGTTTAACATTAATCCCTGGCCAACTATAGCCTATAAATAATTTTTGACCAATATTTCAGCTATTTGCACGCTATTTAGCGCCGCGCCCTTACGTACGTTGTCCGCCACCACCCAGAGGTCGATGCCCGAGGGGTGACTGATGTCTTCGCGGATGCGCCCGACGTAGACCTCGTCGGTGCCAGCGCCCTCGGTGAGGGAGGTCGGATAGGCGCCGGTCTCGTGGCCGTCGAGCACCTTCACACCCGGCGCATCCAGCAGCAGCGCACGCACGTCGTCCGCCGTCAGCTTGACCTCGGTCTCGATGTGGACCGCCTCGGAGTGGCCGTAGAAGACCGGCACGCGCACCGCCGTGGGGTTCACCTCGATGGTGTGGTCGTCGAAGATCTTCCGGGTCTCCCAGACCATCTTCATCTCTTCCCTGGTGTAGCCGTTGTCCAGGAAGACGTCGATGTGGGGCACCGCGTTGAAGGCCACCCGCTTTTCAGGCCCCTCCTCATCCGGCGGATTGCCGCCCAGCATGGCCGCGGCGTCCTTCGCCAGCTTCTCGACGGCGCTGCGCCCGGCGCCTGAGACGGCCTGATAGGTGGCGACGTTGATACGCAGGATACGGGCCCGATCGTGGATGGGCTTCAGTGCCACCAGCATCTGCATGGTCGAGCAATTGGGGTTGGCGATGATGCCCCGGGTGGTGTAGCCGGCGATGGCCTCGGGATTCACCTCCGCCACCACCAGCGGGATGTCGTCGTCGTAACGGAAGAACGAGGTGTTGTCCACCACGACACAGCCGGAGTCCCACGCCCTCGGCGCATGCACCTCCGAGACAGAGCCGCCGGCGGAGAACAGTCCGATCTGCGCCCGGGAGAAATCGAACTCGGCGAGATCCTCCACGTCGATCTCCTCGCCGCGGAAGGTCACCGTGCGGCCGACCGAGCGGGCGCTGGCGAGCGGGTAGAGACGCCCGACCGGGAAGCCCCGGCTCTGCAGGATCTCGATCATGGTTTCGCCCACCAGACCGGTGGCCCCGACGACGGCGACGTCATACGTATTCGACATGGTTTTCGCCTGTCTCCTTTGCTTTCTGACTGGACAGGAGGGCCTTCAGGCCCGATTCATTATTCTCCAATCGGGCCTGAAGGCCCTCCTACGTCTCTTATTACGTCCGCGTTCTGTGCGCGGTGGCGCAGGTAATGATCCATCAGCACCAGCGCGACCATGGCCTCCGCAATCGGCGTGGCCCGCAGGCCCACGCAGGGGTCGTGGCGGCCCTTGGTGACGATGTCCGTCTCCGCCCCGCTGCGGTCCACCGTTCGGCCCGGGATGCGGATGCTGGAAGTGGGTTTCAGCGCGATACTCACCAGGATGTCCTGGCCGCTGGATATCCCGCCCAGCGTGCCGCCCGCCCGGTTGCTCAAAAAGCCGCCGGCGTCGATCTCGTCCCGATGCTCGCTGCCCTTCTGCCCCACCACGGCGAAACCCGCTCCGAATTCCACTCCTTTTACCGCGTTTATGCTCATCAAACCGTGAGCCAGGTCCGCCTCCAGCTTGTCGAACACGGGCTCGCCGAGACCGACCGGCACGCCGCTGGCGCAAACGGTGACCCGCGCGCCGATGGAGTTGCCCTCCTTCCTGAGCGCATCCATGTAGGCCTCGAATTCGGGCACACGGTCCGGATCCGGGCAGAAAAAGGGATTGTCCTCGGCGGCCGCCGGATCCTTCGCCTCGATCACGTGGGGGCCGAGCTGGGAGACGTAGCCGTGGATGGCGACGCCGAGCCGCTCGGCCAGGTATTTCCTGGCGATGGCGCCGGCGGCCACCCGCATGGTGGTCTCCCGGGCCGACGCCCGGCCGCCGCCACGGTAGTCACGGATGCCGTATTTCTGCTGGTAGGTGTAGTCCGCGTGACCGGGGCGGAACTTGTCCTTGATCTCGGAGTAGTCCTTCGACTTCTGGTCGGTGTTCTCGATCACGAGCCCGATGGGGGTGCCGGTGGTCACCCCTTCGAACACGCCGGAGAGAATCTGCACCTGGTCCGGCTCGCGGCGGGGGCTCACGTGCCGGCTCTTGCCGGGACGGCGTCGTTCCAGGTCACGCTGGATATCGGCCTCCGCGAGCGCCATGCCCGGCGGACAGCCGTCCACCACACAACCGAGCGCCACGCCGTGGCTTTCGCCGAATGTGGCGACCGTGAATAGCCGGCCGAATGTGTTTCCGGACATGCTCTGCTCAGGTTGTTGTGGCGCCGCCGGCGCGTTCGAGGTCCCCGGCCGTCAGCAGGAACACGCCGCTGCCGCCGTGCTCGAACTCGAGCCAGACGAACGGCAGGTCCGGGCGCGCCCGCTCCAGCGCCTGCTGGCTGTCCCCCACCTCGACCACCAGCACCCCGTCCGGCACGAGATAGGCGCCCGCATGATGCAGGATAGTCCGCACCGATGCCAGGCCGTCCTCGCCCGCAGCGAGGCCGATGGCGGGCTCGCTGCGGTACTCCGCCGGCAGGGCGGCCATGGCGTCGGCATCCACGTAGGGCGGATTACTGACGATGAGATCGTAGCGCCGCCCGGCCACCGGTGCGAACAGATCACCCTCGAGGAGTTCCACCCGCCCGGCGAGACCGTGCGCTTCCGCGTTGCGGCGGGCGACGGCGAGGGCGTCGGCGCAGACGTCCACCGCATCCACCCGGGCTTGCGGGAACGCATGGGCCAGGGCGCAGGCGATGCAGCCGCTGCCGGTGCCGAGATCGAGGAGGCGGCGCGCCTGCTGCGCCCGCACCCAGGGCACGAAACGCTCCAGGATCAGCTCCGCCAGGGGCGAGCGCGGCACCAGCACGCGCTCATCCACGTGATAGCGGCGCCCGGCAAACCAGGCTTCGCCCAGCAGATAGGCCAGCGGTACGCGATCCCGCCGCCGGCGGGTGGCGAGTTCCGCGACGCGTTCGCGCTCGGCATCGCCCAGCAGCGTGTCCGGCGCGCCGAGGTCGTCGAAGTCGAGGCCCACCACCGCAAGCACCAGCCAGGCGGCCTCATCCAGGGAATTGTCGGTGCCGTGCCCGTAGCAGAGATCCGCCGCCTCGAACCAGTCGGCGAGCCAGGGGATCGCATCGCCAACCTTGCGCGGGATGCGGGCGGCGGCAAGCGCCGGGTTGCCGAGCGTGATAGCGTGGCTCATCTGACGTGGACCTGGGACAAGGCTGGCGCGTGGTCGTTCGGGGGCGGAAGCAATAACCTCTCATCATACCGCGAAGCGGGCCGTCGAACACGGTAGAATCCGCGACTGAACCCGGCACGAAGGCAATCGTCAAAGCGTTATCACAGCGACCGACCGCCCCGCGCATTCGTGAGACCATGCCGTAACCCCTCTGCAGCGATCCTGTCCCCATGATCCGACCCAGCACGTTACTCCTGCCCGCCGCCGCCCTCGCGCTGGTGGCGGGTATCGTCATCGGCAGCCTGGTGCTGCCGCGGGACATCGAAGTGGAGAGCGCCACCCTGCTCTCCCCCGGTCGACCCCTGCCCGCCTTCGAACTCGTCCGCGAAGACGCGAGTCCGTTCACCCGCGCGGATTTGGTGGGCGACTGGTCGCTGGTGTTCTTCGGCTTCACCCACTGCCCGGATATCTGCCCTGCCACGCTGGAAACTCTGGCGGCGGTGAAACGCCGGCTGCAACGCGAAGGCGACCCGGTACCCCGGGTGCTGTTCGCCAGTGTGGACCCGGAGCGCGACGATCCGGGCACGATTGCCGATTATGTGCGCTACTTCGACCCGGCGTTCCAGGGTGCCACCGGCACGCCCGAGGCCCTGCAGGCGCTCACCCGCGAACTCGGCATCATCAGCGCGAAGGTATGGAACGAGGACCGCTCGGCCTACACCGTGGATCACAGCGCCGCGGTGCTGCTGATCGGTCCCGACGCCCGGCTGCGGGCAGTCTTCGGCACACCCCACCGGGTGGAGCCGATGGCGCGGGACATCGCCGCCATCCTCGAAGGACGCGCCGTGCCCGCTGCGCAGGGAGGCACGGGCTGATGCGCGCCCCGGCCGTCTTGCTCGCGGCGCTTGCCGTCCTGGGGCTGGCGGGCACGCTGGCCGGCTGTCAGCCGGACTCGCCGGCCGCCGGCATCGGCATCGAAGAGCCGTGGATACGGGCCGTGCCGCCGAATGCCGCCGCTACCGCCGGCTACTTCGTCCTCCAGAACGGCAGCGGCGAGCACCTCGTGCTCCAGGCGGTTACCGTCGCCGGCATTCCCCGGGCGGAGATCCACGACACCACGATGACCGACGGCGTCATGCGCATGCGCCGGCTTGACAGCGTGACCATACGCGCGGGCGAGACCGCGACGTTCGCACCCGGGGGCCGCCACCTGATGCTGTTCGCCGATTCTCTGCCCGCGGCGGGCAGCACCGTGACCGTGCAGCTCGCATTCGCGGACGGCCGGGTGCTGGCCTTCGAGGCGCCCGTGCGCCGCGGCGCCGACTGAGCCGTGTCCGGCACCTCCGCCGGCATCGGACCGCGGCTGTTCGTGCTGGCACAGTACGTCACGCCCCAGCAACCCCTGACCCGGCTCGTCTACCGGCTCACCCGCATCCGCAACCGCCTCGTACGCAACGCCACCATTCGCTGGTTCTGCTGGCAGTTCGGCGTGGACACGTCCGAGGCCGAGCGGACGGTGCCGGACGGCTACGAGCACTTCAACGACTTCTTCACCCGCCGGCTGAAGCCGGGGCTGCGACCCCAGCCGGAGGACGACCGGGCCCTGGCCTCCCCCTGCGACGGCGTCATCAGCCAGTCCGGGCGGCTGGAGGGTCGCCGCCTGCTGCAGGTGAAGGGCTGGCACTACGATGCGACGGAACTCCTCGGCGGCGACCCGGCGCTCGCCGATGGCTTCAGCGACGGCGCCTTCCTCACCGTTTATCTCGCGCCCTGCGACTACCACCGCGTGCACATGCCGCTGGCGGGCCGTCTCACCCGCACCGCCCACGTGCCCGGGCGCCTGTTCAGCGTCAACGCCGCCACCGCCGCGGGCGTGCCGCGGTTATTCGTGCGCAACGAGCGGCTGGTCACGGTGTTCGAGACGGCCTGCGGGCCGATGGCGGTGGTGCTGGTGGGCGCGCTGAACGTGGGCACCATCGGCACGGTGTGGCAGCCCGAATACCGCGCCGGCAACCCGTTCCCGACCCGCCGGGACTGGCGCGGCGACAGGCAGGCGCCGGCACTCGCGCGGGGCGATGAGCTGGGCTGGTTCAACATGGGCTCCACCGTGATCCTGCTGCTGCCGGCGGGCGCCGCGGAGTTCTCGGCCGGCCTGGTGCCGGGCACCCGCCTGCGCACCGGCCAGGTGGTGGGCAACCTCAACGCGCCGGCACCGTGAGCGCGGATCCGGGGCACTGGCGGCCGGGCGCCGACTGGCCGGTACTGGCCCTGCGCGCCGGTCTGCTGGCGGCCGCCCGGGCCTGGTTCGCCGAACGCGGCCTCACCGAGGTGGACACGCCGATGCTGACGCCCCGCGGCGTCACCGATGCCAACATCGAGAGCGTGCGGGCGGAACTCGTGGCCACGCCGGGCCGGCGCTGGTTCCTGCACACCTCGCCCGAGTACGCCATGAAGCGGCTGCTGGCCGCCGGCGCGCCGGATATTTACCAGATCTGCCACGTGTTCCGGGACGCCGAGCACGGGCGCCACCACCAGCCCGAATTCACCCTGATC
Organism: uncultured Woeseiaceae bacterium; assembly: GCA_964427415.1. Classification (GTDB taxonomy): domain Bacteria; phylum Pseudomonadota; class Gammaproteobacteria; order Steroidobacterales; family Woeseiaceae; genus Lentisalinibacter. The sequence continues at coordinate 631 of CAYRUH010000072.1, read as the reverse complement.
GAGTGGTACCGGCACGGCCAGGACCTGGACGCCGTGGTGGCCGATACCCTGTCGCTGCTGGCGGCGCTGATCACGCCCTCGCGGGGCGCGCTGCGCACGCTGACGCGGCAGCACCGGGACGTCTTCCGCGAGGCCGCCGGCGTCGATCCGGTGGCGGACGGCGACCAGGCCGTACTCGCGGCGGCCGCCGCCGCGGGAGGCGGCGAGGCGACGGCAGACCGGGACGCCGCACTCGACTTCCTCATGGGCACCGTGGTCGCGCCCGCCCTCGCCGAGCCGCAGACGCTCATAGCGGTGACCCACTACCCCGCTGCCCAGGCGGCGCTCGCCGCCCTGGACCCCGCAGACCCGCGGTTCGCGCTGCGCTTCGAAGTGTTCCTCGACGGGCGGGAACTGGCGAACGGCTGGGTGGAACTCACCGACGCCGCCGAGCAGCGGGCCCGCTTCGAGGCGGACCGCGCCGCGCGGCGCGTCAGGGGCCGCCCGGACATGCTGCCGGACGAGGCGCTGCTGGCAGCGCTCGCGCACGGCCTGCCCGAGACCGCGGGCGTGGCGGTCGGCTTCGACCGGGTGCTCATGGCCGCGGCCGGCATCGACGACATCCGCCGGGTGCAGCCTTTCCCGGTACTGG
>CAYRUH010000071.1:0-10843 GCA_964427415.1 uncultured Woeseiaceae bacterium | reverse complement strand
CCGCAAGAGCCTTCGCCGCCTTTGTCGCCGCCGCACTTGCCTTCACCGCAGGCGCCTTCGCCGCCCTTGTCTTCCTTGCCGCCGCCGCACTTGCCTTCACCGCAGCTTCCTTCGCCGCCCGAGGTCTCATAACCGCTGGACAGTGTGTTCATCTGGAAGGGGCTGCCGGCATTGTCGGCCTGGGCGACGCCCACGGCGCCGAAAGTAGCGGCCAGTGCCGCGCTGACGGCGATAGCAATAGGCTTTTTCACGTGCTTCTCATTCATAATCTCTCTCCTCGCTGTTGTAATGGCCCGTTTCCGGCCGTTGAATCCCTGGAGGCGTTACAGCCGCCCCGGCAGGATGAAAACGCTTTGTCGCTTGCCCGGATCCGCCAGTCTCAGCTCTGACCGGGCTCAAATCTGCCAGTCCACCGCATTACGGATGTTCTCCGTCACATCGTCCACCGACTGGCCTGTCTCACCGACAATGGCAATGCTGCCGTCGCCGACGGGCAGCATGACGCCGTGGAAACCTTCCCCCTCAAGGGGCACCGGCGCATCCAGCCTCTCGTCGGCCATCAGAATCAGAGTGACCGGCCCGTCGGCGCCCTGCACCACCAGGTGGGGGACGTCGCGCCCGTTGATCGGGCAGGTCTTCGCGTAGGTCACCAGCCCGACCCGGTCAGTGTCAAGACGAGATACGGCGGGTGTCAGCACGCGGCTGAGCTCATTGCCCGCCACCGCCTCATCCGTGACGACGCGGGAATACGGTTCGTGGTCCATGTGCTCGATAATCTCGGCGGCGAGCGCGGAGGAATCGCGCTGCAGCGGAGCGCCGCCGAACTGCAGCGTCACGGTGACCGCCAGCGCCAGTGCGGCAGCCACGCCGGCCCAGGCGGGCAGCCCGCGCCAGCGGGCGCCGCGGCCACGGCGCCGCCCATCCAGAGAGACCACCTTGTCGCCGGCGCCCCCCGCACCCTGATGGTCGCCGCCTGCCGGCAGATCGATGGAGAAATCCGGTACCTCGACGGCAAGCGCTGCCGCGAGGCGCCGCTCGAACACGGCCGCCTCGGCGGCATAGCGCGCGCAGTCCCGGCAGTCGGCAGCGTGCGCTGAACGGCCGGCAAAGTCCGCACCGGGATCGCTATCGAGTGCCTGTCTGAATTCCTCACACCGCATGAACGTTACTCGTCAAAATCCGGCCCATCGGCCGCAAATCTTTCCTTCAGCTGGTTGCGCGCCCGGTGCAGCCGGGTGAGCACGGTAGCCTGCTTCAGCTCCATCACTTCGGCGATCTCGCCGGTGGTGTAGCCCATCAGAACCTGCAGCACGAGCGGCTCCCGGTATTCGTCGGACAGCCCCAGCAGTTGTTCCCGCAGGTCCTCCACGTCAGTGTCGTGCGAATCCGCCAGCATGTCTTCTTCCCTGCCGCTGAGATTGTCCACGTCTACCGTCTCCAGCCGTTTCCTCTCGAACTGCCGCGCGTTCTCGCGCCTCACTATCGTCAGCAACCACTGCTTCGCCGCGCCATCGTCGCGCAGGCTGTCCAGGTTGAGCCAGGCTCTCACCATCGCCTCCTGCACCACATCCTCCGCCAGTGCCCCATCGCGACTGAGCCAGAACGCGTAGCGGTACATGTCCCGGCGCAGTTCGCCGACCAGCCGCTCGAAGCGGTGACGGCGCCGGCTGTCCTCTGATTTGCCTGTCATGGATAGAGACCTGCGGTCCTCGGCATTTATTTCACCACTCTCCGCCCCACCTTTGGACACGAAAACCGAATCGGGGGAGAATCCGTTTTTTCCCAAGTGAGCCGAGAGTAAATATGAGCAGCCGCCCGGACACAAGGTTCCCTGCCACCCGACTCCGCCGCACCCGCCGCACCGGCTGGGTGCGCTCGCTGGTGGCCGAGAACCGGCTGGCGCCGAGCGACTTCATCTATCCGGTATTCGTACTCGAGGGCGAGGGCCGCCGTGAGAGCGTTCCGTCCATGCCGGGCATCGAGCGCCGCTCCGTCGACCTGCTGCTCGAGCACCTGAGCGTGGTCGCTGCGCTGGGCATCCCCATGGTGGCCCTGTTCCCCATCATCGAGCCGGCCGCGAAGACGCCGGACGGTAGTGTCTGCGCCAACCCGGACGGCCTCGCGCAGCGGGCGGTGCGGGCCATCAAGGCGCGCTACCCGGACCTGGGCGTCATGACCGACGTCGCGCTGGACCCCTACACCACCCACGGCCAGGACGGCGTCATCGACGACACGGGCTACGTGCTGAACGACGATACGGTTGCCATGCTGGTGCGCCAGGCTGTCTCCCACGCCGAGGTGGGTGCGGACGTGGTGGCCCCGTCGGACATGATGGACGGGCGCATCGGCGCCATCCGCACGGCGCTGGAGGACGGCGGCCACGTCCACACCATGATCCTGGCCTATGCGGCCAAGTACGCCTCGAGCTACTACGGACCGTTCCGCGACGCGGTCCGCTCGGCCGCCAACCTGGGCGGCGGCGGCAAGCACAGCTACCAGATGGACCCGGCCAACAGCGACGAGGCCCTGCGCGAGGTGGCTATGGACATCGCCGAGGGCGCCGACATGGTGATGGTGAAACCGGCGCTTCCGTATCTGGACATCATCCGGCGGGTACATGACGAGTACGGCGTGCCGACCATGGCCTACCAGGTGAGCGGCGAGTACGCCATGTTGAAGGCGGCGGCGGCGAACGGCTGGCTGGACGAGCGCGAGACCGTCATGGAGGCACTGCTTTCGATAAAGCGGGCCGGAGCCGGCGCCATCCTCACCTATTTCGCGCCGGAAGCGGCGCGCTGGCTGGCCGACGACTGATGCCGACAACGTGCACAAAGCGGGGGAGAACAGGGAAGTGAGCGAACAGAACGAGCCGGACCGCTATGGCGTGGTGGGTTATCCCGTCAGCCACAGCCGGTCGCCGATCATCCACAGGGTCTTCGCACAGCAGACCGGCCAGTCCCTCACCTACGAGTTGCTGGAGGTTCCGCCGACCGAGCTGGAGAACGCCATCCGCAACTTCCAGCGCCAGGGCGGGCGCGGGCTGAACATCACCGTGCCGCACAAGAGCGAGGCGGTGCGGCTGGTGGACGAGTTATCCGATGCGGCCAGCATGGCCGGCGCCGTGAATACGCTCAGCATCACACCGGACGCGATCCGCGGCGACAACACCGACGGCGTCGGTCTGGTGCGCGACCTGCGCAGAAATCACCGGGTCGCCATCGAGGGCGCGCGCATACTCATCCTCGGCGCCGGCGGCGCCACCCGCGGCATCATGGCGCCGCTGCTGGAGGAGGAGCCGACGACCATCACCCTGGCCAACCGGACGGTGTCCAAGGCACAGGCGCTGGCGAATCATTTCGGCAGCATGGGAGCCGTCGAAGCCTGCCGCTTCGACGACATCGTGGAAGACGTCGACTACGACCTGGTGATCAATGCCACCTCGGCAGGGCTGCGCGGCGAGGCGCTGCCATTCCCCGCCGGCATCGTCACCGCGGGGACGGTCTGCTACGACCTCTCCTACGGCACGGGCGACACCCCGTTCACGGGCTGGGCGCGGGCCCGGGGCGCCCGGCGCGCCATCGTCGGCTGGGGCATGCTGGTGGAGCAGGCCGCCGAGTCGTTCTACATCTGGCGCGGCGCGCGGCCGGATACCCGCAGCGTGCTCAAGCGTCTGCCGCGCTGAGACTCAGCGCAGGGTGACCAGCTCTTCCGCGCTGGTCGGGTGGATGGCCACGGTATCGTCGAAGTCCTTCTTCTTCGCGCCCATGCGGATGGCCACCGCAAAGCCCTGCAGCATCTCGTCGGCGCCGTCGCCGAAGATGTGGCAGCCGACGATGCGCTCGTCGTCGCCGACGGTCACCAGCTTCATGGAACTCGGCCGCTTGAACTCGCTGAGCGCGTAAAGCATGGGATTGAAGCGGCTGGTGAAACAGCCGACCTCCTCGCCGTAGCGCTCCAGCGCCTCGTGCTCGGTCAGCCCGAGCGTGCCCATGGGCGGGTGGCTGAACACCACCGTGGGGATGTACGAGTAGTCCAGATGCCGGTCGGCCATGCCGCCGAAGACCCGGTCGGCCAGTCGACGGCCGGCGGCGATGGCGACGGGCGTCAGCGCCGCGGCGCCGGTTACGTCGCCGATGGCGTAAATGTTGGGAACGTTGGTGACCTGGTATTCGTCCACCGGGATGAAGCCCCGCCGGTCCGTCTCCAGGCCGGCGGCCGCCGGCTCCAGCCCGTCCGTCGCCGGCGCCCGGCCGATGGCCCAGATCAGGCAGTCGTAACCGTCGAAGTGCCGGCCATCCTCGCTCAGCAGGCACAGGCCGTTGTCGGTCTTCTCCAGCCCTTTCGGGATGAAGTGGCGCTCGATGATGATGCCGTCCTCGTCCATGGCCTGCATGACCTCGCTGCGCAGCATCTCGTCGAAGCTTCGCAGCACGCCGTCGTAACGGACGAACTGGGTCACGTCGGCGCCCAGAGAGTTCAGCATGCCGGCCAGTTCCACGCCGATGTAGCCGCTGCCGACGACGGCGACCCGCTCCGGCTTCTCCTCCAGCTCGAAGAAACCGTCGGAGGTGATGCCTAGCTCCGCGCCGGGCAGGTCCGGCACGATGGGGTAGCCGCCCGTCGCGACAGTGATGTGATCGGCGGTGAAACGCTCGCCGTCGACCTCCACCGTGTGCTCGTCGATGAACTTCGCGCGGCCGGCGATATGGGTCACGTGGCGCTTGTCGAGGTTGGACGCGTAGATCTTGTTCAGCCTGGCCACGTAGGCATCCCGGGCGGCCTTCAGACCGGGCCAGTCGTGGCCGTTGACGGTAATGTCGAACCCGTAGTCCTTCGCCTGCTCCACGTGATGGGACATGGCCGCCGCATACCACATGACCTTCTTCGGCACACAGCCCACGTTGACGCAGGTGCCGCCCAGGCGTCCGCTCTCCACCACTGCCGCCCGCGCGCCGTATTCCGCCGCGCGCTGTGCATGGGCCAGGCCGCCGCTGCCGCCGCCTATCGCGATCAGATCGAAGTGGTGTACCACCGTCAGTCTCCGGTTGTCGTCGTCCATTCTTTGTTCATTTCCCCGCACGAAAGCCTGCTATCGGCGCGGCTCGGCAGGGGACGCGCATGCTAACATGCGGGCCGGTCAGGGAAATGCAAGACCGAGGTCGGGTTCGCCCATGTCAAAACCCATGTCCAATCCGTTGCTGGAAAACACGGAACTTCCGCCATTCCCGGCGCTCGAGCCGGAGCACGTGCTGCCGGCCGTGAGAACGGTGCTCGAGGAAAACCGGCGGCGCCTGCAGGAACTGCTGGCCGACGAATCCCCCACGCCGGACTCGCTGGTGGTGCCACTGGAAGAGATGAGCCACCGGCTGTCCCGGTTGTGGTCGCCGGTGAGCCACCTGCACATGGTAACCGCCGACGCCGACTGGCGGGCGGCCTACGGCGAGGCGCTGCCGCTGCTAACCGAATACGCCACGGAACTGGCCCAGAACGAAACCCTGTACCGGCGCTTCGCAGAGATGGCCGAGCGCTTGCCGGCGGACGCGGACGCGGGCCTCGGCAAGCTGCTGGAACACGCGCTCCGTGACTTCCGTCTGGCCGGTGTCGGCCTGCCGGAGGATGACAAGCGGCGCTTCCGGGAAATCCGCCAGACCATGGCCAAGGCGGCGACCCGCTTCGAGCAGAACCTGCAGGACTCCACCGATGCGTGGAGCCTGCACGTCGAGGACGAGGCGCGGCTGGCCGGGCTGCCCGCCGGCGCACGGCAACGCGCCCGGGCGGCGGCCGAGGAGGCCGGGCTCGGCGGCTGGAAATTCAACCTGGATCAGCCCACCTATCAGGCCGTGCTGACCCACGCCGACGACGAAGATCTGCGCCGTACCTATTACGAGGCCTGGGTGACCCGGGCCTCGGACACCGGTCCGCACGATCCTGCCCACGACAACGCGCCGCTGATCGAGGAGATCCTGGCCCTGCGCCACGAGGCAGCCGCCCTCACCGGCTTCGACAACTACGCGGAATACTCGCTGGCCAGCAAGATGGCGCCGGGCGTGGACGAGGTGCTGGAGTTCCTCGCGGAACTGGCCGCACGCAGCCTGCCGGCGGCGAGGGACGAGGTGGCGGCGGTGGAGGATTTCGCGGGTCGCACGATCCGCCCCTGGGACCTCGCCTACTACTCCGAGAAACTGAAGCAGGAGCGTCACGCGATCTCCGACGAGGAACTGCGCCGTTACCTGCCGGCGCCGAAGGTCATCGAAGGGCTGTTCCGCCTGGCCGGGGAGCTCTACGGGCTGGAGATCCGCGCGCGCGACGGCGTCCCCGTCTGGCACGACAGCGTGAACTACTACGAGGTGCGCGACGCCGACGGCACGACCGTGGGCGGCTTCTACGCCGACCTCTACGCCCGCTCGGGCAAGCGCGGCGGCGCCTGGATCGACGAGTGCGTGGTACGCAAGGGCATCGGCGGCGAGAAGGCCGCGCCGGTGGGCTACCTGGTGTGCAACTTCAGCCCGCCGCATGGCGATGAGCCCTCGCTGCTGACCCACAGCGACGTGGTCACCCTCTTCCACGAGTTCGGCCACATGCTGCACCACCTGCTGACCCGGGTGGATTACCCCAGCATCGCCGGCATCAACGGCGTGCCGTGGGATGCGGTGGAGCTGCCCAGCCAGTTCATGGAGAACTTCGCCTGGCACTACGAGGTACTGGCGCACGCGTCCGGCCACGTCGAGACCGGCGAGCCGCTGCCGGCCGAGCTGTTCGAGCGCCTGCGCGGCAGCCGCAACTTCAATGCCGGCCTGCAGATGCTGCGCCAGCTCGAGTTCGCCCTGTTCGATTTCCGCCTGCACGTGGAGTACAGCCCCGGCCTGGGGTCCCGCGCAGCGGAGATCCTGGAAGAGGTGCGCGAGCGGGTGACCCTGGTGCGGCCGCCGGCCTGGAACCGGTTCGCGAACGGCTTCGCGCACATCTTTGCCGGCGGCTATGCCGCAGGCTACTACAGCTACAAGTGGGCGGAGGTGCTGGCGGCGGACGCCTTCAGCGCTTTTGAGGAGGCTGGCATTTTCGACCGCAGCACGGCGAACAGTTTCCGCACCCACATCCTGGAGGTGGGTGGCAGCCGGGATATCATGGATGCCTTCGTCGAGTTCCGCGGCAGGGGCCCGAGCCTCGAAGCCCTGCTCGCGAGCAGCGGGATCAGCCGGGCAGCGTGAAGGTCGCCAGCTGGAATGTGAACTCCCTGAAGGTCCGCCTGCCCCAGGTGCTCGCCTGGCTGGCGGAGGCGAAGCCCGACGTGCTGGCGCTGCAGGAGATCAAGCAGCCGGACGAGGACTTCCCGGCGGAGGCACTGCAGGTGGCCGGCTACCACGGCATCTGCAACGGTCAGCGCACGTACAACGGCGTGGCGCTGCTGTCGCGCCAGCCGCCGTCCGACCCGGTGCGCGCATTGCCGGGCGCCGAAGATCCCCAGCGCCGGCTGCTGGCGGCCACGATCGGCGGCGTGCGCATCGTCAACCTGTACGTGCCCAATGGCCAGGCGGTGGACTCCGACAAGTACCACTACAAGCTGGAGTGGCTCGAGCGACTGCGAGGCTACCTCGCCGACGAGCTTGAAATCCACCGGCGGCTCGTCGTGCTGGGCGACTTCAACATCGCCCCCGGGGACCGGGATGTGCACGACCCGGAGCTGTGGCGCGGGCGCGTACTGTTCAGCGAGCCCGAGCATGCGGCGCTGGCGCGCCTCACGGAGCTCGGCCTGGTGGATCTGTTCCGACAGTTCGACCAGCCGGAGGGCGCGTTCAGCTGGTGGGACTACCGGGCGGCGGCGTTCCGGCGCAACCGGGGGCTGCGCATCGATCTCATACTCGGCAGCCACACCATGGCCGAACACTGCGTCGCGAGCGCCGTCGACCCGGAGCCGCGCGGCTGGGAGCGGCCCTCCGATCACGCCCCCGTCTGGGCGGAGTTCGCGGAATGACGGTGCGCGCGATCTGGCGTCTTAGGTCAAACCGGCCGCTTGCGGCGGGGGGCGGCGTGTATGCTGCACGCAGCAGACACGATGGTCCGCTGCCGCGGACGGGGGGAGAATCGTGGATCCAGTGAATCGAGTGGATCCGGTGAACGCGGATGCCGGAACGCACGGTCGGACTCCGCAGGCGGGCCATAGCGCGGGGAGCGCCGACGGCATCGGCAAGTACAAGAAGATGCTGCGGGACCGGCGCAACGATTTCGATGTCACCAACACGGTGCAGGTGAGCAATCCCGCTGCCGTTCGAGACGCCGTGCGCGACCTCCTCGAGCAGACCTACCCTGACGCGGGCTTCGACAAGATCTGGCTCGCCTTCTACGACTTCGACCGGTTGTTCACCGGCCGCATGCCCGGCTACCTGGGCTGCGACACCAGCTATCACGACATCCAGCACACGCTGGACATGACTCTGGCCATGGCGCGCCTCGTCGCGGGCTACGAGGCGGCGCGCAATGTCGGCAAGGGCCTGGGTCCCGAGCGGGCCCTGCTCGGCATCATCACTTCCCTTTTCCACGACGCCGGCTACATCCGCCACGAACTCCGCGACCGGGAGTACCGCAACGGCGCCGAGTTCACTCTCTACCATGTCAGCCGGAGCGCCGACTTCCTGCGCCGCTATCTGCCCGCCATCGGACTGGACCACCTGGCGCCGGCCGCGAGCAAGCTGGTGCACTTCACCGGCTACGAGATCGCGCCGGAAGCGATCGAGATGGAGGAGCCGGAGGATACCCTGCTCGGGCACCTCCTCGGCACCGCCGACCTGGTCGCCCAGATGGCAGACCGCTGCTACCTGGAGAAATGCCGCGACCGCCTGTACGGCGAGTTCGTCCTCGGCGGCGTTGCCATCGAGAACGCAAGGCCAGGCGAATTCATGGTGCGCTACGAGTCCGGGGAAGACCTGCTCCGGCAGACCCCCGGCTTCTACGAGTATTCAGCGCTACCGCGCCTGGAGAACACCTTCGGCGGCGTGTACCGCTACCTGGAGTCGCTGTTCGAGGGCCGCAATCCCTACATGCTGGCCATCGAGGCGAATTTCACCTTCCTGGGTCACATCCTGGAGACCGGCCACTGGCAGCTGCTGCGGCGCAACCCGCCTGCGTTCGTCGGCGAGCAGTCCAGCCTGCGCACGATGCGCGAAATGGTGGAGGAGACCGGGACGCGTCTCGCCCGCATACGGTTGGGCAATACGGCCACCGGCTGACGCAGCGGCGTCGCCCCCGCCGGGCACCATCGCCGGGCGGCGGCGCGGGGGCGGATCAGTTCTTCGCGCGCAGGAACACCGGCCGTTCCGGCTCGGACTGCGCTTCGCTGTAGCGATAGCCTTCCTCCGCGAAGTCCTTCAGACCCTTGAGCGTGTCGACCCGCTCGCGGATGATCCAGGCAGCCATCATGCCCCGCGCCCGCTTGGCGAAGAAACTCAGCACCCGGTAGTCGCCGCTCTTCGCGCGGTCCTTGAACACCGGCGTCACGATGCGCCCGTCCAGCAGCTCCTCGTTCACTGCGCCGTAGTACTCGTTGGAGGCCAGATTGACCAGTGCTTTCGGCTTCTGACCAGCCAGCTCCTCGTTCAGCGCGCGGGTGATGCGCTCGCCCCAGAAGGCGTAGAGGTCCTTGCCCGCCTCGTTGGCGAGGGAGGTGCCCATCTCCAGCCGGTAGGGCTGCATGAGATCGAGCGGGCGCAACACGCCGTACAGCCCGGACAGGATACGCAGATGATCCTGGGCGTAGTTCAGATCGCGGGCATCGAAGCGCTCCGCCCGCAGGCCCTGATACACGTCACCCCGGAACGCGAGCAGCGCCGGGCGCGCGTTCCTGGCGGTGGCCCGGTCGGAGAAGTCCCGGTAGCGCTCCACGTTCAGCTTCGTGAGTTTCGGCGACAGGTTCATCAGCTTCGAGATTTGTTTGTCGGACTTGCCGCGCAGGATCTCCACCAGCTGGCGTGCCTCGCTCTGGAAGCGCGGCTTCGTGTGCTTGTCCGTCGCCAGCGGCGATTCGAAATCCAGGGTCTTTGCGGGAGAGAGGACGATGATCATGTCGGTGTACCGGTGTAGCTCGGGTGGGGGCAGGCGCTGTCGGCCGCCGGGCCACCGCTCATCCTAGTGAAACGGCGAGCGTTGTAAAGGCGCGGCCGAGACGCTGTCGCAGCGGAGCGAATCCGCTTCGTCAGATCAGCGGCGCCGGCAGCCCCAGACCATGATCTGGTCGCCGACGGTGACGGATGCCTCCCCGTCGCGTAGCCAGAGCAGTACCTCGCCGGCGCGCCAGCGGCGGCCCTCGTCGGCCTCGACCGACGCCAGGGTATAGCGGCCACCGTCGAACTCGACGCGCGCGGTAGCGTCGCCGATCTCCACGTGCAGGGGCCCGCCCCGCTCGCAGTCATAGCTACGGGTGTCGACCGGTGCGCCGGCACAGCCGGCGGCGGCGAACGCGAAGGCCGCCAGGAAGGCGCCCGGCCGGCCCGCGCTCAGCCGCGGAATGGCCGGTCCTGGCGCGGCCGGGCCTCGCTGACCCGGGCCGGCCGGCCGTTCAGGTCCTGACCGTTCAGGACCCGGATCGCTTCCTCGGCTTCCCTGGCATCGTCCATCTCAACGAAGCCAAAGCCCTTGGAGCGGCCCGTCTCGCGGTCCATGATGACCTTGGCTGACTTCACGTCGCCGAAGGCGGCGAAGGCCTCCCGCAGTTCGTCATCCGTAATGCTGTAAGGGAGGTTACCCACGTAGATGTTCATCGATCCGTCCGCACAAAGCCCTGCTCAATAATATCCGTCGGTGGTGAACGACTCAAACCCTTCGATAACGCTTGTTACGAGGCGGTAACGGG
>CAYRUH010000070.1:1458-11370 GCA_964427415.1 uncultured Woeseiaceae bacterium | reverse complement strand
GGAAAGGCTCAGTGCGGAGGCGCTGCTGGAGGCTGCCGACGTCGACTGAGGACGCTCAGCAGACCGGGGCGTTGTCCTGATCCGGAATCTGCAGGGAGCCGACCAGCGCCTCCACCGACGGGATGCCGTGGCGGGAGAGATAAACGGCGATACCGTCGTTGATCCTGCGGCACAGCAGGGGATCGTAGAACAGCGCGGTGCCGATGCCGACGGTGGTGGCACCGGCGATCAGGAATTCCAGCGCATCCTGGGCGGTATGGATGCCGCCCTGACCGATGATGGGCACGCCGTGGCGTCTGGCCACCTGGTACACCTGGTGTACCTTCAGTAACGCGATGGGCCGTATGGCGGGGCCGGACAGTCCGCCCTGCACGTTGCCGATCACCGGTGTGCGCAACTCGGTGTCGATGGCCATGCCCATGATGGTGTTGATGACGGCCAGCGCGTCGCTGCCCGCCTCAATGCAGGCGCGGGCGTTGGCCGCGATGTCCGTCTGGTTCGGGGAGAGCTTGGTGATGATCGGCTTGTCGGTCACCTTGCGGCAGGCTTCCACCACCCGCGCCGACATCTCGGGATAGTTGCCAAAGGCGACGCCCCCCTCCTTGATGTTGGGACAGGAGATGTTGATCTCGATGGCGTCGATGGGCGAGTCGTCGAAACGCCGGGTCACCTCGGCGTAGTCCTCGATGGTGGAGCCGCAGACGTTGGCGAAGAACCGGGTCTCGTCGAAGTCCAGGGTCGGCAGAATCTCGTCCACCACCTTGTCGGCGCCGGGATTCTGCAGGCCGATGGCGTTCAGCATGCCCATCGGCGTCTCCCAGATGCGATGGGGCGGATTGCCGAGGCGGGGCTCCGGCGTGGTGCCCTTCAGCACGACCGCGCCGACGTCCCGGTTGGAGAACCCCTCCACCCGGGTGTACTCCTCGCCGAAGCCGACGCAGCCGGACAGCAGCACGATGGGGGAGTCGAGTTCCAGTCCGCAGAAGCGCACGCCCACGGGGTGCGCGCTTGCCGTCGTCGGCGGGTGGGCTTTCGCGTCGGTGGCTGCAACCATGTCGTCGAGGTTCAGTCCGTGAGACAGTGCGTGGGACAATACGGCCGATGTTCAGCCTGATCCTCTACCAGCCCGAGATACCGCCGAATACGGGCAATATCATACGCCTTTGCGCCAACCCGGGCACGGCGCTGCACCTCGTGCGCCCGCGTTACCTTTTCTAGATCACGCTCTCCGGCTTCAGTGCCCGGCGCATCAGGTCGGTGACTGCTTCCTGCGGCGACTTCTGCTCGTAGATGATGCGGTAGATCTGCTCGGCGATCGGCATCTCCACGCCGAGTGCCCGCGCCTTCTCCCACACGGCCCGCGCGGCCAGCACGCCTTCCACCACCTGCCGGATTTCGGCCTCCGCCTCGGCCACCGTCTTACCGTCAGCCAGCGCCAGACCCATGCGCCGGTTGCGCGACTGGTTGTCGGTGCAGGTCAGCACCAGGTCGCCCATGCCGGCCAGCCCCATGAAGGTATCGCGCTCGGCGCCCACTGCCACCCCCAGCCGGGTCATCTCGATGAGCCCCCGCGTGATGAGCGCGATGCGGGTATTGGCGCCGAAGCCGAGCCCGTCCGACAGGCCGGCGCCGATGGCGAGCACGTTCTTGACCGCCCCGCCCACCTCGACGCCGATCATGTCGGCGGAGGTATAGGCGCGGAAATTATCGGTGGAGAGGTTCTCGGCGATCTCCCGCGCGAAAGCCGCGTCGGGGGAGGCGACGGTCAGTGCGGTCGGCAGGCCCGCGCCCACCTCCTTCGCGAATGTAGGACCGGAGAGCACCGCGACCGGCACCTCTGCACCCAGCACCTCCCGCGCCACCTCGTGGGGCAGCTGGCCGGTCTCCAGCTCGAAGCCCTTGGTGGCCCAGGACACCCGCAGCGGCAGGCGGGCGGCATCCCGGACCTTCACCAGCGTCTCCCGGAGGCCGTGGCTCGGCACGACGATCAGCATGTCGGATACGCCGTCGAGCGCGGCCGCCAGATCGGGTTCAGGGTGCAGCGCCTCCGGGAAGCGGGCGCCGGGCAGATAACCCCGGTTCTCCCGCAGTTCGCGCATCTCCGACACCTCGTCGGTTTCGCGCCCCCACATGCGTGTCTCGCGTCCCGTGCGCGCATACTGGATGGCCAGCGCCGTACCCCAGGATCCGGCACCGATGACGGCGACCGGTCCCGGTGCAGCCTTCGACTCCGCTGACATTGCTCCGCTCCGGGCCATGATGGCGTCAGTTCTGTTGCCTGGTCGGCGGCGTGGCAGCTTCTTCCTGGCGTGACTGGGCGTACAGGCCGTCGAAATCGATCGGCTGCAGCAGGAATTCAGGGAATCCGCCCCGCTGCACCACACTCGCCACCGCCTCGCGAACGTACGGGTAGAGTACACCCGGGCAGAAACTGCCCAGCAATAGGGCGCGGTTCTCCTCGCTGACGCCGGCCAGGCCGAACAGGCCCGCCTGCTGGATCTCCATCAGGAAGACCGTCTTCTCCTCCGCCTTCGCCTCGACCGTCACCGTGAGCACGACCTCGAAGGTGCCACTGTCCAGCTCCCGATGGCCGGACCGCAGATTCAGCTGGGTCTTCGGTTTCAGATCCTGGGCGAAGACCTGCGGTGCATTCGGCGACTCGAAGGACAGGTCCTTCACGTAGATCTTCTGCAGGGTGACCTGTCCGCCCGCCTGCTCGTTGCTGCCCTGTTCACTCATAGCCGTGTCCCGTCCTGTCAGTCATTCCTTGCGCTCCGTGATACCCAGGAGCAGGTCGAGGCGGCCGCTGCGATCCAGCGCCGCCATGTCGTCGTAACCGCCGACGTGCTCGTCGCCGATGAAGATCTGGGGCACGCTCGAGCGCCCGCTGAGCGATTCCATCTCCGCGCGCCGCGCCGGGTTGCCGGTGAGGTCGATTTCCTCGAACTGTACCCCCTTGCTGCGCAGCAGGTCCCTGGCCGCCACGCAATAGGGGCACCACCCGGTGGCGTACATGCGCACGGGCTGCCGGCCCAATGTATCGATCGCACTCATCATCCCCCCTTTTTCTTCTTGCGGCCGGTCACCAGCGGCAGACTCTCCTGCTGCCATGCGCCGAGACCGCCGCGCAGGCTGTACACGTTCTCCAGGCCGGCGCCCCGCAGTTTCGCCGCCGCACGCCCGGCCGTGAGGCCGTTGTCGTCCACCAGCAGCACCGCCTGCTCCGCCGCGTCGGCGAGGCGGTTGCCTTGCAGCTGGTCCGCCGGGATGTTGCGTGCGTTGACGATATGGCCCTTGGCATAGCTCTCCGGGTTACGCACGTCGACGACGATGGCATCGTTGTTGATCAGCCGCACCGCATCCAGGGGCCCGAGGTCGGTCAGGGCCTGACGCTTGCGCCGGATCTCCGTGAACACCAGCAGGAAGAAGCTGGCCATGAGCCCGATCATCAGGATCGGGTGGTTGCCGGAGAATTCGATCAATCTGTCCATGTCTGCGCGTCGTTATGCGAGGCTTTGCCGGGGGTTGCCAGGGGTTGCCAGGGGTTGCAAGGGGTCGCAATGGCTTGCACGGGGCCGGTTGCCGCCAAGCGCCGCAGTATACCAGTGATGGACAGCGGTTCCGTCACCGACGCCCACGCTCTATCCTTGCGGCATGCGACGCGTCGCTTTCCTCCTCGTACTCTTCTTGCTGCCGTGGGCGGGCGCCGCCGCCGACGAACAGCGGGCCCGCATCAAGGAGCAGGAACTCGCCGAGGTGCGCGAGCGAATCGCGGAACTCACGCAGAGCATCGAGCGCCAGAACCGCCGGCGCGACGAGCTCAGCGCGGAGCTGGGCGAGGTGGAAGCCGCCATCGGCCGGGTCAGGGTGAAGCTGGAGCACATCGAGACCGGTATTCGCGAGAGCCGTGCCCGTCTCGACGATATCGCGCAGCAGCAGGCCGAGCGCCTGGGCGAACTCGAAGCCCACAAGGAGCGCCTGGGGGGCCAGATACGGGCCGCCTATACCAGCGGCCGTCAGGAGCGGATCAAGCTGCTGCTGAATCAGGAGGACCCGGCCGAACTCGGCCGCCTGCTGGCCTATTACGGGTATCTTAACCGCGTGCGGGGCGAGAACATCCGCGAGGTCCGCGGCCAGCTCGACGCACTGGCCGCGCTGCGCCGCCAGGAGGCGGCGGAGCAGGCGAGGCTCGCAGAGCTCGCGGAGGAGGAGCGTCAGGAACTCGACCGGCTGGGGGCCTCCCGCAGCGAGCGGACGCGGCTGGTGGCTGCCATCGAAGCAGAGATCGCGGCCCACGGCGACGAGGTGGAGCGGCTGCGCCGCCAGGAGGAGGACCTGACCCGCCTGATCGCCGAGCTCTCCTCCATTCTGGCCGACTACCCCGTCACCTCCGAAGAGCCTTTCGGCCGGCTGAAAGGCCGGCTCACCTGGCCCGTAGCCGGACGCCTGATCCAGGATTACGGCCAGCCCCGGGGCAACGGCCGCCTGCGCTGGAACGGCGTGCTGATCGCCGCGCCTGCGGGCCAGGAGGTGCGCTCCGTCTACCACGGCCGGGTTGCCTACGCGGACTGGCTGCCCGGCCTCGGCCTGCTGGCGATCGTGGACCACGGCGACGGCTATCTGTCCCTGTACGGGCACAACGAATCGCTGTTGAAGTCCGCCGGCGACTGGGTGGCTCCCGGTGATGTCCTCGCCACCGTCGGCCAGAGCGGCGGTCAGGCGGTGTCGGCTCTGTACTTCGAGATCCGGCAGGGCCGTAAACCCGTGGATCCCGGCGACTGGGTGAGTCGGCGGCCCGGCGGCTGAACGCCGAGCCCGTCACTCCCCAGTCCGCCGTGCCTGTGCTATCTTCGGGGGGTGATTCCGGCAACGGCGTCCGGAGCTTTCTATGTCTCTGAAAATTCGCGGTATTCTGGTACTCGTCGTCGGCGCCATGCTGGGTGTCAGCCTGTCGCTGGGCGGCGGCGTGCTGGCCGACCGCCAGGGCCAGGGAGACGAAGACCTGCCCTGGGAGCAGGCCCGGCTGCTGGCCGAGGTCATGGAGCGGGTCAAGCGTGATTATGTCGACGACGTCGACGACCGCCGTCTCATGGAGGCGGCCATCCGCGGTATGGTGGCCGACCTGGATCCCCACTCCCGGTTCCTCGACCAGCAGCAGTACGAGGAGATCCGCATCAGCACCACGGGCAATTATTCCGGGGTGGGCATCGAAGTCAGCATGGACGGCGGCGAGGTGCGGGTGGTGGCCCCCTTCGATGGCACGCCGGCCCAGCAGGCGGGCATCCGGCCGGGCGACGTCATCATCGCCATCGACGACCTGCCGGTCGATCACGAGAACCTGGACGAGACGGTCAGCCGCATGCGCGGCAAGGTCGGCACCCGGGTCAAGCTCACCGTGATGCGCGGCGAGGAGTCCCTGGACTTCTCCCTGCTGCGGGCCAACGTGCACGTGGAGAGCGTGCGGGCCCATCTGCTGGACGACGGTCTCGGTTATGTGCGGGTCACCCAGTTCAGCGAGGCTACCAGCCGGGATCTGAGACGGACCCTGCGCGGGCTCGCGCAGCAGAACGGCGGCGACCTGACCGGGCTGGTGCTCGATCTGCGCAACAACCCGGGGGGCGTGCTCGATGCGGCGGTGGACGTCTCCGACCTGTTTCTGGAGGAGGGCCTGATCGTCTCGGCGGAGGGCCGCAGCGAGGAGGCGCACTTCTCCCACAGCGCCCGGCGGGGCGACGTGCTGGACGGAGCGGATCTCGTCGTCCTGGTCAACGGCGGCTCGGCCTCGGCCTCGGAGATCGTGGCCGGCGCCCTGCAGGACAATCACCGGGCCACCGTCATCGGTACCCACACTTTCGGCAAGGGTTCGGTGCAGACGGTGATGCCGCTGTCGAACGGCCACGCTATCAAGCTGACCACGTCCCGCTATTTCACCCCGTCCGGCACCAGCATCCACGAGACCGGCATCACGCCCGACGTGGTCATCCAGCAGCCGCCGGAGACGCCGGTGGTCGCCGGCATCCTGGCGCCACCCGATGCGGCCGTGGACCGCCAGCTTGCCGGGGCGATCGACCGGATCAACCGGCCTCGTATCGTACAAAGCAAGGCACCGTGACGCGCCTCGCGGGACTGCTGATCCCGGCGTTACTAGGGTCGGCGGCGCTGACCCATAATGCCGCCGCCGACCAGCCAGCGCCGCGCATCGCCATCATCATCGACGACGTGGGCTACGGCTGGGCGGCCGGCCTGCGCGCAGCCCGCCTGCCCGGGCCTGTCGCCTGCGCCGTACTGCCGGGCACGCCCCACGGCGCCCGGCTGGCCCGCCTGGCCCATGCGGCCGGCAAGCAGATCATGCTGCACCTGCCGATGCAGTCCCTGGACGACATCGAGCCGGCGCCCGGCCTGTTGCAGGTCGATACCACGCGGGGGCAGCTCGCCTCGCGGGTGGCCGCCGACCTCGCCGCCATCCCCCACGTCGCCGGCATCAACAATCACCGCGGCAGCCTGCTGACACGGCACCCCGGCCACATGACCTGGCTGATGGAGGAGATCGCGCGCCGCGACGGTCTGTTCTTCGTCGACAGCTATACCACTGCCGCCAGCGTCGCCCTGGGTATCGCCAGGGAGTCCGGCATCCCGGCAGCCCGCCGGGACGTATTCCTCGATCCGGATCCGGACCCGGCGACGGTTCGACGGGAGTTCGATCGACTGCTCGCGCTTGCGCGCCGGCATGGCACCGCGCTCGCGATCGGCCATCCCTACCCGGTCACGCTGGCGTTGCTCGAAACCGAGCTGCCGCGCCTCGCCGAGCTCGGCGTGGAGCTGGTGAGCCCCGGCGAACTGGTCCGCATACGCACATCGGAGGCAAATCGATCATGGCCACCGTCCTCGTACCGCTTGCAGACGGCTTCGAAGAAATAGAAGCGGTCACTGTCGTCGACATCCTGCGCCGGGCCGGCGCCGAGGTGACCGTCGCCGGCCTGGCGCCGGGGGCCGTGCACGGGTCCCACGGCATCCAGGTGGTGCCGGACGAAGCCCTGGAAGACGTGCTGAACCGGGATTACGACATGCTCGTGCTGCCCGGAGGGCTCCCCGGCGCGGATAACCTGGAGGCGGACGAACGCATTGCCGGGCTGCTGCGGCGCATGGCAGACAGCGGTCGCTACACCGCCGCCGTCTGTGCGGCGCCGAAGGTGCTCGCGGCGGCCGGGCTGCTGGAGGGGCGCCGCGCGACCAGCTTCCCCGGCTTCCTCGACCCCTACCGGGACCGGGGTGTTCAGCTGGGCGCGGACGCGGTGGTAAGGGACGGGCGCATCATCACCTCTCGCAGCGCCGGCACGGCCATGGATTTCGCCCTGGAGCTGGTGGCCGCTTTGCTCGGCGAGGAGCGCGCCATGGAGGTGGAACAGCGCCTGCGTCGATGCCATCCCCTGCGCGCCGCGGTATGAGCGCGGAACGGGTATGCTGCCGGTGAGCCAGTCATCCCGGGCGCTGCCCGACCTGGACTGGACCGAGCTCAGGGGCTTCGCGCGCAGCGTCGTCGAGGTGGAGTGGCTGCTGGTCGCCCTCGCGCTCGTCTACGTCTACTTCGCGGACTTCCCGGAAGGCAGCCCCGGACTTTACGTGGCCTTCGTCACCGGTTTCGCCGCCAGCATCCTGGTGCTGCGCTACACGCCGGCCCTGCGCGGGGCGCCGCGTCTCCTGATCGGGGTCGAGTTGGCACTGATGACCCTGTTCGTGACTCTGGTGAGCTGGCAGACCGGCGGCGTCCACAGCCCTTTGATCAACCTGTACCTGCTGCCACTGGTGACGAGCGCACTGGTCTTCGGGCGTCCCACCACGCTGTGGCTGTTCGTCTTCCTCGTGGCCTGCCTGTTCACGCTCATGACGGTCAGCCGGGGGTCCCCCGGCCGCGAGGATTTCGCGGCACTCTTCACCCTGCTCGCGCCGATGGCGCTGGTGGCCGTGTTGACAATGCTGCTGGCCGGCAATATCCGCGCCGGCCGCGCCCGCATCCGTGACCTGAGCGAGCGCGATGCCCTCACCGGGCAGCTGAACATGCACGCCTTCACTTCCCGTCTGCAGGCCGAGCACGAGCGCGCGCGCCACGAGGGCGGCCGCTATGCCGTTGTCGTCGTCGACGTCGACAACCTGAAGAAGATCAACGAGGAGTTCGGCCACGAGACCGGCAATCGGGCGATCCGCCTGGTGGTCACGGCCATCCAGCGCTGCACGCGGCGCGCGGACACGCTTGCCCGGCTGGGCGGCGACGAGCTGATACTGCTGTTGCCGGGCATCGATCGGGCGACTGCCGAGCGGATCATGCTAAGGATCCGCAACAGCGTCCATGCCACCACCTTCAGCGTGGGACGGTCGATGATCCGTATCAGCGCCAGCCTGGGCGCGGCGGTCTATCCCGAGGACAGCGACGATCACCGGGAGCTGCCAACGATTGCGGACCGGGCGATGTATCGGGAGCGCGCCGAGCGCGAGCGCCTGGAGGCCGCGAAGCGGCCGAGCGGTTATGCCGGCTGAAGACGCGCTCACCGCGCCCGGCGGGTTAAGCTCCGGACAAGGAGGCGACGATGCATGATTTCCGCTATTGCCCGCGCTGCGCCACACCGCTGGCGGAGGAGGAACGGGGCGGCAGTCTGCGGCGGGTGTGTCCCGCCGGGGGCTGCGGTTTCGTGCACTGGAACAATCCGGCGCCGGTGGTCGCGGCCATCGTGGAGCGGGACGATCACATCATCCTCGTGCGCAGCCATGGCTGGCCGGAGAACTGGTACGGCCTGGTCACGGGCTTCCTCGAGCACAGCGAGATGCCCGAGGAGGCAGTGCTGCGCGAGGTCCGCGAAGAGACCGGGCTCGCGGCCGAGCTGGGGGAGTACGTGGGCATGTATCCTTTCTACCGCATGAACCAGCTCATCATCGCCTATCACGTGACCGCCGGTCCCGGCCAGATCCGACTGGACGAGAGCGAACTGGCCGACTGGCGGGAGTTGCCGGTGGGGAAGGTCCGGCCCTGGCCAGGGGGCACGGGTCTCGCGCTGCGTGACTGGCTGGCCAGCCGGGGCTACGAGCGGGACTTCGTCCCCCTGCCCGGGCGAGGTTCCGGACGCGGAGACGAATCGTGAGCTTCTACGAGCACTACGTGCTGCCGCATGCGCTGAATCTGGCATGCGGTTTCAAGGCGATCCGGCGCCAGCGCGAGAAAGTGGTGCCGGCGGCGCAGGGTCGAGTGCTGGAGATCGGCTTTGGCAGCGGCCTGAACGTGCCCTATTACGATTTTGGCAAGGTCACCAGGATCTGGGCGCTGGAACCCTCCGAGGGCATGCGCCGGCTCGCCCGCAAGCGCCTGAATCCGGTGCGCGCGGAGTTTGAGTTCATCGATCTCCCCGGCGAGCAGATTCCCCTGCAGGACGCCAGCGTCGATACCGTGCTGTGCACGTTCACGCTGTGCACCATACCGGACACGGCGGCCGCGCTGGCCGGCATGCGCCGCGTGCTCAAGCCCGGCGGCCGGCTGCTGTTCTGCGAGCATGGCCGGGCGCCGGATGAAAAGGTCCGCCGCTGGCAGGACCGCCTAAACCGGCCCTGGAGCCGTATCGCCGGCGGCTGTCAGCTCAATCGGAACATACCCGCCCTGATCCGGGAGAGCGGCTTCCGCATCGAGGAGGAAGACGGCATGTACGTCCCCGGCGGACCGAAGATGCTCTCCTGGCAGTGGTGGGGCAGCGCCCGCCCCGGCTGTTGAACCGGCCGGCGGATTACTTGTCCAAACTGCATCACAGGCCCGCCCGGCCGCCGGCGCTATAATCCGGTACCCCATGACGATGAACCGATCGCGCAAGCCGTTCCTTGCAGCACTGCTCCTGTGCGCCGCGCTCCCGTCGTGGTCGATGGCCCAGGCAGTGG
>CAYRUH010000070.1:0-1358 GCA_964427415.1 uncultured Woeseiaceae bacterium | reverse complement strand
TGGCCCAGGCAGTGGACCAGGCAGTGGACCAGGCAGCGGGCCAGGCGGAACAGCCACCGCCGGAATCATCGTCCGGCGGCGGTGAGGCCGCCGCGCCGGCGCACGCCGGCGACGTCGTCTGCCCGCGGAACTACGACCCGGTCTGCGCGCCGGACGGCAAGACCTACACCAACGCCTGCATGGCCCAGGCGGCAGGCCATGCCACCGCCGTGGCAGGCGTATGCGACGAGCAAAAGACCTGTCCCGACCGTTTCCGCCCGGTGTGCGGCGCCGACGGCAATACCTACAGCAACGAGTGCTACGCCGAGCGGGGGGGTGTCGAGGTGGTGAGCTACGGCCTCTGCGAAGAGCCGGAATGCCCCGACGTCTACGAGCCGGTCTGTGGCATGAACGGGCGCACCTTCCGCAATCGCTGCCAGGCCGACCTGGCCCGGGTCGCCGTCCAGCGTGAAGGCATCTGCGACGTGACCAATTGCCCGGACGTGTACGCGCCGATCTGCGGCGAGGATGGTCGCACCTATGCCAACGCCTGCGTGGCGGAGGCGGAGTCCGTGCGTATCGTCGAACTGAATGCCTGCGACACACGGCCCTGTCCGGGCATGTTCGTGCCGGTGTGCGGCGCGGACGGAGTGACCTACGGCAACGCCTGCGAGGCCGAGCGTGCCGGCGCCCGCATCGACATGCCGGGGATGTGCAGCGGCCTCAATTGCCCGCCGTCCTACCAGCCGGTGTGCGGGATGGACGGGCGCACCTACGACAATGAATGCCTGCTGGAGTCCGCCAGGGTCGAGCTCGCCTACGCCGGGGAGTGTCTCTAGCGGATATGGGGGAGCTTACGCTCAAACGCCGGCTCTCCGACTGGCTGGTACGCCGCAGACGGCGCTCTGACCTCGTTTTCGAGGCGGTGGAGGATCCGGATGCCTCCGCCGTGGAAGCGGTACGCCGCGGACTCGCCGCCTGGAACGACTCGCAGATCGGGCCCACCGCGCACGTGCCGGTGGGTGTCTTCGTCCGCGATCCCACCGGGCGGGTGCGCGGCGGCGCCACCGGCCACGTCGGCTGGGGCTGGCTCTACGTCGAGCGTCTCTGGGTGGACGAGGAATTCCGTGGCCGCCATGTCGGCACCGAACTGATGATGCGGCTGGAGCGCCTCGCCCTGGACCGGGACGTCAACCGCTTCCAGGTTGGCACCACCAGCTTCCAGGCGCTCGGCTTCTACGAGAAGATGGGCTACGAGGTCTTCGCCGAGTTGGCGGACCACCCGCCCGGTCACACCGACTATTTTCTGAAGAAATACGTCGCGCTATCGGGAGAGGAGGAGCCGGACGCCTGACTCGCGGGCGCGTATCGCGTCTAGA
>CAYRUH010000069.1:0-11433 GCA_964427415.1 uncultured Woeseiaceae bacterium | reverse complement strand
ATGCCGTCCTCGTCGCTGCGGCTGACCTCCAGTACCGGGCCGTTGACCCGGCCGCAGAAGATCTGCGGTTCGCCCTCGGCAGGCACCCAGGTCATCACGGCCTCACTGTCCGCGGACAGACGGATCACCGTGTGGCTGTGCATCGTGGTCTCGCCGTCGCGGGAGCGGCTGTAGCGGATCGAGATGCCCGCCCCGCCGAGTGCGGCATCATTCTGCATCGTGCTCGTGAACGCCATCGGCTCTGTCGAGGAATCCACGACCATCTCCTCTTCCCCCTGCCAGCGGCCCGCAGCCAGTCCCGGCAGGAACGTCACCGGATCATTCTTCTCGCTCATCGGTTCCCCCTCCGCAGACGGGGACGGTTGACTTGGCCCCCGATAAGGGCAACTGTCGCGCAAACCTCCGAGCAAGGAAAGCCGACATGATGGACGAGGAGTTCGACGAGATCCTCGAGCGCACCGCGGCCTGGGAAGTCCAGGACCTCATGTGGGACTGGCAGACGGGGACGGAGCGCGCCGCCGAACAGCTGGATGCTATCGCCGGACGGTTGGACGCTCATATCGCGAAGCGCGGCGGAGAATAGGAGGGGCGTTGTGGGAGGGGATTTATCCCCGATTCATTATCCAATCGGGCCTGAAGACGATCGGGCCTGAAGGCCCTCCTACCGCTTTGTCAGGCGGTCCACAATGCCCTGCAGCGTTTCTTTCAGCGCCGTCTCCCGCGGGCTGTCGCCCAGTTCCCGGCCCGGTTTACCCAGCCGGGTCGCGAGCGACACATCGCGCTCCCCGGCCTCGATTCGCGCCTGCACTTCTTCCAGCAACGCCGCCAGCTCGCCGGCCAACGCCGCCGGTACCGTCCCCGCCCGCTGCAGCTGATCCAGGTACGCCTGCGCCACCAGCGGGTGGTCGGGCCAGGTCACGCGGAACTGCTGCTGGGGGTTGAATACGGCGTCCCGATCGGCCAGCGCCGCGGCGGCGATCTCCGCCTCGCTCAGGTACTCGCTCGGCGTGAGTGCGAACACGTCGAGGCCGCGTACGATCTCGGTGGCGTAGATGCGGCCGTCGTACCAGTACGCGGACCAGTAGCCGCCGATGATGAGCTCCTCGTCATCGATCGGGCCGCGGTCGAAGTACGCGATCTCCACCGGGCTGGCCGTGTCGGTGAAGTCGATGACCGAGATGCCGCCCTGGTACCAGGCCTGCACGAACAGATCGCGCCCCGGCACCGGTACGATAGAACCGTTGTGGGCGACGCAGTTCTCCATCTCGTCCTGGGGCGCCGGTATCTTGTAGTAACCGCGGAACTCGAGCTCGCCGCCCACGATGTCGTACAGCGCATCCGCGCCCCAGGTCAGCGGGTCGCGGGCACGGCAGCGGGCGCGCGCCCCACCGCCCCACTCGTCGGTGAAGATGACCTTGGTGCCGTCGTTGTTGAACGTGGCCGAATGCCAATAGGCGAAACCCTTGTCCGCCACCGCGTCGATACGCTCGGGCTTGCGCGGGTCCGAGACGTCGAACAGGATGCCGTTGCCCGAGCACGCCCCGGCGGCGATGCCGAGATCCGGGAACACCGTGATGTCGTGGCACTCGTCGGTGGGGCTGGTCTCCTGGGTGCGCTCGCCCTCCTCGGCGTAGGCCTCGTCGTCGTGCTGGCCGCCGCGCCACAGCCCCGCCAGCGCGCCCGACTCCGGATCCGCGAACACCGCCGGGCTGTCGACGATACGCGCCCGGCCAGGATCGTCCACCGGGATCTCGATTACGTCGATGCGGAACAGCGCCGTGCGTTCGTCGCCGGGGGACTCGTCGATACACCCCGGGAGTTCATCTTCTTCCCGCACCGTCGAGGTGCCGGAGTTGTAGACAATAATCTTGCCGTCGGCGCCTGTCCCGTCTTCACCAGGCCCGCTCACCACCGAGTGCGTGTGCGAACCGCGGCAGGTCTGCACCGCGCCCACCTGCAGCGGGCGCCCGAGGTCGGAGATGTCGAAGATACGGATGCCGCGGAAGCGCTCCGGGCTCGCGTCCTCCGCCACGCCGCCGAGGCCGCAGTCCAGCCGCCCGCGGGTCTCCTCCACCGACATGAGCAGCAGGTCGCCGACGATGGAGACGTCGCCCTGCCCGCCCGGGCACACCACCGAGCTCACCAGCGAAGGCACGCCGCCCTGGCCGAGCCGGTACACGTTGAAGCCGTGATAGCTGCCGGCCACCAGCACGTCGCCGGCGAAGGCCATATCCGTGTTGGAGAAGGAGAGCATGGGGTAGCGCTTCTCCTCGTCTTCATCGATGAGGTCTTCATCGATGGGATCGTCCCCGGCGTCCTCGGTCGCGGCCGCTCCGCCCTCCTCGTCCTTCGGCGCCGCCACGCCCCGCTCGCCGGGGTTGGCGGGGTCGAAGAACCCCGGCGGCCGCGGCAGCGCCGCCACCAGCTCCAGGTTCAGGATCGCCTCGCCGGCATCGCCCAGCCCGGCCGCGAGTCCGGCGCGGGGATCCGTGGACAGCCCGGTCAGTAGCACGTTCATGCGCTGGATCTCCGCGGCCTGGTCGTTGGTGACGTCGGCGGTGAACTCGAACAGCACCGGGTCGTAGGCGGAGCCCGACTCCTCCAGCAGCTCCTCCACCATGACAATCGCACCCTCGTGATGGGTAATCATCAGCGTGAGGAACAGGCGATCGAATTCCCGGCCCTCGGCCGCGGCGAGCTCCGCCATCTGCTCCGGCGTCGCCATGCCGGCCATCTCGTGATGCATGTGCATGGCGTGATGGGCCGTCGGATCCGGCACCCTCTCGCCGCGCTCACGGAGCCAGGACTGCATGAACGCGATCTCGTCGCCCTGGGTGGCCTCGATGCGTCCGGCCACGTCGATCAGTTCCCGGTTATTGGTGCGATCCGCCACCAGCTCCGCCATCTCCAGCGCCTGGTGATGGTGCGGGATCATGTCCTGCATGAAGCGCACGTCGGCGGGCGAGTAGCTCGTGTCAGCGATGTCCACGGCTTCCTCGGCGGTGAGTTCGCGCGCCGGCTCGCCGGGGGCGCCGGGCTGGATGATGGGCGCGGCGGTGACGGCGGCGGCCAGCAGCAGGCCGAGCGCCGGCACGCCGATCGAGGATCGCAGCGTTAACCCGGGAATTACAGGCAAGACTCTCGCTCCGTGCAAAAGGAGGCTAGTTAAACGAATCGTCCGCCGTGTGGTCAATCGTTCGACGCTCACGGGCCGTCGGTGCCGGTGGGCTATCCCTGGGGCCAACCTGCACCGTCAGCGTCGACGGCGAGGCCACCCGCTCCTGCCGCCTGCCGGTGTCGAGCGTGGGCGAGCGCGCCGTCGTCACGATCGAGGGTCTGGAAGGCCTGGAATCCCCGGCCGGCCTCGCCGTGCGCAAATCCTTCGGCAGCTGCGTCGCCGAGGTTGCCGACGTCACGGTAAAGGACGATGGCGGCTTCACCGTCACCCCGTCGTCTGCGCCGACGGGTGAGCGGACTTATCGATTGCCGTTCGTGCGGAGTTAGCCGGCTCGCGCCAGGCCATCTTGAGCTTCCGGCCCTGCTCCATGCAGTCGCGGAAACGCTCGTCGCGGCTGAAGCCGCTCCCACATTACACTGTTATTCTATACAGCTGCCGGTCACTGGCCCTTCCTTTTTCTGCCCGAATCAGGCAGAAACACTCCTTGCATCGAGGTCACATTCACGGAATCCCGTCATGCAGCTCCAACCTTACCTCGACCGCATCGGCTACACGGGCACTGCGACCCCGACCCTCGCCACCCTCGGTGCCCTCCTCCGCCGCCACGCTCTCGCCATCCCCTTCGAGAACCTGGACGTCCAGTTCGGCCGGCGCCTCACCCTCGACCCCGACGCCGCCTTCGACAAGATCGTCCGGCGTCGGCGCGGCGGCTGGTGCTACGAGCAGAACGGGCTCTTCGGCGCGGCGCTCACAGAGATCGGCTTCGGCGTCACCCGAATCGCCGGCGCGGTCATGCGCACGGATCGCGAAGACATCTCCGACGCCAATCACCTCGCCCTCCTCGTCGAAACCGACGACGCAACCGGCCGCCGCTTCCTCGCCGACGTGGGCTTCGGCGGCAGCCTCGTCGAACCCATCGAACTCGCCGAGGCCACCCATTCCCAGCCGCCGTTCCAACTGGGCCTCCGCCGCCTCGACGACGGCCACTGGCAGTTCCACGAGGACGCCGGCGACGGCGAATTCAGCTTCGATTTCGCGCCCGTCCCCGGCGACGAAGAGGCACTCGCCCGCCGCTGCGATTACCTGCAGAGCGACCCGACCTCCGGCTTCGTCAAAAGCCTCGTCGCCCAGATCCGTCTGCCCGACGCCCACCGAACGCTGCGCGGGCGGGTGCTCAGCGAGATTGGACCGGGCGGCGAGGCCGAGCGGCTGATCGACAGCGCCGACGAGCTCGTCGAGACCCTCTTGCGAAAATTCCACCTCGACGTACCGGAGGTGCGCGATCTGTGGCCGCGGATCATGGAGCGGCACGAGGAGTTCATAAAGGAACAGCAGGAGAACTAGCGTAGGAGCGGCTTCAGCCGCGATCTGCGGTCGGGCCTGAAGGCCCTTACGGCACCGCCTGCAACTCCACGTCGCCGATAGTGAGGTTCCGGTAACGCGGCGCCGTCAGGCTGATTTCACCGGAAAGAAAAGCCGCACGGCCGGGTCTCTCGCCCGGATCGGGACGGACGCTGAGGTTGCCGAACCGCCATCGGCCGTCGTCGACGCTGTCGCCGCTTCCCTCGAGATAATAGAACTGCGCCACCGAGAGGCCGTGCTGTGTGACCATCAGCAACACGTACTCGTCCGCGCCGTCTTCGTCGAGATCCGTCCGGATCAGCACGGGAACCTGGTCTGCAACCGGCGCCACACTCCGCGCGACCAGCGGCTTCAGTCCGGCCGGGACCTCGAACGGTTCGGGACGGTAGACGACGTTGTCCCAGAACGCATCCATGTCCACCGGCGGCCCCGTGTGCCGGCGCATCGGTTCCTCGATCACGGCCAGCAACTCCGGATCGCGCTCCCCGATCTCGTCCTTGATCTCCTCGATCGCCAGATACCCGGGCCGCGCCAGATGCTGCCTCGCATACCAGAAATCGAACTCCGCCAGCTCGATCTCGCCGGACTCCACCCGCTCCAGCTGACTCGCCAGCGAGACCTTGCGGAAATCCAGCAGCGGGCTGTTCGCCGCCAGCATGATGGCCAGCACCACCAGCCCCATCGCCGTGTTCACCCGTGAGAGCTCCCCGGTCCACGCATCCCGGCGACGGACAATCCCGACCACGTAGCCAATCGCGAACAGCGTCAGTACCGCCCACACGACGAACGCCCAGCAGCGCTCGATGGTCCAGCCGTACTGCAGCACCCGCAGCAGCAGTCCGTAGAAGGCCAAAGCCGCGACCACCGGCATGACGGCAATCCCGACGTAGATGGCGCGGTGCAGGAACCGCGGATACGGATCCGCCTCGCGCCCGTCCTGATAAACCGCGTTGGTAAAGAACAGCACCAGGGCCAGCAGCCACAGCAGCAGCGCCGTGCCGCTGCCCGTGCCCCAGAGGAGATCCAGCCCCGTGAACGGCAGCGCGCCCAGGAAGACGACGGCGACCATGAGCACCAGCGGCAACAGCAGCTTGATCAGCCAGTGCAGCAGCTGCGTAATGTTGTCGATCACCCGGGTCAGATCCCGGAACAGGCTGATGCCCAGGCCGAAAGCGACCGCCAGTACCGGGATGGCGAACCAGTCCTCGGTGAACAGCTGCCGGAAAAACCCGATACCGATCACCTGGAACAGCCGGCCCCACAGCAGCAGGATCAGCCAGAAGATGCCCGTGAACAGCGCCGCGAGCACACCCACCAGAAAATTGCGCCACGAATTCGTGAACAGCACCTGGTAGGTCAGCGGCACGCGGCTGGCGCGTTGCTGCAGATACATCAGCGCCTTGAAGCAGGCCAGGCCGATGGTGATGGCGAACACCCCGACCAGTCTGCCGATGGGGAACTCGCCGAACGGCCTGGCCTGCCAGCCGGTGTAGACCGCTAGCAGCGCGAGTACCACCGCGAAGCCGCCGACGTACTTCGAGACGGCGGCAACATTGTCGCGGGTGATCAACAGCAGCAGCAACACCGGCACGGCGATGGCCAGCGTCCAGAGCGGGAAGGCCCACACGGGCGACTCGCTGGGCCAGAAGCCCGACTCCTCGCTGCGGTACAGCACGAGCAGGCACAGACCCTGCAGGAAGGCGATGCCCAGGAGCCAGGCTCTGGGCAGGGAGGTGTCGTTCATGGCTGGTCCCCCGGGCCGCTTGTCAGTGCCCGCCATTCTAGACCGGATGATGCGGCGGCGAAGGGGCGGAATTGTGGGGAATTGTGCGGGGAATTCGTGATTCAGGGGCTCCGCGCGGCTCGAGGGGCTGGATACCGCCATATAACCCGCCACAATTGCCGCCATTTCGGACCTGTTAATCTCTCAAATAACTGGTATTGTTAGCTTTATGCGCGATAAAAACGCCGACAAAAATTCCGCCAAGATAGGGGCCGCGAACGAGGACCGAGGCGAAAGCACGGACCTCATGGAGCCTCTTGTGCTCTCCGCCGGGTCGCGCCATCGGACCGGGCTGAATGATCTTGCGATGGAGCTTGCGGCCGCGTCCGCCGGCTTCCGGCGCAGCCTGCCGGACGGCGTGATGACTGCGCTCGTCGATCTGGTCCGCGCGATGAACTGTTACTACAGCAATCTCATCGAGGGCCATGACACTCATCCGGTGGATATCGAGCGAGCCCTCAGGAACGACTACAGCGAAGATCCGGAAAAGCGCAATCTCCAGCTGGAGGCCGAGGCCCACGTCACGGTGCAGCGGTGGATCGACGAGGATGGACTCGAAGGCCGTGCCACCACGAAGCACGCCATCTGCGAAATTCACCACCGCTTCTGTGAGCTGCTGCCCCAGGAACTGCTGGTGGTCGATCATCCGGCAACCGGCGAGCCACTGCGCGTCATCCCCGGCAAGCTCCGGGAGCATGATGTCGAGGTCGGCCGGCATACCCCCGTCAGCCCCGGCGCGCTGCCGCGCTTCATGCGCCGGTTCGAAGAGGTCTACAGCCACCTCGGCACGGCCGAGACCGTCGTGGCGGCCGCCGCGGCACATCATCGTCTTGCCTGGATTCACCCCTTCCTGGATGGCAACGGCCGCGTCATGCGCCTGATGTCCTACGCCACGCTCCGGCGTACGCTGGACACGGGAGGCGTATGGTCGATCGCGCGCGGTCTTGCCCGCAATGTCGAAGCCTACAAGCGGCACCTGGCGAACTGCGACAACACGCGGCGCAACGATCTCGACGGCAGAGGCAACCTCAGCGAAGAGGCACTGGCCGAATTCACGGCGTTCTTTCTCGGCACCTGCCTCGATCAGGTGCATTTCATGGAAGACCTGGTCCAGCCGGAGAAGCTGCATACCCGGATGAGACTGTGGGTGCGCGAGGAAGCGGAACTCGGCACGCTCCACGAAAAGGCAGCTCCGCTGCTGGAAGCCATCCTCTATCGTGGAGAACTGCCCCGCGGCGAAGTGCCGGAGCGTATCGGCACGAGCGAACGCACGGCCAATCGCGTCGTCGCCGGTCTGACCAAACAGGGTGTCATCACCTCCCGAACACCGAAGGCGCCGCTGCGCATTGCTTTCCCCGCGAAGCTGGCGTCGCGCTGGATGCCCGGGCTGTTCCCGGAGCAGTAGGAGCGGCTTCAGCCGCGACCGGTCATGGTAAAGGGTATCTATTGGCTGAAATCGGGGGTGGAATCGGGGGTGGAATCGGGGCTGAAGCCCCTCCTACGCGGGGGGATCGGGGCTGAAGCCCCTCCTACGTAAGGCGGCGGTGGTGATCGAGTCGAAGATCTCGCCCGGGAAATCGGCTGGCAGGGCGTTTCCCACCTCCTCCACGGCCGCCGGCAATCTCTCGGCGAGTTCGTCGAAGACGGCCTCGACGGTCCCGGCCGGCATCCCCGCTGCCGTCGCGGCCTGTACGAAATGCTTCGGCAGGATTCGATCGAGCCGGTAATGACGGTCGTCGCCCACCGCCATGGACAGCTTCATCTCTCCGTGGCGCAGCTGCCCGCGGTCGGCGAGCGGCTGCGTGGACATCACGTCATACAGCGGCGTCAGCCGGAAGCCACCCTGCGGGAAGAGAAACACGCTGAAGTTCTTGGCGTGGCCGTCGGTCGCCGCCAGCAGCCAGAAGGCAATCTGCGCCCGCATGAACAGTCGGCGGTCCTCCCCCGGCCGGTCGCTCGCCTTCAGCAGCTCCATGATCTCCGGGATGCCGGGCCCGCCCCGGTTCTCGTACTTGCGGGAGGCCGGTACGGACAGCGCCTGGCAGAAATCCTCCTGGGGCCTGCGGAGCAGACGTCCGTCCCGGGTCCAGATGCGATCGAAACGCTCGACGACCAGCGCCCTGACACCGGCGAAGTCGACGATCTCCGTACTGGCGACGGGCAAACCCATCGCCTCGAGCAGGCGCAGGCAGAGATGCTCGTTCTCCACGCTGCGAGTCAGGTCACGGCCCTGATGCATGCCGATCTGCGGTTTCAGGATATGCGTGGTCGGCGAACTCCCGTGCGGCACGTGCCAGCGATTGCGCCAGTGGAACAGCGCCGTCTTCTCCTGCGCGCCGGCGATCGAGATACGGAAATCCTCATCGTCACCCATCCCCAGCGGCGCAGCCGCGAGATTGCGAAGCCGCTCCGCGATCTCCTCCTCGGTGATCGGCTCCGCCTCCACAACACCGGCCGTCGCCGGCTCCTGCCCCTCCGGCAGAAACTGCAGGGCGCCGACGCAATCGCGGCCGATGGCGGCGAGCAGGGTGCAGGCGTCGGTACCGTCGGCGCCGGTCCGGGCGGCTACCGCAACCCGTACGTCATTACTGTCCGGCAGCAGGTTGTCGAGCACCGTGATGACCGGATCGCCGACGTAGCGATCCTCCCGCAGCGGCAATGACAGGGAGACGTGAAAGGCGTGCTCCCAGTCGAGCCACTCCGGGGCGTAGCGGAAATCGATGGCGCCGGACGTCGCCCTGCGCAGCTGCCCTACCCGACGGCCGTTCAGCCAGACGCCGAGGGGGACGCGGGTACTCTTCCGCGGCATCAGAAAATGTCGTCTAGGCGCTCGGCGGAAGCCCGGCCCCGCTCGTCGATGACCAGCTCCAGCCCCAGCGCCGCGAGCACGTCGAGCAGCGTGCTCAGTCTGACGTCGCCTTCACCGCGCTCCAGCTCGGAGATCGTAGCCTGTCGCAGGCCGGTTTTTGCACCCAGGGCCCCCTGGGTCAGACGGGTCTGGCGGCGGGCGCGGCGGATGATGGCGCCGATTTGAGTGGCGTTGCGGGCGGTCTGGGGCATGGAGAGAGCTCCTATTGCCCCTTATTTATACGCTTTAAAGTATAGATACGCAATATACGCTATAACGTATTTAACTGATATATACGGAATATCGTATAGAAAGAAGTCTTGTCTTGTGGGGATCGGGGCTAAAGCCCCTCCTACAAAGAGACGGACAACGTCGCTACCCGAGCCGCCCCAGCTCCTCCCTCACGACCCGCCGCAGGGTCTCCTCCAGTGGTTCGTCCGTGGCGCAGATGTATTGCCGCAAAGCGGTGTTGATGAGGGTCTGATAGTTACCGCCACCCGCTTCTTCGCATTGCTGGCGGAACCACTCCAGCACCTCGTCGTCCAGGCGGATGGTGATGCGGGTCTTGCCGGGCGAGGGCGGCAGAAAGGCGCCTCGCCCACCGTAGCGGAAGTCGTACTCTTTCTTCATGGCTTTGGGAGCTTACACGTCGTATGCACAATCGTACAGACTTCGGCAGCATCACCCAGCGAAGCAGATCAGGCTTCAATTCATCATTAATAATAATCTACGTATTATTTTATAGTTGCTTTATAATAATATATAGCTTATCTTATATTATGTAGTCAATAGTATAAGAGTTATCAAAATGGGCCCGCAAGAACGCGCCAGAGCACGCAAGAACCTTGACAGAAAGCTGGGTTGCATCCGGAATTCAGGCATTTCGGAGCGCCCGCAACGCGGCTGGATCAAAGCCATCCGCGAGGCCCTCGGAATGACCACTGCTCAGTTCGGCCGGCGCATGGGCGTGAGCCAGCCCCGCGCCGTCAATGTCGAGCAGGCGGAACTCACCGGCAAGATCACGATGGAATCGCTGCAGCGGGCCGCCGAGGCGCTGAATTGCCGACTGGTCTACGCGCTCGTCCCCCACGAGTCTCTGGAAGCCCAGGTGGAAGAGCGCGCCCGCGCGCTGGCGGAGCGGCACCTGGGAGCCGTTTCTCACAGCATGGCACTGGAGAATCAGCGCGCCCGGGACGAAGACACGCGCGAGCAGCTCGAGCACCTGACGGAAAAGCTGCTCAACGCGCCCGGCTCAAGACTCTGGGATGAGCCATGAATGATCCACTCGGCCCACACGACGAAGAGGGCACCGACCTCAGCCCCGAGGAACGGGAGGGGCTCATTCCCAGCTACATCACCACGCGGGCCGAGCTGAACGAGGCCGAACAGGCCAACATTATCGAGGGGCGTGAATGGGCCTTCCGTCGCAAGCGGGAAATCCTCGATGAGGCTTTTCTCAAGCGGCTACACGAACGGCTGTTCGGCAAGATATGGCGCTGGGCGGGCAAGTACCGCACAAGCGGCAAGAACATCGGTATCGAGGCGTATCAGATTCCGACGGAGCTTCGGGAACTGCTGGACGATGTGCGCTACTGGATCGAGCACGACACCTACTCTGCCGACGAGATCGCCACGCGTTTCCACCACCGGCTTACCTGTATTCACTGCTTTCCCAATGGGAATGGGCGCCACGCGCGCATGGCCACGGACCTCTTGCTCACGAATATGGGCAAGGAGCCTTTCTCCTGGGGTCACGCGAGTCTTGTCGATGCTGGGAACACCCGGGCCCGATACATCGCTGCCCTGCGTGCAGCGGATAGGCACGATATCGAGCCGCTTCTCGCGTTTGTGCGAACTTAGTTTCCAGGCTTCTGGATCGGGGCTAAAGCCCCTCCTACGCTAGACTGCTGACGCCCCTCCACCCGGAAACCGCCGTGATCACACACCACGTATCCACGCTCCTCGCTCTCACACTCCTCGCCACCCCGGCCGCTGCCGACTGGTCCGCCTACGCCGAGCGCGACGACGTCTGCCTCGTCGTCCACGAACTCGAGAGCGGCCGTGAATTCGTGAGCGATCCCGAGCGCTGCAACGAGCCCCGTCGGCCCTATTCCACCTTCAAGATTCCGAAT
Source organism: uncultured Woeseiaceae bacterium (assembly GCA_964427415.1). Lineage (GTDB taxonomy): Bacteria > Pseudomonadota > Gammaproteobacteria > Steroidobacterales > Woeseiaceae > Lentisalinibacter. The sequence continues at coordinate 130 of CAYRUH010000069.1, read as the reverse complement.
GCCCTCCTCGGCCTGGAGACCGGCCTGCTCGCGGATGCGGACTCCGTCATGCGCTACAACGCGGCGCGATATCCCGCCGAGGACTGGTGGCCCGCCGGCTGGGACCGGGATCAGCCGCTGCGCCGGGCCA
>CAYRUH010000068.1:0-11477 GCA_964427415.1 uncultured Woeseiaceae bacterium | reverse complement strand
CTAACGACCGACGCTCCTGGCCCAATCCGGACCAATAGGCTCAGCAGATTCGCTCTGCCGAAGAGGCCGCTTCGGAGGGACAAGCGGACGAGACGTTAAGCAACCCGTGTTTCTGCGGAAACATCTTCTCGAATTGGCTTGATATCCGGCTGGTCAGTGGCCTCGTTGTATTCGATCACGGCGCCGACGCTGTGCGCTGACAGGCAACGAGAATGCCTCGCCGGCCCGGGCGATCAGGCCGCCAGGGCGCCTGTGCGGGAAACCGGCCTGCGTTCAGGTATACCTTACCGCGATAAATGCAGTGCACAGATCTTGTTGCCGTCGGGGTCTCGAAGATAGGCGAGGTAGAGGTCGCCCATGCTGCTCGGCCGGGCACCCGGCGGATCCTCGACGGCGGTGCCGCCGTTCGCCAATCCGGCGGCGTGGAACGCCTCCACCTGCTCGGGGCTCTCGGCTGCGAAACCGATCGTGCCGCCGTTGGCGCTGCTCGGCGGTTCCCCGTTGATGGGCACGGTGATGCCGAAGGTCACGCCCCGCGACCGGTAGAAGTAACGGTCCTTGTCGCGGATCGGCTCGCGGATCCCCAGTGCGCTGAGCACGGCGTCATAGAACTGCCTCGATCGCTCGAGGTCGCTTGCGCCGACCATCACGTGTGTAAACATCTGTGCTTCTTTATCGGGTGGTTGTGAACGCTCGCGTTGGCCGCGGCGCCTTCAGGTTGTGACTGGCGTCAGCTGCAGCTTCAGGCCGTCTTTCGGCTTCGGGATCGGCACCTGCTGCACCCGGTATTCGTAGCCATCCGGCACGCTGCACTGGTAGGCGAGCACGAAGCGGTGCAGGAAGACTTTCGCCAGGATGGCGGCGAAGTGCATGCCCAGGCACTTGTGCACGCCGCCGCCGTAGGGTGCATAGGCGAATGCGTGGCGCTTGTGTTCCGCGCGGTCCGGACTGAAGCGCTCGGGGTCGAATTTCGCCGGATCGCTCCAGATTTTCGGATCCCGGTGGGCCGCATCCGGCGACACGGTGACCTGGCTGTTGGCCGGTATCCGGTAGCCTCCCCACTCGAATTCCCTCAGCGTACGGCGCGGGATATAGGGTACCGGCCCCCACATCCGCATGGCCTCGCTGAACAGCCAGTCGGTCTGCTCGAGCTTGTCGAGGTCGTCGTACTGCACCGGCCCCTCGCCGACGCTGCGGGCCTCCGCGCGCAGCCGCTCCTGCCACTCGGGATGGGCGGCCAGGGCATAGGCGCTGGTGGTCAGTGTGCTGGTGAGCGTGTCGTGGGCGGCCATCATCAGGAAGATCATGTGGTCGATGATGTCCTGGTCGGTGAAGGACTGCCCCTCGTCGGTGGTCGCGTTGCACAGCCGCGTGAACATGTCTTTGCCGTCCGTGCCGCGGCGCTCGGGTATCAGATGCGCGAAAAAATCGGCGAGCAGTTCGCGGCCCTTCAGGCCTTTCCAGAAGCTGAGGCCGGGGACAGGAACGCGGATGATGGCAAGGCTCGCCGCCACCGTGTCGACGAAGGCCTTGTTCAGCCGGTCGGCCTCCGGACCGAGTTCGAGGCCGAGGAAGGCGACCGCCGCGTTATCGAGGGTCAGCTGCTTGATGGCCGGGTAGAAGCGGAAGTCGCGCTGGTTCGCCCAGGGGCCGATACCCTCTGTGACGACCGCGTTCATGCTGTCCATATAGTGCTCGAGGGCCTCGCGCTTGAAGGCGGCGTTCATGATGCGCCGATGGTAGCGGTGCTCGTCGAAGTCCATGAGCATGAGGCCACGGGTGAACAGCCGTCCCAGCGTGTGGTCCCAGCCGAGTTCGCTGGAGAAGTTCTTGTCCCTGTTCAGCAGCACCTTTCCGAGTGCGTCTGCGCCGGCCAGCGCGACGCTGGACTGGCCGGCCATCTTCGTGCGGTAGACCGGCCCATAGTTCTCGCGCATGCGCCTCGACAGGGCGCGCGCATCCTTGAGGAGTTCGAATCCGTGGCCAACCCAGGGCAGTCCGTCCTCCCCGGGTATATGATTGAGATCGTTGGTGGCCGGCGCCTTCTCCTGCGGCCGATGATAAATCTGTGAGGCTTCTGCGCTCATTGGTGGAGACCCCCGGTTTCCCTGCGTACTGATTCAGGCCGCGCTCTGCGATCTTGCAGCGGCATGGCGTGGTGCCCTGCTTGTTACCCCGCCATGCTGCGAGTATACTCCCTTGCTTGTTGACAACAAGTAAATTCTGGTCGACTCTCGGAATCAGGTTCCTCTCTTGTCCGTAACCCCCAGCGACATCGAGCACGACGCCACGCCCCGCACCCAGGCGGAGCGCTCAGCGCAGTCCGATGCGGCGATGATCGAGGCGGCGAAAGCGCTGATTCTGGAGCGCGGTACCGAAAAGACCACGCTGCAGCTCATCGGCGAGCGCGCCGGTTACAGCCGCGGGCTGGCCTCCTACCGCTTCGGTACCAAGTCCGGACTGTTCCAGGCGGTCGGCAAGTCCATTCTCAGACACTGGATGAGCCACCTGGACCGCGCGGTGGACGGACAGGTGGGTATTGAGGCCATGTGCTCGGCCGCCGAGGCCTATCGCCGCTTCGTCGAGCAGTGGCCGGACGAGATCCGGGTGCTGCACATCCTGCTGTGCGAGGCCGCCAGCCCCCGTTCCGAGTTCCGCCAGATCGCCGACGAGAGCTACGAGCGCCAGCGCGAGGACGTCGCGGACTGGGTGCGCCGCGGTATTGAGCGGGGCACGGTGCGCGCCGATGCCGACCCCCGGAGCGAGGGGGCCCGCTACGTGGCCTACATCTCCGGCATGACGTACCTGTGGCTGATCAGCCCCGGTGCGATCGACTGGCAGAGGGTCAACGACGATTTCAAGCACCAGATACGCAACTCTCTTACCCCCTGAAGGGGCACCAACCCAGCAACAGGAATCACCAAAATGGCAGATGCATACATCTTCGATCATGTCCGCAGCCCCCGCGGCCGTGGCAAGTCCAGCGGCTCGCTGCACCCGATAACGCCCATCGAACTGCTGACCCAGGTGCTAGAGTCCATCCGCGACCGTAACGACCTGGATACGAGCAAGCTCGACGACGTGGTCATCGGCTGTGTGGCGCCGGTGGGCGAGCAGGGCTCCAACGTCGCCCGCGTGGCGGCGCTAAACGCCGACTACGCGGAGAGCGTGCCCGGCAAGCAGCTGAACCGCTTCTGCGCCTCGGGCCTGGATGCCGTGAACACCGCGGCCTCCCAGGTCATGGCCGGGCAGGCCGATCTCGCCATCGGCGGCGGCCTTGAGAGCATGTCCCGCGTGCCGATGGGTTCCGACTCCGGCGCCATGGCGGCCGATCCGCAGGTGGCCTACAAGACCTATTTCGTGCCCCAGGGCATCGGTGCCGATCTCATCGCCACCAAATATGGCTTTTCCCGCGATGACGTGGATTCCTATGCGGTCGAGAGTCAGAAGCGGGCGGCGAACGCCTGGAAGCAGGGCTATTTCGAAAACTCCGTCGTGCCCATCAAGGACACGCTCGGCATGACCGTGCTGGACCGCGACGAACACATCCGGCCGGACACCACCGTGCAGGGGCTGGGCGAGCTGAAGCCGGCCTTCGTCATCCCCGGCGAGCAGGCGGGTTTCGACGCGGTGGCGCTGCAGCGTTATCCGGAGGTCGAGGCCATCAATCACGTGCACACCGGCGGTAATTCCAGCGGTATCGTCGATGGCGCCGCCGCCGTGCTGGTAGGCACGAAGGAGATGGGCGAGGCGCTGGGTCTGAAGCCCCGGGCTCGCATCCGCGGCTTCGCCTCCATCGGCACCGAGCCGACCATTATGCTGACCGGACCCGCGCCGTCCGCGGAGAAGGTGCTGAAGCGCTGCGGCATGGACAATAAGGACATCGATCTGTTCGAGCTGAACGAGGCCTTCGCCTCCGTGGTGCTGCTGTTCATGCAACGCCTCGGTATCGAGCACGACAAGATCAACGTGAACGGCGGCGCCATCGCCATGGGTCATCCGCTGGGCGCCACCGGCACCATGATCCTCGGCACGGTGCTCGACGAGCTCGAGCGCCGCGACCTGAACACCGCGCTCGTGAACCTGTGCGTCGGCGCAGGCATGGGCACAGCCACGATTATCGAGAGGGTATGAGCACGATGAACACGATTGATTTCCAGGTAGACGGCGACGGCATCGCGACGATTACCATCGACGTCAGGGACCGGCCGATGAACGTGCTGACGCCCGAGTTCATGGCCGAACTGAAGGAGAGCATCGAGAAGGTGGCCTCCGACGACGCCATCAAGGGTGCCGTCATCACCTCCGGCAAGGATTCGTTCCTGGCTGGCGCGGATCTCAAGTCGCTGGTGAACGCCTTCGACAGCGGCGCCAGCGCCGAAGAGATGTATGCCAACAGCCGCGGGCTGCAGCAGACGCTGCGCCGCATGGAAACCTGCGGCAAGCCGTTCGCGGCGGCCATCAACGGCACGGCACTAGGCGGCGGTCTCGAGATCTGCCTCGCCACTCACTACCGGGTAGCGGCAGACAACCCGAAGGCGGTACTCGGCCTGCCCGAGGTGCAGGTGGGCCTGCTGCCGGGCGGCGGCGGTACCCAGCGGCTGCCCCGCCTGATCGGCCTCGAGGCGTCGCTGCCGCTGATGCTGCAGGGTACCCACGTAAAGCCGGACAAGGCGCTATCGCTGGGCATCGTCAACGAGATGGTGGAGCCCGGCAAGGAAGTGGACGCCGCCAGGAAATGGGTCACGGAAGTCGGCGATCCGGAGCAGCCCTGGGACAAGAAGGGCTTCAAGGTACCCGGCGGCACCGGCCTGATGAATCCCAAGGCCATCCAGACCCTCATGGTGGGTTCCGCGCTGCTGCAGAAGAACACCAATCACAACTATCCGGCGCCGATCGCCATCATGTCCTGCGTGTACGAGGGCACGGTGCTGCCCATCGATCAGGGCCTCGACATCGAGTCGAAGTACTTCGTTTCGCTGCTGCGCGATCCGGTGGCGCGCAACATGACCCGCACGCTGTTCATCAACAAGGGCGCGGCGGACAAGCTGGTGCGCCGGCCGAAAGGCGTTGACAAGAGCCAGGTGAAAAAGCTGGGCGTGCTCGGTGCCGGCATGATGGGCGCGGGCATCGCCTACGTCTCGGCGATGGCCGGCATGCAGGTCGTGCTGCTGGATACCGCCAGGGACAAGGCCGAAAAAGGCAAGGATTACTCCCGCGAGCTGCTGCAGAAGCGTATCGACCGGGGCAAGATGGATTCCGACACGGCCGCGGACGTGCTGGAACTGATCAAGACCACGGACGACTACGCCGACCTGGAAGGCTGCGACCTGGTCATCGAGGCCGTGTTCGAGGACCGCAAGATCAAGGCCGACGTCACGGCCAGGACAGAGGCGGTGATTCCTGAGAACGCCATCTTCGCCTCCAACACCTCGACGCTGCCGATCACCGGCCTGGCCGAGGCGTCGAAGCGGCCGGAACAGTTCATCGGCATCCACTTCTTCTCGCCGGTGGACAAGATGCCGCTGGTGGAGGTGATCGTGGGTGAGAAGACCGGCGACGAGGCCATTGCCCGGTCGCTGGACTACATCCAGCAGATCAAGAAGACGCCGATCGTGGTCAACGACAGCCGCGGCTTCTACACCAGCCGGGTGTTCGGCACGTTCACCCGCGAGGGCATGTCCATGCTGGCCGAGGGCGTGAACCCGGCGCTGATCGAGAACGTGGCGAAGCAGGCCGGCATGCCGGTGGGCCCGCTGGCGGTCACCGACGAGGTGTCGCTGGAGCTCGCCTACCACGTGGGCAAACAGACCCGCGAAGACCTGGGCGACGATTATGTGGGCACGCCGGCCGACGAGGTCGTGCGCAAGTTCGTCGAGGACCTGGACCGCCGCGGCAAGCGCTTCGGCAAGGGCTTCTACGATTATCCCGAGGGCGGCAAAAAACACCTGTGGCCCGGCCTCGCCGAGCACTTCCCCGTGGCCGAGGAACAGCCCGGCGTGGAAGAGGTGAAGAAGCGTCTGCTCTACATCCAGGCGCTGGACACCGTGCGCTGCATGGACGAGGGTGTGGTGACCGATCCGGCTGATGCCGACGTCGGCTCCATCTTCGGCTGGGGCTTCCCGCCGTACACGGGCGGCACGATCTCGCTGATCGAGACCGTGGGCCTGAAGGAGTTCGTCGCCGAGTGCGACCGCATGGCGGAAGCCCATGGCGAGCGCTTCAAGGTACCGGCGATGCTCCGCGAGAAGGCGGAGAAGGGCGAGACTTTCTATCCCCGCGGCGGCGCGTCCGAGACGCGCTCGGCCGCCTGAGGCCGGCGGCGATGAGTGCCTGGGAGACGGTGGATTACGCGACCGAGGGAGCGGTCGCGACTCTCTCCATCGACCGCGACGATGTCATGAATGCGTTCAACCGGCAGCTCCGGCTGGACCTGCTGGCGGCCTTCGGCCAGGCGGTGGACGACCCGGAGATCCGGGTCATCGTCTTCACCGGCGTCGGCCGGGGCTTCTCGGCCGGTGCGGATCTAAAGGATGCGATGAGCGCCCGGGAGACGGGCAACCAGCGCATCGAGGAGCAGCTGCAGCGCGAGTACCGCCCGGTGCTCGAGATCATCGGCCGCTCGGAGAAGCCGGTGATCGCCAGCATCAACGGGGCGGCGGCAGGCATCGGCCTGTCCTTCGCGCTGATGTGCGACCTCGCGATCATGTCCGACAAGGCTTTCCTGCTGGCGCCGTTCGCCAGCATCGGCCTGGTGCCGGACGGCGGCGCTACCTGGCTGCTGGCGCGGCAGATCGGCTACAAGCGGGCCTTCCAGGCCTGCGTGGAGGCCGCGCGCCTACCGGCGGACAAGTGCCTGGAATGGGGGCTGGTGAACAAGGTGGTGCCGGCAGACGAACTGCGCGGGGCCACCGCGGCGTGGGCGACCTCGCTGGCTAAGCGCGCGCCCCTGTCCGTGGCAGCCACCAAGCGCGCCATGCGCCACGCCATGGGCGGCTCCTGGGGCAGTACCTTCGACGTGGAGGCGAGTCTGCAGGATGCGCTTATCCTGAGCGAGGACAACACGGAGGGCGTGACCGCCTTCTTCGAGAAACGCGAACCGGAATTCAAGGGCCGCTGAGCGGACCGACGGCATCAACGAGGTAGACGTCATGGAAAGAAAGCTGTTCGACGAAGAGCACGAGATATTCAGGGATTCGGTCCGCGCGTTCCTGAAGAACGAGATCCAGCCGCACGCAGACCGCTGGCAGGAGCAGGGTATCGTGGATCGCGAGGCCTTCCTGAAGGCCGGCGAGCAGGGCCTGCTGCTGATGTGGGCCGACGAGAAATACGGCGGTGCCGGCATGAAGGACTTCCGCTACGAGCAGATCTTCATTGAGGAGATGGCCCGCTACGGCGATCCCGGTTTCTTCGCCACACTGCACAGCCGGCTCGTCGGCCCCTACATCGGCGAACTGGGCACCGAGGAGCAGAAGGAGCGCTGGCTGCCCAAGTGCGTGAGCGGAGAGAGCATCCTCGCCATCGCCATGACCGAGCCCGGTGCGGGCAGCGACGTGGCGGGGATCCGCACCAAGGCCGAGGACAAGGGCGACCACTGGCTGCTGAACGGCTCCAAGACCTACATCTCCAACGGTATCAACGCCGACCTGGTGGTGGTGGCGGCGCGCACCGTGCCGGATTCCACGCACGGGCTCGGCCTTTTCGTGGTGGAGCGCGGCATGGAAGGCTTCGAGCGCGGCCGCAATCTGAAGAAGATGGGGCTCAAGTCTCAGGACACGGCCGAGCTGTTCTTCAATAACGTTAAGGTGCCGAAGGAGAACGTGCTGGGCGAGGCGACGAAAGGCTTCTACTACCTGATGCAGTTCCTGGCCGAGGAGCGCCTGCTCGGCGCCGCCGGTTACCTGGCGTCCGCCCAGGCGGCCTTCGACATCACCATGGACTACATCACCGAGCGCAGGGCCTTCGGCCGGCGCATCGCCGACTTCCAGAACTCGCGTTTCGCGATGGCGGACATGCGCATGGAGCTCGACATCGCCCAGGTGTACGTGGACCGCTGCGTCGAAGAGCACAACGAGGGCAGGCTGACCGCCGAGGTGGCGGCCCGGGCCAAGCTCTTCACCAGCGAGCTCGAAGGCCGGGTGATGGACCAGTGCGTGCAGCTGCACGGCGGCGCCGGCTACATGGACGAGTACGTGATCTCGCGCATGTACACCAACGCCCGCATCTCGCGCATCTATGCCGGTTCCTCGGAGATCATGCGTGAGATCATCGCGCGCTCCATCGGCCTGGATCCGCGGCAGAAGAAGCCGAAGTCGATGGAAGAGGCGAAGGCGAAGGCCAGCGCGGCCTGACGGGGGTAGAGTATGGATCTTGCCAACAAGACGGCGATCTTGACGGGAGGCGCTTCCGGCCTGGGTAATGCCACTTGCCGGGAACTCGTGGAGCATGGCGCCAACGTCATGATCCTGGACATCAACGAGGATGCCGCGAAGGCGGCGGCGGCCGAGCTGGGCGAGCGGGCCGACTACGTGGTCACGGACGTGACCAGCGAGGTGTCGGTGCAGGGTGCGCTGGAAAAGACCATGGACCGCTTCCGCGCGCTGCACGTCTGCGTGAACTGCGCGGGCGGCGGTCCGCCGGGCAAGACGCTGGGAAGGGATGGGCCGCTGTCGCTGGAGCGCTATGCGTCGGTAGTGAACCTGAATCTCATCGGTACCTTCAACGTGCTGCGTCTCGCCGCCGAGCAGATGGCCCGCAACGAGCCGGAAGGTGAGGCCGGTGAGCGCGGCGTGATCATCAATACGGCCTCGGTGGCCGCCTACGACGGCCAGATCGGCCAGGCCGCCTACAGCTCCAGCAAGGCCGGCATCTGCGGCCTGACGCTGCCGGTGGCCCGCGACCTCGCGCCGCTCGGCATCCGGGTGATGACCATCGCGCCCGGCATCATGAATACGCCGCTGCTGCAGGGGCTGGACGACAAGGTGAAGCAGCCGCTGATCGAGATGGTGCAGTTCCCGAAGCGGCTCGGGCTGCCCGGGGAGTTCGGCATGCTCGCGCGGCACATCGTCGAGAACGCCTATCTGAACGGCGAGGTGATCCGGCTCGACGGCGCCATCCGCATGCAGCCGCGGTGAGCGGGGCGGAGCGTGGCGGCCCGCTCGCGGGCCTGAAGATCATCGAGATCGCCGGCATCGGGCCGGGGCCGTTCTGCGGCATGATGCTGGCGGACATGGGGGCCGAGGTGATCCGCGTTGAGCGCAAGTCGGCGCCGGGCGGCAGCCGGCCGCTGCCGGATCCGCTGACGCGCAGCCGGCGCTCGATCGCGGTGGATCTGAAGTCGTCCGAGGGGGCCGGGGTGGTGCTGCGGCTGGCGCGGGAGGCCGATGCGCTGTTCGAGGGTTTCCGGCCGGGGGTGGCCGAGCGGTTGGGGATCGGACCGGATGAATGTCTGGCCGCGAATCCGAAGCTGGTTTACGGCCGCATGACCGGCTGGGGGCAGGACGGGCCGCTGGCGAATGCCGCCGGGCACGACATCAATTACATTGCTCTTTCGGGCGCGCTGCACGCCATCGGCCGGCGCGGCGAGAAGCCGGTGCCGCCGCTGAACCTCGTCGGGGATTTCGGGGGCGGCGGCATGCTGCTCGCGTTCGGCATGGTCTGCGCGCTGCTGGAGGCGGAGAAGAGCGGGCGCGGGCAGGTCGTGGATGCCGCCATGGTGGACGGGTCGCTGTCACTCATGGCCATGTTCTTCGGCTTCCGTGCGATGGGTCTGTTCGACGGCGGCACGGGCACGCATTTCCTTTCCGGCGCTTCGCATTTCTACGACACCTACGAGACGAAGGACGGCCGCTATGTGGCCATCGGCTCGATCGAGACCCGGTTCTATCAGCTGCTGATCGAGAAAGCGGGGCTGGACGCGGCCGAGTTCGGACCTGCGGTCTTCAGCGGCCGCACGGATGCCGAGACGGTGGATCAGTGGGAGCGTCTCGGCGAGAGGCTGGCCGAGGTGTTCCGCAAGAAGACCCGGGACGAGTGGTGCGAGATCATGGAAGGTACGGACCTGTGCTTCGCGCCGGTGCTCGACCTCGGCGAGGCCGGGGCGCATCCGCATAACCGGGCCAGGCGCAATGTCGTCGAGGTGGATGGCGTGCCGCAGAATGCGCCGGCGCCACGGTTCAGCCGGACGCCGCCGGCGGAGCCGAGCGGACCGCGGCCGGCCGGTCAGGATACCGACGCCGTCCTCGGGGATTTCGGTTTCGCCGAGGACGAGATCGCCACGCTGCGCGAGCGGGGCGTGCTGAGCTGAGCCAGCAGCGTGCTGACGCGGAGGGAGCCGGGGCGCTGCGCCGGCGGCAATAAGTTGGAAAAGTTGCATAAGTTGGATTAGTTCGGTCCGGCACCTAAGGCGGCGATCAGTTCTTTGTCTACGTGGCCGTCGGCCACCAGGCCGCGGGAGCGTTGCCAGGCTGAGACGGCGCGGCGGGTGGCGGGACCCACGATGCCGTCCGCTTCGCCAGGATCGTAGCCCAGGTCTGCCAGGGTCTGCTGCAGTGCCTTGACGTCTTCGCGGCGGAGCGGGTCCGGGTCTTCGGGCAGATCGGCCACCAGCGGGCCTGCGCCGGCGATGCGGTCTGCCAGTCGACCGACGGTCAGCGCGTAGAACTCCGAGCGGTTCCAGCCCATGATCACGTCGAAGTTCTCGTAGACGATGAACGCCGGTCCCTCGTGGCCGGCGGGCACCAGCACGGCGGCCGGCAGGGCGAGCCGCGGCAGGGGCCGGCCCCACGCATCTCTGATGCCCATGTCCACCCAGTCGGCCAGTGGGCGGCGCTGGTCACGGCCGGCGAGCGCATAGTCGAAGCCGACGGGCAGCCTGATTTCTCTGCCCCAGCGCAGCTCCGGCTGCCAGCCCAGGGACTGCAGGAAGTTGCCCGCCGACAGGATGGCGTCCTCCGTGCTCTGCCAGAGGTCGCGCCGGCCGTCGCCGTCGGCGTCCACCGCGTGGCGCAGGAATACGGAAGGCAGAAACTGGAAGTTGCCCATGGCGCCGGCCCAGGAGCCGACCATATGCTCCGGTGCGATGTCGCCCTCGTCGATGATGCGCAGCGCGGCCAGGAGTTCCTCCGTGAAAAACGCGCTGCGGCGATCGTCGCAGGCCAGCGTCGCCAGGGCATCCGGTACCGGGGTTTTCCCGTAGTAACTGCCGAAGTTCGTCTCCAGACCCCAGAAGGCCACCAGATAATGGGCGGGCACGCCGTAGCGGCGCTGGGCCTGCATGAGCGTCGCGCGGTGGCGCTCCAGCACTTCGCGACCCTGGCGCACCCGGTCTTCAGTCACCCGGCGCCCGTAGTAGTCCGCAAAGCTGCGGGTGAACTCGGGTTGCCGGCGGTCGAGTTCGATGACTCGCTCCAGCGGTCTGGCCGTGCCCAGTACGTCACGGATGACCGGCTCGCTGATGCCGGCCTGTCGCGCGCGGT
>CAYRUH010000067.1:0-11873 GCA_964427415.1 uncultured Woeseiaceae bacterium | reverse complement strand
GGCCAGATCGCTGGACGGTTGATAGCAGCCGGCGAGATCCGAGACGCCGCCGGCGCCGTAGACCACCTCCTCTGCCGCACGGCCAGCCAGGATGACGCCGAGTTGCTCCAGGATGTCCTCGCGGATCAGCGAGGCACGCTGGTCCGGCATCGCCGCCAGGAAGCCGATGCGCCCGTCGCTCCGGGGCGCTACGGAAACATAGGCGATGTCGGCACCACCGGTGCAGCTGCGCAGACGCGCCAGCGTATGGCCGGCCTCGTGCACCGCGTAGCGCCTGAGCAGCGCCGCCGGAATCGGTTGGCGGGGCACGCCGCTGCGTGGCCGGCGCAGGATCTCGGCCACCAGGTCCTGCTGGGCGATGGGCTTGCGGCGCTTGCGGGCGCGCCGGGCCGCGCCGCGGACGAACAGCTCGGCGTCCGCCCCGGTCAGCCCGAAGGACAGTCCCGCGAGTTCGGCCACGTCCACGTCGCCGCCCACGCGACCCGCAGCCCGATGATCGCGCAGGTGGTAGTCGTAGATGTGGCCGAGGGCGGCGATGGTCGGGTAGGAAACGCGAACGGTGCGGTCCAGGCGGCCGGCTCGACGCAGCGCCGGGTCCACCGACTCCTCATAATTGGTCGCGCCGATGACCACCAGGCGGCTGCGCCGCTGGAAGCCGTCCAACAACTCCAGCAGATAGTTGATCACCTGGGTCTGGTAGCCACGGCCGTGGGCGCCCAGCCGCTCCCGGCTGCCCACGGCATCGATCTCGTCGATGAAGAGGATGGCCGCCGGATAGCGCCGCGCTTCGTCGAAGCTCGACCGGATGGCATCGAGGTGCAGGTACAGGTGGCCCGCGGCCTGCCAGTCCGTGGCGCTCGCCACCACGAACTTTACGCCCGCATCCCGGGCGATGGCGCGGGCCAGCGTGGTTTTGCCGGTGCCCGGCGGGCCGCTCATCAGCATGCCCCGGTCCACCTCGTTCCAGTCCAGCGCGCCGTCCAGTGCGAGGCGCAGGTCGGCCACCAGGTCGGCAGCAATCGCGCGTGCCTCGCCGAGACCGTGCAGATCCGCCAGAGACGGGCCCGATTCCGGCGACTGTCGCGCCAGTCGTTCCCTGACCCGCGTGCGAATGTAGTCCGCCGCGGCCGCACGGTCGTAGCCCAGCCGTAGCGGCTGCTGCAGGTCGGTGGGCAGCACGAAGTCCCGCCAGGTCTCATTCTCCGCTCCGTCAGGGAACGGGCCGCCGAACAAGGCCTCGAACACCCGCAGGAAGTGGGCCTCGTCCGCAGTCGGCAGGGTAATCGTGAGGTCGACGGACCGACGCAGCCGTGCGGCCACGTCGTGCCGGCTCGCGCACCCGAGGAATACCGGACACCGCGCCCCCGGCAGTTCCCGCGCCAGCTCCGACTGGCCGATCTGGACGCCCGCCTCGTGCAGCGAGACTACCACCGGTTCGGTGTTGCCAAAAATCTCCGGCGCCGCTTCCGGCTGCCCTGTCAGCAGCGATATCAGCGGCCTGGCTCTGGGCAGGCTGCCCAGCTCGTGGACGATGTCGGCGACCAGCACCTCCGCGAACGGCATCGGCGTCTCGATCAGGATCACCGGCCGCTGCCGCTCGACATAGCGGATGAATGCGGCCCCCGCGCTCTCCCCATCGTTCCGCCGCAGGGCGCCGCCGGTTGCCGCCGCCTCGAGCGCCCGCGCGAGAGCGATGCGGGTCCAGGAAAGCTTCACCTGATAGTCGATATTGCGCCGCGGCCCGGTCATCGAGACGATCTCTCGCGAGCGCTTGCGGACCTCTCGATACCGTGCCGGGCGGCCAGCGCCGAGAGTTCATCGGCCAGCACCTCGGAGTCCGCCAGCAATCGTTCGGCAATGGCCTCGAGCAGCGCCCGGCAGGCGGCAAGGCGTTCGAGCACCCGTCGATAGGCCTGCTCCAGCAGATCGTCTATCAGCGGGATGTCGGCGCGCCGTTCGTGCACGCCGCGCCAGCGCAGCGAATCGCCGTCGTGCAGCCCCAGCGCCGTGACGAGACGCAGGATGTGGCCCGTTGCCAGCGCCAGATCGCTCTCGCCGGACTCGCCGCCGGCGCCGGAGGAGACGCCGTCCGCCCCATAGCGGATCTCCTCCGCGGCGCGGCCGGCGAGCAGGATCTCCAGGTACTCGTAGTGGGCGGCACGGGTCAGGCCGGGATGACGCTCGCTGTGGAACCCGGCGAAACCCAGCGAGCCGTCACTGCGCGGCACGATGGACACCATGGTCAACTCGACCGGAAAATGCCCGGCCAGCAGTGAGGCCAGTGCGTGGCCCGCCTCGTGCCAGGCCACCCGTTCCTGCTCGGCCATGGACAACGGTCGGGTGGTCTGCCCCTCTCGCGGCGCCCGGGTGATCGCCGCGGCCAGGTGCTGCGCATCGATCAGCTCTCCGGCCTTGCGGGCACGGCGGGCGGCGTCCCGCACGAATGCCTCGATGTCGGCGCCGGTGCAGCCGACGGCCAGGGCCGCCAGCTGGTCAATGTACAGGTCCGGCGCCACCCGGTCCTGTTGCCGGTAAGGGCCGAGATGGAATTTCAGGATGGCCGCCAGTGCCGCACGGTTCGGACGCGGGATGGACACGACCTGGTCCAGGCGGCCGGCGCGGGTGAGTGCCGGATCGATCCGGTCGAGGTGATTGGTGGCGGCGATCACGAACACCCCCTGCCGGTCGCGGAAGCCCTGCAGTTCCTGCAGGACAGTGTTCAGCTCCTCCATCTCCAACTGGCGGTTGCGGTCCACCATCTGGTCCCGCCGTCCGAGCGAGTCGATCTCGTCGATAAACAGAATGCTCGGTGCGTAGCGCTCCGCCTCGTCGAACACGTCGCGGATGGCCCGGATGACGTCGTAGAACTCCGTGGCATCGGCGCCCCAGCGGCCGGCGCTGGTGCTGATGAAATGGACGCCGGCCGCCTTCGCCGCGGCGCGCGCGAGCAGCGTCTTGCCGGTGCCGGGCTCGCCCACCAGCAGCATGCCCCGGTCCACCTGGTCCCAGTCGAGCTCGCCGGCGACGGCGTCACGGAAATCCGCGATCACGTCGCGGACGACCGCCCTCGCCGCATCCATGCCGTGCAATTCCTCCAGCGCGGGCGCCGCCCCCGCGCCGACGCTCGCCAGCCGGCGCTCCACCCGCTCCCGGATCGAGGCCGCCGCTTCCTCCGGCCGCCAGTCCTCGCCGCGGTCCTGGCGGTCGCGCAGCGGCCGCTCCAGGTCGCCGGGCTCGACATAGCGCAACCACATCGGGTTCCCGTCGCCCTCCTCCGGCCAGTCGCAGCCGAACACCCGGCGGAACAGGGCACGCAGCAGCGACGGCTCCGGCGAGCCCAGCGGCAGCACGATGTCGGCCAGGCGCTGCAGGGCCGGCGGCAGATCCGCGAGCGTGTGGCAACCGATCACGGTGAGGTTCTCGGTGGCAGCCAGGTGGAATGCGGCAGCCTCCGGACGCACCATCTTGCGCACGTCGTGAAAGGACAGTGTCAGCAGGTCGCCGCTGCCCACCGGCGGAATACCGATGATGTCCGGTTCGCCCGGCACCGGCTGCTGGATATAGCGTTTGCCCGGCGCGGGATCCATCAGCTCCGCCAACATCGACGCCACGGTGACTTCGCCGCCGTAATGCGGCGTCTCCAGCACCAGCGCCGGCCAGCTCCGCCCGAGGAAGCCCGCGAAATCGGCCAGCAGTTCATCGTCGCCCAGGGAGGCGCCGGCGGCATAGAGCGGCGCGGCATCGCCCCGGCGCAGGGAATCCAGCAGCTGCAGGCGCAGACATTCCCACAGGATCGAGCGCTCGCGGCTCCGTTCGTTGGGCGCCCGTTCCGGCGGTGGCGTGCCGATCCCGACCGCTTCCAGCATCCGGCGAGTGGTCTCGTCCATCTCCGGCAACGGCTTGTCCACCAGCGGCTTCAGGCCGCGTGCGCGGCGGGAGCCGAGGCCCAGACTGCGCGGCGGCGCATTATTCGCCGCGATGGCCGGGATGCCGGTAACGAGGGGGCGGTCTTCCAGCATCTCCATGGCGCCGTCCGCCTGCACCCGGAAACGGCCGCGGGCAAGGTCGTCACCGTGTTGCAGGCAGCATTCCACGGACCAACCGGCATCACCTGATTCGACTACCGGCGGTTCGATGAGCCCGCGCAGCTCCTCTTCACTGATCGCATCGTATGCCAGCGGCGGCTCTGCCGAGTCGGGGGAGACGTCGCCACTCCCGGGTGGCACGGAAGCATTCAGATCGTCGACGGAAAACACCAGCCAGAACGGACCCTCTTCGGCCTGTACGAAGCGGCTGAAAAGCGCCGAGTATTCCAGAACGGTATCGTCCGTCAGTTCCAGCCCCTGCTCTTCGCACACCTCGTAGAGCGATACACCGGTACCGTCGAGTTCGGTCAAGTTCCGCGCCGTCCACAGGCCGAATCCGAAGCCGGCGGATTCGGCCTCGGTCCAGCCCTGGAGCAGCCAGGCGCCTGGCAGGCTCGTCAGCGCCCGCACTCTCAGCCGGATACCCCACGCCTCCGCCACCTCCAGCACCGGACCGAAATGCCAGAGATCTTCGCGTTCGGCCGCCGGGAGTTCCTCCGGGTCCAGCCAGCCCTCATGCAATGGTTGGGGGAAGAAGGCGTTTCGCTCCATCTCCGCCATGCTACTGCTGCGCCCGGCGCAGGTAGCGGCGAGAGTAGAGAACCAGGACCACCGGCCACATGAACCAGTGCGCGATCAGCACGATGTTCGCGTAGTCCTCCGGCGTCACGCCGGGTATCACGTAACGCCTTTCCCCGCCGTAGACCACCAGCGGCCGATCGCTGGCCGGCTCCCACTCGTCACGCGCCGTGAACAGCGCGACCGGCACATGGAAATGCAGCGCCGTCCAGAAGCCGGCGCCCAGGCCCCAGGTGTCGGGATCCGGGTGCTCCGTCTCGTAGCGCTGTTCCGCAGGGAGGGTAAGATAGCCCGGTTCCGACAGCCCGATGTTGGCCGGCAGCGAGAACAGCCAGGTACTCACCAGCGTCCACAGCAGCATGATAATGACGGCGGGCACCGGCTCGGTAACTTCACGGGTCAATAGATCGAACAGGCGTCCACCGATGCGCCGGGGGAGCCACATCAGGCGATTCCAGAGGCCGGGCGCCGGGCCCTCCCGCCGCACCTTGTCGCGCAGCCAGCGACGCATGGCCCGGTGGACGTCATCCGCCGCCGTTTCATGGCCCCAGTTGAAGAGATTGTTCTCGATGGACCGCCAGGTATGGCGCTGCAGGTTCTGCTCATTAGCCGCCAGCAGATCGATATAGTCACGGGGATCGTCGCTCGCCTGTCGGATCCGGTTCCCGAACCCATCGGCAATCACATCGGCAGCACGGACTTCATCGGCCAGGTTCGCTGCATCCTCATCGTCGACGCGGTGGTTGAATTGCCACCATTTGATCTCGGTGTAGCCGAGGTCCACAGGGCGGGGATAGCCGCGCGCGTCGACCGTCAGGGACAGCATGCCGACCGTTGCCCGGCGCAGGAGCACGCCACAGGCCTCGGCCGTCCGCTCGCCGCAATCGCCGCGACCGTTACGATCGTTGCGATCGTTGCGATCGTCGCCCTGCGCCAGCGGGAAAGTATCCACGGAAATCTCCAGCGTGCCGATTTCGCTGAAGGAGAGGTCCAGGCAACCGGGGATCTCCGCCGTATCGCGCTGGGTGGCCGTGCGGAGCCGGCCGGCGACCGTCGCGTCACGGGCGAGCACATGGCCCGCCGCCCGCCGGTCGCCGCAGTCCCGTGCCTCGCAGCCCGGCCCGGGGCAAGCCGGTTCCGTGCAGCCGTGCGGCAGGGTGAGACCGGAGACGTCCAGGTTGCCGTCGCAACGCAGACCATCGAGCAGCAGCGCAGTGGAGTGCGTGCGGCCGGGGCCGGGCACGATCTCGACATCGCGGCGAACCTCCGCATCCGACATGTCGATCGTCGCGCCGGAGCAGTCCGCCCCCGAGAGCACCACGTCACCGCTGACCACCGCCTTGCGCAGATTGATACCGCCGGTGAATTCCGCCAGCAGGTAACCGGTGTCGGCGTTGTCCGCTTCCGTCAGGCCGCGCTCGCGGGCCTGAGCGGAATCGATCGACAGCGTCAGGTCACCGCCGACCGACGCGTGTCGGAAATTCAGTGATTCGCTGCCACGGACGCCGATGACATACGCCTCACCCTCCAGTTTCGCGTCCTGGAAGTTCACGGTACCGCCGATCCGGATCGGGACGTATTCCGGCTTGCCCTGCTCGTCGCCGGCGTCCACGGCCGGGCTCAGCCGGCCGACGACGCGCACTTCACCGGCACGCAGACCGCGCCCGGACAGGTCTCCGCCGATATCCGTCCGGCGTATCCTCAGCAACTGCGGGACGATGGCGCCATCCACTTCGAGAGCGCCTCCGATCGCATTGCGGCCCGGTCTATCCGCGCCCGGTTCCGCCCAGAACCCGGTACCCACCCGGACGAACGTCGCATTGACACCTCCTGCCACGTCAATGCTCGACAGAACCAGGAAGTTCTTCTCGACGATCGCCCCATAGAGACTGATCCCGCCCGCAGCACCGGCAGGACCCCCCGTGGCCGGATAATGCCCGACACGCAGAGGCAAGGTAACACGGGAGGCACCGGCATTCACCGGCCCGATCTGAAGACCTTCGAGTCCGATCCACTGCTCGGCGAAGGCATATTGCAGGCTGAGGTCACGCAGCACATACACGCCCAGGAGCCGGATGCTGAGCGCCTTGATCTGGGTGAAATCCAGATCACCGTAGACGCAGGTCGGCAATGCGACGGATTCGCTGGTGACCATCAGGCCCTGACCGAACTGCGAGGATCCCATATCGACATCGCCCAGTACCTGTACCGACAGAAGCTCGGTATTGCCATCCACGCGCAGCCGCTGCGCCAGCAGCGCTCCGCTCACACTGACACGCACGAGGGTCATGGAACCCGCGCTGCTCTCGTGACACGTCAGCGAGACATTCCCGCTGCGCACGCTCGACTCCTGTTCGGACAGCGAGACGTGGCCGCGGACGATGACGTCGCGCAGATGTATCCGACCGCCCACCGTCATCTCCGACATGCGCAGTCCGTTCTCGAACACACAGCGACGGAATACGAGATCCCTGGCGCAGTCGAGATGATCCAGATTTACCGCACCCCGGAACCGGCAGTCGCTGATCACGGCCGAGTGCAGCGATTGGCCATGCAGGTCCAGCCGTCCGCAGATGGTGCGGCCGCGGATCTCCGCCGGCCGTCCGCCACCCGATCCCGTGGCCGAGTGCAACTCATCGGCGAAGCGGGCCGCCGTCATCGGCTCGAGTGTCGGCTCCGTCGCTGGCGAGATGGGCGGCGGGAGTGCGCGTGCCGGCGCATCCGGGGCCCACCGCGACCCTTCCCTGATCTGCCACGTGACCAGTCGCCGATCGCCGATCATCTCCACAGACCCGTGCGGGGCCACCCGGAACTTCGCAGCGTGCAGGCCGTCGCCATAACGCACGCAGGCGAGTACGGGCCACCAGCCTTCCGTATCGGGCTCTCCGACCGCCGGCTCTTCGAGCGACTCGATGACGTCGTCCAGGCAGGCGTGACGATCGAGACCGAGCGTCTCGGTCACATCGGACTCTATTGTTGCGGATGCCGGCTCTGCGGCAGGGGGCACCGCGTGTTCCGCGCGGGTTGCGATCAGGAACGGTCCGTGCTCACCCCAAACGAAATCACCGAAGAATTTCAGGTATGCGGCAACATCATCCGGCCTGGCCAGAGACCAGTCGAAGCGACGGGCGAGGTAGCCGTTGAGATCGTTGATCCACTCGCTCCGGGTGTCCAGCGAAACGGCGAAGCCCGGTCGCCAGAGCAGATACCGGTCGATGCGCTCACCGTTATGGACGCAGTCGCGTATCTCGACGAGATCCAGCGGGTAGAAGGACAATTCCCTCGTAGCGATCCGGGTCAGCCGGTCGCGGGCAACAAGCGGCAATACTCTGCGGTTGACATCGTCGAGCAGCGCAGCTGCTTCCGCCGTGGGCAGACGCCGCCATCCGTCGGGGCTCGGCTGATAGCCACGCCGGCCCTGAATGCGGGTGGGACGCGAGCGCAAGGCGCGGAGATAATTGACCGGCAGGCCGGTCAGCAGCGGATCGTCTTCCGCGAGCTCGATGCGGATCTCGCCGCGTCGTGCCGACGGCTCCCCCAGGCCTGCGAGGTTCTGACCGTAAACGGTGAAGACGACGTGACGCAGCTCGTCCGCCACCAGAGCCAGAGCCCGCACACGGTAGCCGCTGTGGATACTCTCCGGAGCGCCGGCAGGGTTGGCCGCGAGTTCGCCGGTCAGTTTCTCGCGCTCCAGTTGGTCAAGAGATGTCCAGAAGAGCACGTCGTCGAGTTGCTCGATGAACAGCGCGCGGCCGGTTGACAGGGCAGCGTCACGCGTGCGCGCGAAATCGGCAAATACCCGGAGATAGTCGAGCACCGTGCCGGCATCGATGTGGAATGCCCTGTGCCGGTCCAGAGCGATGACGAAATCGTCTGTCGTGCGCAGCGGCATCACCCACGCTCCGGAGTCGTCGTCGTGCCCTGCGAGACACCAAAGCCGAATATCGCGGGTGGCTTCGTACTCTCCGGTCCACCACCAGCTCTGCTCCCCCACGGGTTTGCGGGCCCGGTAACGCAATAACAGCAGCAGGCTATGCTCGCTCAGGAATTCCGGTCGGGAAGCGCACTCGAGCGCGAGTTCATCCGCCTGGCAGCCGGACGCCCGCGCTGCAGCGCCGGTCCAGCGCTCCCGGTCGGCTGGTTCCAGTTCCAGCTCGTTCTCGCTGATCGCAGACGGACGCCCGCTTATTGTTCCCGTCATGACATGCCCGGATGCTGAGGCCGACGCAGCCTCCTGTTCTTCTTATACCGGAAGCATACTAAAGTATCAGAGATTCCCGGATTCCCGATACCGCTCATGCGTGCCCGGCAGCCATGCTGAAGCGGAGCCCGGGCGCGTGCTAGCATCGTGCGTTTCCGGAATCGGGGATTTCGATGAACAAAATATCACTCATTACCGCGGCAGTCCTGCTGCTGGTGGCAGGCTTGCCCGCAGCCGCAGCCGATCTGTCCGAAGTGCCATCCGGCACCTATCAGCAAGACGATCAGCACGCCTACGTGATCTTTTCCTACACCCACCTCGGCTTCTCCAGCCCGAAGGTCCGTTTCGACGATTTCGACGTCACGCTGGAACTCGACAGCGAGGACCCGGAGGCGAGCGAGATCGACGTCGGCATCGACGTCTCCAGCGTGGACAGCGGCGTGGAGGTGTTCGACGGCCACCTGATGGGGGCCGAGTACTTCGACCTGGCGAATCACCCGCGCATCACCTTCGAATCCACGGCCGTGGAGAAGACGGGCGAGAACAGCTACGACGTCGCCGGCGAACTCACGATCAAGGGCAAGACCGGACCGGTCACACTCGCGGCTACCATCAACGGCGCCGGCACGCATCCGCTGAAGAAGGTCCCGGCAGTGGGTGTCTCTGCCATCGGGACTATCCTGCGCTCCGACTGGGGTCTGGACGCCTACGTGCCGGCGGTAAGCGACGAGGTGACGCTGACCATCGAGGTCGAGCTGATCCACGGCGACGCGCAATAGGCCGGCGGCAGGGCCGCCATCGCATGAACGACAAATGCGGCCGCCACAGCGATCATCGAAGACACGCCGACGGCGCCAATCGCTACGACACCGTGCCGCCCGGCTACCAGGGCACTGTCTACGTCTGCCCCATGTGCGCACCGGTGCGCCAGACCGGGCCGGGCTCCTGTCCCATGTGCGGCATGGCGCTGGAACCCGAGGGCGTGGTCACCGGCGAGGAGGACCAGAGCGAACTCCGGGACATGACCCGCCGCTTCTGGATCAGCGCCGCCTTCACCCTGCCGCTGTTCCTCTACGCCATGGGCGAGATGCTGCCCGGCCAGCCGTTCCACGATCTGGTGCCGGGCCGCCTCTCCCAGTGGCTGCAGCTGGCCCTGGCCACCCCCGTCGTGCTCTGGGGCGGCTGGCCCTTCCTGGTCCGCGGCGTGCAGTCGATCCGGACCATGAATCTGAACATGTTCACGCTGATCGGGCTCGGCGTCAGCGTCGCCTACGGCTTCAGCCTGGTCGCCACCGTCGCGCCCGGCCTCTTCCCTGCGTCGTTCCGGGATGCGAGCGGCCGGGTGGGCGTGTACTACGAGGCCGCCGCCGTCATCACCACGCTGGTGCTGCTGGGCCAGGTACTGGAGCTGCGGGCACGCCGGGCCACCTCCGGGGCCATCCGCTCCCTGCTGGAACTCGCGCCCGCGGACGCGCGGCGCATCCGCGAGGACGGCACGGAGGAAGACGTCCCGCTGGACGAGCTGGCCGTCGACGACCGGCTGCGCGTGCGCCCGGGCGAGAAGGTGCCGGTGGACGGGGTCATCGAGGAAGGCCGCAGCACCATCGACGAGTCCATGATCACCGGTGAGCCGCTGCCCGTGGAAAAGACCGCCGAGGATTCCGTGACCGGCGGCACCGTGAATCAGACCGGCGGCTTCGTCATGCGGGTGACCCGGGTAGGCGAGGACACGCTGCTCTCGCGCATCGTCCACATGGTGGCCGAGGCCCAGCGCAGCCGCGCCCCCATCCAGCGCCTGGCCGACGTGGTCGCCGGGTGGTTCGTGCCCACGGTGGTGGCGGTCGCGGTCATCGCCTTCGTCGTCTGGTCCGTCTGGGGACCGGAACCCGCCATGGCCTACGGGCTGGTGAACGCCGTGGCCGTGCTGATCATCGCCTGCCCCTGCGCGCTGGGCCTGGCCACGCCCATGGCCATCATGGTGGGCACCGGCAAAGGGGCCCGGAGCGGCATCCTGGTGAAGAACGCCGAGGCGCTGGAGACCCTGGAGAAGGTGGACACCGTGGTGGTCGACAAGACCGGCACGCTGACCGAAGGCCGGCCCCGGCTCACCGCGGTGGAGGCCGTGGGCGAGACCGGCGAGGAAGGGCTGCTCCGTCTGGCCGCATCCCTGGAGCGCGCCAGCGAACACCCCCTGGCGGCCGCCATCGTCGAGGGCGCCCGCGAGCGCGGGGTCGAACTCACGGACGTGGGCGACTTCGACTCGGCGACGGGCAAGGGCGTGACCGGCACCGTCGACGGCCGGCGGGTGGCCGTGGGTAACCGGGCCATGATGGAGTCGGCCGGCGCCGTGGACGAGGCTCTCACCGAGCGCGCGGAGGCGCTGCGGCGCGAGGGGCGCACCGTGATGTTCGTCGCGGTGGACGGCGTGCCCGCCGGCCTGGTCGGCGTCTCGGATCCCGTCAAGGAGACCACACGCGAGGCGCTCGACTCGCTGCACGAGACGGGCATCCGCGTGGTCATGCTCACGGGCGACAGCCGCGCCACCGCCGAGGCGGTCGGCCGGGAACTCGGCATCGACGAGATCCACGCGGACGTGCTGCCCGAGGACAAGCACCGCATCGTCACCGAACTGCAGGAACGCGGCGCGATCGTGGCCATGGCCGGCGACGGCATCAACGACGCCCCGGCGCTCGCGAAAGCCCATGTGGGTATTGCCATGGGCACCGGCACGGACGTGGCCATGGAGAGTGCCGGCGTCACGCTGGTGAAAGGCGACCTGCGCGGGATTGCAAAAGCCCTGACGCTCTCCCGCGCCACCATGCGCAATATCCGCCAGAACCTGTTCTTCGCCTTCGTCTACAACAGCCTGGGCGTGCCGGTCGCCGCCGGCGTGCTCTACCCCTGGTTCGGTCTCCTGTTGAGCCCGATGATCGCCGCGGCCGCCATGAGCCTGAGCTCGGTCTCGGTGATCGGCAACTCCCTGCGCCTCCGCCGCCTGCACCTGTAGG
>CAYRUH010000066.1:0-12177 GCA_964427415.1 uncultured Woeseiaceae bacterium | reverse complement strand
GTCCGTGTCTGTGACGCCGTTCAAGAAACACCGTGGGAGGGGCTTCAGCCCCGATTAGCGCAGAGCCACAATAAGCGGAGATCGGGGCTAAAGCCCCTCCTACATGTCTTTTTCGGGTATTCGGGTAGAATCTGCCGCCCCTTGACCGCGAGCTCGCGAGCCCATGCTCCGCCGAAACCCCGCCCTGCCTGCCTTCCTGATCGCAATCCTGGCAACCGGTTGCGGCCATGACGCACGCGAGACCGATGTCCGCCACGACGACGATTAAACCCGGAGCACCATGATTTCCATCGGAACCTCATTTCGCATCGACGACGACAATCCGCCCCCGGCGGCCGAACAGCGGCCGGTCATCATCGAGCAGCAC
Organism: uncultured Woeseiaceae bacterium; assembly: GCA_964427415.1. Classification (GTDB taxonomy): domain Bacteria; phylum Pseudomonadota; class Gammaproteobacteria; order Steroidobacterales; family Woeseiaceae; genus Lentisalinibacter. The sequence continues at coordinate 11,810 of CAYRUH010000066.1, read as the reverse complement.
GGGGAGGCCCGCACCGACGCCTACGCCTGGCTGCGCGACGCCGACTGGCAGGAGGTGCTGCGCGACCCCTCGGAGCTCGCCGCCGATATCCGCGGCCACCTGGAGGCGGAGAACCGCTACTACGCAAAAGCCACGGCGGATCTCGAGCGCCTGCGAAAGGCCCTCGTCGAAGAGATGCGGGGCCGAATCAAGGAGGACGACAGCTCCGTGCCCCTGCCCGACGGCCCCTGGGCGTACTCGGTGCGTTACCGGGAAGGCGGGCAGTATCCGGTGTTCGTGCGCACGCCCCGGGAAGGCGGCGGGGAGACCATCCTCTACGACGGCGATCAGGAAGGCGAGGGCGAGGACTTCTTCGACATCGGCGCCGTCGAGCACAGCCCGGATCATCAATGGATCGCCTACGGCGTCGACCGTACCGGTTCGGAGTACTACGACATCCGCGTGCGCAACATCGCCACCGGCGACGAGTTCGACGAGACCATCGTCTCGACCGACGGCGGCGCGGTCTGGGCGGCGGATTCACGCTCGTTCTATTACATCGAGCGGGATGACCACCAGCGTCCGAAGCGGGTGAAGCATCACGTCCTCGGCACCGATCCCGCGGACGGCCGGCTGGTCTACGAGGAGCCCGACGACAGCTTCTTCCTCGACGTCTCGAAGAGCCTCAGCGGCGAGTACATCTTCATCACGTCCTCCAAGGTGAACTCCAGCGAAGCCCGCTTCCTGCCCGCCGATGCACCGCCGGACGCCGAGCCCGCGCTGATCGCGCCCCGTCTGGAGGACGAGATCTACGATCCGGAACATCACGGCGACCACTTCTATCTACACACTAACGCCGCTGGCGCCGTGGACTTCAAGATCGTCCGCGCGCCCGTCGCCGACCCCGGCCGCGACAACTGGGAAGACTGGCTGCCCCACCGTCCGGGCACTTACCTGGTGGACTTCGTCGCCTTCGCCGACCGGCTGGTGCGGCTCGAAAGGGAGAATGCCCTGCCCCGCATTGTGGTCACGGATTATGAAGGCGAGGTGAGCTATCCCATCGATTTCGAGGAGGCAGCCTATTCGCTCGGCCTCGAGGAAGGCTACGAGTTCGACGCCAGGACGGTGCGTTTCAGCTACGAATCCCCGGCCACCCCGGAACAGGTCTGGGACTTCGACATGTTCACCCGGGAGCGCACCCTCAGGAAGACCCAGGAGGTGCCGAGCGGACACCGCCCGGAGCTTTACGCGGTGGAGCGCATCTTCGTGGCAGCGGGGGACGGCGCCGAGATACCCGTCACCATTCTGCGCCTGGCAGCAACACCCACCGACGGCAGCGCGCCGCTGGTGCTCTACGGCTACGGCAGCTACGGCCTGACCATGCCGGCGAACTTTTCCACCAATACCCTGTCGCTCGTGGACCGGGGTATCGGCTATGCCATCGCCCACATCCGCGGCGGCGCGGCCAAGGGCCGTCAGTGGTATCTGGACGGCAAGCTCGACAAGAAGATGAATACTTTCACCGACTTCGTCGACGTGGCCGACGCACTGCAGGAACGCGGTTACGGGCGCAGGAACGAGACGATAATTTACGGCGGCTCCGCCGGCGGCCTGCTGGTGGGCGCCGCGTTGAATCTGCGCCCGGATCTGTTCGGCGGCGTCCTGGCCGCGGTGCCTTTCGTCGACGTGCTGAACACCATCTCCGACGAGACGCTGCCGCTGACACCGCCGGAGTGGTCGGAATGGGGCAACCCGGTCGCGGATCCGGAAGCGTACGAGACCATCGCCGGTTACTCACCCTATGACAACATCCGCGACGACGTGCCATACCCGCCCGTGCTGGCGACCGGCGGCATCGCCGACTACCGGGTCACTTACTGGGAGCCGGCCAAGTGGGTTGCGCGTCTTAGGGAAGAGGCCCGGGGCGGGCCGTTCCTGCTGCGCATGAACATGGAGGCCGGCCATCGGGGCTCGGCTGCCCGCTTCGAGAAGCTGGAGGAGCGGGCCCACGAATATGCTTTCGCGCTGAAGCTGCTGGGGCTCACCGAGCGCGAGCCCGTCAGCCACCCCGCGGACTGATCAGCCGCCGCCGCGCGCCACCCGGTTCGCCAGCGTGCCGATGCCCTCGATGGCGAGCTCGATCTCGTCGCCGGGGGCGAGCCAGCGGCCGTTCTCCATGGCACAGCCGCCTGGCATGGTGCCCAGCCCGAAGACCTCCCTCGGGTGCAGTCGCTCGGCGCGGGAGACGTGCGCCAGGATATCGGCAACGCCGTGCTGCAGATCCGAGTTTCTGCTCTCCACGATGCCCTCGCCGTTGATCCGGACCTCGCCTTTCACGTTGTCGATGCGGGGCAGGATGTCGTCCGCAGTCGCAACGCTCGACGACAGCGCGTTGACGAAGTGCTTGCACTTCTGCGGGCCGAAGCCGCTCTTCATCTCGTCGAGCTGCACGTCCCGGGCGCTGAAGTCGTTCAGGATCAGGAAGCCGCCGATGGCCGCCTCCGCCTCGTCCCGCGTCGCGTTCAATAGCGGCTTCGTGATGACGAAGGCGAGTTCCAGCTCGTAGTCCAGCGCATCAGTGTAGTCGGGCCAATCGATGGTGGCCCCGTCGGTCACGACGTTCAGATGATTGGTGAGGTAGTAGATCGGCTGCCGGTACCAGATCGGCTTCGGCTTCAGCGCCGGGAAGGTCCTGCCGGTGACTTTCTCGTAGCCGTTCACGACCTTTAGCAATCCCGGCTTGAAACGACGAAGGTAGCCCCGCGCCGCCTCCACCGCGTGGGTCTCGGACAGCATGAAGTCCCGCAGCGAGGCCGGGCGGAACGGCAGCAGTGCCTCGGCGCTCGCGGGCAGGGGCTGCCATTCACCGCTGGCGAGCGCCTCCTCCGCGCGCACCTTGAACTCCGGCCAGCGCTCCAGCAGGGCGAGCATGTCATCCGGCGCGTCGGGCACGAGATCGCCGACCGGGACCCAGGCGCCGTCCTGCGCAGCGGCGGCTGTGCCCTCGGCGTCGTCGATGCGGAAACGGGCGAATCGCATGGCATCCGATTATCCCGACTGCAGCAGCAAGGACACAACCCTGGCCGGTCGATCGAAAGGCCGGGTCGTCAAGCCCGGTTCGGCGGGAAAGCTGGAGCGGGCGAAGGGAATCGAACCCTCATTCTCAGTCGGGTAAGGGGATGGCCTCACGGCCATCCCCTCCCCTAAGAACCGTACGTGAGAGTTTCCCCTCATACGGCTCAAGCAGCCTGAAAGACACGCACTTTCGCAACGTGTCCGGCAGCTTAGACCTTTACATCAGCAGCATGGAGCTGCCGATGACAGATCGGATGCAACAGCTCCAGATTCGACGTCTTATTCGAGCCACCGCGGCATCGGAAAACTGTGTGATGGATATGCCATCCCGTCTTCCGGGTAATGCCGTGATTACATCGAGTGCAACGCCCTTTCTGTTTCTGCCAGAGCCAGAACAACCGCCTTTTCCCGTGTTTGGTCTGCATGATGGAGCGTTTTTCGCGCTCCTCAAAATAGACCTCCCAAGCGGGATCGAACGGATTTGCATCTGACTTGATCTTCGTGTGCCGAACGATCTTTAACATCGTAAGACGCACGAGCACCTTGTCGCTGGTCGCGAAGATCCAATCGCGGCCGTTGATGGACCTGAAGTAACGCTTCTTGATCCATTTCCGACCTTTATTGGGGTGCCTTCGCTTGGCCCAGCGCCACAACGCGAGGGTGATCCGGTGATCCATCTTTGTGAACGTTCTCGTCGCCATCTGGGAGCGGTGATAGCAGGCCCATCCCCGGATTACCGGGTTCAGCGCAGCAATCACCACGTCCTGTTGTGCGGTTCGAAGCTCCCAGAGTATGGAGCGAATCTTCGCGTAGAACGCTTTTTGATTTTTCTTCGACGGGGAAATAACAAGCATCTTCGAAAAGCGCCTGACGTTCCAGCCGGGAAAATCAAACCCGTCTTCGATATGAGTGATCTTGGTCTTTTCCTTCGATAGCGTGAGTCCACGCTCCTCCAGAAAGGCCTCGACCATTGGCTTCACCTTGCATTCCAGTAGTTCCTTTGAACTACCAGTGACGATGAAGTCATCTGCATACCGAACGAGGTGTACCTTTGCTTGTCGACTCTTGAATTGCTCAGAGAGCAATCGACCGAGACCATCCAGCGCAAGGTTGGCCAGCACAGGAGATATGATGCCTCCCTGTGGAGTGCCTGCCTCTGTCGGGTAGAGCCGGTGGTTTTCCACGAAGCCAGATTTCAACCATTTCCGCAATACCGTCCTATCCATTGGGATATTCCGGTAAAGCCAGTCATGATCGATGTTGTCGAAGCAACCTTTGATATCCGCCTCCAGGACCCACTTGGCGGAGTGCCCGCGACCCAGCACATTCGCGCACTGGACGATGGTATCCGCGGTGGATCGATACGGTCTGAAACCATAGGAGTGGATATCGCCGAGGGTTTCCGCAACGGGTTCCAGCGCCAGCAGGTGTAAAGCCTGCATGGCTCTGTCGCTCATTGTTGGAATTCCCAATGGCCGATTGCCACCGTTCGACTTCGGGATGTGGATGCGACGCAGGGGCTTGGGTCGGTACGTCTTGGCGCCAAGCGCTTCAACGGCCGTCCACTTTTCTACCGGAGTAGACCAGCTTGCCCCATCGATCCCCGGAGTCTTCCGACCCCGGTTTTCGGTCACTCGTCTTACAGCCATACAGCGGCCGCTAGTCGAGCGGACAAGTAACCGTTGCAGGCGTTTAAGCTTGCGCCAGTTACCGTCGTTCGCTGCCTTTGCTATGCGAGTCTGCAACCTGCCAACCGTCCGTTGGGTCCGGGACCACGAAGTGTGGTTCCAATCCTGCCAGTCGGCGGAGGCGACATCGCACAAAGGCTTCTTTGTAGCGTCCATATCTACCTCCGAGGTGATATGGAGCGGGTGAAGGGAATCGAACCCTCGTCGTCAGGTTGGGAACCTGAAGCTCTACCATTGAGCTACACCCGCCCATTACCCCAAAGAGAATGGACGCACGTGGCCCCGCAGGGACGTGAAATCCATCCCTTTGGGAAGGTGGGTGCAGACCTATCTAGCAATAGGCCACCTGGCGGACGTCAGCGCCCTTTCAGGCCGGGGCGATCGTTTCATCCCCTATCCGAGCCATTACAGCCACGGCATTCGCTTCTTCCGCCTTCCTTTCCCCACTGCGACATTGGGAATCCTTACGGTTTCCTTAGTCCGTGTCAACGGACATCGCATTGGGGTTGCCACATTCCATGCAAGTAACAGAGTTGGGAGGATCCCGCCTTTCCGCCGGTGGAAACTACTGCCAGCGTGCGTTGACCAAGCAACAACACAACCGTCCACATCCCTTTTGGGTAGGGCCAATAGGTTCAATTGAGCCCATTCAGCTTTACGACGTTTAACAGCGATTCGCTTACGCTGATCCTTCAACCCAGCCTAGTGTCCCGTGCGGGTAATTCGTTGACCTTCTGAGCTTGCAGGAGCTTTGCTAGCAAGGCGCGCTGGAGAAGGTTTGGTGGTTCCAAATCGAGCCAGCGCAACGCCGCTAGCAAAGCTCCTGGAAGCTCCCGAAGGGAAGCTACATTGTCAGAGCGCTTGGCACACGACCGTTGCCAGTCATGCACCGCTCCTAGGGCTACCGGTAGCTGGATACCGGGTCGGGCAGGCGAATAACGACGCCATCCGACAATTACTTGCATAGCCTTCGTCGTGTCATGCGGGAAAAAAGAGCCCGCATTTGGGGATTTATGCGCGCTGTGTTGCCACTTTGCGCAACCCCGGGGGTAACGATCTCCGCAAAATATGACGGAGTTCGCCTGTCGGTCACAAGTCAAAACGCCTGTACCGACAATCTAATTTTCTCCAAGTTTATTAAGCGCTTGGAGGTGGCTAGCATTACCACTGACACAACTCGTGTCGCACGCTTGGGAAGCTGATGTTCTACCGTTGAACTACACCCGCCCGAAGCCCGTCGGCCACTGCTGTCCTCCGGGCCGCACCGAGATAGTCTACTGCGGCCGTGAGGTAATCCCAATAGGGCGAGACCCGTACGACGCTCCCGGCGGGAAAGCCTCGCCTCTCCCGCGCCTCGGGGCGCGGCGCTCTACTCGCGCCATAAAACCAATCAAAACAGAGGGGAGCATCATGGACCGGAGAGCATTCCTGCGCACGTCCGTTGCCGCGGGCGCTGTGGCCGCACTGCCTTCATCCCGGCTGCTGGCCGCCATCACGAAGGTGATGGAGCCGAACGACACCCTACGCGCCGTCACCGGCGACCGGAAGGATATCGTGATCGAGCGGGCCGCCGTGAGGGACCTCGCCGCAGGCCTGCGCGGTAATCTGCTGCTGCCGGGCAACCCGGGTTACGAGCAGGCGCGCCGCGTCCTCAACGCCTCCATCGACCGTCATCCGGCGCTCATCGTCCAGCCAACCGGCGCCACGGACATTCGCCGCGCGGTGGATTTCGCCCGGGAACGCGAACTGCTGCTGGCCGTGAAATGCGGCGGTCACAGCTACGCGGGCAAATCGACCTGCGACGGCGGCATGCAGATCGACCTGTCCACGTTCCGTCACTGCCGGGTCGATCCCGCCGAGCGAGTCGCCTATGTCGCGGGCGGCAGCCTGCTCGGGGAACTCGACCGGGAATCGATGGCGCTCGGCCTGGTGACCACCGCGGGCACAGTCTCGCATACGGGCGTGGGCGGCCTGACCCTCGGCGGCGGTTTCGGCCGCCTGGCACGGCGCTTCGGTCTCGCGCTGGACAACGTCCGCGCCGTGGACATCGTCACCGCGGACGGGCAGCTGCGCAGGGCCAGCCCGCAGGAAAACCCGGACCTCTACTGGGCTGTGCGCGGCGGCGGCGGCAACTTCGGCGTCGTCACTTCATTCGAATTCGACCTGCACCCCATGCAACGCACGGTGATTGGCGGCGACCGAGTCTATCCGCTCGAACGTGCGCGGAAGGTACTCGAGTTCTACGCGGAGTACAGCCTCTCGGCGCCCGATGAACTCTATTGCGATTTCGTGATGACCGCGCCGGCGAGCGGCGAGGGCAGAGCCGCGGTGATCCACGTCTGTTACTCCGGGCCCGCGTCACGGGCGGAAGCGGTGCTGGCCCCTCTGGACAAGCTCGGCAAGCCGCTGGCCGACACGATCGGAGCGAAGGACTATGTGGCGCTGCAGCAGAGCTGGGACAATACAGATCCCCGCAACGAGGGCGAGTACCTGAAATCGGGTTTCACCAACGATCTGCCTTCGCAGGTGATAGACACGCTGCTGCAGGGATTCGAGCCCGACCCGGGCCGTAACACCACATTGCTCTTCCGGCATTCCGGCGGTGCCATCGGTCGGGTACCGGTGGAGGCTACGGCATTTGCCCACCGCCGCGCCCGTCACAACATGTTCGCCACCGTCAGCTGGCCGCTCGATGCCGACCCGGCGCCCCACGTCGGTTACGTCCGCAGCTACTGGAGTACCGTCGAGGCAGCAACGGACGGCTATTATACGAACGAGGTCGCCAACGAGCCTCAGGCGCAGGTGAACCGCAACTACCAGGGCAATTTCCCGCGACTGCTCGAGATCAAGCAGAAATATGATCCGGATAATCTGTTCCGGCTGAATACAAATATCGCGTCCGGCTGACAGGACCTCGTTCTAGTCGACGACCGTGAGCTCCTCCAGCAGGTGCTCGGCGCCGTACACCTTCTCGAGCGCCTCCAGCATGATGGCCGTATCGACGCCGATGGTCCGGTTCAGGTCCGGGTCGAACCAGTACTCGCCCGCAATCGAGTGGAAGTTGCCGTCGAAGGCGAGGCCCACCAGCGCGCCGCCCGCCGCGATGATCGGGCTGCCGGAATTACCGCCGGTGATGTCGGTCGTGGCCACGAAATTGAACCGGGTCGCCGGATCCAGTGACTCGCGCGCCGAGCGCCAGCTGTCCGGCAAGCGGAACGGCCGTTCCCCGGTCGCCCGCTCGAACAGGCGGCGCGTCCGCGTAAAAGGCGGCACGGCTTCGCCCTTCTCCTCCCAGCCCTCGACTGCTCCATAGGTCACGCGCAACGTGAACGTCGCGTCCGGGTAGATATCGGTGCCATAGATCGTGAATCTCGCGTCCGCGATCATCTCCCGGCCGCGGGTGAGGGGCGCCTCCACGCGCTCCTCGTAGGCCCCGCGCAGCTCGCGTGCTGCCGGCTCGATGGCCAGCGCCACTCTTATCATGGGGTCGTCGCTCGCCCGCACGGCTTCGATGCCGCCCTCCCAGAGTTCGCGCCGGTACTCGGCCTCCTGGAGCCGCGTGTTCTCTATCAGATACCCGGCTAGCGCAGCCGGCGAATCGCCGGCGAGGATCGTCTTGACGTAGGAGCTGTCCGGTCCGAGCCATTCCCGCATCTTCTCCAGCGAGAACGTGAGGCGCAGCTCGTCGTAGGGCTTGCTAACGGGTCGCTCGGCGAGCAGCCGCTGCTCCACCTGCGGCAGCGCGGCATCCGTGTAAGTCCGGATTCGCTGCTCGTTCGGCTTCTGGCGCTCCGCCGTACCGCGGACGATGGTCTTCGCAAACCCGAACAGCTCACCCATCAGCCCGGCGGCGTTCTCGATGAACAGGTGCTCCTCATACAGGTTGCGGTGCGCCTCGACGGCACCGTCGATGAGCTCCCAGGCCTCGCCATATTCAGCTTCGTACCCGGGATGCGCCGCCACCGCTTCCCGCAGCCTGCGCTCGCCGGCCGCCTTCTCCGCCATCATCTCGTCGTTCAGCAGGGCAAACAGCCGATTGCGCACCACCTTGATGCCGTTCTCCACCAGGAGGATGTTCTGCTGCACTGCCCGTTCGGCCTCCGGGCTCGTGTGCTGCCAGACGAGCATGCGTCCGCGGAGTTCGGAATTACGCAGCAGCCAGATCGGGTAGACCACGTCGCGCAGCATCCTGAGTTCAGTGAGGGTCAGCTGGCGGGACGTGCTGCCCGGATGCCCCGTGATGAAGACCGGATCCCCGGCCTCCGGTCCACCGCGGCGCCAGGGCAGGAAATCCGGTGTCGACACCGCCTCGCCGGCCTCGTAGGCGCGCAGGAACGACATGTCGAACGTCCAGCGCGGGAAATTGAAGTTGTCCGGATCGCCTCCGAAGGCGGCGATGTCGAGTTCCGGCGCGAACACCAGGCGCACGTCCTCATAGCGCCGGTAGGCGTAGATGAAGTACTGGCCGCCGTTGTACAGGCTGACGGCCTCGCAGCGCAGGTCCCCTTCCGAGGCCGTCTCACAGGCGGATTCGAGCTGCGTCAGCCTCGCCTTGCGAACCTCGTTGGCCTCGGCGTCGGACAGGCCGTCGATCGCAGCCAGTACCTCCTCCGTCACCTCTTCGTAGGCGACCAGAACGGAGACCTGCTCGCCGGGACACTGCAGCTCTTCGCTCCGTTCAGCGGCCAGGAAACCCTCATCCGAGAGGTTTCGCTCGTCGGTGCTCAGGTTGCGGATACAGCCCCAGATGCAATGGTTGTTGGTCAGGATCAGGCCGTCCGGCGAGGCGAACGAGCCGGTGCAGCCGTTCTCCAGTCGCGTCGTCGCAAGCCGTGTACGATCGAGCCAGGGCTCGTCGATGACGAGCCCGTACTTGTCCTCTACCGTGGCGGACGGGAAATTGTCGACGGTCCACATGCCCTCGTCGGCGAGCGCGGCGAGGGCGGCGAGGGATAACGGGAGGGCAAAGAGACCGGACTTGAATTGGCGCATGCTCGAGCTTCCGCGGACGATGTCCGGTCATTCTAGAGTCGGACAACGTGGAACGGAACCGGATTCCGGGCGCGGCACCCAGCCGGGACCGCACGGGTGGTCACGTATAATCAATCGGCAGCGCGGTTTGGAATCCGCCCGGACGAAGCGCTCGAACAACGTGCAGTCACCTGCCCGGTGGCCACTGCATTCGGCACGGCCGACGCCAGTCACTCATGGATGAAGAACGAAACAGCAGCGACAGCGCAAACGCCGGCAAGACGGTCTCGCTGCGCCCGGCCAACCCGGACGGCAAGAGTGCAAACGGCTTTCTGCTGGACTGGTACGCCAGCGCACCGCGGGGCGTCGTCGCCAAACCCCGCCACCAGGTGCTGGCCGAGCTCTTCACGTCGCTGCTGGTGCTGTCGGCGAAGTTCGGATACAAGCCGGCGGTCGGAGTGTCGAATTACCTGTACATCGTCGACGGCGAGTGGGTTCTGAGCCTGATCGCTCCCGAGGAGTGGCCCGACAACCGTCGCGAGGCCTTCGCCGGCACCTGCTTGCTGCAGGCCGACCGCACCTGGACCATCGAGCCGTCGGAACAGTTGGCCGCGGACACGGCGGTGGCTCGGGCGGTGGCACGCTTCTACGAGGCCTTCGCCGCGACGCTGGATACGGACAGGGTGCTGGAGCATGTGCTGCCCTTCCATGTCCGCAATCTCGCCTATTATCAGCGGCTGAACGCCAATGCACTCAGCCGCTCGATCCGCGCTGCCGTGACGCTTGGCGACCAACGGGCGATACCCGCGCGGGAGTGGCGGTTGGCGCTGCCCGGAACCGCTCCCTTGTTGCCGGCGATAAAAGACTGATTTTTCGCAGGTCGGCAGCATCGCACGGCGGCCGCTATACTCGGCGGCTCATGTGCTCCCTGTTTCACCGCTACGCAGGACTCGCGGTCTGCGCGAGTGCCCTGATGCTCGCCGCCTGCGCGAGTCGGGTACCCGTGGGTGCGTTGCCGGATGCCGGGGCGGCGGTGGACGGCGCCGGGATCGTCGAGGTTGCCTTCGTAACGAACCGGCAATTGGAGACAGCCAGTAACGGGCAGGACTATTATGGCGGCGAGCGCGGAGCGGTGACGGCCGGGCACTGCCGGGTGGCTATCCGGGACGCAGACGATCACGACGGCCGCCTGTTGGAAGTGACGGCGTCGCCGGCGGGGAACGTGAAATCGGCTGTCGCCAACGTCGGTCGCGGCGGGGTGGTCGTCTATATCCACGGGTTCAACGAGGACTTCAGCCGCAGTTGTCGCCATGCGGCCCTGCTGCAGGAGCGTCTGGGGCTGGACGGCCGGCTGCTGCTGTTCAGCTGGCCCGCCGATCGCAAGTACGTGACCTACGCGCGCGACGCGGGCGATCTCGCCTGGAGCCTGCCGGATTTCCGGGCGGTGCTCGAGGCGCTGGCGGCCCGGCACGGCAGCGCCAACGTGAGCATCCTGGCGCACAGTCTCGGCGCCCGCGCGACGGTGGAGGTGCTGGCCCGGATGGGCGACGGCGCGGGTGCTTTCGGCCACGTGGTGCTCGTGGCGCCCGACATCGCCCGTTCGCGCTTCACCGAGCTGCGGCCGGCGCTGGAGCGGCGGGCGCAGCAGGTGACGATCTATGCCTCGGAATACGATCTCGCCCTGCGACTGTCCACCGTGGTGAATACGTCGGCGCGCCTGGGCATTACGGACGAAGAGCCCGCCGAATCGGAGGCGCTATCCGCGCGGGTGGAGATCGTGGACGTATCGAAGACCGGTCTGCACAGTCTGAGCGGGCATATCTATCACTTGCGCAATCCGGCGGTGATCGAGGATATGCGCCGTTTGTTCGGACCGGTGGCGGCCGATCGGGACGGCCGCTATGAGCGTGTGCCGGGAGCGGCTAGCGGCTTGTGGCGCCTGACGCCGGTCAACGGGGAGACGACCGCTTCAGCCGCGAGGAACCGCCGGCGCAATTTCTGAAACTTGCAAAAGTTGCAAAAGTTGCAAAAGTTCGGTCCGGCACCTAGGCAATCCCCTAGGCAATCCACACCTGTTGGGGGTTGACGAACTCGTGG
>CAYRUH010000065.1:0-12585 GCA_964427415.1 uncultured Woeseiaceae bacterium | reverse complement strand
TGACGACTCATACCGGTTATTTCCTGCAGTCAGTTGCCAGGCATGAGCTGCAGCATCAGGCGGCGTTGGTTGCCGAGCCGTTGCGGGCTTTGCTGGACGTGGTGTATTTACGCAAGCTGGAATGGCAAGGGCTGATTTTTTTAACAAGCGGCATGCGTATCGATGAGCAGCAGCTGCGTTCAGTGACCTGGCTGGATATTACGAGACTACAAGATGTGTACAAGGGCAGGCGGGAACAAGCGTTCCTTGCGGAACTGCAAAGGTCACTGGGCTTATGATTGATTTAATCCAAAAGCGCCTGGATAAATACAGTGTCTCCAATCAGATTGAGGAAGAGAATGCGCTCAAGGAAATCGTGCAGGAAATTGTCCTGTTTTCCCTGTGGCGCACCGATTTTTTTGAGGTGGCGGCCTTTCAGGGGGGGACCAGTTTGCGCATTCTGCATGGCCTGAACCGTTTCTCGGAGGATATCGACTTTATCTTGCATAAACCGACCCCGGGATTTCGGTGGCAACGCTATCTTGAAAATATCGCCGAGACCTGTGAAGAATTCGGAATCGCACCGGAAGTGCTGGATAAGCAGGATATGGATAAAAGAGTAAAGGCCGCCTTGATCAAGGATACTTCCATAGCGAATCAGTTGAATTTACGTTTTTACAACCAGCAGCGCGGCAGGAAACTGACGATTAAGCTGGAGATTGATGCCAATCCCCCGGGAGGTTCAGGTTTCGAGTATACCTATTTGAGTTTCCCTGTGGATTATGAGGTGTGTCATCAGGATCTGAGCAGTAATTTTGCCTTGAAGATACATGCCCTGTTATGCCGTCCCTATCTCAAGGGCCGGGACTGGTATGACTTTAACTGGTACATCGCCCAAGACATCGCGCCGAAAATTGAATTGTTAAAGAACGCGCTAATACAGTATGGACCTTGGCAGGGGCAGGATGTGAATGTGGATCGCACCTGGCTGGTAGATGCCTTGCGGGAGAAAATGACAGCGATTAACTGGCGAGAAGCTGCAGAGGATGTGGCGCGGTTTTTAAAGCCAATCGAACAGAAGAGCCTGCAGCTTTGGAGCGAGCGATTTTATCTGTACAAGCTCGGCCAATTGAATGAGCTGCTTGGTGAAAAATGAAACGCTATTTCCTGCTATGAAAATCGACCAGCTCAATCAAAAATTGGCTGACTTCGACGCTGCCACCCTGCAGAATTTGATTCTCGAACTCTACCTGCCCGATCCGGAACTGAGCGACGAGATGCAATCCCTGTAATCGTATAGCGATCCCGCCGCCCTTGCCAATGCCTTGGGAAACTCGAACGGCTGTGCCGGTATATCTCAAGACCGTCATTATCGGGAAAGCGCCTGTCGCTGACGCCGAATGGCAATGTGCGCTACCAATTGAAGTCGTCGTATCGGGATGGCACGACGCATGTGATCTTCGAGCCACTGGATTGCATGGCAAGATTGGCGGCGCTGGTGTCCAGGCCGAGAGTCAATCTGACACGCGTTTATGGCGTGCTCGCCGCCAACAGAAAACTTCGCGCCTGTGTTGCCCCCGCGAAACGGGGTAAGAGCAACAAGGCCAGCGCGGCGGATGAAACGCAAGGTCAAACGTCGGTCGAGCGCCGGGCAACGATCACCTGAGGCCAATGCGTCAAGCGGGTGTTCAACCTCGACATTCAGACGTGCCCGGCCTGCGGCGGCGTGATGAGCGTCATTGCCTGTATCGAGGACCCGGTGGTGATCAACAGGATCCTCGATGATCTGAGAGGAAATGCAACCCCTGCACCGCAAGGCACAGCGGGGCATCGTGCGGACTGCAGGCCGGAAAGTGGCGCTGGCGAACGAGGATAGTTTGATGACGAGGACTAAGCGGAGCAGGATTTCAGAGTGGGCCTGCATTTATTGCCAGTGAGTTACTGATTGACCGGTCTGGAGAAAGTGTTTAGCTTTTTTGAGGCAACTTTCATCCGCATCTGGCTTGAGACCGGCATGGTATTGCGCAATCTGGTTATCCGAAGTTCTGCCGTCTTTTTTCTCTTCTTCGTCACGCTCTCATCAAGTGTGACAGTCAGTGGCGCAGAGCAAAAACTGATGCGTATGGGCAAGTACAGCATCTCCGTTATGCAAGGAATTTGTGCCGCGGAAGTTGATCTAATTATTCGCGCACCCAGCTGGGAAGCGTTCGAAAACAACGACGCGAACATCCAGCAGGCCTCGAAATACGCCGAATACGACGTGCGGAAAGCGGGCTGCGATGAATTCGAGAGTTTTCGCGTGCAGGGTTTTGTAGACGATACACTCGTCTACGCCGGGCGGACTTTTCGATCCACAAACTGGGTCCCCGAGGGAGGCATTGTCGAGGGAACGAGTCGGGAGCCCACACCGCCACCAGCGATCGGGATTTATGGTCCTGGAACAATCCCTGCCCGCGAAGTTCTCGAAAGTTACGCTGGCGTCGATGCGCCGTCGCTGGACGAGGCCAGATGTGGACCGTTTGTGCTACGCGACCGGTTTGGCGATAGTCAAAGCACGACTGCCAAGGCCGTCATTACCAGGCTGGCTGGTGGCAACCTCAATGCGCTCATCGGAAGCGGGGGGCGTTACCGTGAGGTACTCGATGATATCAGCTCGCAGCGCGCCGATTATAACAAGCAATGTCAGGCGGCCGTTCTCCTGGAGCGAGAAAGTATTTGCACGCCTGACGATTTCGACTGCGCGGTGGTTTCGTCCTGCGCGCAGTACACGTTCTCGCATGTGAGTGATGAAAGCAGGGCTCGCTTCCCTTCCTGTATCGACAGCGCAACGCGACGCGTGGCGGAACAACGCCAGCGCGTGCTGGCGGCAGAAATTTCTCTGGAGGAGATGACTACGGAACTCATCATTGCAAAGTTTCCCGGCGCTGATGAGCAGTTGGGCGATTGGTGTGGTGAAACCCTGTATGGGATATTGAACTGGCCACTCGACTATAACCTCACCCCCTCACTGGCTCGTACCATCTCAGACATACTGAATGAGTCACTAAGCGCCCGATGCCCCAGCGCCGAAAACCTCGTGCTTCGTGTCGATCGATTTACCCGCTCTGGTAATAGGCGAAACTTTTCAGCGGGATCGGAACAGTTTCTCCGCGCTTATCGGGAATCAGGAGTATGGAACATTGCTTACCACGAGGATTTTCTTCAGCACCAACGAGGAGAGGCGTTTATCAACAGCCTTTTCCAGACCATGAAAGCAATGGGCAGCAACCCCTCCAGTCTGGGTTTTGCGGTCGCTGCGGGACCTCTCAACGCCGCGATGGCGGCACAGCAGCGCAGCCGTTTCGGCAAGTACGCACGGGAGGGCAAAGTATGCCAAATGCGTGAGGCCGTGCGGCATTGCCATGTCTCGACCACTTGGGTGACGGGCTATGGAGGAAGGATCGGTCGGACAATGATCACGACCAGCACTCCCACGCGCCACTCATCCTGTGCCGAGCCCTGCAAGTTCCACGAGGGCTACTGCAACATGGAAACCGGTGCTCGATACCAGGATGCCGAAGCTGCCGAGCGTGCGAACTGTCGCGACGCCTCGCAAAGCGAAATCGACGCGTCGATCGCGGCAGCAAATGTTAGCGGCAGCTTCCCACCGTATGAGTACAAGGCTCTTTACCTGCCATGGGATCGCATACGAGAGCGGTAGATCGATATCTGACAACAGGCAGCATTCGTGGCCGAATCTCGACGCGGTTTCCGCTGTAAAGTTGACTCCCTGTATCAACCGACTGCGTTTGACTTGGCCGCGGCGTGTTTTCCAGGTAATGACAAAGGCAAAGCCGCCGAACGGCGGCGCCGCAAGGTGACCGGCCTACGCAACTGCTCCAGGGCAGCGGTACCACCGAACACTCGCAGCTCAGGCTATGAGAGACCCGCCAAAGCTCATCCTCTCACGACACCACGCCCTTGCTCTCCTAGTGATTGCCGGCCTGGCCGCCTGCGCCGGCGGAAGGCGTGGAACTCGGCTTCGACTTGCATGAGCCGTCAATCCTTGAAGCGTGCAAGCATGCTGAAGAACACGGGATGTCCGACCGTGTCCGCTTCGAAACGTCCCCGGCAAAGGACATTGATGAAGCCGATTTCGACCTCGTCACCTGCTTCGATTGCCTCCATGACATGGGCGATCCTGAGGGATGCACCGCATATGCACAAGACCCTAAAGCCGGACGGCTCGTGGATGGTGTGCGAGCTCAATGCCGGGGACACTCCAGCTGAAAATATGAACCCGATTGGCCGCCGGTACTACAACGCATCGACCATGATTTGCGTGCCCACTTCCATGGCGCAAGAAGTCGGCGCGGCGCTCGGCGCTCAGGCGGGAGAAGCCAAGGTCTGTGAAGTGATCAGATCGGGAGCATTCAGCGATGTGCGCAAGGCAATTGAGGGACCGTTCAATATGATTCTCGAAGCCCGCCCCTAAACGCTGCGTCTGGCGTTCAAGCCAACGCCGGACGCTTGACGTGTTCATGCGCCAGTTAGAATGATAGATTATCTGCAGAAGCAGGAGCGTATTCACCTGAAAGTCAAAGCCCGGAACATGGCCGGGGACGGCAGGCGTAGCGGTATATGAAGCACCTGGCATGCACGCTCCTCCTGCTTTCGGTGGTGAGCTCTTCGATATCCGCTCCCGGGCAGATTTGCGAACCGACCCCGCAGAATCATGCCGTACGGATTGTCGGACAGGACGCCCGGGGTGATCCGCTGCCGGGCTTCCCCGAAGTGGCGGGAGACCGCAATTTCTATCAGACGCTGGACAATGGCTGGGTGTTCGCTCTGGTCCGTGCGGAGCATGGCTGGTCGCTCCGGGTCTACGAAAAGGAACCTGTCGGTAATGCCGCCGACCTCACGTCGCTGACACCGCCTTTGCGGGGAGCACCGAATCCTAGGGATATTTTTGGCTGGCACTTCCGCAACGGGGACAACACCGCGCCCAATACCGGTGACGTCAATGCCCCGCAGCAAATGCGGGCTTTCGTTATCTCGCCGGGCTTGCGGGGCACCGCCGGGCTCCGCCCTTCTGACGGCGGGCAGATGGCGGCGCCTGACGATGGCATTGGCTGGCTGAGAGTGATCGATTTCGGTCTGGCGAATCCCGTTCCCGGCCAGCCGGCGCGCATGAACTATCTGCAGTTCGATGCCTGCCTGTCATGGCCGCGGACTGATGCGGAGACGGCCGATCTGATGGACCGGGCGAGTCTCGACTACGTCGACGAGGAACGGGAGATATTCGGCCGCTGCGGTCTCGATCTTCAGGTATACGATCTCCACGCCCGATACCTGCCGCGCACGCTGGGTGGCGATCTGGATGGCGATGATGCACTGGATGAAGCTGCGCAGGTGCGTCGGGTGTCAGATGACAGGTACGGTATTGCGGTTTGTCGTGCGGGCACCTGGCTGCATCTCCTGGGCTACGAGAGTTCAGCCGCGGGTGAGGTTCGGAGCGGATACGCCGGTCAGGTAGAGGCCTGGCAATGGCTGACGCCGGACCGTGATGTGCCGCGCCATCTTGCGGCTTTCGAGCTGCCGGAGTCCGACGGCGATATCCTCGTCCTCGAGCGCATCGAAAAGGAGGCCGTGCTGCTCTACTGGCAGGATGGAACAATGCGCGCGGACAGGCTTTACCATCATGTCGAACCTTGAGTGCCTGTTTGCCGGCGGACGAACCGGGCAGCCGACGGTCCGTCCTGCGTCACTGGCAGGTTGTCGGGAAGTCGCCGTCCTGCAACAGGTCTCCAGCGGCCGCGAAGGGTCTCCCGAGTGCCGGGTGCTTCACCAGGCAGCTGCGCCCGAACGAGACGCTGCGCCGGGTGACCGGAGGTAGCGACTCCTCGATCGTATAAGTCAGTGTGTGCGCAGCTCCGGTGCCACTGCACGGGGTCTCGTTCCTGTACAGAATGAGATCGGCATCGCGCAGGCTGGCGAGCACGGCGACCGCCTCGGCCCCCGACAATTGAGCGGAACAACTTCGTCCCTCCACAAGCGCAGTGTAGCGGCGTGCTGTCCCGTCGATCTCCATGCGATCGAACGCTGCGCCGACGTCATGTTCAAGGACGACCTGGAAGGCCGGGAGGTTTTCGTAGGCTTTCTCCAGATGAGCCTGTATTTCCTTCTGGGAGGCCGAAAATCCTCTGATCATCAGGACCGCAATCACAAGGCCGACGGGCCCGAGAAGGATAGTCGTCCAGACCAGCGGCCTGCCGCTCAGTTTCCTGCTGAGCACGACGCCGGTGACCCCGGCCACAACGCTGCCGAGCACACCGTACCAGATCACCTGTGCCGCCCCCGCGAGCCCGGCGCTCCTGGCGACCAGGAAAGTGCCACCGACCCACATGCCGATGATCAGCCCGGCCAGCAGCAGCGAGACCGTCAGCATGATGCCCAGAAGTAGGCGTGTGCTCCGCTTCATTCCAATTGCTCCCGACCGCCTGCAAAGCTGCTCGACCGGCCGTGGATAGGCCGATTGGCGATACGTTTCCGAGTGCTCGGGCGGCTGCTGTCCGGCGGGGCTCGTACGCCGGTCCATCCCGTGGCACGGTGCATCAGCCTTCCGGGCGCTCGAGCATCTCCGCCGTGAGATCGCCGATGGAAGTACAGGCCGTGAGCGCCATCGACACCCTCATCTCGGCCCGGAAGGTCTTCAGCAGCGCCCGCAGCCCCGCCTCGCCCCGGCCCGCCAGGGCCCAGATCCAGGGTCGGCCGATCAGCGCCGCCTTCGCGCCGCTGGCCAGCGCGCGCACCACATCCTGGCCGTTGCGCACGCCGCTGTCTACCAGCACCTCGGTCTTGTCGCCGGCGGCCTCGACCACCCGCGGCAGCATGTTGATAGCCGAGGAGACGCCGTCGAGCTGACGGCCGCCGTGATTGGAGACGATCACGGCGTCCGCGCCGGCCTCCGCCGCCGCCACCGCGTCCTCCGGGCTCAGCACGCCCTTGATGATGATGCGCCCGTCCCAGACGGAGCGCAGCCACTCGATGTCCTGCCAGGTGACGGCCGGGTCGAACTGGGAGTCCACCCACTCGCGGAAGTCGTCCGGCGTGGAGGCCTTCGGCACGTACTCGGTCAGATTGCCGAACACGTGAGGCTTGCCGTTCACGCCCACCTCCCAGGCCCAGCGCGGATGCAGCAGAATCTCGCCGAGTTTGCCGCGCAGCTTGCCCCAGAGGTTGGTGCCGCCGCTGAGCCCGTTGCGCACGTCCCGGTAGCGGGCGCCCACCACGGCGAGGTCCACAGTGAACACCAGCGTCCGGCAACCCGCGGCGCCGGCCCGCTGCACCAGCTCCTTCACGTGGCCCCGGTCGCGCATCATGTAGAGCTGGAACCAGAAGGGTCGGCGCGCCGCTTCGGCCACTTCCTCGACGGAACAGATGCCCACGGTGGAATGGCAGAAGGGGATGCCGAGGGCGTCTGCCGCGCGCACCGCCTGCACCTCGCCGCGGCATGCCATCATGCCGGCGAGGCCCACCGGCGCGAGGGCGAGCGGCATCGTCCACCGCTCGCCCAGCAGTTCGATGCCGGTCTCGATGCGCGAGACGTCCCGCAGCACCCGCTGCTTCACGCCCAGCGCGCGGAAATCGGCGACGTTAGCCGCCAGGGTCACCTCGTCGTAGGCGCCGCCGTCGATGTAGTCGAACAGGAAGCGCGGCAGCCGCTGCTCGGCGAGGCGGCGGTAGTCCTCGGTGGAAGCGGGCGCGAGTCGCAGGGTGCCCATGCGGGTCTCCTCTGGGGATGGAAAGACGGGGCGCAGAGCGCAAAGTTAGCCAATGGCGCTACTATCAACAAGGTCGTCGGCAAGACAATCAGCAAGATAATGGACGAGACGGTGGAAAGCACCAGGAAGCACGACGAGGCGATGATGCGCCTCGCCATCGCCGAGGCGCGGCAAGCCGAGCGTCTCGGCGAAGTGCCCGTGGGCGCCGTGATCGTCCGGCACGGCGAAATCATCGGCCGGGGCCGCAACACGCCCATCGGCGCCTGCGATCCGACGGCCCATGCGGAGATCGGCGCGTTGCGGGAGGCGGCCCATCGGCTGGGTAATTACCGGCTGACCGGCACCACGCTCTACGTCACGCTGGAGCCCTGCATCATGTGCGCAGGGGCCATGCGTCATGCCCGGGTCGAGCGCCTGGTGTACGGCGCCGCCGATCCGAAGAGCGGTGTTGCCGGCACCTTGGCGGATCTGTGCCGCGGGCCGGGCGCCAACCACGACCTGGAAGTCACGGGCGGCGTGCTGGCGGAAGAGTGCGGAGAAGTGCTGCGGACGTTCTTCCGTGCCCGGCGATCGCCGGCGGGCGTCGGGCCCCGCGATGAAGGCTAATCCACCGTCGCCGCCCGCGACTCGTCCTTGTCCCTGAGTTCGGTGGCGGGCTCTGCCGCGCCGTCTTCCTGTGCCAGCACGGTGCCGCCCTTGCGCTCCTGCTCACGCGGTTCACGCTCCGTAAGCCAGCGCAGGATGTCGAGATAGGTGCGTACGTTCTCCACGTACAGCACGGGCTCCCAGCCCCGGGCGTAGCCGTACATCAGCCGCGAATACCACTTGCGCCGGGCCAGCAGCGGCAGGGTCTCACTGACGTCGATCCAGGCATCCGGATTACCGCCCTGGATCTCGACGATACGCCGGGCATCCATGAGATGGCCGTATCCCACGTTGTAGGCGGCCAGCGACATCCAGGTGCGGTCCGGCTCCCTGATGGAGTCCGGCAGCCGCTGCTTGAGCCGTCGCAGGAAACGCGCGCCGCCGGAGATGCTCGACTCCGGATCCACCCGGTCCTCGATACCGAGATAATCCGCCGTCGCCTCGGTCAGCATCATGATGCCGCGCACGCCGGTGGGTGACACGGCGCCGGGCCGCCAGTGCGACTCCTGGTAGCCCATCGCGGCCAGCAGGCGCCAGTCGATGCCGTTCTCATCGGCCGCCTCTTCGAACATTTCCCGATAGCGGGGCAGGCGCCGCTCGTAGTGGCGCATGAAGGCGCGGGTGCCCACGTAGTCGAACTTGTCCGTGTGGCCGTAATAACGCTCCAGGATACGGGCGAGTCTGCCGCCCTGCCTGGTGCGCCGCAGGTAACGGTTGGCGGCCTCCACCAGGCTCGAGTCGGCGTCTGCCGGGAAGGCCCAGGCGATGGGGTCGGCCATCTCCAGGTCCAGCGCCACGCGCAGCTCGGGGTGGTAGTTGCGGATGATGTTGAAATCCGTGGAGTCGGCCACGGTGTAGTCGATCTCGTCGGCGGCGACGCTCATGAGCAGGTCGGCCACTTCGGCGCCGCGCTCCTCGGACCAGTCGAGCGCAGGAACCTCCTGACGCAGCGATTCCAGCGTCTCCACGTGGCTGCTGCCGGCCATTACCGCGATGCGGCCGTCGGTCAGCTCCTCCACGCTGCGGGGTTTGCCGGTGCCGAGACGGTAGATCAGGTGCTGGGTCACCTCGTGATAGGGGATGCTGAACTGCACGCGCTTCTTGCGGGCCTCGGTCACCGACAGCCCCGCCGCCGCCATGTGGCCCCCGCCGGCCGTGATGGTCGGGATGATCTGGTCGAAGCTCTCCACCGCGGTGATTCTAAGCTTTACGCCCAGGCTGTCGGCGAAGCCCTTCACCAGATCGTATTCGGGCCCCACAGGACCGTTCACGCCGATGTAATACGCGGTGGGGCTGTTGCGGGTCACCACCCGCAGCTCGCCGATGGTTTTCACCTGCTCGAGCTGGGGCGGGAGTTCCCGGCAGGTGCCGAGGAGCGCCGCGATCGCCAGATAGATGCCGATTCTGAGGATCATCAATCTCCTTCGCCGTCCGACCGCCGTCTTCTGCTTGCTGGTGGCGGCGGGCGCATCGCCGTGTCCCCGGCTGTCGCTGCATTATAGGCGCCACGCCAACCCACGGCTTGACAGCCGTCTCACACGAAACCATGATCCGCGGCCCATTGCTGACAAAGTGGCTAACGGGAGCGTCCGGTCCGCACCAAGGCTCACGACGCGGCGCGGCACCTAACCTGCTGATACAATTAGGCCGGTGACCCGCTTTTCAAGTACGGAGGGGTGCCGGAGTGGTCGAACGGGCCTGACTCGAAATCAGGTGTGCGCGCAAGCGTACCGTGGGTTCGAATCCCACCCCCTCCGCCAAAAATCGGAAAAGGGGCCCTCGCGGCCCCTTTTTTGATTTTTCGAGGGAGTGGTGTGGACGAACCCGCCGGGTCCGAAGCGAGCGCGGCACAGCCGCGCGACAGACGGCGGCGCGCAGCGCCGCCGCCCGCAGGGTGAGCGCCGCAGGCGCGAATCAATGCCACGCCGTCCGCCCGTCCGGCCGGGAGGCCGATCAGTACGCCCCCGACCCCTCGGCCCGCCCCACCTGCACCTGCCTCACGACAATCAGCCCCAGCGCCGTGATATTCATCAGGAACGCATAGATGACACTGGGCACGGCCAGCCCGGACACGCTCAGCAGGCTGACCGCAACCGTGATGCCCAGCGCGCTGTTCTGGATGCCGCACTCCACGGCCAGCGCTATCCGGCCGGCGGTGGGCAGCCGCCCCAGGATACCGAGCAGGGCACCGGTCGCCATCGTCATGACGTTCAGCAGCAGGATCGCCGGGCCCACCCTCGTGAAGTGCGCCGTAATGCTGGGCCATTCCGTATAGAAGGTCACGAAGACGATTCCGAGGAACACGGCCGTGGCTGTCTTGCCGATCATCTTCGCCACCGCCGGCACGGCCCATCCGGCCTGATTGAAGGCGAGGCCCACGCCGACGGGCAGCAGCGTGATCAGAAAGAGGCTGCCGATGGCCTGGCCGATCGGGTAGTCGACCGGTGCCGCCTGGCCGAGGAAGTGCTGCAGCGACAGGCCGACGATGATCGGCACCGTGATGAAGGACAGCAGACTCGTGCAGGCGGTGAGCGTGACGGACAGGGCGGTGTCACCGCGGCACAGGTCTGTGATCATCGCCGCCGTGACGCCGCCCGGGCAGGCGGCGAGGATCATCAGCCCGACGGCGGCCTCCGGCGACAGGTGGAACAGCGAGGCGATACCGAATGCGGTGAGCGGCAACAGCAGCGTCTGGGCCGTCAGCCCCAGGCCCACGGCCAGCGGATAGGTGAGCACGCGGCGGAAATCCGCGACGCTCAGTTTCAGTCCCAGCGCGAACATGATGAAGGCGAGGCCCGCCGGCAGCAGCGTGGAGAGCACCGGGTTCACGTGAGCAGCTCCACGGTCAGCAGCGCGCCGACCCACACCTGGATCATGGCGGTCCTGCCGAGCTGCGCATTCATCGGCGGGCCCACCGGCATTCGCGCGAACAGCACGATCACCCACAGGCAGAGGGGCAGGGCGAGCCAGACGAGACCGAGCGACGGCGCGCCCCGGGCGCCCGCGAGCAGCGGGAAGGGCGCGAGCAGCAGGAAGCCGTACAGCCAGCGGGACCCGCGCGTGCCGAGCCGGCCGGCCAGCGTCCTCCGGCCCGCCCGGAGATCCGCCACGGTGTCACGGAGATTGTTCACCAGCAGCACGGCGGCGGCATAGCTGCCGATGGCCATGCCGGTCAGCAAGACGTCCGCGCCCGGCACCGACTGCGCCTGCAGGTAATAACTGCCCGCCACTGCGATCAGCCCGAAGAAGACGATCACGTAGGCTTCGCTGAACGGCCCGTGGGACAGCGGCCGCGGACCGGCGGAATACGCATAGCCGGCCACCAGCGAGGCGAGGCCGATCGCGAGTATCGGGATGCCGCCGACGATGACCAGGTAGACACCGGCGATGAGGGCGCCGACGAAGCAGGCGAGTGCGGCGCGCCGCACCTGCTTCGGCTGTGCCAGGCCGGCGCCGGTGATACGCAAGGGCCCGATGCGATCCGGTCCGTCGGCGCCCCGCTCGCCGTCTCTGGCATCGTTGAAGAGGTTGGTGCCGATCTGTATCAGCAGTGCGCAGGCGAGTGTGGTCATGAAAGTGAGCCAGTCGGGGCTCACCTCGCGCGCCCACGCCAGCACCGCGCCGACCGTGACCGGTACGGCTGCCATGGTGAGCGTCCGCGGCCGCATGCCGAGCAGCCAGATGTTCGGTGCCATTGCGGCGGCCTCGGTGCCGGAGGTGCCTTGCGGTGCCGTCGTCATGAGCGCCCTCCCGGTCAGAACTCGTAACCGAACGAGAGGAGAAGTTCCCGCGGGCGGCCGTACCCCTGCTCGACGTAGGCAGCCGCAGTATCGAAGGCCGAGTTGCCGGTGACAAGATAGGTCTCGTCGAGCAGGTTCCGCGCCGCGACGGTGACCTCCCAGCGGCCGGCGGGCGGCACACAAGCCAGTGACGCCCTGACGAGATGAAACGCCGACTGGCGGATCTGCGGGCTGTTCAGCGCGTCGTGGTACTCGGTGTCCTGCCAGGACCAGTCCAGCCGCACGCCCGAGTCCTGCGCCGGCAGGGCGGCGGCCGCGAGGCTGGCTGCGCGGTAGGATGCTTGTTTCATCCGGTGGACCCCTGGTAAATCGCTGCTGGAGCGCCGGCGGAGCCCTCGTGCCCGCAACCGGCGCTCCCGCAATCGGCGCTCCTGCAATTGGCGCTCCTGCAATTGGCG
>CAYRUH010000064.1:0-13430 GCA_964427415.1 uncultured Woeseiaceae bacterium | reverse complement strand
GACTAGATATCGGCGGGCTCCCTGCGCCGACAGCCCGCACGCACCCCCTCCGCGACGCGCAACATGACCGCCAGACTGCGCTCCACGTCCGCCTCGGTGGTCGACCATCCGCTCACGCTGATCCGCATGGCCGTGCGGCCCTGCCAGACCGTCCTGCCGCACCAGCAGGTGCCGTCGTCCTGGATGCCCTCGATCACCGCGAGCGTGGTCACCGCGTCGCCGAAACTGACCAGCACCTGATTCAGCACGACCTCGTTCAGTATCTCGTAGCCGGCCGCGGCAAGCCCCTCGGCGAAGCGCCGCGCATGCCCGCAGCAGCGTTGCACCAGTTCGGCGACGCCCTGCCTGCCCAGGTGCCGAAGCGCAGCCCACACCTCGACGCCACGGCCGCGCCGGGAGAGCTCCGGCGTGTAGTCGGCGGGGCTGCGATGGGCGCCGGCAGGCGGCAGGTATTCGGCCGTGATTGCCATGGCCGCGCGCAGGGCTTCGCCGTCACGCACGAAGGCAACCCCGCTGTCATAGGGCACGTTCAGCCACTTGTGCGCGTCGGTCGCCCAGGAGTCGGCGGTTTCCATGCCCTCGACCAGGCGCCGGTGCGCCGGCGAGGCCGCCGCCCACAGCCCGAAGGCGCCGTCGACGTGCACCCACGCGCCCGCCGGCTGCACCCGCTGGCACACGCGGACGACCGGATCGCAGGCGCCGGTATTCACGTTGCCAACCTGGGTGCAGACGATGGTGGGGCCATCCGGCTGCGGCAGCGCCTCCGGCCGCAGCCGCCCCTGGTCATCCACGGGTATGGTCACAACCCGATTGCGGCCCAGTCCCAGCACACCAAGGGACTTGCTCACCGAGGGGTGCACCTCCTCGCCGACCACGACGGTGACCGGCGGTGCGCCGATCAGGCCATCGGCCTCGACGTTCCAGCCGGCGTCGCGCAGCACGGCGTTGCGGGCTGCCGCCAGGGCGACCAGATTGGCCACGGTGGCGCCGGTGACGAAGGAGCCGGCGCAGCCGGCGGGCAGCCCCAGGAGATCAAGCAGCCAGCGCAGCGCCACCGACTCCAGAGTGGCGGTGCCGGGGGTCGGCTCGTACATGGCGCTGTTCTGGTCCCAGGCGGTATTGAGCCAACTGGCGGCCAGCGAGGCGGGCAGCGAACCCCCGATGACGAAGCCGAAGAAACGCGGGCCGGCCATCGCAGTGGTAGCGGGAGAGCCGAGTTCGTCGAGCAGCGCCAGCACCTGCCGGGGATCGCTGCCGCTCTCCGGCAGCGGTTCCTCGAGCCGGGCGAGAGCTGCCACGGCTTCCGCCGACGGCGCCACCGACCGCTCCTCGAGCCCTTCCAGGTAGCGCAGCGCGCGGGCGCTCGCGTCGTCCAGCAAATTCTTCATCGGCCTACCTCGCCTTGCCGTGCCGCCACGGGATTCCTCGACAGAGCCTCAGCGGGGGTTGACGGCATCTGTTTATACATACAGTCTTATTGTAGATAACAACAGTATTACCTCATGCCCCGTCTGACGACCATCGACAAGCTCGCAATCCTGGCCGACGCCGCCAAGTACGACGCATCCTGCGCCTCCAGCTCGGCCCGGCGCAAGGATTCACGGGCCACCGGCGGCATCGGCTCCACCGGCGGAGCGGGCATCTGCCACTCCTATGCCCCCGACGGACGCTGCATCTCGCTGCTGAAGGTGCTGCTGACCAATTACTGCCAGTACGACTGCCAGTACTGCGTGAACCGCATCTCCAGCGACGTGCAGCGGGCACGCTTCGGCGTGGACGAACTCGTGAACCTGACCCTCGAGTTCTATAAACGCAATTACATCGAAGGGCTGTTCCTGTCCTCCGGCATCCTGGTGAGCCCGGACTACACCATGGAGCGATTGATCGCGGTGGCGCGCCGCCTGCGCAAGCAGCACCGGTTCCGCGGCTATATCCACCTGAAGACCATCCCGGATGCCGACCCCGAGCTGATCGAGGAGGCCGGGCGCTACGCCGACCGCCTCTCCATCAACATCGAACTGCCCACCAGCAGCGGCCTGGCCCGGCTGGCGCCGGAAAAGGACGCGGGGCGCATCCGCACGGCCATGGGCCGCGTGCGGCTGCGGCTGGAGGAGAGCCGGCCCGACGGCCGCGGCCGGCGGGATCCTGCCGGACTCACCGCCACGGGCCAGAGTACCCAGATGATCGTCGGCGCCGATGACGCAGACGACCGGGCGATACTGACGACCAGCGCCTCTCTCTACGCCGGCTACCACCTTAAGCGGGTGTACTACTCCGCCTTCAGCCCCATCCCCTACCCCAGTGCCGCACTGCCCGCGGCGCCAGCGCCGCTGCTGCGCGAACACCGCCTCTACCAGGCAGACTGGCTGTACCGTTTTTACGGCTTCGGCACGGACGAGATCCTCGCCGGCGGCGACGGCAGCATGCTGGACCCGCACATGGACCCGAAACTCGCCTGGGCGGTGCGCCACCGCGAGCGCTTCCCGGTGGACGTGAATCGCGCAGATCGGGAGACTCTGCTGCGGGTCCCCGGTCTCGGCACCCGAGCGGTCGCCCGCATACTGAAGGCGCGACGATACCGCCGCCTAGGCCTCGAGGACCTGCAGCGCATGACCGTGTCGCTGAAGAAAGTGCGCCCGTTCGTTATCGCCCGGGCATGGCAGCCCGGCCGGCTGCTGGACAATCCCGCGCTCACCGGTCTGCTCGCGCCGCCGCCACGCCAGCGGAGCCTGGCGCTGTGAGTCCTGCCAGGGGCCGCGGCAGCATCGAGGTCGTGCTCGATACTGCGGACGGCTACGAGGCCTGGCGGGACCAGGCACGCCGGCTCATCGCAGCTGCCGTGCCACCGGAGACCGCCGCCTGGCGAGAACGGCACTCGACCCCGGATCTGTTCGCCGGCGCGCCGTGCGCGCTGCCTCGCACCCGGCGGGCCATCCTGGTGCCGAAAGCCTTCCCGCCCCTCGCCCGGCAGGTCGCCTGCCATCGCGACCCCCAACGCTTCGAACTCCTCTATCGCCTGCTCTGGCGACTGCAGTCGGAACGCGCGCTGCTCGAGATCGGTTCAGACGCCGACGTGGCACTGGCTGCCGGCATGGCCCGCTCCGTGCGGCGCGACATGCACAAGATGAAGGCGTTCGTGCGCTTCCGGCGCGTGCGTCACGCCACGCTCGAAGCCTATGTGGCCTGGTTCGAGCCGGAACATCACATCCTGAAGGCGGTGGCGCCGTTCTTCATGCGCCGCTACACCGGCATGCGCTGGTCCATCCTCACCCCGGAGGCGAGCGCGCACTGGGACGGGGAGGCGCTCACCTACGGCCCGGGCGCCGGCCGCAGCGATTGCCCCGACGGCGACGCTCTGGAGGCATACTGGTCGACCTATTACGCCAGCATCTTCAACCCGGCGCGGCTGAAGGTCGATGCGATGCGTGCGGAGATGCCGCGCAAATACTGGCGCAACCTGCCCGAAGCGCGGCTGATCCCGGCGCTGGTCAGGGACGGGGAGAAGGCGCAGCGCTCTCCACCGCCGGGTCGGCGGCCGGCGGCGAACCGGGCCCGGCAATGGATCAGAATGGACAGGGCGGAAGAGACGGCACCGCAGACGCTCGCTCAGCTGGCCGGTTGCCTGCAGGCCTGCCGGCGCTGCCCTATCGGCGAACAGGCGACCCGGGCGGTACCCGGCGAGGGGCCCGCCGACGCCCGGCTGATACTGGTCGGCGAGCAGCCCGGCGACCGGGAGGACCTGACGGGCCGTCCCTTCGTCGGTCCGGCGGGACGAGTACTGGACGAGGCTCTGGCGGCGGCCGGCATCGAACGCGAACGCATTTTCCTGACGAACGCCGTGAAACACTTCAAGTTCCGGCTGCAGGGCAAACGCCGGCTGCACCAGAAACCGGACGCGGGCGAGATCGACCATTGCCGGTGGTGGCTCGGGCTGGAGCTCGGGATGGTGGCCCCGCGGGCCGTCGTCGCGCTCGGCGCTACCGCGGCGCGCAGCCTGCTGGGCCGTCCGGTGGCCGTTGGCGAGCACCGGGGCCGGGCCCTGTCACTGGAGGACGGCACACCGGTGTGGATCACCGTCCACCCGTCCTACGTGCTGCGCCAGCGCAACGACGTGGCGCGGGAGCGCGAACTTGCCCGCCTGGTGGCGGAACTGCGCAGAGCGGCTGCGTAGAGCATACGTATTGCGCGACGGGGAGGCGCAGGCCGACGGCCGCGGCGCTCCCCTGGACGAGGACGAGTTTCAGCTGATCAGGGACTGGATCGACCAGAGCGCAAAGAACCAGTGACCCGCCACCGATCGGCCAAGTCAGCAGGAGGAGCAGCGGGCGCGGCTGCGGCTGCGTCAGCCGCCGGGCGCGATCCGCGGCAGGATGCTCTCCAGCGTGTTCAGCAGCACGTCGAGTTCCTCGATGCTGTTGTAGTGCACCGGTCCCACCCGGATAACGCCGCCCGCCTCCATCAGACCCAGTGCCCGTACGACCTCCAGCGCATAATTGTGGCCGTTCCAGACGAAAATCCGCCGCTGCCCGAGTTCCCGGGCGATCATCGCCGGCGCCACGCTCTCGACGGTGAAGGCCACCGTGGGCAGGCGCCGCGCATAACGGTCCGGATCCGTGATGCCGTGCACCCTGACGCCAGGCAGCGCCAGCAGCCCGTCGATGAGATGCCGTGAGAGACTCTCCTCGTAGTCGAGCAGCCAGGCGAGTGCGGTATGAACGTGCAGGGCCCGGCCGGACATGTCCGGGAAGCGGTCCGCGTAGTCGGCTGCATGGGCCTCGCCGAGGGAGGCGAAATAATCCACTGCCGCGGCGGTGCCGGCCATGCCCTCGTGGCTCTGCGTGCCCGTCTCGAAGCGGCCCGGGATGGTGTCGGGGGCGGGCCGCACCTTATAGGCCTGCAGCGACTCGAGTAGCTCGCCCCGACCCCAGAGGATACCCTGATGAGGGCCGAAGAACTTGTAGGCGGAGCAAGCCAGGAAGTCGCAGCCAAGCGCCTGCACGTCGGTGGGCATGTGGGGAGCGGACTGCACCGCGTCCACGAACGTCCAGGCACCCGCCTCACGTGCCCTGGCGGCGATGGCGGCGACATCGTTCACCGTGCCGAGCAGGTTGCTGGCGCCCGCCACGCAGACCAGGCGGGTGCGCTCGCTCAGCAGGTAATGCAGCTCGGCCGGATCGAACTCGAATGTCTCCGTATTGAACGGCAGCCACTTGACCTCCAGGCCGTGGTCCCGCGCCATCAGCGCCCAGGGCCATATGTTGGCGTCGTGGTCCATCTGTGTGACGATCACCTCATCCCCCGGCGAAAGCGCCGCGCCGATGGACCGGGAGAGATGGAAGGTCAGCGTCGTCATGTTCTGGCCGAACACGATCTCGTGGGCCGACGGCGCATTCAGGAAATCCGCCATGGCCTGGTGGGCGTCGGCGGCGATCTCGTCGGCCAGTCGGGAGCTCTCGAAGGGTCCGCCCAGGTTGGCGTTCGCCTCCAGCAGGCAGCGGCTCATGCGATCGACCACCGTGGCGGGAACCTGGGTGCCCGCGGGGTTGTCCAGGTAGATGCGCCCGCCGATGTCCCCGTCCAGGGCCAGGGCGGGGAAGCGCTCGCGGATCTTATCGAGGGGGTAGTCCTGTACGGGCATGGCGCCTCCGGAGGTCACGAGGGCCGCATGATGAAGGGCCGGGTGCCCCGCGGCAAGCCGCCGCCTTCGGCTAATGCCTATGCAGGCGGCCGCGGCGTTCGGGTACCGTTAGGGTCGGGCCGGTGAGCGTGCCCCTTACCATAATCGTTGTGGTTCAATGACATGAAGCCGCCGTGCGGCCATATTGGGATTCAGGGATATCGGCATGCAGCCAATCGAGTTCGACGAGGCGCTGATCAGGCGCTATGGAGGCCGCGGACCCCGCTACACCTCCTACCCCACGGCGGTGCAGTTCCACGAGTTCGACGAGGCGCAGTACAAGCGCCAGTGCGTGCTCAGCAACGAACGTAACGACGGACCGCTGTCGCTGTATCTGCACATCCCCTACTGCCACACGCTCTGCTATTACTGCGGCTGCAACAAGGTGGTGACCCGCAACCGGGACCGGGCCGCGGAGTACCTCGGCCACCTGTTCCGCGAGGTGGAACTCCAGTCGGCCCTGTTCGACGACGGCCGGGTGGTGGAGCAGCTGCATCTCGGCGGCGGCACGCCCACCTACCTCAGCGAGGAACAGCTCTCCTCGGTCATGGCCAGGCTGGGCGAGCACTTCCGGCTGCGCGGCGACGGCCAGCAGGAATTCTCCATCGAGATCGACCCGCGCAGCATCCGCCCCGGCATGGTGGCGGCGCTCGCCGGCATGGGCTTCAACCGGCTCAGCATGGGCGTGCAGGACTTCGACCCCGAGGTGCAGAAGGCGGTGAACCGCATCCAGCCGCCCGAGGAGACGCTGCCGCTCATCCAGCAGGCGCGGCACGCCGGCTTCCGTTCCGTCTCCATCGACCTCATCTACGGCCTGCCCATGCAGACCCCGGAACGCTTCGACCGCACGCTGGACACGGTGCTGGAGGCCCGGCCGGACCGCATCTCGGTGTACAGCTACGCCCACCTGCCGCAGATGTTCCGCTCCCAGCGACTGATCCGCCAGGAGGACCTGCCCAGCGACGACGTCAAGCTGGCCCTGTTAGGCCACACCATCCGGCGGTTGTGCGCGGAGGGCTACGAGTACATTGGCATGGACCACTTCGCCCGCAAGGACGACGAACTGGCCATCGCCCGCGAGAACGGCACCATGCAGCGGAACTTCCAGGGCTATTCCACCCACGCGGATACCGAGCTGGCCGCCCTCGGCGCAAGTGCGATCGGCCGCATCGCCGACTGCTACAGTCAGCACACACGGCATGACCACGACTACGGCCGGCGCATCGAGAAAGGTCAGCTGCCCGTCGAGCGTGGACTCATCATGAGCGACGAGGACAAGCTCCGCGGCAAAGTGATCCAGTCCATCATGTGCCGTGACCGGCTGATCTTCAGCGAGATCGAGGAGCGCTTCGACATCGACTTCCGCAGCCGCTTCGCCGACGAGCTGTCGGACCTGGTGCCGCTGGAGGAGGACGGCCTGGTGGAGGTGGACGAGGTCTCCATCCGCGTCACGCCCACGGGCCGGCTGCTGCTGCGCGCCATCGCGATGGTGTTCGACGGCTACCTGCGGGCCCAGGTCGAACCCCAGCGCTACTCCAAAATCATCTGAACGGGCCTCTGAATGCCGGCAGGGTCGGCGGCGTGCACCCGTGCGCTCTCTAGCGCCGACGGACGACCATCACCTCGTAGCGTCCGCTCGGGCCGATGCACCATGACGTCAGCGTGCTGGTAAGGCTCACCACCAGGGAGCCGAACAGAGCCGCCCAGAAGCCGGACACCGCGAAGTCGCTGAGCAGCCAGGCGACCAGACCGAACATCATCGCGTTCACCACGAACAGGAACAGCCCCAGCGTGACGAGGGTCAGCGGCAGCGTGGCGACGATGGCAATCGGCCGCACCAGCGCGTTCACCACGCCGAGCAGGATGGCCGCGAGAATGAACGTACCGACGCCCGTGATATGGACGCCGGGCACGATGGCGGCGGCCAGCCAGAGGCCGAACATATTGATCAGCAGTCGGACCAGGAGTCCGGGCATCGCTCTGCTCCGTCAGGCTCAGTAGATCGGCGCGTACTGATACTCGGGGTATTCGTAGCGCGGCACGACCACATCGTAGTGGGGCTGCAGGAAGGCCACCAGATCGATGAGCTGACGCACCGTCATGCGGTCGTTGAAGGCCGGCATCAGCGACTTGCCCTCGTCGGAGACCTCTTCCTCCGGGTACCAGCGAACCAGCTTGTGGGAGGGATTGATAATGGAGGTCACCAGTTCCCCGTAGGTCTTCACGCGGGTCACCTCGCCGCCCAGCGTGACCTGCACCGGGCCCTTGTCCGCCGGCGGCGGCAGCTCGTAATTACTGATCACGTGGCAGGAGTTGCACTGCAGCGCGACGAAGGTCGCCTCCCCCGCATCCGGATCCCCGTCGGGCAGGCGGAAGCCGGCGGAGGATTTGGGACCGGCCTCGCAACCGGCCAGCAGTGCCACGGCCACAGTCGCGGCCGTCATCAGCGCAACCCTCGGCAGGAGCATCGTCTTACTCATTCCGTACTTCCTCTGCGTAACGAGGCGCCGCGGACACTCGATGGCGCGGCCCGGTTCTACTGGATTCACTCTAGGCGATCCGGCCATGCCGGGCCAGTGGTGACATGTGCCTAATGTCCCGCCGCGCTCCGCCGGCAGACGGGGAAGCCCGTCATTGCTCCCGCGACGGCTCAATCAGAGTGATTCCAACTTCATGATAACAGGGCGGTTTTTCCTGTAACCCGCAGACAAGTTCTTCGGATCGCCATACTCTGCTTGACTAATGCTTTTATTGGGGTATATTTCACCAATTGTAGCTACTAAAGATCTCTTTCAGCAAAAAGGAACCGGAGTCGAACATGAACATTTCAGAAACCAAACTCAGGATCGGGGCCGCCGCCGCGGCCGCACTCGGCCTCGCCGCCTGCGGCGGCGGTGGAGGTGGCAGCGACCGCATCAGCCAGCCGCCCACATCGTCCAATCCGCCGCCGGCCACCTCGGCCAAGGTGAGTGCGTCAGGCGTGATCACCGGCTTCGGCAGCGTCTACGTGAGCGGCGTCCGCTACGACACGTCCGCAGCGGAGATCGAGTTCGAGGACGAAGGCCGCATGACCGAGGACGCCCTGCGTCTCGGCATGAAGGTAAAGATCGAGGGCGAGCGCGACGGCGACGATCGCCGTGCCGACCGGATCCGTTACGACGACGATCTGGAGGGTCCCGTGAGCGCCGTCCAGCCGGACGCGGGCAACGCGGGTCTCGGCACGTTCACGGTGGCCGGCCAGGACATCACCGTGGACGACAACACGGTCTTCGACGACAGCGTCGGCGACAACAACGGTGACGCCAGCATCGACCTGCTCGATCTGGATCCCGCGAACGGCACGATCGTGGTGGAAGTCAGCGGCTTCCAGACCGACACCGGCATCCTGGCCACGCGTGTCGAACGCGATGACGACCGGCAGGCCGGAGACGACGACGAGGTGAAGGTCAAGGGCTATGTCACGGACCTGGACGAGGCCGCAGGCACCTTCCGCATCCGTGACCTGACGGTGTCGTGGACCCCCGACGACCTGGACGGCGAGGACTTCCCCGACGGTACCCTTTCCGAAGACGTCTTCGTCGAGGTCGAGGGGACGCTGCGCGCCGACGCCACCCTGGAGGCGGACAGCATCGAGCGGGAGGACGACTTCGGCCGTGGCGACGACGACGAGGGCGAGTTCGAGATCGAAGGCATCCTTGAAGCGGTGGACACCGCCTCCAGCCCGAACACCATTACCATCGACGGCCAGACCATCGCCGTGGACGATGCCAGCCGGCTGGCCGGCCGCGTCGGCAAGCGCGTGGAAGTCGAAGGCACTTTCGACGCCAACGGCGTGCTGGTACTGGACGACGGCGATGACGGCGTGAAGTTCGAGCGGGAGAATTCCGTACGCACCGAGGACCGGATCGAGACGGTCGGCACGGACAGCTTCTTCACCCGGCTAGGCCTCGAAATCACGCCGACCGGCGCGAGCCGGATCGAGGACGACGATGCCGACGACGGCGACCGTCTCACCCCCGAGGCATTCCTCGCCCGCGTATCACCGGGCGACTACGTCGAGGCGCGCGGTTATCCCGACAGCGACGGCACGGTCACCTGGACGCGCATCGAGCGCGACGACGACGAGGACGACCAGGACTGCGAACTGCGCGGCCCGGTGGCCGACGGCTCCGTCGACGATCCCTTCTTCGTCATTCAGGGCGTCACCATCGACACGGCGCAGATCACGAGCACAGGGGGCTTCCGCGACCAAAACGACGTGGTCATCGGCCGCGACGAGTTCTTTACCCGCCTCGCAGCCGGTGACGTGGTCGAGGCCGAGAGCATCGACAACGGCGGCTGCTCCGACGGCCTGCTCATCGCCGAGGAAGTCGAGTTCGAGCGCGACGACGGCGTCGCGGGCAACGACGATAACGGTGACGACATGGGCGACGACGACGGTGCCGGTAACGACGGCGCCGCAGCCGACGAGGTCGGCGGCATGGTCAGCAACGTGGACGATGTCGGAAATACCTTCGTGGTTGCCGGCCGGTCCGTCACCGTCACCGCAGACACCCTGATCGACGCCTCTATCGTCGAGGCGGCCCGGGGCGAGGAGCTCGGGGACGCCGACCTGCGCTTCGGCGACCTGCCCGAGTCGCTGTCCGAACTCCTGCCGGACGGGCTCCAGGTCACCGTACGGCTCGATGGCGCCAGCAACGCGATCCTGATCGAGGACCAGGACTGAGCCGCCGTTTGCACTGTGACGACACGCTGCAATCGCTAGTCCGCACGAGCACCGGGTCCGGCAGGTACGCCTGCCGGACCCGGCCTTTTGACTGTAAACCGTACCCCTCCCTGGTACAGAATGTCCGCACACGGTCACGAGAAACCGGACATGGATAACGATCTGAAGAGCGCCGTCTACCGCGCCTGCCGCCTGCTGCTGCGACCGGTGGCGAGCATCGCGCTGCGATGCGGGATTACGTGGCGGGAGTTCTCGGACCTCTCCAAGTCTGTCTTCGTCGATGTCGCCACCTCCGAGTTCGGCATCCGCGGCCGACCCACCAATGTCTCCCGCGTCGCCGTCATGACCGGCATCGACCGCAAGGAGGTCCGGCGCCAGCGGGACCTGCTCGCCGCCGAACCGCACAGCGTCAGCCGCAAGACCAGCGACGCCAGCCGGGTACTCTCGGGCTGGCACCAGGATCCGGTATTCCTCGATGACTCCGGCCGACCTCTCGAGCTGCCCGAGGAAGGTCCCGCGCCATCCTTCGACGCGCTGGCCCGGCGCTATTCGGGCGACGTGCCGAGGCAAACACTGCTGAAGGAACTCCTGGGCGGCGGTACTGTTGCGCGGACCCCGGATGACAGGCTGCGCGCGCTAAGGCGCTACCACGTCCCCGAACCCCTCGAGCCGGAGAGCATCCTGCGTGCCGGAGCCGTGCTGAAAGAGCTCGGCGACGCACTGAGCCACAACTTGTATCGGAAGCCGGGCGATACGCCCCGCTTCGAAGGCCGCGCCTCGAACGACCGGATGACGGCCAGGCAGGCCGCCCTGTTCCGGCAATTCATGCAGGTGCGCGGCCAGGCTTTCCTGGAGGAGATCGACGACTGGCTGAGTCGGCATGAGCCGGAGCGCCCGCCACAATCCGGCAAGGCCGTCCGTCTCGGCGTGGGGCTGTTCGCGATCGAATCGGAGGCCGGCGGAGAGCAGCGGCGCTGACCTGCGCAATGACCTCGGTGTCGACCTGGGCGCCGAAACCGACCGGATCACGGTGTTCAGTCAGGGCGAGGAGGACGCCGTGCTCGCCATCCGCGGCCGCTACTCGGACGAGAACCGGGAGAAGGTGCTGGCGCTGGCTGTGGGCGGCATTATCGGGGGCCTGATCGGATTGCAGGCCTTGGCCGCCGACGAAGAGCCTGCGCTGGCCGAGCTGCTGAGCAAGACGCAGGTGACGGTGAACGAAGGTACGGTCGGCATCTCCGCTCTGGTGGAGCCCGAGCTGGTGGCGAGACTGCTCGCCCGTTCAGGCGGGCTCCGGCGACCGGCGCGCCGGGCTGGCCATGACCAGCGAGCACGACTTCATCGCGGCGGCGAAGGCAGGCTCCCACAGCGCCTTCGCCGCGCTCGTCGAGCGCTAGCAGGACGGCCTGTACCGCATCGCGCTGCGCCACGCGGTGGGCCGGCCGCAGGCCTGGGAATCATTGGCCGCCGAGCCGACCGATCCGGCCGCTGATCCACTGGCCGAGGAACGCGAGCGTCTCGAAGCCGATCTGCGCCGGATCGAAGAAGAGCTGCGGCAGGCTTTCCGAGGGAATGGGAGGCGGCCCGGCAAGGCATGCAAAAAAGTGAGGGAATGACGCCGTCGCGTCATCCCCTCGTTTTTTGAGCCAGCACGGCGTCCGATTTGATCGATCCGGCAGTTTGCACCACCCCCTCGGACCTGCCTGACTCCGGCCTGCGGCTCGTCCGCTCGGCTTTCGCCTTGCGGAACCTTGTCTCAGGCTCCTCACGAGGACGTTCGTCCCCGATGTTTATTTAAGGACGCCTGGCTACGTCCCCCGCGAACTGCATGCCGGTCATGCGAGTCACGAGTACAGACAGTTTCCACTCTCCAATGGTCGCCAGATGCTCTCGCTCCGGCTTCCTCAACGCACCGCCTCTCGGCGTTGCGACTTGGTCAGCTTCTGCTGCCCTTGACCACTTTGGCGAGTGGCCCTGCCCCTGCCAAACGGGGCCCGGTTTCAGGATCGCGCTCCTTTACCGTTGTCTGCACATTACGCCTGCCGGTTCGCCGTGTCAGCAGAATATCCTGTGCCTCTCGTGTGTTTATTCTGTGGATAACCGGTGGAAATAAAAAAGCCTCAATTGATCAGTCCGTTGGGAGAATAAGCCGAAGGTTCGGCAAACTGTTATCGACAGACTGCTAAAATACGGAGAGATTTCCGCCGCCCGGCTTCGCCTTGAACAGCCATGCCAGCAACCCGTGGGTGGGCAGATAGACGCAGAGCGGGAAGAACAGCATCACTAAGCCGAGATACAACCGGCCGTCGATCCGCCTCTGCGGGCGCTCACCCGCCCCGAACACCCAGTTGATGTTCTTGTCCGGGTCCGTGACAAGCCAGGTGATCGGCAGCACGGCCCAGGCCAGCAGCGTCTGCAGCGGCAGGGCGCGGGCGTCGTAACCGAACCGCCAGACGCCCCAGAGCAGCAGGGGTGGCAGGATGAGATGGAACAGAGACAGGCCCCGCAGCCAGCGCGGCATGGCCGGGTCGAACATGTAGCCGGCAAGGCCGGTGACCGGCCGCCGGAAGAGCAGTCCGCCCAGGTAGCTGATCGTCCACACTGCCTCGGGCATCAGCACTCCGACCGCCATCATGCTGATCAGCAGCGCGCTCTCGAGCCACAGCGCCGGCACCAGCACGATCAGTGCGATGTCGGAGAACCAGAGGAAGTTCCTCGGCCCGTGGCGCAGCCAGTAGATCGGGACGATGACCGCGACCACCGCCGTATAGGCGATCTTCAGCCAGAACGGGATCATGCCTGCGCAGCGGCGGCTCCCGCGCCGGCGAGTTCACGGGCCGCCGCAAGGCAGTCCGCTACGGCCTGGGCCGGCGTCGCGAATGAGGTCACCAGCCGGTAGACCCCGCGACCGCTGTGGGGCCAGGGATGGAACTCGAAGCCGCGCGCATGCAGCCCCTCCGCGAGGGAGTCGGGCAACCGCATGAAGATCTCGTTGGACTGCACCGGGTGCAGCAGCTCAGTGCCCGG
>CAYRUH010000063.1:0-13747 GCA_964427415.1 uncultured Woeseiaceae bacterium | reverse complement strand
ATCGGGCCTGAAGGCCGTCCCACAGCCGAATCGGGCCTGAAGGCCCTCCTACACGCGTATCGTCGCTTGCGTTACAATTGCCGGTTTGGTGAGCGCGCTCCCGAGCGCCGGGCGAAAGTGGCGGAATTGGTAGACGCGCAGGATTTAGGTTCCTGTGGGGCAACCCGTGAGAGTTCGAGTCTCTCCTTTCGCACCACTCGCTCCCGGGGGCCGCGCCTTTTTTTTGCCGCATCACAAAGTAACTACGGATGTCCGAGAACATGCAGGTTTCAGTGGAAGCCACCGGTAATCTTGAGCGCCGCCTGCGCGTCGAGGTGCCGGCTGAGCGCATCAATAAAGAGATCGAGAACCGGCTGCGCCGGGTCGGCAGGACCGCCAAGATCAAGGGATTCCGCCCGGGCAAGGTGCCGGCCAAGGTGATCCGTCAGCGCTATGGCGACCAGGTGCGCCAGGAAGTGCTCTCGGAGATGATGCAGACCAGCTACTCCGAGGCCCTGCAGCGCGAGAGCCTCGTGCCTGCCGGCGGCCCGCAGATCCAGCCGGAGAAGGCCGGCGACGAGGGCCTGGTCTACACCGCCACCTTCGAGGTCTACCCGGAGGTGGAACTCAAGGACCTGGACAAGATCTCAGTCGCCCGTCCCGTGGTGGAGATCACCGCGGCCGATGTGGACGAGATGATGGAGAATCTGCGCCGGCAGAAGGCCGAATGGGAGACCGTGGACCGCCCGGCCGCCGAGGGTGACAAGGTCATTGTCGATTTCGAGGGCTCCATCAAGGGCGAGCCGATCGAGAACGGCAAGGGCGAGCAGATCCCGGTGATCCTCGGCGAGGGCCGCATGATCGAGGACTTCGAGAAGGCGCTGAAAGGTGTGGCCGCCGGCGACGAGAAGACCTTCAAGGTCAAGTATCCCAAGGACTATCCGGCCGAGGACCTGGCCGCCAGGAAGGCGGAGTTCAAGGCGGTGGTCCACGAGGTGCAGGCCCGGGTGCTGCCGCCGCTGGACGAGGAACTGGCGAAGGCCTACGGCGTCGAAGAAGGGGGCGTCGAGCAGCTGCGCGCCGACGTCGAGGACAACATGCGCCAGGAACTAGAGGGCCGCATCAAGGCGGACGTGAAGGAGCAGGCGATGGAGGGGCTCCTCAGCCACAACCCGCTGGAGGTGCCGGAAGCCCTGGTGCAGGAGGAGTCGCAGACCCTGCAGAAAGACGCCATGCAGCGCATGGGCATTGAAGATGCCGAACAGGCCCCGCCGCTGGAGAATTTCCGCGACATGGCCGAGCGCCGGGTGCGCCTGGGCCTGCTGGTGCAGCAGCTGATCAGCGACAAGGACATCCAGCTCGACACCGACCGCCTGCGCGATAAGGTGGCGGAGATGTTCGCCGGCTACGACCAGTCCGAGCAGCTGGTCTCCGCCTATCTGGGCAATCAGGACTTCATCTCCCGGCTCGGACCGGTGGTGCTGGAGGAACAGGCCGTCGACTGGCTGATAGACAACGGCCAGCCGGAAGAAAAAAAACTAGCCTTCAAGGACTACATGCAGACCCCGTAGGAGGGGCTGTACGAGGGGCTGTAGG
Organism: uncultured Woeseiaceae bacterium; assembly: GCA_964427415.1. Lineage (GTDB taxonomy): Bacteria > Pseudomonadota > Gammaproteobacteria > Steroidobacterales > Woeseiaceae > Lentisalinibacter. Next base: position 12,172 of record CAYRUH010000063.1, on the reverse strand, counting down.
AGGGGCTGTAGGAGGGGCTTCAGCCCCGATCCCCCAACTCACCGGCACGGACACACGAATTCAATCGCCGAGGCAAGAACGCATGAACGAAACCGCAATGAATCTGGTGCCGATGGTGGTGGAGCAGACCGCCCGGGGCGAGCGCGCCTACGATATCTTCTCGCGCCTGCTGAAGGAGCGGGTGGTGTTCGCCGTCGGCCCGGTGGAAGACGGCATGGCCAACCTCATCGTCGCCCAGCTCTTGTTCCTGGAGTCCGAGAATCCGGACAAGGACATCCATCTCTACATCAACTCGCCGGGCGGGGTCGTGACGGCGGGTCTCTCGGTCTACGACACGATGCAGTTCGTGAGATGCGACGTGAGCACCATCTGCGTCGGTCAGGCGGCCAGCATGGGCGCGCTGCTGCTGGCCGGCGGCGCCGCCGGCAAGCGCTTCGCGCTGCCCCATTCGCGCATCATGGTCCACCAGCCCAGCGCGGGCTTCCAGGGCCAGGCGTCGGATATCGACATCCACGCCCGGGAGATCCTGGAGATGAAGCGCCGGCTGAACCACATATTGGCCCACCACACCAGGCAGAGCGTGGAGAAGATCGAGCACGATACCGAGCGCGACAATTTCATGAGCAGTCAGGCCGCGGTGGATTACGGTCTCATCGACACCGTCCTGGAACGGCGTGCGGAACTGGGTACCCCAGAGGGTTCGCCGGTCAGGAAATAGCCGCTGGTTATAAGGCTCGCAGACGAGACATTCGTCTTTGCACGCCCGCACTTGCGCATGTTATATAAACCTTGTCTGGATGAGGCGTTCTGCGCGTAAAGACACGGCCGGGAAGGAAATATTATGAGTGACGAGACCCGCGGCAAGAACGACGAAGGCAAGCTCCTCTACTGTTCGTTCTGCGGCAAGAGCCAGCACGAAGTGCGCAAGCTGATCGCCGGCCCGTCCGTGTTCATCTGCGACGAGTGCGTCGAGCTCTGCAACGACATCATCCGCGAGGAACTCGAGGAGCATGCCGACCAGGGCCGCACCAAGCTGCCGAAACCCCACGAGATCAAGGCGGTGCTGGACGAATACGTCATCGGTCAGCAGCGCGCCAAGAAGGTGCTGTCGGTGGCGGTGTACAACCACTACAAGCGTCTCGAGAACAAGGGCAGCGCCAAGGGCAGCAAGGACGAGATCGAACTCGCCAAGTCCAACATCCTGCTGATCGGGCCTACCGGCTGCGGCAAGACGCTGCTGGCCGAGACGCTGGCGCGGCTCCTGAACGTGCCGTTCACCATCGCCGACGCCACCACGCTGACCGAGGCGGGCTATGTCGGCGAGGACGTCGAGAACATCATCCAGAAGCTGCTGCAGAAGTGCGATTATGATGTGGACAAGGCCCAGACAGGCATCGTCTACATCGACGAGATCGACAAGATCTCCCGCAAGTCGGACAACCCATCCATCACGCGGGACGTCTCCGGCGAGGGCGTGCAGCAGGCGCTGCTGAAGCTCATTGAGGGCACGGTCGCCTCGGTACCGCCCCAGGGCGGGCGCAAGCACCCCCAGCAGGAGTTCCTGCAGGTGGATACGGGCAACATCCTGTTCATCTGCGGCGGCGCTTTTGCGGGTCTGGAGAAGATCATCCAGAACCGTTCGGCGAAGAGCGGCATTGGTTTTGTCGCCGAGGTGAAGAGCGTGGACGACGTGAAGAATGTCGGCGAGGTGCTCCATGACGTGGAGCCGGAAGACCTCATCAAGTACGGCCTCATCCCGGAATTCGTCGGCCGCCTGCCGGTGGTCGCCACCCTGGAGGAGCTGGACGAGGACGCGCTGATCACCATCCTTGTGGAGCCGCGCAACGCGCTCACCAAGCAATACCATCGCCTGTTCGACATGGAGAACGTGGAGCTCGAGTTCCGCGACGACGCGCTGCGGGCCGTCGCCCGCAAGGCCATGGCGCGCAAGACCGGCGCGCGGGGCCTCAGGACGATCCTGGAGAACGTGCTGCTGGACACCATGTACGAGCTGCCGTCCGCGGCGAACGCGCGCAAGGTGGTGGTGGACGAGGCCGTGGTAACCGGCGAAACCAAGCCTTACGTCATCTACGAGTCGGATGAACCGGCTCCCGTGGCGGTCGAGGAAGAGCGCCGGCCGACGGGCTCCGACCGGCACTGAGCTGCCGTACGGCCAGCGGGAGCCGTCCCTTCGACGGGGCTTGATCGGCCGCCTCCCGGCCCCATATCCCGTGTCAATCCGGGCGTGAATCCGGGTATCCTGTGCAAGTCATCCGGCAACGGATAGCCGCTGAATCCGTACACTCTCCGTCTCCCGCGCGCCGGGAGACTACAAGCCACGAGGTTTGATCAGTGTCCAACGAAGATCTTCTAACCACTGAATCCGGCCGCGAGCGCCACGGCATCCCGGTGTTGCCGCTGCGCGACGTGGTCGTGTACCCCCATATGGTGATTCCCCTGTTCGTGGGTCGGGATAAGTCCAAGGTCGCCCTGGATCTGGCGATGGAGGAGACCAAAGAGATCCTGCTGGTGGCCCAGCGCGAGGCCGAGACCGACGAGCCTGCCGCGCGGGACCTCTACGACATCGGCACCGTCGCCACCATCCTGCAGCTCCTGAAGATGCCCGACGGCACCGTGAAGGTGCTGGTGGAGGGCGGCGAGCGAGCCCACATCGACGCGCTGCACGAGGGCGAGCACTTCTCCGCCGACGTCACACTGCTGCACGACGACGACCGCTACGACGAGCGTGAGATCGACGTGCTGACGCGCTCGATCATCGCCCAGTTCGAGCACTACGTGAAGCTGAACAAGAAGGTGCCGCCGGAAATCCTCACCTCGCTGTCCGGCATCGACCAGGCGGGGCGCCTCGCCGATACCGTCGCCGCCCACATGGCGCTGAAGCTCTCCGAGAAGCAGCGCATCCTCGAGGTCGAGGACGTGAAGACGCGGCTGGAGCAGGTGCTTGCACTCATCGAGGGCGAGATCGACGTGCTGCAGATCGAGAAGCGCATCCGCGGCCGCGTCAAGCAGCAGATGGAGAAGAGCCAGCGCGAGTACTACCTCAACGAGCAGATGAAGGCCATCCAGAAGGAGCTGGGCGAGATGGAGGACGCGCCCAACGAGCTGCAGGAACTCGAGAACAAGATCGAGAAGGCCGGCATGCCGAAGGAGGTCAGGGACAAGGCTACCGCCGAGCTGAACAAGCTGAAGCTGATGTCGCCCATGTCGGCGGAAGCCACCGTGGTGCGCAACTACATCGACTGGCTGGTGAAGGTGCCGTGGAAGAAGTCCACCAAGATCCTGCGCGACCTCACCAAAGCCGAGGACGTGCTGGAAGCCGACCACTACGGCCTGGAGAAGGTGAAGGAGCGCATCCTCGAATACCTGGCCGTCCAGCACCGGGTGAAGAAGCTGAAGGGCCCGATCCTCTGCCTGGTGGGACCGCCGGGCGTCGGCAAGACCTCGCTGGGTCAGAGCATCGCGCGGGCCACCAACCGCAAGTTCGTGCGCATGTCGCTGGGCGGCGTGCGCGACGAGGCCGAGATCCGCGGCCACCGACGCACCTACATCGGCTCGCTGCCCGGCAAGATCGTGCAGAACCTGGCCAAGGTGGAATCGCGTAACCCGCTGTTCCTGCTTGACGAGATCGACAAGATGGCGATGGACTTCCGCGGCGATCCCTCCTCCGCGCTGCTCGAGGTGCTGGACCCGGAGCAGAACTCCACCTTCAACGATCATTACCTGGAGGTGGATTTCGACCTCTCCGACGTGATGTTCGTGTGCACGGCCAACAGCCTGAATATTCCGCCGCCGCTGCTCGACCGCATGGAGGTCATCCGGCTGCCCGGCTACACCGAGGACGAGAAGGCGAGCATCGCCGAGCGCTATCTGGTGCCGAAGCAGCTGAAGGCGAATGGTCTCAAGGAGGAGGAGCTGCACATCACCCGGCCGGCGATCTACCAGATCATCCGCCTCTACACCCGCGAGGCGGGCGTGCGCAATCTCGAGCGCGAGATCGCCAAGATCTGCCGCAAGGTGGTGAAGGAGCTGCTGCTGAGGAAGCAGAAGAAGCGGGTGACCGTGCGGCCGAAGAGCGTGAACCGTTATCTCGGTGTCGAGCGTTTCCGCTACGGCCGTGCCGAGGAGAACGACCAGGTCGGTCAGGTGACCGGCCTTGCCTGGACCGAGGTAGGCGGCGAACTGCTGACCATCGAGGCGGCCGTGGTGCCCGGCAAGGGCAAGCTGACCCACACCGGCCAGCTCGGCGAGGTGATGACCGAGTCCATCCAGGCGGCCATGACCATCGTGCGCGGCCGCAGCAAGCTGCTCGGTATCGACCCGGACTTCCACCAGAAGGCCGATGTGCACATCCACGTGCCGGAGGGCGCGACGCCGAAGGACGGCCCGAGCGCAGGCGTCGGCATGTGCACCGCGCTGGTGTCGGCGTTGACCGACATCCCGGTGAAATCCGATGTCGCCATGACCGGCGAGATCACGCTCAGAGGCGAGGTGCTGCCGATCGGCGGTTTGAAGGAGAAGTTGCTGGCGGCGCACCGGGGCAACGTCTCGACCGTGCTGATTCCCGAAGAGAACGCCAAGGACCTGGTTGAAATACCAAAGAACATCAAGGACAAGCTCAATATTGTTCCAGTGAAGTGGATTGACCAGGTGCTGGAGGTGGCGCTGCAGCACATGCCTGCGCCGGCCGCCGGCGAGGACACGCCGTCGGATAAGGAAGCGGCCAAGCCCGCGGAGGACAAGGGCGGCGACGCCGTGCGGGCGCACTGATCGGCGTCACCGTGTGCGCGGCGCCGCAATTGCAGTCATGGGCGCTTTAGGAGTAGTCTGCCCTGTGAAACAGGGGGGTGGCGGAGTGTCCGTACCTGAAATATCTTGAAGAAGTCATTCGAGGGTGAGTAATGAACAAAGCTGAACTGATCGAAGCCGTTGCCGATTCAGCCGACCTTTCCAAGGCGGACGCGACGCGTGCCGTGGACGCCGTCCTGGACAGCATCACCGGTGCCCTGAAGCAGGGCAACACCGTCTCGCTGGTAGGCTTCGGAACCTTTTCGGTGAAGCACCGCGCTGCACGCACCGGGCGCAACCCGCGCACGGGCGAGAGCATCCAGATCAGCGCTAGCAATGTGCCCGGATTCAAGGCTGGCAAAGGCCTGAAGGATGCCGTAAACTGATGCGCCTTCTGACACCGGGTTCGCCCGGTGTTGTGCTGCAGGGAGGTCGAAAGACCGCCTGATCGGACGCCTGACAGGGCGATCAGACGCCCGGGTGCTTAGCTCAGCTGGGAGAGCGTCGCCCTTACAAGGCGAAGGTCGGGGGTTCGATCCCCTCAGCACCCACCAGCAATGGAGTGGTAGTTCAGCTGGTTAGAATACCGGCCTGTCACGCCGGGGGTCGCGGGTTCGAGTCCCGTCCACTCCGCCATAAGAAGAAGGGCCTCCAAGCGGAGGCCCTTCGTTTATGAGAGACCGGTGCACGGCCAGGCCGGGCCGGTCAGAGCATCATCCGTTTCAGAGTTGACGCCATGCTGCAGAACATCAGACAGAAGATCACCGGTCCGATGGCACTCGTCGTCCTGGCCCTCCTGTGCATCCCGTTCATTTTCGTCGGCTACAACTACGGCGGCATGACGCAGGGCGGGTTCGCGGTGAAGGTCAACGGCCAGGAGATCCCGCCCCAGCAGATCCGCGTGGCCTACCAGAACCAGGCGGCCCGCATCCGCGAACAGCTCGACGAGATCCCGCCGGTGCTCGAGGACCAGCTCCGCCAGGCGGCCTACGAGGGCGTCATCCGCTCGACGCTGCTCACCCAGTACCTGCGCGAGCAGGGCTACCGGGTCAGCGACGCCGCCGTGCAGCAGTCCATCCGCGAGCTGCCGGTGTTCGAGGAGAACGGCGAGTTCTCCTTCGAGCTGTATCGGGGGCTGCTCGCCAGCCGGGGTATCGCTCCGGCCCGCTTCGAGGCCGACCAGCGCCGCTCGCTGCAGATCGACCAGCTGCAGAGCGCGGTGGAGGCCACCGCGTTTTCCACGCCGGCGGAGCTGCGCCGCTATATCGAGCTGGACCGCGAGACCCGCACCATCAGTTACGTCGAATTCGGCATCGAGGATTTCCTGGACGCCGTCGAGATCGGCGACGAGGAACTGCAGGCCTACTACGACAGCCATCCGGAGCTGTTCCAGACGCCGGCCAGCGTCACCTTCGATTACCTCGAGATCTCCCGGAACACCATCGCCGAGCGCATCACGCCCTCCGAGGCCGAGCTTCGCGCCTACTACGAGGACGTGAAGGACTCCTACACCCGGGACCAGGAACGAAACCCCCGCCACATCCTCATCACCACCGGCGAACGCGGCGAGGCCGAAGCACGCGCGCTGGCCGCCGAGCTGACCGAGCGCGCGAAGGCCGGCGAGGACTTCGCCGAACTGGCAGCCGAATATTCCGACGACACGCTGAGTTCGGAGTCCGGCGGCGACCTGGGCTGGGTAGCCCGCGGCCAGTTCGTCGAATCCGTGGAAGAGGCCGTGTTCGACATGCAGGAGGGCGAGATCCGCGGCCCGGTGGAGAGCGAATTCGGCTTCCACGTGCTGCGCCTGGACGGCGTTCGCGGCGGCGACGCGACCACACTGGACGAGGTCCGCGACGAACTCGTGGCCGCCTACCGGGCCGAGCGCATCGGTCAGCAGTATCTCGAACTCAGCAACGCGCTGGCCGACCAGCTCTTCGACACGCCGAACCTGGAAGAGGCGGCGGCGGCCCTCGGCATGCAGGTGCGCACGGCCGAGGACTATACCCGCAGCGGCAGCGCAGAGCTTGCGCCCGCGCCGACGCTGCTGGACGCCCTGTTCGGCGACAACGCCCTGCCGGAAGGCGCCACCAGCGATCTCCTCAACCTGGCGGAAGACCGGGTCATGGTGGTGCAGTTGACCGGGCGCGAGGAAGCCTCCCGCCAGCCGCTGGCCGAGGTGCGCGACGAAGTCGAGCGCCGGGCCCGCCGCGAGGCGGCCGCCGTCATGGCGCGGGCCAGGCTCGAGCAGCTGCGCGCGAACGTCGAGGGCGGCACGCCGCTCGAGGAAGCGGCCGCCGAGGTGGAAGCCGAGGCCGTGGCCGACCGCACCATCAACCGCAACGCGCCGGACCTGCCCCAGGCCCTGGTCGCCGCCGTCTTCTCCGCCGAGATGCCGGAGGAGGGTGCGAAGGTCGGCAGCGTGGCTACCGCCGACGGCGGCTACGTGCTCTACCGCCTCACGGACATCTCGCCGGGCCGGGCCGAGACCATCCCGCCGGAGCAGCGCGAACAGGCCCGCCTGGGCCTGGCACGCCAGGCCGGCGTCTCGGACCTGAGCGCATTCATCGACCAGCTGCGCGAAGACGCGGAGGTCGTGCGCGGCACGGCCCAGCCATTCGACGACAGATTCTAGGATGGGGGAAATGTAGGGCCTTCAGGCCCGACCGGGCGCATGAGTTTGCTGAGGGCCCAATCGGGGCTAAAGCCCCTCCTACATTTCTAATCATGTAGGAGGGCCTTCAGGCCCGACCTGCCAATAACAAAAGAATCTGCGGGGGATTCATGCTCAGATTAAAACTCCATTGGCAGATCGCCATCGCCATCTTGCTGGCGCTGTTCGCCGGCATCTCAACCGGCCTGCTGCCGGCGGACTCGGAAGGCCGCGGCTTCCTCACCGCCAGCTACGGCTTCGTCGGCGACCTCTTCGTCAACGCCCTGAAGATGCTGATCGTGCCGCTGATCACCTCGTCCATCATCGTGGGTGTGGCGGGCATGGGCAAGGGCAGCGCCATCGGCCGCCTCGGTGCGCGCACGCTGCTGTTCTACGCCACCACCGGCCTCGCCGCCATCCTGGTCGGCCTCGTGCTGGTCAACATCTTCCAGCCCGGCATCTACAACGGCGAGCCGGCAAAGCAGCTGCTGGCGCTGGAGGCGAGCACCGCGGATGTGGAGGATCGGGTCGGCGGCCGCGACGCCGGCGACGTCGTCGAGATCTTCATCCGCATGATCCCGCCCAACATCATCGCGGCTGCAGCGAATGGTGAAATGCTCGGGCTGATCTTCTTCAGCCTGCTGTTCGGCTACTTCATGACCCGCCTGGACGACGCCTACGCCGGTACCCTGTACCGGTTCTGGGAGGCGGTTTTCGAAGTCATGATGGGCATGACCGACCTCATCATGCGCTTCGCCCCGATCGGCGTGTTCGGACTGATCGCCGGCGTCATCGCCAGCCTCGACTTCAGTGAGGTGAGGGATTTCCTCACCATCCTGACCAAGTACGCCCTCATCGTCGCCGGTGCCCTCGCCATCCACACCTTCCTGACGCTGCCGCTGTTCCTGCGCTCTATCGCGCGGGTGCGGCCGGCGGCGATGTTCAACGGCACGGCGCCGGCGCTGCTGACCGCCTTCTCCACCGCCTCGTCCTCGGCCACGCTGCCGGTGACCATGGAATGCGTGGAGGACAACGTGGGCGTGTCGAAGAAGATCGCGAGCTTCGTGCTGCCGCTGGGCGCCACCGTTAACATGAACGGCACCGCCCTGTACGAGTGCGTCGCCGCCATGTTCATCGCCCAGGCCTACGGGCTGGAGATCACCCTCGGCGTGCAGTTCATCATCGTGCTGACCGCACTGGTGACCTCCATCGGTGTTGCCGGCGTGCCCCAGGCCTCGCTGGTGGCCATCGCCATCATCCTGCAGACGATCGGGCTGCCGCTGGAAGCCATCGGCGTGCTGTTCGTCTTCGACCGCATCCTCGACATGGCCCGCACGGCGGTGAACGTCTTCGGCGACGCCTGCTGCGCGACCATCGTGGCGCGGCTGGAAGGCGAAGAGACGAACATCGCCCTCGAAAAAACGTAGGAGGGCCTTCAGGCCCGATCCGGCTTTCTCCTTGCGTTGGTCCACCCGCTGGCGGGCCCGTGGCCGAAAGGGTTGGCACCGGTCAGCAGGCGCCGCTGACTGGCGCTTACTCCACGCCATCACGAGCACGGCCGTCCTGCGGGGGTCTCCATCGCCGCGACCTTTTGTCGGGAGCAAGATGGATACCCGCGCAGGACGGCCATGATAGAAGGGGAATCGGGCCTGAAGGCCCTCCTGCATCCCCTACCCTTCGCTGCCTTCGGTCTCGATCTTCAGCGGCTCGCCGCAGTGTTTGCAGTGGATGGCGTCCGGGTCGTGCCGCGTCAGGCCGCATTCGGGGCACTTGTAGTGGATCTTCGACGGCTGGAAGACGGTGCGCGCGAGCTGGATAAACAGCGCCACGCCGACCACCATGATGAAGACCGACAGCAGTTTGCCGCCGGGGGTCTCCATCGTGATGTCCCCGAAGCCGGTGGTGGTGAGCGTTGCCACCGTGAAGTAGAGCGCATCGATGTAGGCGGCGGGGCCGGTCCGCTCGTCGAAGGCGAACACGAACACGAAAGAGGTGGTCACGAAGATGAACACGAACAGGTTCACCGCGGCCAGCACCGAGTGCTCGTGCAGCCGGAAGAAGCGGCTTTCGCGCCGGAGGTCCCGGATCAGGTGATAGGAGTGGATCAGGCGCAGCCCGCGCAGGATGCGCAGGAAGGCCAGTTCCTCGGTGAACAGCGGGGCCAGCAGCAGTGTGCCGATGACCAGGATATCGGCGACGGTGTAGATCCTGCGCAGCTCCTTCCAGGGGTTGGATGACACCCAGAGCCGCGCCGCCAGATCGGCGAGTATGAGGAGGCCCAGTGCGATGTTGATGCCGTGCAGCAGCGGCGTCTGCACGGCCGCGGCGGTGAGGATGAAATAAACGATGGTCGCGGCATCGAAGACGATCAGCGCGTAGCGGAAGCGCCGGGCGTTACGGCTGCGTCCCGTATAAAGCAGACGGATGCGGCGATGCAGATCAGACAGCATCGGCTCAGCCGGCCCGCGCCGCGACATTGCCAGCATTGCCAGCTTCTTCAGCTTTGGCAGCAATGGCGATCCGGCGGAGTTCGGCCAGCTCCTGCGCCCGAAGCCCCGCGGACTCGGCGCGCTCCAGCGCCGCCCGCGATGCCGCCGCCGCCGCCTCGCCGAAGACCTGCGGCGCTGCGTCCTGCAGTGCGCGGAAGGCGGTCTGCAGGCGCAGCTGGACCTCGACGAGTGTCGCCCCGTCCCGCGCGATGGGCCGGAAGGCATCCGCAAGCACGTCCTCCGGCGTAATGTGCGGGACGTAGACACGGGAGTAGAGCACCTCCACGTCCTCCGCCGGGCGCCAGCGCGAGAGGATGCCGACGAGTCGGCCGATGACGGAGATCGCCGTGCCGGGGTCGTTGACTGCGGGCGACAGTGCACGGGAGGCAATCTCCGCGAGCACGATGAGGCCGAAGCGGGGATCCTCCTCGAAGGTCCGGTCGGCGCCGAGCGAGAAAGCGCTGCGGAGCGCTTCTTCCCTCTCCTCGTCCAGTCCGTCTGCCGCCACGCGCAGCAGCGGTGCCGCCGTATGCACGAAGCTGCCGGGCGGCGCAGCCAGATACAGCTCGGTCTCCAGTATCCCGGCCATCTCCTGCAATGCCGGCATGTCGATGTGCTGGACGTAGCCGGTGGCCTCGGCACGCAGTGCGCGCAGGCCGGCCGGCGATGGGTCCGGCATCGGATTGGCACCCAGCCAGGGCTGGGCGACGCGCTGCTCGAAGGCGTCGGCGGCCGCTTCCTCCACCCGATCCAGCGTGTCGCTCATGCGGCCGAAACTCATCAGGTGGCCGATCCAGCGGATCAGCGCGAACACCACCAGCATGACCACCACCACGGAGACCAGGAACAGGACCACCTGTCCGGAATCGTCGTAGAGATTTGCGCGCAGGCCGATCAGACCGAGCAGGCTGAACAGGAATGCGCCGAGGAAGGTCGCCAGCACGTTCTGCGTGGTGTGATCCTCCTGCAACAGGGCGGTCGCGCGCGGTGTCGCGGTGCTGGCGGCCGCGGCAAATGCCGAGACGGCGATGGACAGTGAGAAGGTCGTCACGGCGAGCATGGAGGTGGCCAGCGTGTTGAGGATCTGACCGACCGCATCCGCGCCCAGTTGCGGGGCCAGTCCGGCAGGCAGGAACGGCGACAGGACCCGGGCCAGCACCGCCGAGGCGATCGCGAGCAGCGCGAAACTCACCACCCGCACCCAGACCTTGCGCAGGGTCCGGCGCAGCCAGAAACCCGCGCGCTTCCAGGGGAAAATCACGGCCGTGCCTGCCTGGAGCCGTGATGGCTCGTTCTTTGATCACTCATGCGCATGTCGAACCCGGCGACGGTGTGCGTCGCGCTCTCGGTAGTATAGGACAACGGCGGTACAATGCCGGCATCGTCAGCCAGGCACGAGGGGATGCTATGGGATTTCTCGCAGGCAAGAAGGCGCTCATCGTCGGGCTCGCCAGTCAACGCTCCATCGCCTGGGGCATCGCCCAGGCCATGCGCCGCGAAGGCGCCGAACTCGCGTTTTCCTACCAGAACGACAAGCTGAAAAGCCGCGTCGTCGACATGGCCGCCGAGGTGGGCTCCGAGCTGTGCTACCCGCTGGACGTGGCCTCGGACGAAGAGATCGACAACGTCTTCGCCGAACTCGGCAAGGCCTGGGACGGTCTCGACATCCTTATCCACTCGGTCGGCTTTGCGCCGCGCGACCAGCTCGCCGGCGGCTATCTCGAGAGCGTGACCCGCGAGGGCTTCCAGATCGCCCACGACATCTCCAGCTACAGCCTCGCCGGCCTCACCAGGGCCGCCCTGCCGATGATGGAAGGCCGCGACGGCGCCGTGCTCACGCTGACCTACCTCGGCGCCGTGCGCGCCGTACCCAACTACAACGTCATGGGCCTGGCCAAGGCGAGCCTGGAAGCCAACGTGCGTTTTCTGGCGTCCGACCTGGGCGCGCAGGGCATCCGCGTGAACGGCATCTCCGCCGGCCCCATCAAGACCCTGGCCGCCGCCGGTATCGGCGGTTTCCGCAAGATGCTCCACCACGTGGAGAAGGTCTCGCCCCTGAAGCGCAACATCACCGCCCTGGACGTGGGCAACGCCGCCGCCTTCCTGTGCTCGGACCTGGCTGCGGGCATCACCGGCGAGATCGTCTACGTCGACGGGGGCTACCACAACATCGGCATGTCCCTCGACGACTGAGGAACCGATGTGGGAGGGCCTTCAGGCCCGATTC
>CAYRUH010000062.1:7521-13792 GCA_964427415.1 uncultured Woeseiaceae bacterium | reverse complement strand
TGATCGCCGAGCGCCAGTCCATCGCCGAGCGCTTCCGCGCCGAGGGCCAGGGCCGCGCCCAGGAGATCCTCGGCAACATGCAGCGCGACCTGCAGCGCATTCAGTCGGAGGCCGCCCGCGACGCGGAGGAGATCCGCGGTAACGCCGACGCCGAAGCCACCCGCATCTACGGCGAAGCCTTCGGCGCCGACCCGGAGTTCTACGCCTTCTTCCGCACCCTGGAGAGCTACCGGGCGCTCGGCCCGAACAGCACGCTGATGCTGAAAGCGGACTCGGACTTCTTCCGCTACCTGGAGGAAGCGCAGGCAAGGTGAGGTTTGGGTCCTCTGGTAGGAGGGCCTTCAGGCCCGATTTTTGATAATGAATCGGGGCTAAAGCCCCTCCTACCAGCCCCTCCTACCAGCCCCTCCTGCCAGCCCCTGCTAGCAGTCCCGCTTACTGATTCTCCGGCCGTTCGGGCGAGATGGCGAAGCGCTGACGGTAGGTGTCGGTGCGGCGGCGGATTTCCCCCGCCCGCAGATCGAAGTCCTCCAGGCGGTAGTGGTGCGGGCCGCGGCTCTCCCGCGGCTGATGTTCCAGGAACGCCCGCATGGCGCGTCGGGTCCGGTCCGTGTAGCGCCAGCCGAGCTGCTCGTAGAGGCGGCCGACGGCGGCCAGAGGATGCCGCACCAGGGCCTCGTAATGGAGGTCGATGACCGGTCGGCCGGTCGCCTCCCGCCAGGCGAGGGTGGCGTCCAGCGCGCGCCACCAGCGTTCGAGCCAGTCATCCGCGATGGCGGCAGGATCGGTGCGGCGGCTGAAGGCCCGGCGCAGGGTGGTGGTGTGGTTCGCCAGCGAGCCGGCCACCTTCACCGGGTCGCGGTGAGTCTGGACGAGGATGGCATCCGGATATTGCCGGTTGAGTTCGGGCAGCGAGAACATGTGCCCCGGCGCTTTCAGCACCCAGCGTCCGCGCGGTCCACGGTAGTGCAGGTGCTGCAGAAACAGTTGGTGTACGCGATAGGCGCCCGCATGGCCGTCGCGTTCCAGCCAGTCCTGGTAGCTGGCCACGTCGTGGGTGGTGTGGAACTCGATGCTGCGGAATCCGTGCGCCATGATGGCGATGCACTCCTGGGGCAGTCGCGGAGCCATGGGGTGGATGGCGCGGAAGCCCGGGGCAAGCCGGTAGGCCAGCGCAAGGCGTCTGGCGGCGGCGGCGACGTGGGGCCGCTCGTCCCTCGCATCGGGCGCGGGCGGAGACATGACCTCCCAGGTGAGCGGCGCGCGGTTGTCCGGGTCCTGGGCGAGCAGCATGTGCAGCAGCGTGGAGCCGGTGCGAGGCAGGCCGGTGATGATCAGGGGCTGGCTAATGGCGGCTTGCGCAATGGCAGGTGTCTCCTCGCGCCAGTGCAGCAGCCGGGCCAGGTTGGCGGCAAGCTCGGCCATGTGGCGGCGGGCGGCCAGGCGGCCGATCAGGTTCGGCCGGGAGTCCCTGCGCAGCGATTCCGCGAGGCGGCGGGCGGGCTCGCGGAGCCGGTCCGCCTCCTGCCTCGGCAGTCCGGCGCGGCCGAGCAGCCTGTCCGCGGGGATGCCGGCGCTAAGGGCCCCGGTGATCACGCGGTATTTCAGTGATCGCGGCTGACGATCAGCCGTGCGAGATAAGCCAGGCCTTCGTTGCCGGGACCAAGGCTGGCCAGCGCGCGCCGTGCCTCGCGGTCAAGCTCGCCGGCGCGTTGCCGGGCCTGCTCAGCACCGAACAGGGCCGGGTAGGAGGCCTTGCCGTTACGCTCGTCCGAGTCGGTGTTTTTGCCCAGCTGATCGGTAGCGCCGTTGATCTCGAGCAGATCGTCGCGTATCTGGAATGCGGTTCCGATGGCGAAGGCGAAGGCCTCCAGCGCGGGGCGGCGGCCATCGGGCAGCGGCGGCCCGGCCAGGGTCGGCATGACGATGGCTGCATAGATGAGACGGCCGGTCTTGCGCGCGAACATGTCCTCGAGTTCGACGCGGCCGATGGCAGGGGTCTGTTCGAAAGTGAGATCCAGTGCCTGACCACCGACCATGCCGCGTGAGCCGATGGATTCGGCGAGCAGCCCGATCAGCCGGCAGCGCACACCCGGGTCATGCCGGAAGGCCGGATGCCCGGCGAGTAAGCCGAACGCCAGCGTCTGCAGGGCATCGCCCGCCAGTATGGCAGTGGCCTCGTCGTAGGCCACGTGCACGGCGGGCCGTCCACGACGCAGCGTGTCGTCGTCCATGGCTGGCAGGTCGTCGTGCACCAGCGAGTAGGCATGCACCAGTTCCACCGCTGCGGCGATGGCATCCAGGCGCGTGAGCTCGGTGCCGCAGAGCTCGCCGGCGGCATACACCAGCAGCGGGCGCAGACGCTTGCCGCCGCCGAGCGTGGCATAGCGCATCGCCCTGTGCAGCGCCGAGCGGCCCGGCCCCGTCGCCGGCAGCCAGTGTTCGAGCTCCCGCTCGAGGCGTTCCCGATAGCGCTCGATGCGGGTATCGAAAGTGCGCTTTGCACCGGCCTCTGTCTGTCTGGGTTCCGTCGCCGCGTGTTCGTGCTGGAGCATGGACCGTCTCCCGGGCTGTGCCTGAACTTTTCGAGTGTGCTCCTGTCCGAGAGTTCAAATAACGGCCTTCCATCGGTGTCCGTCACGGGGGGAGACGAGAATGAACGACGACGAGAGCAGCGAATCGCACACCGGTACTGCGCCGACCGGGGATGCCATCTGGTCCTTTCAGTCGGAGAGTCTCATGGGCGTGTCCCGGACCTTCGCGCTCACCATCCCCCAGCTGCCACCGGGACTCCGCGAGGCCGTCGCCAACGGCTACCTCCTGTGCCGAATCGCCGATACCATCGAAGACGATCCGTGCATGGACGCGGCGGCGAAATCCCGCTACCACCGGCATTTCCTGGACGTGCTCGACGGCCGTGCCGGCACCGAGGGTTTCGCCGCTGCGCTCGGCCCGGCGCTGGCGCCGGCGACGCCGGCGGCGGAACTGCGGCTCATCGCCGATACCGGGCGCGTGGTCGCTATCAACGCTGCGCTGCCCGCCGGCCAGCGCCGGGCGTTGCGCCGCTGCGTGGCCACCATGTGTTCGGGCATGCCGCGCTTCCAGCGCAGCAAGACGCTGGAGGGTCTGGGCGATCTCGCCGAGATGAGCCAGTATTGCTACGTAGTGGCCGGCGTCGTCGGCGAGATGCTCACCGATCTGTTCTGCCTGTATTCGCCGGCGATCGAGCGCCACCGCGATACCATGATGGATCTGTCGGTGTGTTTCGGCCTGGGGCTGCAGATGACCAATATTCTGAAAGACGTGTGGGAGGACCGGGAAGAGGGTTCGTGCTGGTTGCCGCGGGCCGTCTTCCGACGCCACGGACACGATCTGGGTTCGCTCATCCGCAACCGTTCGGCGGCGGAGTTGAGCGAGGGCATCGGTGATCTGGTCGCGGTGGCGCACGGCCACCTGCGCGCAGCGCTCGACTACAGCTGCCTCATCCCTCGCCGCGAGACCGGTATCCGGCGCTTTTGCCTCTGGGCGATCGGGCTGGCTGTGCTTACGCTGCAGAATATTCACCGCAACCCGGGCTACCGGGCGGGCGAGGACGTCAAGGTCTCGCGGGCGCGGGTGCGCGCGGTGATCGCCGCGACCAACGGCGTGGTCTACAGCAATGCACTGTTACGCGTCGTGTTCGCCGCCGCGGCGCGCGGACTGCCGGGCACCGCGGCAGCCGACGGCTGCGAGCCCGAGCGCCTGCGCCGGGAGGTGCGCGCGTTGCTGCCCGGCGATCCCGCCGCGGAGCTCCGGGTCGGCCTCTGAGCGTCCGGGGCCGGTCGCCTGAACGCCTCGGCCCTGCAGCGGCGGCGAATCGGTGTGGTGGTCGCCACCCCGTTCGAAGGCCGGATATTCGCCTCGGCGCTGCCTGGGCCGGCCGCCGGGGGGCGCTTCCACGTTATTGTCGCAGGCATCGGGGCGCCGGCGGACGCCTGCCGCCGTCTGTCCCGGGTGGACGGTTACGACGGTGTGCTGTCGTTCGGTTTCGCCGGCGCGCTGGACCCTGCCCTGCCGTCCGGCGCCTGCCTGCTGCCCGCTCAGGTGCGCGGGCCCGGCGGTGAGTACCGGCAGCCCGATGCGGCCTGGCATGCGGCCGTGTGCCGGGCGCTGGACGCGCCGGCGGCCGCTGGCGGCGGAGCGCTGGCCGGCACAATCACCGCTCCGCTGGTGACCGTGCAGCAGGCGGCCGCAAGCGGTGCCGCCAAGCGCGCGCTCGCCGCTACGGGTGCGGCGGCCGTGGACATGGAATCGCTGGTGCTGGCGCGGCAGGCGGCGGCAGCCGGTCTGCCGTTCCTGGTGTTGCGCGCCGTCGTCGATACCGCGAGGCAGGACCTGCCGCAGCCGCTGCTTGGCGTGGCCGGCGGCGCCGCGGCAGTGCGCGGCCTGATCGCCGCCTCGCTCACCGCGCCGCGGGCAACGGCAGCATTGCTCGTCTGCGTATCGCGGGCGCGCCGCACGTTGATCCGGGCCGCCCGCAGCGCGGCACAGCCGCTGGCCCGCGCGGGTGAGGAGCAGTGAGCCGCGCCCGCACCATGCCACGACTGCTCTCGGCGTGGGTCGGTACGGTCGTGCGCCATGCGCCGGTCGTCGTGCTGGCCACTGTGGCGGTGACCGCGGCCCTGGCTGTCTACACGGCCCGCAACCTGGGCGTGAACACCGACACGGCGGATATGATCGCGCGGGATCTGCCCTGGCGTCAGGATTTCATCCGCTACCGGGAAGCTTTTCCCCGGCGGCTCGAGAACATCGTCGTCGTCATCGACGAGGGCACGGCGGCGGCCCGGGAAGCGGCGGCGGAAGCGGTGCTCGCCCACGTGCGCGAAACACCCGGGCTCTACGCCAGCGGATTTGCCCCGGGCGCCGCAAGCGCATTCGAGGGGCGCGAGCTGCTCTATCTCGACCTCGAGGAGCTCGAGTCACTGGTGGACGCGCTGGCGACAGCCCAGCCGTTGCTGGGGCGGTTGCGCGTCGACTACTCGGCCGCCGGCCTGTTCTCGACGGTGGCCGAGGCGATGGAGGCCGGCCAGCCGGCGCTGGTGAGCCCGTTGCTGGAGCCGCTGGCCGACACGCTGGCAGCGGTGCGCCGGGACGGGCAGCGTCCGCTCGACTGGCGTGGCCTGCTGTTCGATGCGGGCGACGGCCTGACCGGCGAGCGTCAGTTCGTGGTGGTCGCGCCGCGCATGGACTACTCACGGCTGCGCCCGGCGCTGGCGTCCATGCGGGTTCTGCGTGTCCGGGCCGCCGAGGTCGGCCAGGCCGCAGGGGTGCGCATTCGTCTTACCGGCAGCGTCGCGCTGGAGGACGAGGAGTTCGTTGGCGTGATGGCGGACACGAGCCGCGCCGGCCTGCTGGTGCTGGCCGCCGTGGTCGCGGTGCTGTGGCTCGCCGTGCGCTCGGCGCGGGTGCTGCTCGCCGCGCTCATGACGCTGGCCAGCGGGCTCGTCGCGACGGCGGCGTTCTCGGCCTGGGCCGTCGCTGAGCTGAATCTGATTTCGGTGGCTTTCGCGGTGCTCTACATCGGGCTCGCTATCGACTTTATCATCCACTACGCCCTGCGGGTCGGCGAGCTCAGCGCTGGCGGCGCCGAGCTCGCCGAGGCGCTCGCCCGCAGCGGGGCGGATGTCGGCAGCTCGCTCGTATTCTGTGCGCTGACCACGGCGGCCGCCTTCTACGCCTTCATTCCCACGCCCTTCGTCGGCGTCTCTCAGCTGGGTCTGATCTCCGGCACGGGCATGCTGATCGGCCTGGCTGCGAGCCTCACCGTGCTGCCGGCATGGCTGCGCCTTCTTTTCGGTACCCGCATGCCGGCGCCGCATGCAGCCGGCGGCTGGCGGGCCGGGCGGCGTCTCGGCCGGCTGACCGGCCGGCGCCGCCTGGTACTCGGCGCCGCTACACTCGTCAGCGTAGCCGCACTGGTGGCCGCGCCGCGGGCCGGGTTCGACGACGATCCGATGAAGTTGCGCGACCCGGATGCCGAGTCGGTGCAGGTCTACCGGGAACTGAGCCGGGACCCCGACACCGCACCGCGCACGCTCTCCGTGGTGCTCGAGCCGGACGCCGACGGCGGCGCGCTGGCGGCGCGCTTGCGCGCCCTGCCGACGGTAGCGCGGGTGCTGAGTCTGGAGAGTTTCGTGCCCGATCGCCAGCCGCAGAAGCTGGCGCTGCTGGACGATGCGTCTCTGTTGTTCGGCCCCGGCTTGCACCGTTTTCCGGCACGCGAGACGCCGCA
>CAYRUH010000062.1:0-7421 GCA_964427415.1 uncultured Woeseiaceae bacterium | reverse complement strand
CGTCTCTGTTGTTCGGCCCCGGCTTGCACCGTTTTCCGGCACGCGAGACGCCGCAGCCAGGTCGGCTTGCGGCGGCGCTGGAGCGCCTGGATGATGCGCTCGGCCGTGCGGGCGCGGGTACTGCCGGGGCGGGCGCCCCGGCGGCGCGCGCCGGCCTGGCCGACCTCGCCGCCGAGGTACGATGGCTGCGCGGCGCGCTCGCCGCCGGCACGCCGGGCGTGCCCGATCTGGAGCGTCTCGCCGCGCAGCTGCTGGATGGGTTGCCGTCGGCACTGGCGCCTCTGGCGCAGGCGCTGCGCGCCGAGCCTTTCGGCGTGGAGGATCTGCCCGCGTCGCTGCGGGAACGCTGGCGCGGGCGCAACGGCGAGCGTCTGCTGGAGGTGCTGCCCGCGGTGGATATGACCGATGCGCAGGCGGCGGAGGCGTTCGTCGGCGAGGTACGCGCGGCCGCGCCGGGAGCCACCGGCCTTGCCGTGGTCTACCAGGAGGCCGGCGAGACCGTGGTGGCCGCATTCCGCGAGGCATCGGTGTATGCGGCTGCCGCCGTGATGCTGCTGCTTGCGGTCTTTCTGCGCACCGCCGTCGGCGTGGGTCTGGTGATCGTGCCGGTGGCGCTGGCATTACTTTGCACCATCGCGCTGGCCGCGGTTCTCGGCGTGCCGTTCAATTTCGCCAATATCATCGCCCTGCCGCTGCTGCTCGGTCTCGGCGTGGACAACGGGATCCACATCGTGCACCGGGCGCGTCTGGTGGCAGACGGCCGGGCGCTGCTCGCCACCAGCACGGCGCGGGCGGTTTTCTACAGCAGCGTCACGACACTGGCGAGCTTCGCCGGGCTGGCGGTCTCGGCGCATCGAGGCATGTCCGGCATGGGGCTGGTGCTGGCGCTGGGGCTGTTCGGTATCCTGTTCTACTCCATGATCGCACTGCCCGCCTTACTGGCCGGGAGACGCCCGTGAAGGCGCTGGTGACCGGCGCCACGGGTTTCGTCGGCGCGGCCATCGTGCGCGTGCTGCTGGGCGAAGGACACCGGGTGAGGGCGCTGGTGCGCAGCGGCAGCGACCCGGCCAACCTGAGCGGGCTCGACGTGGAACTGGCCACCGGCGACCTCGCGGATGCGGCATCGCTGCGGGCGGCGGCGCGCGGCTGCGAGGCCGTTTTCCACGCGGCGGCGGACTACCGGCTGTGGACGCCGGACCCCGCCGCGGTCTACGAAACCAACGTGGCCGGCACGGCCCGCATGCTGGCGGCCGCCGCCACGGCCGGGGTCCCTCACTTCATCCATACCAGCAGCGTTGCGACGCTGGGACTGCGCCGCGACGGGCAACCCGCCGAGGAGACCACGACGGTGGAGCGCGCCCACATGATCGGCCACTACAAACGCTCCAAATTCGATGCCGAGCAGCTGGTGCTGAAGCGGCCGCCGCCCGGCATGCGCATCGTCGTCGTCAACCCGTCCACGCCGCTGGGCCGGGGCGACGTCAGACCGACTCCCACCGGGCGCATCGTGGCCGATGCCATCGCCGGGCGTATCCCCGCGTACGTGGATACAGGCCTGAACATCGTACACGTCGACGACGTGGCGCGCGGACACCTGCAGGCGTTCGAGCGCGGCCGGGCGGGCGAGCGCTACATCCTGGGCGGCGAGAATTTCTCTCTGGCCGACCTGCTGGCGGTGATTGCCGGACGCCTCGGCCGGCGGCCGCCGCGCATCGCCATCCCCCACTGGCTGGCGATGGGCTATGCGCTGGTGGAGGAGGGACGGGCGCGCCTGGCCGGCGGCGAGCCCGCGGCCACCCGCGAGGGTGTGCGCCTGTCGCGCCGGCACATGTATTTCAAGAGCGACAAGGCGATGGCGGAGCTGGACTACCGCCCGCGCCCGGCCGAGGCGGCCATCGCCGAGGCCGTCGACTGGTTCCTCGCCCGCCGTCGGAACCGTCGGAACGATCGCGGCGCTGGTCTGTCGTAACCCGAGAGCCCCGCCGGCACGGGCCGCCAGGGGGACGCAGGCGGCCGGTAACAAGGTGGAAAAATCAAGATGTCCGTCCCCGTAGCGCGGGAAGGAGAAGACAATGGCCGTTCCACTCCGTCAGTCGCTCGCCGTCGGTGCCTATCTGCTCCGCCAGAAGCTGCGCGGCCGGCGCCGCTACCCGCTGGTGCTCATGCTCGAGCCCCTGTTCCAGTGCAACCTCGCCTGTGCGGGCTGCGGCAAGATCGACTACGAGGCGGACATCCTGAAGCGGCGCATGAGCGTGCAGGATGCGCTTGCCGCAGTGGACGAGTGCGGTGCCCCGATTGTCTCCATCCCCGGCGGTGAGCCTCTGATCCACAAGGAGATGCCGCAGATCGTGCGCGGCATCATCGAGCGGCGCCGGTTCGTCTACCTGTGCACCAATGCGCTGCTGCTCGAGGCGAAGCTGGACGACTACGAGCCCTCGCCCTATCTGAACTTCTCCGTCCATCTCGACGGCAACCGCGAGCGCCACGACGAATCCGTGTGCCGGCAAGGTGTGTTCGACAAGGTCGTGGAGGCTATCCGCGCGGCCCTGCACCGCGGCCACCGCGTCACCATCAATTGCACGCTCTTCGACGGCGAGGACGCCGATGACGTAGCCGCGTTCTTCGACTATGTGACCGGCCTGGGCGTGGAGGGCATCACGGTGTCGCCGGGATTCAGCTACGAACGGGCGCCGGCCCGGGACGTGTTCCTGGGCCGGCGGCGCAGCAAGGAGCTGTTCCGCGATATCTTCCGCCGCGGCCGGCAGAACGGCTCGAGCTGGCGCTTCAACCACTCGAGCCTGTACCTGGACTTCCTGGCCGGCAATCAGCGCTACGAGTGCACGCCCTGGAGCAACCCCACCTACAACATCTTCGGCTGGCAGCGGCCCTGTTACCTGCTGGTGGAGGAGGGCTACGCGGAGAGTTTCGCCGATCTCATGGAGAATACCGACTGGGAGCGCTACGGCACCGGACGCAATGCCAAATGCAACAACTGTATGGCCCACTGCGGCTACGAGGGCACGGCGGTCGAGGATACCCTGCGGCGTCCGCTGCAGGCGCTGCGGGTCGCGTTCGCCGGCGCCCGCTGCGAGGGCCCGATGGCGCCCGAGCTGCAGGGGGTGGACCTGCCCGGCGGCGGCGCCGGCGCGCCGGACGGGGAAATACAGGTGCCGGTCGAGCGTATCGGCGCCCGCAGCGAGCGGCGCCGGGCCGGCTGAGATGCAACGCGGGACCGCCGCCGCGGTCATTTTCCTCGCGCTGGCCGCGGCGGCGGCGCCCGTTTCTGCGGGCGGGCCGGCCGGTGCGAAGAGCGCAGCGGCAGCGGCCGGGCGGGCCGTGGTGGCCAGGCTGCATGAGGCGCTCGAGTCCGGCGGCGACGTCGCCGCGCGCTATCGGCGCCTGGCGCCGCTGGTACGCGAGACACACGACCTCGCCCGCATGGCGCGCTTCGTCCTCGGCCGCCACCGCGGCGTTCTCGGGGAGGATGAGCGCCAGCACTTCCTCGACGCCTTCGAGCGCCACAGCATCATGAGTTACGCGGCGCGCTTCGCCGCGCTGCAGCCCGGGGCGCTCGCGGTGACCGGCGCCGAGCCCGGCTCCGGGGCGGCGGACGGGCGCATGAGCGTGCTCGCCACCCTCACCACCGCCGAGGGCGAGGAGCTGCCTATGCGCTACGTGCTGGAGGACGGCGAGGCCGGCTGGCGCATTGTCAATATCGTGGTCAACGGCGTCAGCGACCTGGCGGTGCGCCGGGTGCAATATGGACGGCTGCTGGAGCGCGAGGGCGTCGAGGCGCTGCTCGCCGAAATCGAGTCGGCGATCGACGGCCTGAGTGGCGGGCAGACTCAGGGCACGTAGCGGTAGAACTCGACACCGGTGTTGGCGCTGCGGGCGTCCTCATGGCAGCCGATCGAATCGATCATGAACTCCCCGCTGCGCGGCTCGTCGAGGCCGGGCGGCATGTCGCCCTGGTGCAGCTGCCAGTACTCCCCGCGGGCCAGGTCACGGTGTGGCGCCAGTGCAGCGGCGAAGCCGATACGCCCGGCCGCCTCGGTCCAGCCCGGTACCACGCACAGCGGTATCGCCTCGGCGGCGTCGCCGCTGCCATAGCCCACCGCGAGCATGGACCGGCCGGCGAGATTGTCCTCCTCGCCGGCCAGCTCTTCCATGCCGGCGGCGATCCACGCCGGCAGCGAGGCGCAGTAAACATTGCCCACCTCGCGCATCGCGGCGGCGCCCCGGCGCATCTTGCCCTCGACCATCTCGCGGTGCACGGGATGGTCGCGGAAGCTCTTCAGCAATTGCATGCTGAGCGGGTAGGGTGAGCGGTCCAGGTCGGTCTCTGCGGTCAGGGCGAGCAGGTCGGAGGCCGAGCGCATCTCGTCGATGACGCAGGCCGTATCGAGCCGGGCACGCTCGCAGTGTGCCGCCAGTTCGGCGCGGCCGGCGGCACCGTTGCTCGCCAGCCCCACCAGGTAACTCAGTCCCCAGGAGACGGTGGGCATGTGCTGATAGGGGCGATGCATGAAGACGCATTCGAGACCGCGGTAGTAGTCCGCAGGTTCACGGTCGAGCTTGCCAAGCATGTCCCTGAGCGCGTGCAGCGCCTCGTCGAGATAACAGGAGACCGAGTACTTGCCGTTGAAGACCGGCGTGTCGCGCGGCATGGCCGACCGGCCTGCCAGGTGGGGGCGGCGGAAGTCGATTGCCCGATAGGCCGAAGCCGTGCCGGCATTGACGATATCCACTTCCAGCAGTCGGGGGTCGCGTTCGATCAGCATGGCCACGGCGCCGGCGCCCTGGGTGGGTTCGCCGGATGAACCGAGATCGTACTTGGCGATGTCGGCGGCGATCACGATCCCCACCCTCCCGGCCGGCTCCAGGGCCAGCTTGCGCAGGCCGCTCTTCAGTGCGTAGACGGCGCCGAGGCACGCATGCTTCAGCTCGGGGACTTCGCAGTGGCGGCTGAGCGGCGGCTGGCCGCGCTCGGTCAGCGCCGCGTCGAGCATGCCCCGCACGATGATCGCGCCCGCCGAGTTGTCCGTGCTCGACTCGGTGCCGAGGGCGAGGAACCCCACGTCGCGCGGGTCCACCTCATACTGCTCGATGAGACGCAGCGCTGCGGTGGCGGCCATGGTGTAGACGCTTTGCCCGGGCGGCAGCATGCGGAAGCCGTCGCCGACGATCCCGGAGATCTTCTCCCAGGGACTGCCGGTCCACTGGCACCATGACCGCAGGTCTACCCGCAGCGGTGGAAAATAGGCTGCGAAGCCGCTGATTCCCACGCTGGTTTGTTGCATCGTCTTGCTCCCCTCGTCGCTCAGGCGCCGGGCCCTGGCCCGCGCCGCCGTTGCGCGCGGACGCGCGCCAGGGCCATTAGCGGGAAATAGTGCCGGTACAGGTGATAGTTGATCATGAAGGCGCGGGCGAGTTCCGGCCCCTGGCGGCGCCCGGAGCGCGCCAGCGCCCGGCGGTCGGCGAGCCGCGCGCCCACCCCGTAACCGGGGAACCCCGTTCCGGTGTAATGACACTCCTCCCAGCTCCCTTCGCGCTGGGTGCGCAGCAGCCAGGCCACGCCGGACTCGATCGTGTTGCAGTGGCGCTGCGCGCCGGCGGCGATCAGGCCCATGAGCGCCCATGCCGTCTGCGACGCCGTGCTCGGCCCGTAGCCGGCGAGTTCCGGCTGCATGTAAGACGAGCAGGTCTCGCCCCAGCCGCCGTCGGCATTCTGCCGCGTGCACAGCCAGGCGGCCGCACGGCGGAACGGCTCGCTCTCCGGGTCCTCGCCGGCGGCGGCCAGCGCCGGCAGCACGGCACCGGTGCCGTAGATATGGTTCACGCCCCAGCGCCCGAACCAGCTGCCGTCCGCTTCCTGCTCGGCATGGATGAAGTCGAGAGCGCGGCGCAGGGGCACTTCGTCGCGGCGCATGCCGAGGGCAGCCAGCGCTTCCACCGCGTGCGCCGTCACGTCGACGCTGGGCGGGTCAAGCACCTCGCCGAAATCGGCGAACGGGATGCGCGTCACCATCACGTCTTCGTTGTTGCGGTCGAACGCGCCCCAGCCGCCGTTATCCGACTGCATCGCCAGCAGCCAGGCGCGACCGCGCTGCATCGCCGCGGCGACTTCCGGCCCGCGGTAGGCGCCGTCCAGGCGCGCCAGAACCAGCAGGGCCACTGCGGTATCGTCGCTGTCCGGGTAGTGGAGGTTGGCATGCTGGAAGGCCCAGCCGCCGGCCGGCGTCCCGGGCAGGCGCACGCTCCAGTCGCCGCGGTCGCGGCACTCGTGCTCGAGCAGCCAGTCCACCGCCCGTTGCATGCCGCTGTGGTGGCGGACGTCGCGGCCGCTATCCTGCATGGCAGCGAGCGCGAGCAGCGTATCCCACACCGGTGATTCGCTGGCCTGGATATAGCGCGCACCGCCGCGCTGCCAGGACCAGTGGGTTTCCAGCGCCGCCAGGCCGCGGGCGATGACCGGATGCGTGGTGGGGTAGCCTGCTGCGTTCAGCGCCAGCAGGCTGTAGATCCAGGGCGGCTGGATACCGCCCCAGGCCCCGTCGGCGTCCTGGTGTCGGATGATCCATTCCAGGCAGCGTGAGATGGCGCCGCGCCGTGCCGGGGTGAGTCCGGCGCTCTGCAGGCCGTGCAGCATACGGTCGGCGGCGAGGAAAAAGCCTTCCCAGGACAGCGGCGACTCGTGCCGCGGCAGGCGGAAATCGAAGTCTTCGCCCGCTTGCTCGAAGAGTTCCCGGGGGCGCAGCGTCTCCGGCAGCGGCCGGCGCAAGCGCAGCGCCGAGAGCACGGCCAGCGGCACCAGTGTGGCGCGGGCCCAGGCGGCGAAGCGATAGATATTGAATGGCGCGCGGCGGGGCAGGCGGATGATCTCCGGCGGCAGGTTGGGCGTGCGCTCCCAGGGCCACTCGCCGAGCATGGCGAGCCAGTAGCGGGTAAACACGCGCAGCTGCCTCATGCCCTGGTGCCGGGTGATCCATTCCCGCGCGCGGCGCATCGGCCGGCTGTCCGGATCGTGGCCGTTGATACGCAGTGCCACGTAGCATTCCACGCTGGTGTTCACGTCGCCGGCGGGCGCATCGTGGAAGGTCTCCCAGGCGCCGTCGTCGCGCTGACGCTCGAGGATGCCCCGGCACAGGGCCGCGCGCTGCGGGTAGTCGATGCCGAGCAGGTGGAAGGCCATCAGCCACTCGGCCTCCATGCAGCTGTTGGAGTCGAGCATCCCCATCCAGTATCCGTCGGCGTCCTGCCGCCGGTCCAGCCAGACGAGTGCGGCCTCGATGCCCTCGCTCAGCTCGTCGGTCTGTGGCGCTGCCGCTCTCGCCCGCACGCTCGCTCCCCGCCATTATTTCCCGCGATTATTTCCCGAGTAGACCGGTTCCGCAGCGTAAAAGTTTCACTGTGCGGCTGAT
>CAYRUH010000061.1:6953-14060 GCA_964427415.1 uncultured Woeseiaceae bacterium | reverse complement strand
GAAAGGGAATCGGGGCTGAAGCCCCTCCCACAGGGAAATCGGGGCTGAAGGCCCTCCCACAGGGAAATCGGGCCTGAAGGCCCTCCTACACATTCCGTGCGAGAATCGGGGGCCGGAAACGTCACAGAGGAGGAGCCGGACATGGACAAACCCATCTCGCTCAGTGAAGAGGAAGCCCGGGAACTCCGCGAGAGCTTCGACTACAACGACCGGGACGGCGACGGCCGCATAGAGTTTGACGAGTTCGTGAAGATGCTGGAGGAGCTGGAGGCGGGCGCCAGCGAGGAGGAGGCCCGCATCGGTTTCCGCGAGCTCGACACCCACCAGGACGGATCCATCGCATTCGACGAATTCGTCGACTGGTGGCGGGAGCGCTAACCCGGGGAATCGCCGAGACCCGCGCTGACCGCGAACTGGTGCGGGGCGAGATCTGGTACCGGTTGAATCAGCTGGGCTACGCGGACCTCGCCCCGCGCCGGGCTCAGGGGAACAGGTAGCGCGACTCCCATGCCTCGCCGCTGCGCCGGTACTCAAGCCGGTCATGCAGGCGGAATGCGTACTGGCGCCAGAACTCCACCCGCCCCGGGCGCAGCCGGAACCCCGACCAGTGCGGCGGGCGCGGCACCTCGCCCACGTTGAACTTCGCCGTGTAGCGGGCCACCTCCGCCTCCAGTTCGAAGCGGCCCGAGAGCGGGCGCGACTGGCGGGAGGCCCAGGCGCCGAGCTGACTGGTGCGCGGGCGGGTGGCAAAGTAGGCGTCGGCCTCCTCCGCACCCACCGCCTCCACCGCTCCCTCGATACGCACCTGCTTCTCCAGGCTCTTCCAGTGGAAACACATCGAGACCACGGGGTTATCGGCAATCTCGCCGCCCTTGCGGCTGTCGAGATTGGTGAAGAAGACGAAGCCCCGCTCGTCGTAGCCCTTCAGCAACATGATACGCACCGACGGCACCCCATTGCGGTCGGCGGTAGCCAGGGCGAAGGCTTCGGGGTACGCCGGCTCGGCCTCCTCGGCCTGCGCGAACCAGTCCCGGAAATGCCGGTACGGATCCGTGTAACGCTTCACAACCGTGATTCGTTGGCGACCTCGCCGCCACCGCCCGCTCGTCCCTTGCGGCCCTTGTCACTATTGCCGTTCTCGCCGTTCTCGCCGCTCTCGCCGCTCTCGACACTCTCGACGCTCTCGCCGGCCTGTCCGGTCGTGTCGGACGCCCGCTTCTCTCCGGCCTTGCGGCCGTCGCCGCTGCCGGCGTAACCGATGCGCCGCAGGGTCACTTTCTCGTCGTCCTGATGAACGAGACGCTCGCGCAGTATCTCCTCGTCCACCAGGTGGCCGGCACCTTCGCGCAGGTGATCGAACACCTCCTTGTAACTGTCCGTCAGCTGATTGACGAGTTCGGCCGTCTTGACGAAATGGTCCGCCACTTCCTCGCGATAGACCTCTTCACGACGGCGGGCCGAGGTGGCTCCCGCGCCGCCGCCATAGCGAAACCAGACGAACAGGCCGCCGGCGCCCAGCACCAGGCCGATGGCCGCACCGATCAGCAACGATACGAGTGAAAATTCCTCCATGAGTTCCTCCTGTGAAGCCTTCACCGACCATATCACGACCTCCCGCCGGTCCCCATCGTGGAATGCACCGGCATCCTGGGCAACCAAATGCACGAATATTGTAATTTCCTTGCAATTGCAATTGCCGGCGAGGGCGCCTAGACTGGACCCGTGAAAAGCCCCCGCCCACAGTTCTCACCCGACCCGGCCGCCGTCCTCGGCAAGGCCACGTTGCGCGCGGCCGCCCGCATGGGGCTCTCCCGTGACGAACTCTCGGCGGTCATCGGCCGCGACCGCTCCAGCATCTCCCGCTCCGGTATCGACCCCGATAGCAAACCCGGCGAACTCGCCCGGCTGCTGCTGCGCTGCTATCGCTCGCTGGCGGTACTGGTGGATGACGACGCCGGACAGATCCGCGAGTGGCTGGGCACGCCCAATACGCACACGGGCGGCGTGCCCCGCGAGCAATTGCGCGAGGTCGCCGGACTGGTCACCGTCACCGGCTACCTGGATGCCATCCGCGGCAAGCTATGACGAGCCGTTCTGGCGCCGGGTCCTCGCCCGCGCGCCCGAGACGGCACTGATGGGGACGCTGCTGCGTCTGGTCGAGAACCAGGAGCAGAAAGTGACCGTTCCGCTGGTGGACGACTTCGGGGAACACGCCCTGCTGGAAGGGTTGCTGGAAGCCTCCAAACCGTCACTCGCCGCCGGCACCGGGCGTTTCGACTATCTGCTGCGCGCGCCCTGGCGCTATCCGCCCCTGCCCTGGGGCTCGCGCTTCGGACGGCGCTTCGAGCCCGGCATCTTCTACGGCTCGCTGAGCGAGACGGCGCTGCTCGCGGAAGTCGCCTACTACCGGCTGCTCTTCCTGGAGGGCATGCAGACGCCATTCGCCGACCGGGTGATCAGCCAGCACACCCGCTTCGAGGCCCGTTACCAGACCGACCACGGCCGCCGTCTCGAGGCCCCGCCGTTCTCGCGCCACGAGGCGGTACTCCGGCACCCGGCGCAATACGGCCCCTGCCAGACGCTCGGCACGGTGCTGCGGGGCGCCGGCACGGCAGCGTTCACCTATCTGTCCGCCCGCGCGCCGGGACGAGAGTGCAATATCGCGCTCCTGCAACCCGAGGCGCTGCGCTCGCGCCGCCACCGCAATCCGGTCGGCGGGCTGTGCGAGAGCCGGCCGGAGGGCGTGCAGTTCCGCTTCGGCCAGCGCCGCAGCTGGTTCCCCCGGGAGCAGTTCCTGGTGCACGGCCGCCTGCCGCAGCCCGCCTGAGCGCCGCCTTCAGCCGGCGGCGATACGGTCCAGCCGGCCCTGCATCAACACCGTCCAGAGAGATGCGGCGAAGCAGTAGATTCCCATCACGCCGAGTTGCAGCTCCAGCCCGACGCCGCCGTCCATCAGGATGCCCACCAGTCCCGGCGACAGAGCCGACGCGAAGACCGCCAGCGCCGTGGTGAGTGACCGGATACCGCCGAGATGACGGGTACCGTAGAGTTCCGGCCACACGGCGCCGTGGGTCGTCGAGGTAAAACCGAGACTGGCACCCAGCAACAGCATGACCGCGGGCAGAACCAGTCGGGTCTCGGCGAAGACCAGCAACAGAAGGCCGATGCCGAGTGGCAGCAGATAAATCGTGAGCAGCCGGCGCGCACCCAGCCGGTCGGCGAGCCAGCCTGCCGCGAGGGCGCTGGTCACGTGCGCGGCTGCCAGCACGGGGAAATTGGCGGCGAACCAGGCGAGCTCCCAGCCCTTCAGCGCCACCAGCGGCACCTGATTGATGAACACCGCCGTGATGATAAACGGCATCGCCAGCAGCACCGGCATGAGGCCGTAGAACGCCGGGTCGCGCAGCACCTCGCCCCGGGTCCAGTGCCGGCGCGTGCCCTCCGCCTCCGGCTGCGTGGCCGCAGCCGGTCCGCGGGTGGGGTGGCGCTCGTGGCGCAGCAGCACGCCGAACACCGGCAGGGCGAGGACGGCGAGCAGGGCTGCAGCTGCAATCCATGCCTCGCGCCAGCCGAACAGGCCAATGGCGGCGACCGCGGCAAGCGGCAACACGGCCTCACCGGCCGGCGCACCGAGGGCGGCGATGGCGACCGCCCTGCCCCGCTTGCGATTGAACCAGCGCCCCATGGCGGTCATCGCCACATGGGTGAGCATGCCCTGGCCGAAGAATCGCAGTCCGAAGAAAACGAGCGCCAGCGCCCAGGCGGACGAGACCGCCGACATGCCGAGGCAGGTGGCCGCCAGGCCGGCGATCACGCCGGCGCCGAGCAGGCGTATGGAGACCGTGTCGGCCAGCTTGCCCGCCCAGGTCAGCAGTGCCGCGCTGGCCAGCGTGCCGATGGTGTACAGCGTGCCGAACTCGCCCTCGGTCAGGACGAGGTCAGTCTTCAGGTGGCCGGCGAATAACGCTACGTAGTAGGTCTGGCCAAAGCCCGAGAAGAAGGTCAGCAGGAAGCCGCCGGAGAGCCAGGGCAGGTCGGGGCGGAGGTCTTCGGCGAGGAGGCGCACGGGCGAAGTATGCCGTATACGGGACGGTGCCGTCCGGTCCGTCTGGCCGCCGGCGGTTGCTATACTGCCTTGCCACGCGAGCGCAAGGCTGACCGCCGACATGAGCCAACAGGACGCCGACATCACATCCAGCTGGGATGCCTACTGGCGGGGCGCACGGGATGCGGCCGCCTACAGCGGCGGCGGCAGCAGCCACCCCGCCGTCACCGGCTTCTGGGAGCGCTTCTTCCGCGACGCGGCGAGCCGCTATGATGCCCCCCTCGTTGTGGACGTGGCCAGCGGCAACGGCGCCGTCACCGGTGCCGCCCGGGCGCAATTCGGCGAGGCGGGCCGTTACGTCTGCGTGGATGTCTCCGACGCCGCCGTGCGCGTCACCGGCGAGCGCTATGCGGAGGTCCACGGCATCGTGGCCGATGCCCGCGCCATGCCGCTGCAGAGCGGCAGCACAACCATTGCCGTCAGCCAGTTCGGCATCGAATACGCGGGGCTCGAGGCCTTCCCGGAACTGCTGCGGCTGGTAGCCGACGGCGGCCGGGCCGCGCTGCTCGTGCACCGGCAAGGCGGCGCCATCCATCGCCAGTGCGCAGTCAGCCGCGATGCGATGCAGGCCATCGTGCAGACGCGCTTGCTGCCGCTGGCCCACGAGCTGTTCGAGGCGGGCTTCGCGGCGATGCGCGGCGGCGACCGGCAGCGGTTCCGGCAGGCCGGCCGGGCCTTTGCGCCGGCGCTCCGCGCGGTGGAGGAACTCATGCGCCGCCACGGCCAGCAGGTGGCCGACGGCACGGTGATTCGCCTGTACCGGGACATCCGCACCATGCACGAGCGTATGGCCCGCTACGAGCCGGCCGACGTGCTGGGCTGGCTGCAGCGGATGGACGCCGAGGTGCAGGCCTACGCCGGCCGCATGGCCTCGATGTGCGAGGCGGCGGTCGGCGAGGACGCCTTCCGCGGGCTCTGCGACTACGCCCGCACGTCGGGCTTCACACTCGTGAGGGAGGACGAGTTAGTCGTCTCGGAGACCGCAGTGGCGCTTGCCTGGGTATTGGTCGCAGAACGGGACAGGCTTTAGCCGATGGTGGCCTTACTGCAACGATCCGGGCCTAATCCGCTCCAATGAATGAGTCTCGTTCGAATTCGAACCCCACTCCAGCTGCTATCCGTGCTCGACTCCGGAAGGCCGAAAGTCTTGTCGCCTCCGCAAGAAGGGCCGATGCACTGACGATATTGCGGGACCTGCTCACCATCGAATCCGGCGGAGCGTTCTGGGGCGATCTGGCCCGACGGCTCTGGAGTCTGGGCGATCTGCAAAGTGCGGAAAGGGCGGCCCGCAATTTCCTGTCGAGTTGCGGCGACGAGCCGCAGGCCGCGCTGATGTTATCGATGATACTGGGCGATCTGGACAAGCTCGGAGAAGCGATCGCGGTCGTATCGCAGTTAGTGCACGATGTTCCCGAGCATCCTTCAGCGCAGTATGGCCTGGGACTCCTGCTCACCAGGGACAATCAAATCGAAGACGGCGTGACTCGATTCAGGCAAGCAGTCCGGCTCAAACCCGATCACGTCGAGGCGATTGAATACATCGCGTACCTCGACACCGGCGCGCCTTCCGAAGAGGATTTCGCGATCGTCGACCGCGCAATGACAATGACCGGGTCCAACCGACGAGCGCAGGGAGCACTCTCCTATGCCCGCGCAAAGCTGCTCGAGCGTAGCAACGATCTTCGCGGCGCCCTCCAGGCTTACGAGAACGGTGCTCGTCTCATCGCTGCGGAGATTTCACCTGATCTCGAGGCGATGACACGGTACATCGGGAGATTGAAGAGAACATTCTCGCAACAGTTCTTCGTAGAGAGCATGCCGCATCGCTACCTGAATTCTCTGCCAATTTTCATCGTGGGTGTTCCGAGATCCGGCACCACATTGGTGGAGACAATCCTCGCGGCTCACTCCCTGGTAACCGGAGCGGGTGAGTCCAACCTCGTGCGATTGGCCACGATCGAGTACGGCAGCTTTGAGCCAGTCGACATGCGGCGGATCGACGCTGCGATATTGCGCGGCGAGCAGCCGTGGCGCAACATGGGCTGCCGCCTCGAGGCAGCTTATGCAGATAGATTCGGCAGCGGCAATCGTATTGTCGAGAAAAATCTTGGTCATCATTTCTTTTTGGGTGCGCTGGCCATGATCGCCGCCGGCGCGCCAATCATCTATTGCAGGCGTGACCCGGCGGCTACGGCTTGGTCCTGCTTCACGACGCGCTTCAGCCGCGGCAATGCCTGGAGTTACGATTTCGACTCGATCGCTGGCTATCTGGACCTGTACGATGCGCTGATGCAGCACTGGCGGGATGTGCTACCCGATAGCCGAATTTTCGAGTGTCGATATGAGAATCTGGTCGAACATCCCGAAGAGACCATTCCCCGGTTGCTGGCGCACGCGGGACTCGAGCCGGAATCCTCCTGCCTGCAGCCACACGAAGTCGACATGCCGATCCGTACGGCGTCCCTCGGGCAGGTACGAAAGCCTATCCATACCAACGCGGTCAGCGGGTGGCGCCGCTACGAGCCGTGGCTGGCCGGCAGGCACAGCCTGTTCCGGAACTCCGGCGGCATTGACACCGGCGGCCAGGGATCCTGATCCGATTGCCTTTTGCTGTCGGCTCCTGCAACCCTGTCGGGCCGAGCGCATGCCGCATTCGAAATATCCAGCCATGATCACACCGGCATCGCATTCCACCACGTCCACGGCCCTTCCGGAACGACCGAGACAGGCGGCACTGCGGACATGATGGATACCGGCGATGCACGCGCTATCCTGCAGCAAGGCCTCGACCTTCTGAATCAGGGCCAATACGCGGCAGCAAGATCAAAGGCGAATCAGGCACTGTCAATCGATGACAGAGCGCCGGATGCCTATTTTCTGCTCGGACTGATAGCGCTGCGCAGCGCGGATGCGGATGGCGCAAATGCCGCATTCAAGCAGGTTACCCGGCTGCAGCCACGGAATGCGCTCGCCTGGGCGCACCTCGCAGAAGCATGCATCAT
>CAYRUH010000061.1:0-6853 GCA_964427415.1 uncultured Woeseiaceae bacterium | reverse complement strand
CCGTACCATGCTTCGGCTTATCTCAATTACGCCTGCGGCAAGGAGTATGAGGATCTCGAAGCCTGGTCTGAAGCGTTCGATGCGTTCGAACGAGGTGCGGCTGCGAAGCGCTCGATCATCGAGTTCGACGAAAAAGAAGAAGAAACCATCTTCCGCAGCCTGCAGCGGGAATGCACGATCGACTGGCTGCTGCAGGGTACCGGCGGGTACGACGCCGCCTCGCCGATATTCGTCGTCGGAGAGCCGCGCTCCGGTACAACCCTCGTCGATCGAATCATCTCCGCGCATCCGGCCGTAGAGTCGGCAGGCGAGTTGCGACAGCTTAACGGTGTCATCAATCGCATCGGAAGATACGCCGGCCCCCGCAGGTTCTCGAATGAGGCGATCCAGACCGCCCTGCACTCCGATCCCCATGCGCTCGGCCGTGCCTACTGCGAAGCATCGGCATGGTTCGGTGGCGGCGCTGCCCATTTCGTCGACAAGCAGCCCTCCAACTACCTCTTCATTCCTATCATCCTGAAGTGTCTGCCGCAGGCGCGTATCGTCCACGTGCGCCGCGGTGCCATGGACACCTGCTTCTCTTTGTTCAAGCAGCTGTTTACCGGGGCATACCCCTATTCCTATGACCTCGAGGAGATCGCACGCCACTATCTCCGCTACAACCGATTGACAGGCGTCTGGCGAGAGCGATTCAGCGCACAGTTCGCCGATCGTTTCCACGAAGTATGGTACGAGGATTTGGTACGCAATCTAGAGTCGGAGGCCCGCAGACTGATCGGCCGGCTAAACCTGGCCTGGGATCCTGCCTGTCTGGCATTCCATGAGCATGCAGGGCCGGTGACAACTGCCAGCGCAGTGCAGGTTCGGGAGAAAGCACATCAGCGGTCCATAGGCCGATGGCATCGCCACGAAGGTCGGTTGTCCATGCTCATCGAAGCACTGGAAGCAAACGGCGTTCATCTCGAGCGCTGACGACTTGCTCGCAATAGCGCCGACTGGAGGCGTATAGTATGCCGTGCGGCGTCGGTCAGTAGCGGGTGAGCCGGGCACCATCACGGTCTCAATCAGATCTGCACAATGTCATCAGAAACAGACCTGACGATCGAACAGGCTGTCGCGCGGGCAAAAAAAGCGGCTCGGCAGGGCAATACCGGGCTGGCACTGCGAATCTATCAGGCCATCCTCGAACGACAGCCTGGTCACCGGCTGGCGAAAAAAGGCATCCGGAAACTCGAACGACGGCAGGTCAGTCGAGCAAAAGGTCGGGAACCGCCTTCCGAAAGCGTAGATGCCATCATTCATCTGTACCGCGACGGAGACCAGTACCGGGCCGAAAGGCATGCCGCGATCCGGAACATCATTGATCGAGCAGATACTCGCCAGTCACAGTGCGGTCTACGGCGCCGGTGAGCTGGAAACTGTAAATGCATTTATGCTGCCACGCATCGCTGCTTCGGCCCGAATAGATACCGGCGAGCTTCGCGAATTTTATTTGCGCTCGTTGGCCAGTCTGCCAGCGAACGCCCCCGTCCTGGTCGATAAAATGCCGCTGAATTTCCGCTGGGTCGGATTCATCGCCGAGGCGTTACCGGAGGCACGGATAGTCCATGTATATCGGGATCGGCGAGCCACCTGTTGGTCACTCTATCGTCTCTACTTTCCGGAAATCGGCATCGCGTTCGCCTATGATCAGGCCGATCTTGCCGCCTATTACCGACTCTATGAGTCGTTAATGGCATTCTGGCAGGCGCGGTTTCCCGGTCGCATTCACAATCTCCGCTACGAACAGCTGATCGAAAGCCAGGAAACCGAAACCCGGAGACTGCTAGAGTACTGCGATCTGCCCTGGGAATCGGCTTGTCTGGAATTCCACCGCACACAGAGGCCCGTGCGTACGGCGAGCGCCGCCCTGGTTCGCCAGCCTCTCTACGCTGGCAGTTCCGAGAAATGGCGGGACTACAAAGCCTATCTGCAGCCGCTGCTAGAGGGACTGGAGGCGTAGCGATCCCGCACGGGCACTCCTCCACGACTCAGCGGAATCGTCCTGCGGGTTGCCGCACCGAAGGCGCAGACTGGGCTTCCGTCTCTTGGCGGGCTGCCAGCGCGACCGTGTTGAGGGCAATCGAGATGCGATCGCGCCGGCCGCGATGGGGCGTCACCCAGTGGGCAACCCAGGCCGGGAATGCGATGAGACGACCGGCCTTTGGCGGGATACGCTGGTCCGAACGGTAAACGCCACCGTCGGGCTCCACAAATCGGAGGTCGGGCTTGTACATGACCGGTGTCGGATTTCGCGGATCCTGCAATACAATAAATCCGGCGGCGTCCTCGTTGTCCCCCTCGGCCAGACCGTCGTCCACGTAGAACACGGCGGCCCAGAGCGATCCGGGATGGGTGTGTGACTCATGACCCACACCGGGCGGACAGATATTCGCCCACATCTCCCCCGACCATTCGAAGCGCGGACGCATTGGATCGGTCTGGCCGATATCGCGGGTAAACCGGCTGCACATCTGTACCATCAGGATACCCAGTTGGCGAGCTGCCGCTCCGCCCCACTGCAGCATCTCGGTATCCGACTGCCAGCCCCCCTCGCTGGAGCGGTTTCCACCGGCGTGCGATCCACGCCGCTGCAAAATAACGCGCCGAAGCTCCGCCACCAATCCATCTGCATCCGGCAGATCTGCTGTCAAGACGGGCGTACAAAAGAGCCCACGATAGTCGGCCACCTTCGCGGCGGCATCATCGTCAATGGGAAAGGCCCTACTTTCTGCCATGATATCTCGCCCTTTTGAATCTCCTGCCTTATCGATTATATATTTTGTGGTCGATGGCGTTGTACGCTTAGAGGGGTAGTCCGGACTCATCACCACCAGCAATCCGGGCAAAAAAGCAGCAAGACGCTTTTATGCAGTTGGACAGCCGAAAAAAAGCGATCCACGCGAGTCCTGCGATCCCGGTCACCGTAGGGATAGGGCTGGCGCTGGCGCTGGCACAGACAGCTGCCGCGGCAGCGGATCCGAGCGACGCGGACACGGAGGCTCGTCAGCTCTTCCAACGCCATTATGACTCGCGGCACTACGACGCCGCCGTTGATGCCGGCAAGCTGATGGTGCATCAGCTTATCGAGGCGGGCAAAGCCGACGGGCTGGCAATGGCGCGGGCCCTGACGAATCTCGCGGATGCCCAGCGACAATCCGATCGGCTCGACATCGGAATAGCGAACTACCTGCAAGCGATCGAGCTGGCCGAGACCGCCACTAACCACCTCGGATCAGCGCTTATCGATCCGCTACTGGGACTCGGCCGCGCGTATGCCGATAGCGGCCAGCTGGCCGTGGCCGCTCGCACCTACGAGCGAGCCCTGCACATTGACCATGTGAACAACGGGCCTCTGAACCCGGAGCAGATGGCGCTGCTTTACGAAATGAGCGAGCTTTATTTTTCGCTAGGTAATTTTGATGAAGCACTTGCAATTCAGAATATCTGTGTCGACCTGGCGCGCCGTCACCAGCCGCAGAAGGCCATGTCACAACTACCCGCTCTCTTTGCACGCGCGCAGATGCTGGCACGAACTGGCCGTCTCATGGACTCGCAGTCTGCCTATCGGGACATTATTCGTCTGATCGAGGACGCCGACGGCAAAGAGTCACTCGCGCTGCTACCGGCATTACATGAACTTGCCGACCTGTTCCTGTACAACGTTATCGAGGATGGCTATGACGGAATGCGGCAGGCTCGGCGATACTTGCGCCGTGCATTGCGGGTTGCCGAAAGACACCCGGATGCCACAGTCATGCAGAAGGCCAATGCCCGGATCGCCATGGGCGACTTCCTTTTACTGAAGACCGCGGATACGCCGTCTGCCCAGCGACACTACCGCCGCGCGTGGGATTTGCTCGATCAATCCTCAGCCCACACGGAGCGCGAAAAACTGTTCGACGGTTCAGTGGCACTCAACGATGTGCCTTCCAATCACTCACTCGGCTTCCGTGATCTTATAAACCGCGAGGGAGAACATGAGGGTCATGTAAGTCTTGTTTTTAACGTGACGTCGGCGGGTAGACCGGTCGACATCCGGCTGCTGGAAGCCGTACCCGAAGGCTACAAGGAAGAGGTCGTCATCAGCCGTCTGCGCGATCTGGCGTTTCGTCCCCGTATGGCGGATGGTGTACCGACAGGTACCCGGAATCTGCGTTTCGAAGTACAGTATCGTTTTGATTCGTCGGTGCTCACCGATCATGCACTCGCGGGCGCAGGACAAGGCGAGTGAAAGATCGGAGCGAGCCGGGCCGCGGATTGAATTCCGCGTGCGTTTCTGAGGCATACGCAGCGTACCGGGCCGGTGATCTGACCGCATCCCGGAAACTGCTGCGCGGAAACGGCACACCCGAAGGACTGCATCTGCTCGGGCTTGTAGAAAAACGGGCTGGTAATCTCGAGATCGCGGCAGGATTGCTCGATCGTGCTGCGCATGCGCTTTCGAATAATAGCCCCGAAGTGGCGCATAGTCAGGCGCTGCTGGCTCGAGACCGGGGTAATTCCGGTGAAGCTGAGGCCTTTTGCAGGCATGCGCTGCAGTTGCGCCCCGGCTTCACACCAGCGCTGCAGACGCTCGGGCGCCTTCTGATCGACGGCGAACGCTGGTCGGAAGCGGCAGAAGTCTACCGCGCAATGCTGAAACGAGATCCATCAAATCTGATCGGCCGTTATGGGCTCGCCACCGTTCATTTGGGGCAAGGCAGGTGCGAGGAGGCTGAAAACGGCTTTGACGCGCTTATTCTTGCGGGAAACGATCGTGCAGCTATCCGCTTCATGCGAGCCCGCGCTCGGCTGGAACTCGGAAAGACGGACGAGGCCCTGGAGGATCTGTGGATATCCTTCCGGAGAGAACCATCATCACACAGCCTGAGGACCCTGGCCGGTGCCTTGTGGATGAACGGCGACGACTCGCAATTCCGCGAAGTGCTGAGCCAGGCCGCGGAACAGGGCGAACTTGCACTGGTTGCCGCGGAACTCTGGCGCCAAAGCGGCGAGCCGGAACGTGCGCTTTCAACGATCAGCAAGAGCGAAACTCGTTTCGGTGTCTCGCCGCAGTCCTTCGCGCTTCGCGCCATGGCCGCAGTGGACGCCGGTGACCCCGTGATGGCCGAGAATGCAGCCCGGGCGTGTCTGGCGCGAACACCCGGCGAAAGAAGCGCGGCCGCGAATCTCATTACTTCCCTGCTGATGCAGGGACGCGCGGAAGAAGCGCTGCAACAGCTTCGACCGATGCGGGAGGCGGAACCGCTGCGCCAGCACTGGATCGCGTACGAGGCAACAGCTTTGAGACTTCTCGGGTCGCCTGACTACGAACTGCTGGTGGATATGGATCGACTCGTGAGGATCTACTCCCTTCCTGTACCGTCCGGCTACTCCGACATCCGCGAATTCAACATGGCGCTGATGGAGGTGCTCCAACACTGGCAACCTTATACCGCCCGGCCGCTGGATCAGTCACTGCGTGGAGGCACGCAGACTACCCGGGAACTGACCATGATCCGTGATCCTGTCATCGAGGCCTACGTGAGGGCGCTGGATGAGCCTATACGACAATACATGAATGAAGTTGGCCGCGATGGCGGTCATCCCCTCACTCGCCGCAACCGCGGAGACTACCGCATTGCCGGATCGTGGTCGGTGCAGCTGACAGGCGGGGGGCGGCATGTCAATCACGTGCATCCCGAGGGGTGGATCAGTTCCGCCTACTATGTGCTGGTTCCGCCTCGCACGGCTGCCGATCCCGACAGGGCCGGCTGGATCAAATTCGGTGAACCCCCGTTCAAAACTGTGCCTTCGACACCGGCGCAAAAATGGATCGCCCCTGAAGCGGGCCAGCTGGTGCTATTCCCATCTTTCCTCTGGCACGGTACCGAACCGATCCGCGACGATTCCCTGCGCGTCACTGCGCCATTCGACGTCGTGCCCGGCTAAGCGCGCCGCAGTCAACCGGCAATGCCACCGAGTGCGATTCGCCGGGCCATGAGATGACGCCAATTCTCCAGTGAATAGAGATGCAGATAGATCGCGGCCAGCTGTCCGCTCTTGTGCAAATCGACGACAACATCGTCCGTCAGGCGGTTCAGCCTGTCCGCGTCCACGCAGACGTAGCCGGCCAGCGTCTGCTGCTCGGAAGAGCCCTCGGGTGTGTATCGCGCCTGCTGCTCGGTCAGCAGGCCGAGTTCGCGCAGCCTTGCACAAAAAGCCTCTGTCTTTCGGGTTTCAACGTCGTACTGTCTGCAGAGCTCGATCAAACTCTGGGTCTGTTCCGACGGCACACCGTCCACGAAGAACGGATACTCCGGGTTTCTGGACACGGCATCCGCGGCGCGATCGACAACGACGGTCATCCGATCCTCACCCTGTTTCGCCAGCGTAAAGGGATAGCAGCGCAAGTAGGTTGGCAGATAGCACATCGGGTCCCAGGTGCCGTCTTCTGTCACGAAGAGATTGGATTCATCGAGCAATGACATCACCGCGAGGGGAACCGGGTTTTCCCTGTCCGAAAAAACGATGGGATAGTGGCGCTGCGCGCTGCCGAACTCGGTCATGGTCAACGGCAGTACCGATACCGAGCGGACATGGTCGAAAGGCCGCTCAGGCGGAGTGAATCCCAGGTCTTCGTGGGCTTCCGCGGTAAGAATTTCCGGCTGGCGATAAAGAAACTTCTTACCACTGACCACTGGCTGCGGCTGCGTTTCCGGAATGTCGCTCATACCTGGTTCTCGATTCGACCCGACAGATGCAAGGCTACCACGGCACCCGCTCCGGATGAATTCGATAAAACGTTACCCGGCAGTAGGCCACTTCAGAA
>CAYRUH010000060.1:0-14519 GCA_964427415.1 uncultured Woeseiaceae bacterium | reverse complement strand
ATGTCGCACCCTGTTTTCTTGCGATTCTTACAAGAAATGCACCTTGACCAAGTCTGTTTCTCCGGTTGCAGATCGTCGAGTCTGCACCGTAACAGAGGACTCCCCGGAGAAGTGAGAGCGTCGAAGCTGGCGGCCAAAGTGGTCAGCAACCTGCCAATCCGGTAGTTCACTTCGAGCGCTTTAACGTCAGCATGTTCTCCGACTTGACCTCCTGCATGACTACATATGTACTGGTTTCCCTGACATGCGGGAGCGCGGCCAGCTCGTCGCCAAGGAAGTCTCGATACTCCTGCATATCGGAGGCGCGTACCTTGATCAGGTAGTCGAAGCCGCCGGACACCATGTGGCATTCATGGACCCGGTCCAGTCGTCGGATCGCACGGTTGAATGCTTCGAGACTCTCGGTGGAAGTGCTGTCGAGCTTGATCTCGACGAATGCGAGGAGTCCGGTTCCCAGCCGGTGGGCATCGAGCAATGCCCGGTAACCCGTGATGTAACCATCTCGCTCGAGTCGCTTTACACGGTCCAGGCAGGATGGCGGGCTGAGATGCACCTTTTCGGCCAACTCGACGTTGGTGATCCGTCCGTCTTTCTGCAGGTATTCAAGGATCCGGTAATCGGTGAGGTCGAGAGACTTCGGTTTTCGCGGCATTGCTTTGGTACTCACGTGAGAATGCCAAATTATATTAGGCAAAATTGAAAAAAACCTTCAATAATATTTCCGTCTATCGCTGAGAATCCCCCGGCCTATCAGAGGGGATTCGCTATGTTGCACACTTCGCCGGCCGCGGTACTGCGCGGTCGTATCCAACGCCACAAACACGAGGACGAGGCTGCCACCGTGGCCCGTCTGCTAACGGAACCGTCATTGACGTACGCGCAGCGTCACCGCGCCGCTGCGCTGGCACAGCAGTTGATCAGCGACAGTCGCAAGCGGTCGTCCGCTTCCGGTGTCGCGGACCGCTTCCTGCAGGAATACGGCCTGAGCACGCGCGAAGGGGTGGCCATGATGGGCCTGGCCGAGTCGCTGCTCCGTGTCCCGGATGCCTGCACCCGCGATGAATTGATATCCGAGAAGATCCGCGCCGGAGGATGGCGTACGTCGCCACACAAGTCCCGCTCGTTCGTCGTCAACAGAGCAAGGGATGTCCTCGCGTTGACGGATCGACTCCTCAATGCGCAAGAGGGCAGCACGCCTCCTCTCCGGGAAGGCAGTCAGCGTTTCTTCAGTCGCATCGCCAGGTCACCAGTTCGCGCGGTGGCGACCCGGGTAATGCGGCTCATGGGCAGACAATACGTGCTTGGCGCGACCATCGACGATGCGCTCCGGCGTGCGCGCAAGGGCGAGCGGAACGGTCTCCTGTATTCGTTCGACATGCTGGGTGAGGCAGCACGCACGACGGAGTCAGCCGTGAGCTATTTACGTACCTATGAAGCGGCAATCGAGGCCGTGGGCGCTGGCGCGACGTCGAACATGCCGGAGCGTGCCAACGGGATCTCGGTGAAGCTCTCTGCGCTCCACCCCCGCTACGGTTACGCGCATCATGAGCGGAACATGCGCGAGCTTCTGCCGCGCGTACGCGAGCTCTGCCGGCGGGCACGTGCCCATGGTATCGGCCTCACGATCGACGCCGAGGAAGCGGATCGGCTGGAGCTGTCCATGGACATCTTCGAGGCGCTGGCAAGAGCGCCGGAACTCGCGGACTGGGACGGTCTGGGTTTCGTGGTGCAGGCGTACGGCAAGCGATCTTCGATGGTGATCGACTGGCTCGTCGAACTGGCGTGCGAAACGGATCGACGGATTCCCGTTCGGCTCGTGAAAGGGGCGTACTGGGACACCGAGATCAAGCGTTCCCAGGAGGCTGGTCACAGCGACTATCCCGTGTTTACCCGCAAGGCCAACACGGATCTCTGCTACGAGGTATGTGCGCGAAAAATGCTGGATGCCGGGGAGCACGTGCACGCCCAGTTCGCGACCCACAATGCCTATACGATCGCCGTCTTGCATGAGCTGGCGGAAGGTCGTTGTTACGAGCTGCAACGCCTCCACGGCATGGGAGCGCTCGTGTACGAGGCGCTGGCAACAAACTGCGCGAATGAGAATATCCGCGTGCGCGTCTACGCACCGGTCGGCCCGCACGACGAGCTGCTGCCTTATCTGGTCCGGCGGCTGCTGGAGAACGGTGCGAATAGCTCCTTCGTAAACCGCCTGCTGGATGAAAGCATTTCGCCAGCCACCCTGACATCGGATGTGCGCGGCGACGTTATGGCGAACGAGAGCCGCCGACATGCGAGGATCCCGCTGCCCCGGAATATCCTGCGGGAGCAGGGCGATCCCCGGCCGTTCACGTCGGGCATCGATCTCACCGATCCGGACGCCGTTGAAGTACTGGGCGAGTGCACCAGTACCGTTCTGGCGACGCGATGGGAAGCCGGTCCCATCGTCGGCGGTCTGGCGCGAACCGGGGGCGGCGCCAGTATCGCATCCCCGGCGGACCGATCCCGCCTGGTGGGTACCTGCCGCAGCGCCGATGAGGAGGATGTCGAGACGGCACTGTGTCTCGCGGATGCCGGCAGCGCTGACTGGAACGGGCGCGGCGGCGAGGCCCGCGC
Organism: uncultured Woeseiaceae bacterium; assembly: GCA_964427415.1. Lineage (GTDB taxonomy): Bacteria > Pseudomonadota > Gammaproteobacteria > Steroidobacterales > Woeseiaceae > Lentisalinibacter. Next base: position 11,906 of record CAYRUH010000060.1, on the reverse strand, counting down.
AGAGATTCTGGAACGGGCCGCGTGCCTGCTAGAGGCCCGCATGGAAGAGCTCACCGGGCTGCTCGCCTTCGAGGCCGGACGGACACTGGCCGACGGCGTCGCGGAGGTCCGTGAGGCGGCCGACTTCCTGCGCTACTACGCCAGCCGCGCCCGACACCCGCGGGGGAAGTCCGGTTTATCCGCGGGCGATGCCGGCGACGAGCATTCGACGGGCCTGCGGGGCAGGGGCGTCTTCTTCTGCATCAGCCCGTGGAATTTCCCGCTGGCGATTTTCACGGGCCAGGTCTCGGCGGCGCTGGCAGCCGGCAACTGCGTGATCGCCAAGCCCGCCGAGCAGACGCCGATCATCGGCTCAGTTGTCGTGAGGCTTTTGCATGAAGCCGGAGTGCCGCCGGAGGTCCTCCATTTCCTGCCCGGAGACGGCCCATCGCTCGGGCGCCTTGTCGTACCCGATGCGAGGGTGCGAGGCGTCGCGTTCACGGGGTCCACGGCCGTTGCCCGAATCCTCTGGTCGCAACTTGCGCGGCGACCGGGGGATCCGCCGGTGCTGATCGCCGAGACCGGCGGTCAGAATTGCATGGTCGTCGATTCATCGGCATTGCCGGAGCAGGTGGTGGACGACGTCGTCCGATCGGCTTTTTCGAGCGCGGGTCAGCGATGTTCGGCGCTACGCGTGCTCTACCTCCAAGAGGACATCGCGGATGAGGTGATGAGTATGCTCGAGGGCGCCATGGCGGAGTTGTCCGTCGGCGAGTCCTGGCGTCTGAGTACGGACGTAGGGCCGGTGATCGACGAGCATGCCAGGAGCCGCCTTCTCGATCATATCGGGAGCATGAAGCGTGAAGGTCGATTCCGCTATGCCTGCGATGTTCCGCCTTCTCTCGCCGGGGGGACGTTCGTTGCTCCGCACCTGCTCGAGCTGTCGAGCATTCGGCAACTGCGCGACGAGATCTTCGGGCCGGTACTGCATGTGATCCGCTATGATCGGCGGCGTATCGGCCACGTGATTGAGGAGATCAACAGCACCGGATACGGGCTGACGATGGGCGTGCACAGCCGCATCGAAGGCTTCGCGCGGCGGATCGTGGCGGGCACGCGTGCCGGAAACAACTACATCAACCGGGACATGATCGGCGCGCTCGTTGGTGTACACCCCTTCGGCGGCAATGGCCTCTCCGGGACCGGACCGAAGGCGGGCGGACCCCATTATCTGCCGATGTTCTGCGAATCGGCTGCACCGGATCCGGCGGCGCTGGCACACGACAATGCCGGCGCCACTCCGCCGGCGAGTTCCCCGGCGCTCGATTCGGCGGTGGTGCATGTGTCCGGGATAGTGGATGCCGCCGTCGCTGCGCAACAGGAATGGGAGGCAATGGCCGGCAGTCGACGAGGCGCGCTTTTGGAAGCGGCTGCGGCGCACATCGACGCCCCGGCAGCCGTTGTGGACTGCCTCCGAAGTCATGCGCGCATCGCACGGACTCTGTTCGATGCGGCCGAACCCATGCCGGGGCCCGCGGGGGAGGAGAATCGGCTGGGCCGGCACGCACTGGGCGTCGTCGTCGTTGGTATCGATGAGAGCGATGCGTTCGAGGTGTTCTTCTCCCACGTGTGGGAGGCGCTGGCGGCCGGTAACGCCGTGATTGCGGGGGTCGGGAGTGGCGCGCGGGAAGCCGCGGAGGAAATGCGCAAACGGGTGATCGCGGCCGGCGTCTCGGCCGGCGCAGTGCAGGTCGTCGACTGGCCGGCCGCGCAACGGTGTCTCGTGGACGATCGCAGGGTTGGAGGGCTTGCCTGGGCGGGCGAAGCCGAAGATGTGAGGCAGTTACGGGGCGAACTCGCGCGACAATCACGTGCCATAACCCACATGGTCGGGAATCGGCGGCCGCCGACCGGACAACTACGTTTTGCGATCGAGAAGATGGTGACGGTCAACACCATGGCGACCGGCGGTGATCCGGAACTCCTCAGTCTGCAGGAATGAAGAACGGGCCGGGCATTAATGAAAGCAGGGGCTTCGGGGTCGGCGAATTCAGGAAGATCCGCCTTGCAGATGCTCCACCGTGTATACGGGTATGGGTGTGGACAGCATGGGCGTCTCCTGTGCCTGTCTGAACAGTTCTCGAATGGTGTCGAATCCGGAAACCACTCGTCCGAACGCCGCGAAGCCCTGACCGTCGGGGTTGCGTATACCGTGAAAATCCAGAGACGGTTCGTCCCGGAGGCAGATGAAGAAGCTGCCGTAGAGTTCGTTGCAGCGGAATCTTGCCGCCGAGACGGTCCACTGACGATGCCGTAGTCCCGTCTCCCGTGTGCTCTCGTGTGGCACTGCCGAGCGTTCGTCGGCGTTCTCGCCTCGCAGCCCGAGCTGGATGATACTGATGCCGGCGTCCTCCGCCAGCTCATTGACCGGAGTTACGATCCTGAAGACGCTGCTTCTGTCGAGGCGCTTGTCCCGCACGAGAGCAGAGAAATACTCACAGGTCTGGGGCGCGCGGTCGTGCTGAAGTTCGATCAGGAAGTCGCCGGGTGCGGTGACGACCTTCAGTGTTTCTCGTGCGGGGGCGTCCATCGGCTTTCCACCCGGGCTCACTTTGCGCAACAACAAAGATGGCCGGTCTCGGCAGGCGCGATCATTGGCGAGCTAGGAGAATCCGGTTCACGCAACCGGAAGGATGGGCGGAGTACCTACCCAGATGAGCCGTGCGGTGGCGTTGCCAAGATTCACAACGCTATGGTCGATCTGGGTGTTGATGTGCACACTGTCGCCGCTGGCGAGATCGAATTGCTTGTCCCCTATTGTCAGTTCGACGGTCCCTTCGAGTACGTAGAAGAAATCTTCGCCCACCTCGCGGCGCACCGTCGGCAGAGAGACGCCGGCAGGCACTTCCATGAGCAGGGCATTCATCTGCTGATTGCGTATGTCGCTGTCCAGCCGTGCGTAACGCACTACCGAATCGAGTTCGAGGTACTGGGGTGTATCGGCACGCCGAACCAGGCTCGCGGCGGGCGGCGGCGTAATGAAGTAGTGGATATCGGTTTCGAGCCCCTTCGCGAGATTCACGAGGGAGACGATCGAGGGCGTGGCCTTGCCGCGTTCAACCTGTGAGATGAAGGCCGGTGACAATTCCGAGCGATCGGCCAATTCCTGCAGGGTGAGTTTCAGTTCCTTGCGGCGGGCACGCAGCAGGCTCCCGATGGATCGGTTGAGCGATCTCGCTGTTTCTTTGGCATCTACCACTGGCCTCTCCAGAGTGTTTCGGCATTCAGACTAATTTCGGCATGTTATTATTTTGACATGTTAAAAAATTTTAGTATAGTCAAAGTGGGTACAAGAAACATGTATGGGTGGCGCCATCGCCGATCGTCTAGCCAATCGGCCGTGCACCAGAGAATCTTAATCAAGGGGAGAGTGCCATGATTGCTCGATATCTAGTTCCGGCGCTGTTGCTCAGCGGTGTCACGGTCAGTGTTCCACAACTCGTCCTGGCCCAGCAGCAGCAGGCGACGGCCGGTGAGATCGAGGAGGTGGTCGTGACGGCCCGCAGACGTGAGGAGTCCGTGCTCGATGCACCGGTCGCCGTCACCGTGTTCACGGGGGCAGAGGTCGTCGACGCCGGCATCGATCGCGTGGAGGACTTCATCCAGTTGACGCCCAACGTGACGCTTGCGACTTCCCAGGGTATCGGCACCTCATTCCTGACCATCCGGGGACTGACCCAGGTTCGCAACGGCGAGGCGCCGGTGGCGACCGTGGTCGACGGTGTCCTGCAATTCAGCGGCATCCAGTTCCGCCAGGAAATCTTCGACATTGAAAGCATTCAGGTCGTCAAGGGGCCCCAGGGCGCCATCTACGGCCGGAATGCCACCGGCGGTGCCATCATCATCAATACGAAGAAGCCGACGAACGAAACCGATGCCTATGTCACCGGCGGCTTCGGCGAAGGCAATGAATACCAGATCGGCGGCGCCGTGGGTGGGGCCCTGATCGAGGACCAGCTTTTCGGTCGGGTATCTGCCAACTACATCGATCGGGACGGTTATCTGGATAACCTGACCCGCGGCGTCGAGGACGACCCGTTCGAGGATCTTGCGGTACGTACCCGGCTCATCTGGGAGCCGTCCGAGGACCTGAGCGTCGATCTGCGCGCCAACTTCTCCCGGCACAAGGGTCGTGGTATCGGTTTCCAGTTCCAGGGAGTCGACCTTGCGGAAGACGGGATTACGGCCATCGGATTCGGTACCGACACCGGTCCCGTCGATGCGGACAACGTTCTCCCGCCCATCTCCAACAACCCGGACATCGGCGAGAGGGATACCGACGACTTCGCGGTGAAGATCGATTGGAGTACGGACTACGGTACCCTCACCTCGACTACCTCATATACCACGATCGAGGAATTCGCGGACTCGGATCAGTTCCCCTACACGAATGCGCGCAGCGCGCCGGAGTTGTTCGGACTGGACGGAACCCAGACCGGCTTCTTCGACCTCGAGGCCTGGAGTCAGGAGCTGCGCTTCAGCTCCCCGGCGGACAATCGCCTGCGCTGGGAAGTGGGCGCCTATTACCTGGACTGGCAGCGCTTCGTGTCGTTGTCGACTGGCGTGGATACCGGCAATGGCATATTGCGGGTCGAGCGTGAGCCGTTGACGAATCCGTTGAATCCGACGACGTCTTTACTGGCGGATGACAACGAGAATACCGCGGAAGCCATTTTCGGCCAGGTCCAGTACGACATTACCGACAAGCTCGAATTCTCGATCGCTCTCCGTTACGACGAGGAGGAGCGTGTCCAGTTCGTCTCGCCGCTGCAGTTCCCGGCCGGCCAGCCTGGTGCGCGCAACGAGGAGACATTCGACAAGTGGCAGCCGAAGGTGACGTTGCGCTACCAGCCCGTGCCGAGCCAGAACTGGTATGCAACGTATGCGGAGGGCTTCCGCAGCGGACAGTTCAACCAGAACGGCATCTCCGACGTCGCGGCCGATGCCGGTTTGCCGGGCGTTTCCGACGTCGCCGATCAGGAGAACTCGGAATCCTACGAGGTCGGTTTCAAGGGCGATTTCGCCGAGGGCCGGCTGCGTCTCGGCGCCGCACTGTTCAGCACCGACGTCGAGGGACAGCAGTTCTTCTCGTTCATCGGTGCCATCAGCGCGCAGATCCTCACCAATATCGACGACGTCTCTATCTGGGGCGGCGAACTCGAGGTTACGTATCTCGCCACCGATCGCCTGCAGGCTTACGCCGCGCTCGGCTACACCAACAGCGAAATCGACGCCTACACGGTGGATCCGAGCGTCGTCGGCAACGAGGCGCCTTACATCGCAGATAATACGTTCAACGCCGGCTTTCGCTACGAGTTCCCGCTAAAGGTAAGCTCGGCAGTACCGTTCGTGCGCGTGGACTACGAGCGCCGGGGCAGTCAGTACTGGGACGTCCAGAACTCCACATCTCGCTCAGCACTGGATTTCGTTAACCTGCGCCTTGCGCTGGCGCACGATAACTGGCTGCTCTCCGCCGACGTCGAGAACGCCCTTGACGAGGAGTACAACTCCGAGTGGGTGGCCGGCGGCTTTTCCGCGGCGGCGCCCGGGCGCATCTGGCGCGTCGAGCTGCGCTACAGCTTCTTCTGAGAGTGGATGAAAGGCAGAAGTAAACTGTCTGTAAACTTGCCGTTCACGCCGCTGGAGTCTTAATGAGTAAATATCGCGTATCCGCCGATATCGGCGGGACCTTCACCGATCTCGTCGTCGACCCGGCTGACGGCCCGACTTTCGTGGGCAAGGTGGCGACCACCCCCGACGATCCGGCCAGGGGCGTCATCGAGGGTGTCCGCCAGATTATTCCCGACGCAAGCGACATCTCGTTCTTCGTGCATGGGACGACGGTCGGGCTCAACGCCTTTCTCGAGCGACGCGGCGAGCGCGTGCTGCTGCTCATGACCGCGGGAAGTGGCGATAGCTACAGCATCGCCCGCGGCAACCGGCGGACCCTGTATGACCTGCAGTACGCCAAACCGAAGCAGCTGGTATCACGGGGCGACGTGCATGAGATCGGTGGTCGTCTCTCTTGGGACGGTGAGGAGATCGAGCCGCTCAGTCGGGATGATCTGACGCGGGTCGTGGAAAAGGTCCGCGCGGAAGATATCCGATCGATCGCCGTGTGTTTCCTGCATGCCTATGCGCACCCGCGGCACGAGCTCGAAGCGGAGCAGTTCCTGCGCGAAGCACTGCCTGGCGTGTCGATCACGCTCTCGCACACCGTGGCCCGGGAGTGGCGCGAATACGAGAGGGCCTCGACCGCGGTGATGAATGCCTATGTGGCACCCGTGGTCCAGCGATATCTGTCGAGTCTCGAGCGAGAGTTCGAGGGGCTCGGGATGAACGCCACCGTGCACATCATGCAGTCCAGCGGTGGCGTCGCCACCGCCGAAGCGGCGCGCGACAATCCGGTGTTCACACTGCTGTCCGGTCCGGTGGGCGGTACTGTCGGCGGTGTTTCGCTGGCCTCTGCGACCGGCAGGGACAATCTCCTGTGCGTCGACATGGGGGGGACCTCATTCGATTTGTCTCTGGTGATCGACGGCGGCGCCACGGCCACTACCGAAACGGAACTGGAGGGGCTGCCGCTCCTGCTGTCCATTCTCGACATCCAGACCATCGGAACAGGCGGCGGCTCCATCGCATGGATGGAGGGAGAAGGACTGCGCGTGGGGCCGCACAGTGCCGGCTCGGTGCCGGGTCCTGCCTGCTACGGCCGTGGCGGCACGGAGCCCACCGTAACCGACGCCAACGTCTATCTCGGCCGGCTCGGTACGGCTTCCCTGCTCGGCGGAGACATGACGCTGGATCTGGACGCGGCATCGCGGGCGATCGAGTCGCTGTCGAAGCGGGCCGGTATGGAGGCGACCGCACTCGCCGAGGGAATCCTGGCAATCTCGAACGCCGCGATGGCCGATGCCATGCGAACCATCACCGTCAGCCAGGGCCTGGATCCCCGGGACTTCTCCCTCGTCGCCTTCGGCGGCGCCGGGCCCATGGCAGCCGTGTCCCTGGCCGAGGAACTGGAGATCGGCGAGGTCATCGTGCCGAACTTCCCGGGCACGTTCTCCGCCTGGGGGATGCTGCAGACGGACCTGCGCAGCGATCAGACCTGCGCCTATTACCAGGCGGTCGCATCCGTAGACCTGGATGATCTCGGGCGGCGTTACGAGGAACTCGAGGAGCTGGGTGCGGCGGCGCTCCGGAACCAGGGTGTGGAGGACGCCGATCTGTTCTACGAGCGCTCGGCGGATATGCGTTACATTGGCCAGGAATACTCGATCAAGGTGTCGTTCCCGTCCGACAGTTCCCTTGACGATATCGTCGCGGCCTTCCACGAGAGCCACGATCGGCGTTACGGGCATAGTTCTCCCGCGGCCCCCGTGGAATTCGTGAATCTCCGCCTGGCGGCTTTCGGCGCGCTCGACCGCTCGAGTGTCGATCGGCCGGAGGCCGCGGAGGGGACGAAATCCGCGCGGCTCGGCGAGCGTGAGGCCATCTACGACGGCGAGCGACTGTCGACGCCGATATTCGATCGAACACGGCTCGACCAGGACGATGTCCTGTCGGGTCCCGTCATCGTCGAGGAGAAAAGCGCAACGACAGTCGTGCCCCCTGGCTGGCAGGCAAGGGTGGACGAGATCGGCAATATCCTGATTACACCGGAGGCGGCAAAGTGAGCGCTCGCATCGATCCCGTTACGACGGAAATCATCAGAAACGCATTCATCTCCATCGCCAACGATATGAATGCGGCACTGATCCGCAGTGCCTTCACACCGGTCATCTACGAAGGCAAGGATTGCTCGGTCGCGCTGATCGACGAACAAGGCGAAGTGCTCGGCCAGTCGCTGGGCCTGCCACTGTTCCTCGGTAATCTCGAGATCTGCGTAAAGCTCATCGCCGAGCAGCATGGCTGGGACTATTTCAAGCCGGGCGATGTGTTCTACATGAACGACTCATATATGACGGGCACCCATCTCAACGACTCGACGGTGATCATGCCCATTTTCAATGGGGAAGAGCGCATCGGGTTTGCGGCCTCCCGTGCCCACTGGCTCGATGTTGGGGCAAAGGATCCGGGCACGCCGGTGGACTCCCATGAGATCTATCAGGAGGGCACACGCTGGGGCCCGACCCGGCTGTACGACGGCGGCGTCCCCCGGGACGACGTCATCGACCTGCTGCGGCGGAACAGCCGCTTTGGGGATGCATTGATCGGTGATCTCAACGCCCAGATCGCGGCCGGCCGGACCGGCGAGAGGCGGCTCAGAGCGCTGTTCGAACGCTTCGGAGCCGAACAGATCCGTGCGGCCCGTAACGAGATTTTCCGACAGACGGAGGCCCGGGAGCGTGCTGCGATTCAGCAGATTCCGGACGGTGAGTACACCGCGGAAGGCTCTCTCGACGACGACGGTCTCGGCAATGGACCGATCCCGGTCCGTCTCAAAATCGACGTCGCGGGCGACAGGATGCTCCTGGACCTGGAGGGCTCCAGTCCGCAGGCGCGCGGGCCGATCAACTGCGGTCTGACCCAGACCATCGCCGCGGTACGGGTAGCCTACAAGCTGCTGGTCAGCCCGGACATGGCGCCGAACGGCGGTTCGTTCAAACCGCTGGAGGTCAGTGCGCCGGATTGCAGCCTGTTCAATGCCAAGGAGCCCGCTGCCTGCGGGTGGTACTTCACACCCCTGGGCCTGCTGATCGACCTGGTGGTCAAGGCCCTGGCTCCGGCGATGCCCGAGCAAGCCGCCGGTGCGCACTACGGCGACTCGATGGTGATCACGATTACTGGCACGGATCCGCGGAACGGGAACCAGCCGTACCTGATGATCGAGCCGACGACCGGCGGCTGGGGCGCGTATCACGGCGGGGACGGAGCCGACTCACTGATCAATAATGTGAACGGCAGCTTCAAGGACCTGCCGATCGAAGTCTTCGAGCGGAAATATCCGCTGCGCATCCGGCGTTACGGGATCCGGTCCGATTCCGGCGGAGCAGGGCGGTTCCGGGGCGGCAACGGTACGTATCGGGAATACGAGGTACTGTCGGACTCGGTCATGTATCTCTGGTTCGAGCGTTCCGTCACTCCGGCGTGGGGCCTTTTCGACGGCAGTTCGGCGGTGGCGCCCCGGGTCGAGGTGGATATCCCGGGCGAAGCGACGCAGACCCATCTCAAGGTCAACGCGTTGTCGGTCCCTGCAGGTACGGTCATTCGCTCCCACACGGGCGGCGGCGGAGGCTACGGTCCGGCGCTGGAGCGCGACGCCGAGCTCGTCCGCCAGGACGTGGTGGACGGCTTCGTATCGAAGCAGAAAGCCTGGGCCGATTATGGTGTCGTCCTCAACGACGACCTGAGCGTGGACAATGAGGCAACGGAAGACGCACGAAGTGCCATGCAGTGAGCGGCCCCGGCGAGTTCAGCCTGAGCCAGGTCCCGCGGGACGCCACCTATAGCGGATGGCGGATCGCGCTCGTCGTTATCGGCGGGACGATTTCCATACCCGGCTTCCTGATGGCCGCGCAGATTGGTGCTGCGATGGGCCTGGTCGATGCCGCCAAAGCATTCGCTCTGGGTTGTCTGGTGCTCGGTGTGCTGGGCGCTGCGACGGGAGTTGCCGGTCAAAGGTCAGGCCTGTCGGCTCACATGCTCGGGCAGTTCGCATTCGGTCGCCTGGGCGGACGGGCCGCGAGTCTTGCGATCGCCCTGTCGCTGGTTGGCTGGTTCGGCGTCATCTCCAATATCTTCGGCCTGGCCGCCCACGGGCTCGCGCAGAGTATCCTCGGCAACACAATCCCCGTCGCAGGCTATATCGTCGCTGGCGGCGTGCTGATTACGGGTGTGACCGCCGCGGGCTTCAAGGGTCTGGACAGGCTCGCACTAGTACTGGTGCCGGTCATGTTCTCATTCCTCCTTCTCGCGGCATGGCTGTCATTCGACAAGGTTGGCTCCTGGGTGGCGCCGGAACAGGCCTCGCTGTCGGTGCCGGTCGCCGTCTCGGCGGTCGTAGGGAGCTACATCGCCGGCGTGGCAATCCAGCCCGATTACGCTCGCTTCGCGCCCAGCCGGAGTGCGGCGCTGACCTCCGCCTTCTTCGCCCTCGCGGTGTCCTTCCCCGTCGTATTGCTCTGTACCGCGGTGCCGAGCGTCGCTGCCGGCGAGAGCGACCTCTTCCTGGTGATGACCTCTCTGGGCATCGGTATCCCCGCGTTCCTTCTGTTGGGCCTCGCCGCGTGGTCGTCCAATGTGCTGTGCATGTACTCCGCCGCGCTGTCCTTCGTCACCCTGTTCGCAACGCTTCGATTCCCGGTGGTAGTACTCGGCATCGGTATCGTTGGAACCGGTCTCGCGCTCGCCAACGTGCAGGATTGGTTGACTCACTACCTCGTCATTCTCGGCATTGCGATTCCGCCGATTGTCGGAATTTTCGCGGCGGAGGCCCTGCTGTTCGGTCGGGATTATTCGGAGGGTGCGTATGCGCGGCTTCCGGGTTTTCGCTGGCCGGCAATGTCGGGGTGGATTGCGGGAATTGCGGCGGGCACGTGGTCTTACATGGGTGGCGCCTCACCGACCCGCTCACCGGCACTCGATTCTGTGGGCATAGCGCTTGCGACATTTCTGATCGTGTCGTTCTGGCGGGATAAGCGCGCACGAGAACGGGATGGCGTCAGCTTATAGGGGGAGAGCGGCGGGCGAGTACTGCACCGTCGAGCAGCGAGATCGGACATTGATTGGGAGAGAGGATCATGCATAGAGCCTGGGTGATTAATGAGTACGACGGATTCGAAGGCCTGAGCCTGGAGGAGTTCCCTGACCGGGAACCCGGTCCGGGCGAGGTGCGACTCCGGGTCGAAGCGTTCGCTTTGAACTGGGGAGACATGGACCTTATGGAGAATCGGTACTCCTACAGCTTCTCGAGCTTCCCCGCCAGGATCGGTATGGAGGCGGCCGGTATCGTTGACGCTGTAGGAACGGACGTCGATAACATCGAAGTTGGCGAGCGATATAGCACCCTGCCGCATTTCTACGATAATCGTGGGGCGAGCGGTGAGTCATTGATCGTCAAGGCGCGCTATCTGACGAAGGCGGCGGCGGGTCTCAGTGCCGTGGAAAGCGCGTCCATATGGATGCAGTACCTGACCGCCTATTACCCGGTCGTGGAATTGGCAAAGGCGCAGCCCGGACGCGTGATTCTGGTGACCGCAGCGACGAGCACGGCAGGAACTGCTGCCCTAAAAATCGGCCGATTATTCGGGGCGACGATGATCGGCACGACTCGTTACGAATACAATCGGCCGTATCTCCTCGAGGCAGGTTCTGACCATGTTGTCGTGACCGATTCGTCGAATGAGGGTTTTGATGACGAACTCAAGAGGCTGACCGACGGGCGCGGCATCGATGCGGCCTTCGACGCGATCGGCGGGGGATTGATGACGCACTACGTCGGCGCGCTGGCAAAAAATGCACGGATCTTTTTCTACGGCATGCTCGATAAAGACTTCCCCGAAATTCCATATGCGGCACTCTTCCAGTCCAACGCGCTCTTCCAGGCGTATTCGTTGTTCAACTATGTCGAAGATGATGAGATGTGCGCCAAAGGCATCGAGTGGGTCAATCACGCCTTGGCCGAGGGGGAAATCGCACCGAATATCGACCGCGTCTATCCGATGGAAGATTATGTGGAGGCATGCCGATACCTGAAGGAGCCGCGGCGTGCGCATGGCAAGGTGGTCATAGAGACGGGGATTACCTGACCGTCTGAAGCCAGCCGCGGACCAAGCAGTTCATCCACTTTCTGAAGCCCTGGCGTGGCAAGTCAGCCAGATAGGATGGGCGAGGTTGATGGCTTGATGGCGTAAAGGCCTGATTCC
>CAYRUH010000059.1:0-15084 GCA_964427415.1 uncultured Woeseiaceae bacterium | reverse complement strand
CCGTCCGGCGCCGGTCTCGTCGCGCAGGAACATCGACACCTTCTCGGGGTGCATGGGCCGGCTGAACAGGAAGCCCTGCACCAGGTCGCAGTTGCACTCGCGCAGGAAGTCCAGTTGCTCGGCGGTCTCCACGCCCTCTGCGGCCACCTCGATGTCAAGCCCCCGGGCCATGGCGATGGCAGCGCGCACCAGACGCTGATGATCCTCGTTCTCCTGCAGATCCGCGATCAGGCTGCGGTCGATCACGAAGGTGTCCACCACACCGCTGTCCAGTGAGCGGAACGAGATATCCTGGGTGCCGAACCGGTCCAGCGATATGCGCACCCCGAGCGCGTTGAGCTCGTGCATGATGTGCGCGGGCATGCGGCGGCCATGGTTCATGCCCGTGGCCATGATTTCCAGTTCCAGGCAGCCCGGGTCCAGGTTGGTGTCTTCCAGCGCTTTCGCCACGGATTCGACAATGCGTCCCCGCGCGAGCTGTACCGGGGAGAGATTCACCGCTACCGTGAGGTCCGGCAGGTCGAACTGGGTCTGCCAGGCCTTCAGCTGAGCGGTGGCGTTGGCGACGATCCACTCGCCCACCGAATGGATGAGCCCGCTGGACTCCAGGATGGGCAGGAAGCGCTCGGGTGCCAGCAGGCCGAAGCGGGGATGCTGCCAGCGCAGCAGCGCCTCGAAGCCGATGAGCCGGCCGTTGCGCACATCGATGCGCGGCTGGTAGTGCAGCAGCAGCTCGCGGCGCACCAGGGCGTGCCTCAGACCTACCTCGAGCTCTTCCCGTTCCGCGATCTTGTGGTTCAGCGCTGCGGAGTGGAACTGGAAGCGTCCACCGCCGTGGCTCTTCGCCTGGGCGGCGGCCAGCGCGGCCGCCTTCACCAGCTCCGCGGCGTTCTTGCCGGCCTCCGGATACAGGGCGATGCCGATACTGGGCGTCAGGTAGACCTCGTTGCCGCCGACGAAGTACTGCTCTTCCAGGGCCAGCACGAGCTTCTGCCCGACCGTGGCGGCGTCCTGGGGCGATTCCACGTCCTCGATGCAGACCACGAACTGGTCGGCGTTCCAGCGTCCAATGAGGTCGCTCACCCTGAGCTCGCGCACCAGTCTCAGCGCCACCTCCTGTAGCAGGCGGTCGCCGGCGTCGTGGCCCAGGGTGTCGTTGACTGTGCGGAACCGGTCGAGATCGATGAAAAGAATGCCCAGCTCTCGCTTGTGCCGGGAGGCGCGACTGATGGCGCGCCCCAGCTGCTCGGTAAACAGACCGCGCGCGGCCAGCTCGGTCAGCGGGTCGTACAGGGACGGCCGCTGCTGGTGCCTGGCACGCTGCCTGCGGTCGGTCACGTCGCGGAAACAGACCACCGCCCCCACGCGCCGACCGGCGGCATCGGTGAGTGAGCGCCCGCTCAAGCTCAGCAGCATCGGCGGCTGGCCCTCGGTCTCGTACAGCGCTTCCATGTCGCTGAACTTCTCGCCGGCGAGTGCCCGCGGCAGCGGGCGGAACTCCACCGGCAGCGGCGTCTCGACGCCCGGCGCATTGGCGCAGAACTGCCGGTGCCAGGCGAGCGTCGGCCGCTCCCGCGGCCCCAGACCGAGCATGCTGCGGCCGGCGGGATTAATGGAGATGACCACGCCGTGCTCGTCGACCACGATCACGCCGTCGTTGATGCCGTGCAGGATAGTGCGCATGGCGTCTTCCGGCCGCTGCATGCGGCGGACGAACTGGTGGCGGTCGAGCGCGTAGTGCAGCGCCTCGATGAGCGTGCCCGGCGTGATCTCGTCCAGGCACAGATAATCCTGCGCACCGTGCTGCACGGCCCCCATGCCTCGGTGCTCGTTCACCCGGGCCGTTACGGCGATCACCGGCAGGCCCGGCAGCTCCGCCATTGCCGCCGCCGGGCGCAGGCGTTGGCGGCCTGCCTCGGTGAGACCGACGTCGAGCACCACGATGTCCGGGTTGATGCGGGCAACCTCGTCGCGGATGCCGGCGGGGTTGCTGGCCTGATGGATGCCGTCGATAGCATCGAGCTGGCGCAGCATCTGCAGGATGTTGCCGCCGGGGAGGGAGTAGTCGCCGATATAGAGTACGCGGAGCTGACGAGCGAGGGGCTCCGGGGTTTCGCCCGACCTGTGGGCTTCGCTCATGCTCCCTCCCTGTGCGCGGGTGCTTTCGGGTTATCGTTGATGACCACCGGCATCGCAGGATCATAGCAAAACAGCCGCCAGGTGCCGATGGCCTTGTTTTCTTCGCGCCGGTTTCAAACCCGCGGCAACGGCCCTGCATCAAAGGACTGAACGACGGATGAAAGGAGCCATGGCAACTGATTGGGCGACGGATTGGCCGACTGACCGCGCCGGCCATCGATTACGCGGCCACCCGACCGCTCGCAGAAGAGCCCTCCGTGGCCACTGAACCGGCCGATCTGGCCGTTCGCCGCGCATGCAAGGGCGATCGCCGGGCCTTCGAGCAGCTCTACCGCGCTCACGTCGGTCAGGTCTACGGCCTGTGCCTGCGTATGACGGGCCAGCCGGCCGAGGCCGAGGACTGCGCACAGGAGGCGTTCATCCAGGCCTGGCGCAAGCTCGCGCAGTTCCGCGGCGACGCCGCGTTCGGCACGTGGCTCCACCGCATTGCGGTGAACGCCGTGCTCGCGAGACGTCGCCGGATGCGGCCTGAGGACCCGCTGGACGGCAAGGCGGAACCCGGCGCAGCCGGTGACAACCCGGCCGACCAGCAGGACCTGGAAGCCGCCGTCGCTGCGCTGCCGGAGGGCGCGCGCCACGTCTTCGTGCTGCTGGCGGTGTACGGCTACAGCCACGCGGAGGCCGGGGAGATGCTGGGCATCGCCAGCGGCACCTGCAAGGCACAACTGCACCGGGCCCGCCGGCTGCTCGCCAGGCGGCTGAGCGCGGGCCGGTCTGATATAGAGTAATAAATCAGTGACAAAGAAAGAGCGGAGACGACAGGAGACGAAGGCGGAACTCGACCGCCGCATTGCCGCACTGCCGCGGGCGGTGGAACCCGGGCGCGACCTTTGGCCCGGCATCGAGGCCCGGCTGGAAGAGGCGGAGGCGCGCCACGGCCCACGCCGCTGGTGGTGGGGCGCCGCAGCCGCGGCGCTCGGCACGGCGGCGTTGCTGCCCCTGCTGCTCGTTCATAATGGTCTGGTGGGGGAAGACCCGGTGCCGCTGGCCACCGTACCGGCCGAATCGCCGGGGCCGGTCAACCGGGGCCTCGACACCGCCGGCCATCAACACAGGCTGCGTAACGCCGCCGTGACGTCGACGGAGCCCGGCCCTGAGTACCGTGCGGCCCGCGCGGAAATCCTTGGGCTGCTCGAAGAGCGTCTCGCACGGCTCGCGCCGGAAGACCGGGAGATCGTGGTGCGCAACATCGAGACGATCAGGAGCGCTCTGGAGCAGATCGATACCGCCCTGCAGGACAACCCGGACGATCCCCTGCTGCAGGAACTGATGCTGCAGACCTATCAGAGAGAACTGGATGTGATGGCCCGGGTGAACGGCCTTGCCGGCCCGGCCAGGAGGAGGACCGATCTATGAACGCCAAGACACTCGCACTGTTGCTGCTGGCCGCACTGCCCCTGGCGGTCCAGGCCGAGCGGAACTACGAACGCACGCTGGCGCCAGACGGGGCGAAGGAACTGCGCATCAGTAATACCGCCGGTTCCATCGAGGTGACAGGCTCGGACCGGCAGGACATTCGCATCACCGGCGTCCTCGAGGACGACGTTGGAGAAGTGCTGGTCGAAAGGCAGGGCAGCGCTATCGCCATTGAGGTGAGGGTGGAGGAGAAGCTCCGGTCCTATCATCGCGCCTCGGCCGACCTGCGCTTCGAGATGCCGGCGGCCATGGGCCTGAGGGTGGTCGGCACCAGCGCGGACATAAACACCGAAGGCGTGCGCGGCGAACAGCGGCTGAAGAGCGTCAGCGGTGATGTGCGCACCGAGGTTTGGGGCCAGCCGGTGAGCGCGGAGACCGTCAGCGGCGACGTCCGCGTGGAAGGCCATGGCGAAGAGTCACGGGCGCGGCTCGCCGCGGTCAGCGGCGACCTGGTCGCGGAGACGCTGGCCGGCGAGCTGGACGCAGAATCGGTGAGTGGCGATGTGATCGTGAGCGACAGCCGGGTCAGCCGTGCCCGCTTCGAGACCACCTCCGGCGACGTGATCGCCGCCGTGAGCCTGGAGCGCGGCGGCAGCTTCCACGCGGAGAGCGTCAGCGGCGACGTCGAACTGGACATCGCGGGCGCGCCCGACGCCGAGATCGATGTGACCAGCTTCAGCGGCAGCATCGACAACTGCTTCGGTCCGAAGCCCGCGCGCAAGAGCCGCTACGCGCCGGGTTCCGAGCTGCACTTCACCGCCGGCGAGGGCCGCGGCGACATCCGCCTGCAGACCCTCAGCGGCGACATAGACCTCTGCACAACGTAGGAGGGGCTGGTAGGGGCTTCAGCCCCGATCCCCTTTTCCCGATTCCATTCCCGACGCCCTCCTACACAAATCCCCCGACCCGTCACTGCCTGCCGGGTCGGGGGTTTGCTAATCTAGGCGCCTCACCCGCGCTGCGAGGGATCTGCAATGGGGCGCTTCCTGAAGTTTCTCCTCATCGGCGTTGCCGCCGTCGTCGGCCTCCTCGTGGTGGTCGTGCTGGCGGTCGCGCTGCTGTTCGACCCGAATGACTACAAGAACGAGATCGCGGCGCAGGTGGAAGCTGCCACCGGCCGCTCGCTGAGCCTGGACGGCGACCTTGAGCTCGGCCTGTTCCCCTGGCTCAGCGTGGACACCGGACGCATCGTGCTCGGCAACGCCGAGGGATTCGGCCCCGAGCCCTTCGCCGAGCTGGAGGGCGCCAGCGTCGCGATCCGCCTGTGGCCGCTCATCACCGGCAGCATCGAGGCCGGCCGGGTCTCGGTGGACGGGCTCGTGTTGAATCTGCGCGTCGCGGCAGACGGCAGCACCAACTGGGACGACCTGGCGACCGCGGGCGAGGCGCCGGCCGATGCGCGGGACGCCGGGGGCGAGCAAGCCGGCATCGGCGAGCTGCGGGCCGCCGGTATCAGCCTTACCGGTGCGACCATCGACTGGCAGGACGAGGCGGCGGCGGCCCACTACCGGGTCACCGACCTCGCGCTGAGCACGGGTGCCATCGAGCCGGGTCTGCCCTTCGACGTGGACGGCGGGTTCGCTCTGGCCACACTGCCCGAGGGCCCCGGGGGTGAGTACGAACTCGCGACGGTTGTTACCGTGGACCTGGCCGGCGAGCGCATCGTGCTGGATGGCCTGCTGTTCGACGGCCGGCTCGATCCCGGCCGAGACCAGCAGCCCTTCGACTTCGGCCTTTCCGCCCGGCGTGTGGCCTACGCGATGGCGCAGCAGGCGCTGGAACTCGATGACGGCGCGCTGGAAGTGGCCTCCCTGCGCATCGAGGCGGAGCTCTCGGGTACGGTCGGCGAGGCGGTGCAGCTCTCGGGCCGCATCGAGGCGCCCCGCTTCTCGCCGAAAGACCTGGCCGATGCGCTGGGCACGCCGCTGCCGCCCACCGCCGACCCGGCCGTGCTGCAACTCGTGTCTTTCGCTGCCGACGTCGGCGTAACGCACGATAGCGTGGTTCTTTCCGGCATGACTGCCCGTCTGGACGACACCGAACTGAAGGGCGATTTCTCGGTGCGGGATTTCGAGGCGCCGGGATATCGCTTCTCCCTGGAAGGCGACCGCATCGACCTGGACCGCTATCTCGCGCCGCCCGCCGACGACGCACCGGCCGAGGCCGACACGGCGGCCCTGGACGCGACCGAGATCCCGGTGGACCTCATCCGCTCGCTCGACGCGCAGGGCACGCTGAAGTTCGCCGAAGTGGTGCTGGGCGGACTCATTTTCCGCACGATCGAGCTCGGCGTCAGCGCAGGCGACGGCCGGGTGCGCCTGCATCCCATCGCCGCCCGCGTGCTGGAGGGCGGATACAACGGTGACGTGCGTATCGACGCGAGCCGCAACAAACCCCGCCTGTCCGTCGATGAGCGGGTGGAAGGCGTGCAGCTCGCCGCCCTCGGCCGCGAATTGTTCGAGACGGACAGACTCAGCGGCAGCCTGCAGGGCCGGTTCACGCTCGGCGGCAGCGGTGCCAATCTGGCCGAGATCCGCCAGGGCCTGGGCGGCGACCTCGGCTTCGAACTCAGCGACGGCGCCTTCCAGGGCACAGACCTCTGGTATCAGATCCGCCGGGCCCGGGCCGTATTCCGGCGCGAGACGCCGCCGCCGCCGCCCGCGGACCCCAGCACGCCGTTCTCCACCATTCGCGGCAGCGGCAAGGTGGCGGGCGGCGTGCTCACGAACGACGACCTGTTCGCCGAACTGCCGTTCCTCCGCGTCACCGGTGCGGGGACGGTGGATCTCGCAGCCGCCACCCTGGACTATGGCGTGCGCGCGCGGGTGCTCGAGCGTCCCGACTTTATTGAAGGAGCCAGCGAGGAAGAACTGGCGGAATACACCGAGGCGGTCATCCCGATCCGCATCAGCGGCCGCCTCGCCGACCCCTCCGTGCGACCGGACGTCGACGACATGCTGCGCGAGGAGGTCAGGGGCCGCATCGAAGAAGAGAAAGACCGCTTGCAGAAGAAGTTGCTGGAGCGCCTCGGTATCGAGTCACAAGACGAGACGGCCCCCGCCGACGGCGAGAACCTGGCGCCGGAGGATCAGCCGCCCGCCGAAGAGGAAGAGTCGGTCGAAGACCAGCTGAAGAAGAAACTGAAAGACCTGCTCGGTGAGCGCTGAAGCCGGAAGCCCGGCGGCTCTCGCCATCCGCCTGCTGGTCGTGCTGAGCTTGTTGGCGGCGGGGCCTGCCGGCGGCGCGGATCTCCTGGACGTGAGGGTGGAGCAGGAGGGTGAGCGCTACACCATGGCCTCGCGCACCTACTTCGCGGCGCCGCCCGAGGCTGTCTTCCGTGTGCTGTCCGACTACGACCGCTTCGAGCGCATTTCCAGCATCTTCGAGGACGTGCGTTTCATCGCCCCCGCCAGCGACGGCACGCCCCGGGCGTTCACCCTGGTGAAGGGCTGCGTGCTGTTCTTCTGCAAGACCATCGAGCGCATCGAAGAGCTGCACTTTACGCCCCACAGCCGCATCGTGGCCGAAGTGGAACCGGAGCACAGCGACTTCGACTATGGCCGCACCGAGTGGCAGTTTGTTCCCTCCGGCTCCGGCACCGAAGTGCACTATCGCATGGAGATGGAGCCCGGCTTCTGGGTGCCGCCGCTGATCGGTCCCTACATCATGAAGCGCTCCTTCCGCAGCGACGCCGTCGAGGCGCTGGAGCGCATCGAGGCGCTGGCCCTCTCCGCGGACGAGGAGCAGGGCGCGGAGCCCTCCTCGTGACGCCCTTCGCCGATAGGCTGCTCGACTGGTACGACCGCCACGGCCGCCAAAACCTGCCGTGGCAGCGCAATCCCGCGCCCTATCCGGTCTGGGTCTCGGAGATCATGCTGCAGCAGACCCAGGTGAAGACGGTCATCCCGTACTTCGAGCGCTTCATGCAGCGCTTGCCGACGGTGGAGTCGCTCGCCGCCGCGCCGGTCGACGACGTCCTCGGGCTGTGGTCGGGCCTGGGCTACTACGCGCGGGCGCGCAACCTGCACCGGGCCGCGCAGCAGATCGTGGCGGATCACGGCGGGCAGTTCCCCCGTGACCTTGAGGCGCTGCAGGCGCTGCCCGGCATCGGGCGTTCCACTGCCGGAGCCATCCTCGCCCTGTCCGGCGGCGAGCGTCATCCCATCCTGGACGGTAACGTCAAACGGGTGCTGGCCCGCTATCATGTGGTGGAGGGCTGGCCCGGCCGCACGGCGGTTGCGAAAGAACTCTGGAGACTGGCGGAGCGGCACACGCCATCGCAGCGTGTGGCGGCCTACACCCAGGCCATCATGGACCTGGGGGCAACGCTCTGCACCCGCAACCGGCCGGCGTGCGGGCATTGCCCCCAGTCGCCGGACTGCCGCGCGCTGGCGCTCGGCCGCCAGGCGGAGTTCCCGGGTCGCAAGCCGCCGCAGAAGTCCCGGCGCCGGCGCAGCGCCGAGTTCGCACTGGCATGGGACGGCACGGCCGTGCTGCTAGAGCGCCGGCCCGATGCGGGCATCTGGGGCGGGCTCTGGAGCCTGCCCGAGATCGGCGACGAGGAGACCCCGCAGGACTGGTGCCGGCGGCGCCTCGGCGCGGAGCCGCCTGCGGTGGAGCGCTGGCAGACTGTCGAGCACAGCTTCACCCATTATGATCTGCACATGCGGCCGGTCCTGATCCGTCTGGACGAACGGCCGCGTGCTGCGCGCGATGGGGACGGTGAGCGCTGGCTGGAACCGGCCGGCGCCAGCCAGGTGGGGCTGCCGACCCCGGTGCGCCGGCTGCTGGACAGGCTGGAGGACCCGGGCGTCTGAGTGTTTGCCGGAGACAGTTGGAAGGGAAGAATGGACGAACAACTCGAAAAACAGCTGGGCCAGCAGCTGGACCTGGTACAGCAGGTCTACGAACTGGTGGTGAACTTCATGGTGGCCTACTCGTTCCGCCTGGTCGGGGCCTTACTGGTCATCATCGTCGGCGTCCTGGTGGCCCGCTGGGTGGGCCGCATCGTGCTGCGGGCGCAGGAGCGCCATGACGTCGACGTGACGCTGCGCCAGTTCATCGCCAGCACCGTGCGCATCACCGTTATCGCGCTGTTCGCGATCATTGCCATGAACCAGCTCGGCGTGAGCATCACGCCGCTGATCGCCGCCATCGGCGGTCTGGCCGTCGGCGTCAGCTTCGCCCTCCAGGGCCCGGTGGCCAACTACGGCGCAGGTCTCGTGATCATTATCACGCGCATGTACCGGGTGGGGGATACCGTGACCATCCAGGGCTGCGCCGGGCTCGTGGAAGACATCTCGCTGGCCACCACGGTGCTGCTCACCGAGGACGGCGAACGCATCGTCATCCCAAACAAGCAGATCACCGGCGAGATCCACACCAACTCCTACTCCAACCGGGTGGTCGAGGGTCGTGTGGGCATTGCCTACAGCGAGGACCCGGAGCGGGCCATCGGTGTCATTGCCGACGCGCTGGACGCCGTGGACGGCGTCTCTTCCGAGGTCTCGCCGCAGATAGGCATCGCGGGCTTCGGCGAATCCTCCATCGATCTGGATTACCGCTACTGGGTGCCCACCAACCGCTATTTCGGGATCATGCATGAGGCTAACATGGCCGTCTATCAGGCATTGAAGCGCGAGGGCGTAACCATCCCCTTCCCGCAGCGGGAGGTGCGGCTGCTCGGCGAGGGCGCGGCTGCCGGCTGAGAGGCACGCCGTGGCACCCGGTCGCAACTGATTGCAATTGGTCGCAATAGGGATCGTTTCTTGGGTCCGTGTCCGGCGCTCTGGTATAACGCGCATATCCATCCGGAACCTTTGGAACGAGGCATCGAATGAGCCGTACGGTCAACTGTGTCGTGCTGGGCGAACAGGCGGAGGGCCTTGACTATGCCCCCTATCCCGGCGAACTCGGCAAACGCATCTACGAGAACATCTCAAAGAAGGCCTGGCAGCGCTGGCTCGCTCACCAGACCATGCTGATCAACGAATATCGCCTGACCCCCATCGAGCCGAAGGCGCGGGAGTTCCTGGAGAAGGAGATGGAGAAGTTCTTCTTCGGGCAGGGGTCGCAGGCGCCCGAGGGTTTCGTCCCGAAAGAATAATGTAGGAGGGCCTGAAGGCCCGGAATGTGGGAGGGCCTTCAGGCCCGATTGGCGGCTACCTCAAGCGAGGGTTGGGCCTGTAGGCCCTCCTACATTGAGTCAGACGGCGGTGCAGTACTGGACGCTGAAGAGATCGTCTGCGTCGGTCCACACGCGGTCGACGCGGAAACCGGCCAGCTCCGCCATTTGCGCGAACGTCTCCAGCCGGTACTTGTGCGAGCACTCCGAGAGGACGTACTCGCCGGCGGCGATGGAGATGGTCGCGTCGCCCACGTGGATGGTCTGGTCGCGCTCGCTGACCAGGTGCATCTCGATGCGGTCGAGTTCTTCGTTGTAGATGGCCCGGTGGCGGAAGGCGGCGAGGTCGAAGCCCGCGCCGAAGCGCCGGTTGAGGTGCGCCAGCATGTTGAGATTGAAGCGCTCCGTGTAGCCGGCGCTGTCGTTATAGGCCCGTTCCAGCACCGCCTTGTCCTTCACGAGATCGACGCCGATCAGCAGCGCGCCGCCGTCGCGGGCCTCCTCGCGCATGACCTTCATGAGCGAGACGGCGGAGTCCGGCCAGAAGTTACCGATGGTCGAGCCCGGGAAGAACACCAGGTTGCGCTCCGGCATGATCTTCGGCGACGGCAGGTCGAAGGGCTTGGTGAAGTCCGCGGCGACCGGGAGAATCTCCAGATCCGGATAGTCGGCAGCCAGGATGTCGGCCGACTTCACCAGGAACTCCTTCGACACGTCCACCGGCACGTAGGCGGCAACAGCGTGCAGGTGTGAGAGCAGAATGCGGATTTTGATGCTGGCGCCGGAGCCGAACTCGATCACCGAGGCGCGCGGCCCTACCACGTCCGCGATCTCCCCGATGTTGTCCCGCATGATGCCGATCTCGGTCCGGGTGGGGTAGTACTCGGGCTGCTCACAGATGGCATCGAACAGCTCCGAGCCGCGCTCGTCGTAGAAGTACTTCGGAGAGATCAGTTTCTGCGGGCGCGTGAGTCCCTCGATGAGCTCCGCCAGTTCCAGGTTTTCGCACAGTTCCTGCTCGGTCAGGTCCTCTGCCCGCGCTGCGTCGGTGGCCATAGGCAATCCCTTGTCGTATTCAGTGGCGCTGGCCGGCGTCCCTGGCCAGCCGGATACCGAGAAACTGCCAGCGCGAGTGGGGATAGAAGAAGCTGCGATAGCTGGCACGGATGTGATCGCTGGCGGTGGCGCAGGAGCCGCCGCGTACGACCATCTGGTTGCACATGAACTTGCCGTTGTACTCGCCGAGCGAGCCGGCCAGCGGCCGGAAGCCGGGATAGGCGGCATAGGGTGAAGCCGTCCACTCCCAGACGTCGCCGAATAGCTGACAGACGCCGTTGCCACCGCCGACCGCCACCGGCTGCCAGTAGCCCGAATCCATCAGGTTGCCGCGTACCTTGGCACCCGCGGCGGCCGTCTCCCACTCGGCTTCGGTGGGCAGCCGGGCGCCGGCCCAGCGGGCGAATGCGTCGGCCTCGTAGTAGCTCACGTGGGTCACCGGCGCGTCCAGGTCGATCTCCCGCTCGCCGCCGAGCGTGAACTCGGTCTCGTGGCTGCGGCTCCAGTAAAGCGGTCGGTTCCACTCCTGCTCCGGCACCTGCCTCTGCACCAGGGCCCAGCCGTCCGACAGCCACAGATCCGGGTGCCGGTAGCCGCCGTCCTCGATGAACTCGAGGTACTCCCGATTGGTGACCAGACGCGACGCCAGCTCGTGACCATGCAGGAGTTCCGTGTGGCGCGGTGTCTCGTTGTCGAAGCGGAAGCCCTCGCCGGCGGCGCCGATCTCCTGCGGTCCCTCTGCGCCCCGGATCCAGCCCAGCGGGCCGGCTTCGGCGGCGGGCGGCTTCCTGAGCTCGCTGCTCATCGCCGGCTTCATCGGGTTAGAGGAGAAGACGTGCTTGATGTCTGAGAGTATCAGCTCCTGGTGCTGCTGCTCGTGATGGAGCCCCAGCGTAGCGAGGAATGCGATATCCGGTTCCTCGCCGCGCTTGGCGAGCAGCCGGTTCATCCCTTCGTCCACATGCCGACGGTAATTCATGATCTCGCGCACGGTCGGGCGCGATAGCAGGCCGCGCTCGGAGCGGCGGTGCATCTGCCCGACCGTGTAGTAATAGGAGTTGAACAGGTAGTCGTAGGCGTCGTGGAACGGCACGTAGTCCGTCACGAACTCCTGCAGCAGAAAGCGCTCGAAGAACCAGCTGGTATGGGCCAGATGCCACTTGGTGGGGCTCACGTCCGGCATCGACTGCACCACGAAGTCTTCCGGCGCTAGCGTATCGCACAGCGACAGGCTCTGAGCGCGGACGCGGGAGTAGTGCAGGGGCAGGGATTCCTGCCCGTAATCCGGGCGGATATCGTCCGGTACGGAGGCCATGGATCGCTCCTCGTGAGACTGCCTTCAAGGGTATGTGGCGCCCCGGAGGCTGTCAAAAAACCCCCGGGTTCAGACAGTGTCGGCGCCGTCTGTTACAGCAGTGTGCAACAAATCGGACCGCTTCAGCGCCAGTGCAGCGTTGCCGAGGCGCGGATGGTGCGCGGCTCCAGCGGATGGAAGTGGATGTCGGCCACCGGTGCGGTCTCTCCGGGCAGGAGGGATTCGTAGAAATAGGCGATATCGTCTTCGTCGGAGTCGAGCAGGTTGAAGGCGTCGAGCCGAAGCTCCAGAGTGCCGCGGCGCCAGGCGACGCCGGCGTTGACCAACAGCGAGTCGTCGCTGCGCACCGAGCCGTCCTCCACCAGCGGTGCGTCGTCCAGGTATCGGATTCGGGCACTGGCGCTGAAGCCGTTGGTCCAGGCCGCATTCAGGCCCAGGGTGAAGGTGGACTCGACCGCGCCGGGTATCTCCCGGCCGCCGCCCTGGTCCTGCTTGAATTCGGCATCGGTAGCCGTCCAGGCGGCGTTCACCGCCAGCCAGTCGGTGGCCTGCCAGAAGGCGGAGGCCTCCACCCCGAGCCGTTCGGTGGCGTCGTTCGGCTCGGTGGTGCCGGCATCGCCCACGTAGACCAGCTCCGAGTCGAGCTCCAGCCAGAAGCCGACCAGCGTGGCGTTGAAGCGCGTACCACGCTCGTAGCGCAGCCCGAGCTCGCCGCCCTCGGATTCCACCAGCACATCGACGGGATCCACCCGGTCGCCGCTGGCCGGGTCAGTGACGATGGTGGCCCCACGCACGTCGTTGGAATGGAAGCCACGGCCCCAGCTGGCGTATATCTCCAGCGCGTCGAGGACACGCCAGGCCAGGCCGAGCTTGGGGCTGACCAGCGTATCGTCGCCGGAGCCGCCGTTCTCGGTGCGGAAGGCGTCCACCTGCCAGTCGTAGTAATCGGCGCGCAGTCCGAGGATGCCCCGTAGCGAGCGCGTGAGTGCCACGTCCGCCTCGCCCCAGACACCGGCGGCGAGTTCCTCCACCGCGTCCTGGCGCACGACGTTGGTGCGTATGCGGGCGGCCGTCCCATAGAGGCCCACCTCGTCGATGTCGTCGAAGCGCAGATCCGTGCCGTAGCGGAAGTCCACCAGCCGGCGGCCGACTTCGATACCCCGGCTGCCCTCCAGGCTGGCGCCGTAGACGATGCGCTCGTCGCGCTGCTCGAATTCGTCGCCCTCGGCCGGGTCGTCCAGGAAATAGGTGAAGTTGGAGTACAGCGTGAAGTCGTAGTCGACGATGTAGGCGCGCGCCTGCCAGGTGCCGAAGTCCAGCGAGCCGGTCAGTGCGTAGCGCTCCGTCTGGCCGCCGAGGTCGGGGTCGATGAACCCGAGACGGCCGATCAGACCGGATTCCACGGCGCGCAGCGGAATCTGATCGGTGGCGTCCCATTCGCTGTCGTAGGCCTGCAGGTTGAGCTCGCCGCGCGTGCCGCCCACGTCGAAGCCGTAAGCGAGATACGCCTTGTACTGCTGCAGGTTCTCTTCCAGTTCCCAGGGGCCGTCATAGACGGTGGCATCGAAGGCGGCCGTCAGCATGCCGTCGCCCAGCGTACTGCTGCCGGCCGCCAGCGCGCGGGCGTAGCCGTCCTCGCCGGTGGTCAGGCCCAGCACGGTCTCCGGCAACTCGTCGTAGAAGGTGAATTCCACGCTGCCGGCGGATGAGAAGTCGCCGGTCCCGGCGGCATAGGGCCCCTTGCGGTAGCGGGTGGTGGCGACCAGCTCCGGGATCAGGAAGTTCAGGTCCAGGTAGCCCTGGCCATGGCCATGGCTTGGCATGTTCAGCGGCACGCCTCCGGCGCTCACTGAAAAGTCCGTGCCGTGATCCAGGTTGAAGCCGCGCAGGAAGTACTGGTTGGCCTTGCCCGTGCCCGAATGCTGGGTGGCCACCATGCCCGGCACCGCCTCCACCAGCTCTCCCACCCGCAGCAGAGGAGGCAGCTGGATGTCGTCGTAACCCACCAGCCCTTCGGAGGCGGTGTCGGCGGTGCCGATCAGTTCTTGCGCCCTTCCGTAGACGACGATCTCCTCGAGTGCGGTCTCCGCGACGGCGCCGTGACCCGATGAGCTGTCCGGCCAGGCCGTGGGGGTAGCGGCGGTGGCCAGGGCCAGAGCGGCAAAAGCCGCGGGCGGGGGTTTTCTCATCGGGTTCTCCCTTGGTGAGATCGGCTTGCCAGTCGCGGAGACCATTTTCTTATCGGGAGCATTCGTAGCACGTAATTAACGTTCGTGCTACTCGGAAAACCCGTACCTTCGTTTCGGCGGGACAAATCCGGCTGGTCAGAAATCCGCTGCGGTCAACGTCAGGCGGCCGTGGCGCACGCCCTTGGTGGCAATCAGCGCGTCGGCGAGAGATCGCACCCTGCCCGCCGGGCCGCGCAGAACAATCACCTCCATGCAGAATTCATGGGTGAGGTGAACGTGGAGGGTGGCGATGACCGCATGGTGGGACTCGTGCTGCATGGCCGTGAGCCGGTCGCCGAGGCGGCGCTGGCTGTGGGAATAGACCAGCGTGACGGTGCCGACCACCTCGGTGTCGTCGTCGGCTTCGACTTCTTCCCGGGCGATCTCGGCACGGATCAGATCCCGGAACGCCTCAGAACGGCTCGGGTACCCCCGGGCCTCGATCAGGCGGTCGAATTCCTCGAGGAGATCGGCCTCGATGGCCACCCCGATGCGGCTCAGGTCGGTCATGGAGCAAGCGTAAGCCGCCCTCCGCCAGGCGGCAAGCGCCTGGCGCGACCGCTCTCTTGACTACCCGGCGCCGGGCCGCTGTAATACCCCGCTCGCCACACTGGAAAGACCGCTAGGAGGGCCTTCAGGCCCGATCTCCACCGCATTCTCACGCAAGAAAGGCCAGGTAGCTCAGTTGGTAGAGCAGCGGATTGAAAATCCGCGTGTCGGTGGTTCGATTCCGCCCCTGGCCACCA
>CAYRUH010000058.1:4095-15955 GCA_964427415.1 uncultured Woeseiaceae bacterium | reverse complement strand
AGTGTGATGGGCCGCGCCATCTCGACCATGGCGTGCACCACCTGCTCGCGCACGTCGCCGTCCGGGTGTTGGGCGCGCAGAACGTAGTAGGCCGTGAGGATATGGATGGCGTCCGCCACGGAGATCGCGACCAGTATCACCGGCAGGGCATTGGTGATGGCGAAATACGGCGTGCCGGCCCAGGCCATGATCCCGAGGGCGCCGCCGGCGGAGCCGAGTATCACGAATACGGGCCCTAGCAGCGCCGTGGTCCGGCGGAAGGCGAGGTAGATGAAGCCGAGCACCAGCAGGAAGACCAGCGGCTGCAGCTTGCGCGCGTCCCGGTCGATGTAGGCGCCGAGATAGCCGCTGACGGCCGCCGGGCCGGCCACCAGGAGTTCCGCCGGGCCGCCGTCGTATTCGCCCACGAGCTGGCGCACCGCCTCGTAGGTGTCGGCGGCGAGATCGTCGTCGATGAGCTCCGCCATGATGACGGCGCCGGTCTCGTCTGCGCTCACCAGTGCGTCGACGTGGGGCGGCATGGAGCGCCAGCGCCGCGCTGCATCCCCTGCGTCCGCCGCGCCGGGCACCCCGTTGCGGTCCACGTAGCGCTCCACGAACAAGGCCCCGTCCTCGCCTCTTATCGACGACTCCGTGGCGATGCTCGCGACCCTGTCGGGGCGGATGTTGGACAGGTCGGCCACTCGCTCGGTGACTCTCCGCACGAGGTCGAGTACCTCCGGGCGGAAGACCGAGCCGCCGTCGGTGGTCATGACGGCGACGGCCAGAGGCTTCGAGATTCCGAAGAGCTCCTCCGCCCGGTCGTTCGCCAGTACGGACGGGTGATCGTCGGGTATGAAGGCCTCCACGGAGGTGTCTTTCACGAGGCCTGTGAGACCGGCGGCGCAGATGCCGATGACCAGGAGGCCGGCTGCCAGCGTGAGGGCCGGCCGGGCAACGACGCGGCGGAAGAACCCCTCGGTGAATTGCCGGTCCAGGAACATCATTTCGCTCCCGCCAGGCCGACCTCGGCCGGTCTGCCCTCGACCGCATGGATGGACGCGGTCTCGAATACGCGCTCCTCCAGGGTCAGCCAGTCATGCAGGTAATCCGGCGGCGAGGGCCGCTCTGCCCCCGGGCGTACGGCAGTGACCACCTCGGCGGCGGGCACCCATTCGCCCCGGCAGCGCATCGCGGCCCGTGTCGTGCCGACGGCCACGCAGCGGTCCGAGGCGTCGATGAAAGCGTGCTCCAGGAAGAACCAGCGATGGTCCCAGTACAGCAGACGCGTGCGGACCCGGTAGAGCTGGAAGACCCGCAGCGAATGGCGGAAGCGCACCACGCCGCCGCCGAGCAGGGCGGCCCAGCCGTACTGGCGCAGGGCGGCGATGACGCCCACGCGGGTCATCCACTCGGTCCGCGCCACGTCCATGATCTGCAGGTAACGGCCATTGTTCATGTGGCCGAAGGCATCCAGGTCGTTGAACCAGACGCGGAAGCGGCTCTCGGCCGGCTCCTCGGGTTGTATCCCTGCGCCGAGCAGGCCGTAGACGTAGGCCCGCAGCAGACGGAAGTAGAGGTTCATTGTTTGTTCTCCTCCGATCTCGGTGGCCCCCGCCGACTGGCGGACGCCGTTCATGACTCCCTTGTTGAGAGAGATCGGAAAAAGGGCGAGAAACCCGCCAGCGGGGCGGGCGGAGGGTCGGTCAGCCGTCGAGGCGCGACTGCACCTCGGCGTGGAATTCGGCCACGGCGGTCTCGGCGGTGCCCAGCGTCAGCTCGGTCACGGCGCCGGTCGCGAGCCCCTCCTGGCCGAGGCGGGCGGCGCGGAAGTCCTCGGTCGCGAACACCCCGCCGTCGAGAAGCTCGAAGCTGCGGGCCCAGTGCTCCTCCATCTGTTCGTCGGCCGGCGGTTCGGGGATGAGCATGAAGTCCTCCACCAGCGTGCGGTTCACGGCCCGCGGGTAGAGCAGCATGAGGTTGACGTAGTCGGGGCTGACGATGATGACCGCGCCGGGGAACAGGCTGTAGGAGAAGGTAACGTACTGGCGCAGGTGGGCCAGGGAATCGAGGTCCGCAGCGCGGAGGAACTCCTCCCGGCCGACGGCGTTGCGGAAGTGGGGTCCCACCCGGTCGCCCGCGGAGATGGAGTCGGCGAAGAAGGGTGCAATGGTGTCCTTGTGCAGGCGCTGCACGTGGTAGGACTCCAGGAACGCATCCATGATCAGTTTCCAGTTGCCCGCCACATCGTGGCTGCGGCGCCGGTACAGGTGCATGCCGGGCAGACCCAGCGCCTCGAAGTCAGCGGGCAGCTCACCGAGGAAGGCGTCGAAGTCGGGTTTGCCGCCTTCGAGCACTGCCCAGAGCAGGCCGCCGGTCTCGCGGCAGGGCAGCGCCGCCAGGCCGTAGTCCCGCTTGTCCATGCCCGGGAACGTGTCCGGCCGCGGCAGCCCGCGCAGGCTGCCGTCCAGGTTGTAGGTCCAGGCGTGATAGGGACAGACCAGGGCGCCGGTGCGGCAGGGCTCGCCGGTCTCGACGAGGCGGGTGCCGCGGTGGCGGCAGACGTTCAGCAACACATGTGCGTGGCCTTCCCGGTCGCGGGTGAGCAGCAGCGGCATGCCGTGGCCGTCGTGGGTCACCGCGTGGCCGGGCGCGGGCAGCAGGGCCGACGGTGCCAGTGGTATCGGCAGCCGCCGAAACAGCACGGTATGCTCGGCCTCGAACCGGCCCGGGTCCAGGTAAACCTCCGCCGGGACATGCCGGATCCCGGTTCCTGCATCGATGCTGCATCCTGCCGACTCGACCATCTCGGCCACGAGCCGTCTCAGCGGAGGCGTCAGAGTGCCGCTGCCTGTGTTTGCGATGTCCGCCGTATTGCTGACCAAGTGCATCCCCTCCAGCCTGAATCTTAGCATCGTCAGGAGCCGGGACAGGCGGCGCAATGGTCCATAATGGCGGCCAATCGAATGCAATGGGAGGTGCAATGGGCACGAGACCCCGGGTCGTCGTGGTCGGCGCGGGCATGGGCGGACTGGCTGCGGCGCTGGAGCTGGCTTCCGCCGGCGCGGCGGTGACCGTACTGGAGCGCCATCGCGTGCCCGGCGGCAAGATGCGCGAGGTACGCGTCGGCGGGATCGGGATCGACTCGGGCCCGACGGTATTCACGATGCGCCGGGTTTTCGACGAGCTGTTCGCCGCCGCCGGGCAGCGCCTCGGCGATCACCTGGAGCTGGATGCGGCGGACCTGCTGGCCCGCCACGCCTGGCTGGACGGCAGCCGGCTCGATCTGTACGCGGACGCCGAGCGCTCCGCCGCGGCCATCGGCGAGCTGGCCGGTGCACGGGAGGCCGAGGCCTACCGGCGATTCGTGCGCCGTTCCCGGCGTGTCTTCGAGACGCTGGACAGACCGTTCATGCGTGCCGAGCGGCCCGGCGTCCTCGGGCTCACTCGGGCATTGGGCCTGCGCAGGCTGCCTGACCTGCTGGCGATCAACGCGTTTCGCTCGCTCTGGAGTGAACTCGGCCGCCATTTCACCGATGCGCGGCTGCGGCAGTTGTTCGGCCGCTATGCCACTTACTGCGGCTCGTCGCCGTTCCGCGCGCCGGCGACCCTGATGCTGATCGCGCACGCGGAGCGCGCCGGTGTCTGGGTCGTGCGCGGCGGCATGCAGAGGCTGGCCGAGGCGCTCGCCGGGGCGGCGGAGACGGCGGGCGCGGAGCTGCGCTACGGTTGTCACGTAGTGCGCGTGCTCACCGGCGGCGACGGCCGCGTCGCGGGCGTGGAGCTGGATGGCGGCGAGCGTGTCGCGGCGGATGCGGTGGTGTTCAACGGAGACGCCGCCGCGCTGGCCGGCGGGCTGCTGGGTGACGAGGCGCGCAGGGCCGTGCCGGACCGGGTCGGGCCACCGGCCTCGCTGTCCGCGCTGACACTGTCGGCGCGGGCGTGGACGAGCGGGTTTCCTCTTGCCTATCACACCGTTTTCTTCGGCGACGATTATGCGGACGAGTTCGACAGCATCTTCGCGCGGCGCGCGATGACCGATACGCCCACGGTCTACGTCTGCGCGCAGGATCGGGCGCCGGGCGGTCAGACCGGAGACGGCGGGGAGCGCGTCTTCTGCCTCGCCAACGCGCCGCCGGGTGACATGGATGCGGCGACCGCGGCCTGCTACCGCGACCGGCTCCTCGCCACGCTCGAACGCCACGGGCTCGGTCTGGAGCCGGTCGAGGGCGGCCTGCTGACGACCGCGCCGCCGGATTTCGGCGCGCTGTTCCCCGCCACCGGCGGCGCTCTGTACGGCCAGCCCGTCCACGGTTGGCGCTCGTCCTTCCTGCGCCCCGGCTCTCGCTCGCGCTTGCGCGGGCTCTATCTTGCGGGCGGCAGCGTGCATCCCGGGCCGGGCGTGCCGATGGCGGCTTTGTCCGGACGCCTCGCGGCCGCCAGCGTACGGGCGGACCTGGGCCTCGAGGGGTCCTGAAGAGGGTGCAGCGGCCGGCATCAGCTTTTGACACGGCCCCGAGTCGGGCTGTTACTCTTGCCCGCCTGTTGCTGCGGCACCGCGGGTGCCGTGCCGCCCGATCAAACAAGGAGCGTACCGACGCCATGTCTATGAAGCCTGAAAAATTTTCGCGTTCGATGAGCCTTCTCCGCGCCACCGGAACCGCCGCGTTGCTGACGCTTTGTGCGGTGAGTGTCAGCGCCCAGCAGATGCCGGAAGGGCACCCGGGCGGAGCGATGCCGCCGCAATCCCGGGATGGCCAGGCCAGCGAGCTGATCCAGCAGGTGCAGGCGAAGCGCGCCGAGATCGAGCAGCTTAACCAGCAGCTGATGGCGATCCAGGAGAGCACCATCGAAGAGAACCCGGAACTCGCCAGGCAGCGCGACGACCTGATCTCCTTCGTGGACGAGAAGATGGCCGAGACCGGCTACGATGCCGAAGCAGCCCGCGGCCGGATCGAGACGCTGCAGGGCGAGATGCAGAGCGGCGAGCTGTCCACCGAGGAGCAGCAGCAGCACCGCCAGCAGCTGCGCCAGGAGATGACCTCCATGCAGCAGGCCCAGGGCCAGATCATGCAGGACGAGGAGTTCCAGGCGAAGCGCGAGGCACTGAACGAGAATCTCGTCGCGGCGATGGAGGCGCAGAACCCGCAGACCGACGAATTGATCTCGAGACTGCAGACCGCCCAGCAGGAATACCAGCAGCTTGCCCAGCAGGCCATGCAGCAGCACGGCGGCGGCATGGGCTCGCCCAACTAACGGGTAGGAGGGCCTTCAGGCCCGATTGGACTTCAGACCCGATTGGAAAGCGGGATCGGGCCTGAAGGCCCCTCCTACCGGGGTTGCGGGTCCGGGACGATCTCGTCCAGCACCTTCGCCGACGAGATGACGCCCGGCAGTCCCGCGCCCGGATGGGTGCCGGCGCCTACCAGGTAGAGGCCCTCGAGCTCCTCGCTCCGGTTGTGGGGACGGAACCATGCCGTCTGCAGCAGAATTGGTTGCAGGCCGAAGGCGGCGCCCTTCACGGACCAGAGCCGGTCGCGGAAATCCGCGGGCGTCATCATCCTTGATGTAACCACGTGCTCCTCGAGGTCCGGTAGCACGCTCTCCGACAGGCTCTTCGCGATGGCTGACCGATAGCGTTCCGCGGTCTCCGACCAGTCGATACCGCTGTCGAGGTGGGGCACCGGTGAGAGCACGTAGAAGGC
This sequence comes from uncultured Woeseiaceae bacterium, assembly GCA_964427415.1. Taxonomy (GTDB): domain Bacteria; phylum Pseudomonadota; class Gammaproteobacteria; order Steroidobacterales; family Woeseiaceae; genus Lentisalinibacter. The sequence continues at coordinate 10,271 of CAYRUH010000058.1, read as the reverse complement.
GTCGCCACCCGGCGGCGCGAGTGACGGATCCGTGGCCGTAGGCCGGTGCAGATACAGACTGAAGTCGTCCGCCAGCCGCTGGCGGCGGAAGATGTCGTCCAGCAGCTCCCGGTAGCGCGGCCCCAGCAGGATCATGTGATGGGGCACGTCGTCATAGCGCCGGTCGGTGCCGAAGTACCAGACGAACAGGCTCATGGAGTAGCGGACGCGGGCGAGCTTGCGCTCCGTCCAGCGCCGCGGCCGCACATGCTCCGGCAGGAGATAGCGATAGGTCGCGGCCGAGTCCGCGTTCGAGACCACCACGTCGGCGGCCACGGTCTCGCCGTCGCGCAGCCTGACGCCCGCCGCCCGACGGTCTTGCACCAGGATCTCGCGCACCGGTGCGTTGTAGCGGATCTCCCCGCCGAGGGATTCGATGAGGCGCACCATGCCGTCGACCACGCTGCCGGTGCCGCCCATGGCGAAGTGCACGCCGTGGCGGCGCTCCAGCTGGGCGATCAGGGCGTATACCGCGGTGGCGGTGAACGGATTACCGCCGACCAGCAGCGGGTGGAAGCTGAATACCTGGCGGAGTTTCGGATGCGAGATGTAGCGCGAGACCAGCCCGTACACCGAGCGGTAGAACTGGGCGCGGAAGAGATCCGGCAGCGACCCGAACATGGAGCCGAAGGAGTCGAAGGACGCCGCCATCAGTTCGTCGAAGCCGATGTCGTAGAGCTTGGCGCTGGCCGCGAGGAAGCGCTCGAAGCCGGCCACGTCTGCGGGGTTGAAGCGGGCGATCTCCCGCTTCATGGCCTCGTCGTCGCCGCTGTAGTCGAAGTGGTCGCCGTCGGCGAAGCGGATGCGATAGTAAGGCTCCATCGGCACGATCTTCACGTCGTCCTCGAGCCGCCGGCCGGCCAGTTGCCAGAGTTCCTCCAGCAGGAAAGGCGCCGTGATGATGGTGGGTCCCGCATCGAAGGTGTAGCCGTCCTGGCGGAACACGTAGGCGCGGCCGCCCGGGGCATCGAGCTTCTCGAACACCCGCACCCGATAGCCGCGGGCCCCCAGGCGTATTGCCGCGGCGAGTCCGCCGAAGCCGGAACCGATGACGACGGCGGTCGGCCTGTCGCGCAACGGGCGCTCGCTCGATGGCCGACGGCTCACCGTGTTTTCTGCCGTGACCAGCGGCGTGCCAGGTCCGCAGAATGAAAGGCTAGCGCGCATAGCAGCGAGACGGTGATCCACTGCCAGCCCGCCTCGGTCAGTGCGGCGCGCAGCGCCAGCGCGAGACTGCCGCCGGCGCCGGCGTTCAGAACGGCGGGCAATACGGCGATGCCGCGGCCGGTGCGCCGGTGCCAGAACGCGAGCAGGACGACCTCGAGTACCAGCACCGCCAGCACGATGTCGACGATGCGGCCCGATTCGATCAGTGACTGCACCTGCCACGCCTCCCCTGTCCCGTCCGCGAAAGGGCAAGAGAATAGCGGACCCTGTTGCGACGGGGAATCTTGGTTTGCCCGGCGTGCCGGTTCAGCCGGCGTTCAGCGCAACGGCGTTCCAATGTCGCCGAGGTCATGGGAATTGGCAGGAGAACGGAGATGGACATGGAACGCACACCTCACACGGCGAAGAGACATGCAGAGCCGCCGCAATGGCGCGACCTGCCCGGCTGGCCCGCCCGGTGGTTGCCCGCACTGCTGGCGGCCGCCGCGCTTACGGTCGCGGCCGGAGCGTTTGCCTCCAGCGGAGCTGGTAGCGAACCGCAGACCCGCACCGCCGAGGGATTCGCCGCGGAGCGCGGCGGCAACGAGCGCCGCCCGGCCGCCGCTCTGGAAGACTTCGACGGCGGCGGTCGGACGGCAGGCCAGCGAAAGATCGCACCATCCTCGCCGGAGCAACGTGCCGTCTCCTGCTGCGGTTTCCGCATCTACGATGCCAAGACGCGGCTGTTCGACGACCTGGACCGTGACGGCTACTACACCTGGCTGCAGGTGACGTTTGACGTCGACACCGATTACACGGAGGCAGAGGTGTATGCCGACATCTGGCTGCGCGAGCCCGGCGGCGCTTACACGCTCATCCACGAAACCGACGTCTTCACCATCCGCGGCTCGTCATCCAGCGACGACTACGAGGTGGAGGCGGAACTGGTGGCCGGTTTTCCACCGGGCCTCTACGACGTGCTCATCGAGGTCTACGATGCCTGGGACGACCGCTTCGTTGCCGACTTCGGCGCGCTGGACTCGTCCGACCTGGATCTGCTGCCGCTGGAGGACATCTCCTTCGACGGCGATATCCCGCCGCCGGTGGTGCAATCCGACGGTAGTGGCGGCTCGGGCTCGTTCTCGCTGGCGGGACTGGCCGCGCTGGCCGGACTGGGTCTGTGGCGCCGACGGCGTCACAGTTCCAACGCGCCGGCGGTCCGGCCCGCGCGGCCAGTCCCGCGGGTGAGAAACGGGTCACAGCCGCTGCGCCGGCTGCCGGTTCCAATGTGTCACTGCCATGGAACCTGCGACGGATCATGCCCGGAGCCGACATCATCCCCTTCCCGCTGGAGCGCCGCCGCCCCATCGGCTGCCCCCAGTGCGGCACCTACAGCGACGTGCAGCAGGTGGGGCGACTGACCTGGGCCTGGTGCGAGGGCCACGGTGTGCGCTGGGTGGTGGCCGACCGCCCGCTGCCGGGGCCGGCGGCCTTCGACCGCCGACGCCTACGTCGGGTGGTCGAGTTCCTGGCGGACTTTACCGAGGTCTCGATGACCTGAGCGCTGCGCCTGCGGGCGTGCGAAAACCCTGATCCGATAAGGGCTTTTCCCGATGACGGCTGCAGATCGGCTGCGGCTACCATGCCTTGAGTGGCGCGCGGATTCCTTATTCGTGCGTCGGCCCGGCCACGGCATCAGAGCTGCGGGAGGTCAGGGCGATGCAGAAGAAGTCTCCTGTCTGCGGACGCGAGACGAGCGTAAAGAGCGCGATGGATCATGTGCTGGAGGCCGAGCAGGCTGCCCGTGATGCCATCCGCGCCGGCGAGCGCCGTGGCGCCGCCATCATCGCCGATGCCAACGAGCAGGTCCGCCGTATCGAGCAGCGTGCTGCCGACCGCATGCGGCGTGCGCACCACCTGTGCGCCGATGCCGTTAGCCGGGAGACCCGACTGACCGAAGAGCGGGGCGAGGCAGACGAGGAACCCATCGACCTCGGTGACGAGGAACGGGAGCGGGTGCGTCGTGCGGCGGATCGCCTGGCGGCGCACCTGTGCGGCGGTAGCGAAGATGACCGGCGCGGGCTTTAGCTATGTGCAGGCACGCATACAGGCGCGTCACGGCAGGCGCCCGGACGACTCCGACTGGAGCCGGCTCGAATCCTGCGAATCCGCCCACGCCTACCTGGAGGCGGCCCGCAGCGGCGTGCTGTCGGCCTGGGCGGAGAGGCTGAACGCCGAGGAGGGCGTTCACCGCCTCGAGGCGTCGATGCGCAGTGCCTGGCGCCACTATCTGCGGCAAATCGCGTCCTGGTCGCCGGAACCCTGGCGGGAGGCCATCGAGTGGTGTGGCTGTCTGCCGGACGTGCCGACGGCCGCCCGCATCGTGGCTGCCGAAGAGTCACCGGAATGGCTGGACCCGGACCAGGTAACCGAGCCGGACACGCCCGCCCGCCTGGACGAGTGGCGCGAGGAGTGGCGCCTGCGCATGCCGTCGCCGGACTCCGAAGCGCGGGCCGGCCTCGCAGCGCTGGAAGCGGCCGTCGATGAGTGGATCGCGGCGAACCGGGAGCCGGAGCAGGCCTCCGTCTCCCGCGCGTCGAATCTGCGCGAGCGCCTCGAACACCGCGTGACGACGGTGTTCCGGCGCCATGCCCTGAGTCCTGCCGCCGTGTTCGCTCATCTGTTGCTGACCGCACTGGACATGCAGCGTTTCCGGGGCGGACTCATGCGCCGGCAGGCATTATCCGGACGCGGGGTGGCGGGAGCCGACGCATGAGTTTCCGTTCGCGCCCCGCCCGCTGGTTCGAGGTTCTCACCCCGCGGCCTGAAGCCACCGCCGCGCTGAAGGCACTCGCCGATACCGGCGCGGTGGAACTGCAGTCCCACAGCACCAGCGCGGAGAGCATTGCGACGCCCGAGCTGCAGGCGGTGCTGGCCGAATACCGGGAGCTGGCGCGCAGCTACGGCCGTTACTGGCCGGAGCCGCCGCCGGCCACGCCGAACCTGGACCCCAGGCGTGCCGAAGCGTCGATGGCGGTGCTGCGTAGCTGGGCCGACGACGCGCAGCCCCTCATCGCCAGGCTGGAGGAACTCGGAAGAGAACGCTCGAGGCTGGCCTGTCTCGAACGCCTGCTTGACGAGGCGCCCGAAGCGCTGCCCAGCCTCGCCGGGCTCGCTGCGGCAGGTCCCACGATCGGCTGTGGCCTGTTCCGGATGCCGGCAGAGACCTGGCCGGAGGGGGTGCCAGCCGGGGTCATCGTCCAGCGCATCGCACTGGATGACGAGACTTACCTGCTGGCGGTCGGGCCGAGGGACGAGTACGAGTCCCTGGCCGGCGCTCTGACGGGCATGAAGGCGCAACCGGTGGCGCTCCCGGAGAGGCTTGCCGACGAGCCGGGCGCCGCGCCGTCCGATATAAGCCATCGCCTGGCCGAACTGGGTCGGGAAGACGCGCGCCTGGGCGAACGGCTGCAGCAGCTCGACGAGGAGCACGGCATCGCACAGATCATCGGCTCCTTCGAGCTGCTCGACTGGATGGCCCGTCACGTGCCGAGTTTCCCGAGCAGCGAGAGTTTTGCGTGGATCACCGGCTGGACCAGCGATACCGACGGCGACGCCATCCGCGCCGCGCTTGAGAAGGCCGATGTGCGCTACCTGATGCGCTTCTGCGAGCCGCCGGCGGGCTACCCGATACCCATGCTGCTCAGGAACCCGTCCTGGGCCCGGCCGTTCGAGTTCTTCGCCCGCCAGCTCGGCACTCCCGGCGGCGAGGAGACGGACCCCAGCATGATCCTGGCCTTCCTTGCGCCGCTCATGTTCGGTTTCATGTTCGGCGACGTGGGCCACGGCGCCGTGCTGCTGGTGGCCGGCCTGTTGCTGTACCGTAAGATCCCGCAGCTCGGCATCCTGATCCCCGGCGGCATCGCCTCGATGGGATTCGGCGTGGCGTTCGGCAGCGTATTCGCGCGGGAGGACATCATCCCGGCGCTGTGGCTGCACCCGCTGGAGCACCCGCTGACCGTGCTGGGCACGTCGCTCGGCTTCGGCATCCTCGTGCTGCTGCTCGGGCTGGTGCTGGATGCGGTGCAATGGCGCTGGATGGGGCAGTGGTCCGTCTGGTGGCACCGGCGCGTGGGGCTCATGGTGGCCTTCCTCGCACTGGTGGCGAGTTTCTTCGACGTGCGCTTCCTGTATGTCGCTGTCGCCGGTTCTCTCTGGTACGTCTTCGGCGAGACGTTCGTCAGCGCCGGGGAACGCACGCCCGCCGCCCTGGGCCAGGCCGCCGGCGAACTCGTGGAATCCCTGTTCCAGCTGGCGGTGAATACGGTGTCGTTCGTCCGCGTGGGCGCCTTCGCGCTGGCCCACGCCGGGCTGGGCGTCGCCGTGGTCGGCATGGCGGAGGCCACCGGCAACCTGACGGGCACGCTCGTCGTGCTGGCGCTGGGCAATGCCCTGATCATCGCCCTCGAAGGCCTCATCGTGGGCATCCAGACCACCCGCCTGCTGTTGTTCGAATTCTTCATCCGGTTTCTGAAGGCGACCGGCCGTCCGTTCCAGCCGTTGCCACCGCCCCGAATCCGCACACCCACCAAAGGGAGTAAAGCATGACCAGCATGAAGATGATCCTCGCAGGACTCATCGGCCTTGCCCTGATCACCATCGGCATCAGCGCATTGATGATGATCACCAGCATGCCGCTGCTGGCGGTCGAGGAAGGCGTCGCAGTCGCCGGCATCGGCGAGGGTGCCCTGCGCTGGGGATTCGCCGCGGCAGCCGCATCCGCGGCCCTGTCGGCCGCCGCCGGCGGCTATGCCGTAGCCAAGGTGGGCAGTGCCGCCGTCGGCGCACTGGCGGAGAAGCCGGAGCTGTTCGGCCGCATCATCATCCTGGTCGGCCTGGCCGAGGGTATCGCCATCTACGGGCTCATCGTCGCCATCCTGATCCTGAACCGTCTCGGCTGACGTGTTCGGGGCGGTGTTCATCGGCGACGA
>CAYRUH010000058.1:0-3995 GCA_964427415.1 uncultured Woeseiaceae bacterium | reverse complement strand
ATGGTCAGGCTGGTGCGGCGCTACGAGGCGACCGAGATCGAGAAGATTCTGGATCGCGCCTACGAGACGGCCAGGGAGCGGGTACGCGCGGCTCGGCGTGATGTGCGACTGCGGGTGCACGAGGCGATCGGCGAGTTGCGCGGCGAGGTCGACGCGGCCATCACGCGGGTCCGCGCGGTCGATGAGGCGCGACTGCGCCGCCGCGAACTCGGCAAGGCGCGCCTGGTACTGGACGCAGGCAGGGAACTTCTGGCCCGGTCGCTGCAGGCGCGCTGGCAGGAGCCGGCTTCACGGCAGGCGTGGGTCTCCTCCCTGCTCGAGCAGGCCTCGGCGGTACTGCCTCCCGGCACCTGGGAAGTGGAACACGCCGACGGCTGGCCTCAGGAAGAGCGCGAAGCCTTCTCGGCTCGCGCCCGCGAGGTGGCCGGCGAGCCGCCGCGCCTGAATGCTCGTGAGGACATCGCCGCGGGTCTGGGGATCGCGGTGGGTGGCGCGAGCCTGGACGGTACCCTCGAGGGCCTGATGGGCCGGGGTGCCGAACTCGAAGCCCGGCTGCTGGCAGAGTACTACGCCCTCGCCCGCGGGGCAGGCCGCTCCGGCGGAGGCGCATCATGAGCGTCGCTACCATCCAGTGGATCGGCGGACCGGTGCTGCGCGCGCGCATGCAGCAGCCTTTCCACGTGCAGGAAGCCATCCACGTCGGTCCCGACAAGCTGCTAGGCGAGGTCATCCAGCTGCAGGGCGACGTCTTCACGGCGCAGGTCTACGAGCGCACCTCCGGACTGAAACCCGGCGATCGCATCGAGGGCACGGGGCGTGCGCTCAGCGTCGGCCTCGGCCCCCATCTGCTGGGCCAGATATTCGACGGGCTGCTGCGACCTCTCGGCGACGAGAACGAGCTGTTCGTGCGTGCCGGCATGACGGCGCAAGGCGCGGAGACGCGCCGCTACGCCTTCGAGCCGGCCGTCGCCGCGGGCGACGAGGTGCAGCCAGGCCAGAGCGTCGGCCGCGCCGGCGAGGAGGCCCATGCGGTCGAGTGCCTGGTGCCGCCGGGTGTCGGCGGCCGCGTCGCCGAGGTGGCGGAAGCCGGCGAGTACGGTCTCGAGGACGTTGTCTGCCGCATCGAGATCGGGGAAGGCCGGGGCGGTGAGGACGGTCGCGACGTGGAGATCCGCCTCAGCCAGCACTGGCCCGTGCGCCGGCCCCGGCCGGTGGCGGACCGGCTCCCGGTCGGCGCGCCCCTGATAACCGGCCAGCGCATACTCGACACCCTGTTCCCCATTGCCCGTGGCGGCCGCGGCATGCTGCCGGGCGGCTTCGGCACCGGCAAGACCATCCTGCAGGAGGCGCTCGCGAAGTGGTGCGACGCCGACGTCATCGTCTACGTGGGCTGCGGCGAGCGGGGCAACGAGATGGCCGAAGTGCTGGACGAGCTGCCGAAGCTGGAAGACCCTCGCACCGGCCGGCCGCTCATGGAGCGCACGGTGATCATTGCCAATACCTCCAACATGCCGGTGGCGGCGCGGGAGGCGAGCATCTACACCGGCATCACCGTAGCCGAGTACTTCCGTGACCAGGGCCGGCACGTGGCGCTCATGGCCGACTCCACGAGCCGCTGGGCCGAGGCCCTGCGGGAGGTCTCCGGGCGGCTCGGCGAGCTGCCGGCGGAGTCCGGCTACCCGGCCTATCTCAGCTCCCGGCTGGCGGACTTCTACGAGCGGGCTGCCCGGGTGAAGACGCTGGGCGGCGAGGAGGGGTCGGTGACCATCATCGGCGCCGTCAGCCCGCCCGCCAGCGACTTCTCGGAACCGGTGACTATGCACACCAAGCGCTACGTGCGCTGCTTCTGGGCACTGGACCGGGAACGCGCCCAGGCCCGTTTCTACCCGGCGGTACACCCGCTGCACTCCTATTCCGAGGACGCGGTCGAGCTCGCCCGCTGGTGGAAGAGCCAGGGCGACCCGGACTGGGACCGCAAGCGCCAGCGGGTGCTGGTGCTGCTCGAGGAGCAGCAGAGCCTGGAGCGCATGGCGCGGATCATCGGCAAGGACGCGCTGCCGCCGGTGCACCAGGTGACGCTGCTGAACGCGGAGCTGCTGAACGACGGCTTCCTGCGCCAGTCCTCGTTCTCCGAGACCGACCGCTACTGCTCGCCGGCCCGTCAGCAGGCCATGCTCGATCTGCTGCTGAAGTTCATCACGCTGGCCGAGCAGGCGCTCGAGGCCGGGGCGAGCCCGGCGGACATCGCCGCCGTCCCCTCGCTGGCGCGCCTGCGCCGCCTGGGCGAGGAGGTAGGGGAGGACGAGCTCGAGAAGATCGACGACCTGTGGCGACAGGTGGAGGCCGAGTTCCACGAGCTGGAAGGGGCTAGCGATGGAAACTGAAATCACCCTCACCGGCGCCGCCCGCCGCCTGGAAGGCCCGCTCCTGGTCCTGCAGCGCACGGTCAGCGTGGGCCTGGACGCCGCCGTGGAAGTCATCGGCCGGGACGGCTCGCTGCGCTACGGGCGGGTGGCCGCCCTGGGCGACGAGGAGATCGTGGTGGAGATCCTCGGCGCCACCGAAGGCCTTAGCCTCGGCGACACGCGCGTTCGCATCCGCGAGAAACCGCTGCAACTCGGTGTCGGGCCGGGTCTGCAGGGGCGCATCCTCGACAGCCTCGGCCGACCCATCGACGGCGGCCCGCCGATTCCCGCCGAGCGTTACCTGCCGGTGGACGGCTCGGCCATCAACCCCGTCGCCCGCCACCGCCCGCAGGACTTCATCGAGACCGGCGTCACCGCCATCGACCTGATGAACAGCCTCGTGCGGGGCCAGAAGCTGCCGCTGTTCTCCGGCGGCGGCCTGCCCCACGACCGGCTCGCCATCGACATCGCCAGCCGGGCGCGGCTGCTCGGCGAGGAGGCGGGCGCGTTCGCGATTGTCTTCGTCGGCATCGGCGTCTCCCACGACACCGCCGAGCGCTTCCGGGCCGCCATGCAGGAGACCGGTGCTCTCGAACACACCGTCATGTTCCTGAACCGGGCCAGCGAGCCCAGCACCCAGCGCCTGCTGACGCCCCGCTACGCGCTGACCGCGGCGGAATACCTGGCCTTCGTCGAGTCCCGCCACGTGCTGGTGATCATGACCGACATGACCAACTACTGCGAGGCGCTGCGCGAGGTGTCCGCCGGCCACGGCGAGATCCCCAGCCGCAAGGGTTATCCCGGCTACCTGTACTCCGACCTGGCCACTATCTACGAGCGCGCCGGCTGCCTCCGAGCTCGCGAAGGTACGCTGACGCAGCTGCCGATACTGACCATGCCCGGCGACGACATCACCCACCCCATCCCGGACCTCACCGGCTACATCACCGAGGGTCAGATCGTACTCAGCCGCGAGCTGGACCGCCGGGGCGTGTATCCGGCCATCGACGTGCTGGCGAGCCTGTCCCGACTGATGGACGACGGCATCGGCAAGGGCGTCACCCACGCCGACCATCCGGCGCTGGCCCACCAGCTGTTCGCCGCCTATGCGCGCACCGCGAAGATCCGGGTGCTGGCGAGCGTGATGGGCCACGAGGGTCTCACCGAGACCGATCGGCAGTATCTCGACTTCGGCGACGCCTTCGAGCAGAAGCTCATCGCCCAGGAAGGCCCGCGCCGGCTCGACGAGAGCATGAAGGTGGGCTGGGAGATCCTGAAAGGCCTGCCGCGGGCCGAACTCTCGCGGCTGAGCGAGGCGCAGGTGCGCGAGCACCTCGGCGAGCCGGAGCAGGCCGACCACGACGAGGACGGCAATGGCTGACTTCCGCCGCCAGCAGTCGGCCAGCCGCGGCCAGCTGCAGGAGCTGCGCGACGAACAGAAAGTGGTCCGCGAGGGCTTCGAGTTCCTGGAGCAGAAGCGCATGCTGATCGCCGCGGAGATCATGCGCGAGCTGCGCCGGCACCAGGCGCTGTACCAGGCGTTCTCCGCCAGCCATGCCGACGCCATAACGGCGCTCGGCCGCGCCATCG
>CAYRUH010000057.1:0-16235 GCA_964427415.1 uncultured Woeseiaceae bacterium | reverse complement strand
GAAGGGGAATCGGGCCTGAAGGCCCTCCCACAGCGGAATCGGGCCTGAAGGCCCTCCTACGGGGGTCAGACCAGGTCGCGTTCTATGGCTTCGTCCCAGTTGCGGCTGTACACCCGCTTGTCGCCTTCCCAGGCGTCCAGGGTGGCGGTGATGTGGAAGTGTGTCGGCGTGGAAGTGAGCACGGTGCGGGTCTCCGTGCGGATGCGCCAGTCGCCGCGGGCCAGGCTGCGCTCCCAAAAGGTCTCGCCGCGGGCCGTGGCGACATCGTCCGCGCGGGAGCTATACCACTCCAGAGCCTTCGCGCCGACCTCCAGATCGATGTCCCGAATCACATAGCGGCCGGCGTCGTTGATCACCTCCAGCGTGGAGACGTCCCGGGCGAGATCGGTGTGCACGATCCAGTTGTGATGGCCGCCGTCGATCACCCGGCGCTGCAGCGGCGGCGTGCCCACCGGCTCGCCGAAACCGTGCAGTTCGTCGTCTTCGGACCGTGGCGGACGCACCGGCAGCGACAGGCTGCTGCCGGCGACGTGCAATTCGATGCGTGCCGCTTCCGGCGCCGGCCAGGCCAGCGGCCAGTAGGAGGTGGAGACCGACACCCGCAACCGGTGGCCCGCGGGAAAGCGATGGGCCGCCTCGTTCAGTTTCACCCGGACCCGGTAATGCCGGCCGGGTTCGAGCGGCTCCGGTTCCTCGCTGCCGTTCCGATGGGTCAGGTTCAGCAAGCCGTAGGTGACCCGCGTGGCCTTGCCGTCCGGCAGTACGTCGGAGAGGCGCACGGCCAGCATGGCCACAGGCCGGTCTGCGGAGACCTCCAGTTCGGCAACCGGCTGACCGAGGATCTCGACGTCCTGGTCCAGCGGATCGGTCTGGAACACCAGTGCGCCACCATCCTCGTGACGCTGGTCATGGGCGAGATCCGGACCGGCCGCGTAGGAGCACCACTTGCCGGCGAACAGGCCCACCGTCAGCGGCGACTGCAGGCCGATCGTATAGGGCTGCACCGCCGTCTCCGGCGGCCGCAGGTGATGGCGGGTGAAGCGATAGCGGCGTTCGGCCACGTTCGGCGACGGCCACGCGGGCTCGCCCACCCAGCGCCCGGGGCGCTCCAGATAGCTCGTCGTCGGCGGCACGCTGTCCTGCATCCAGACCTGCAGCATGGGCTCTTCCATGATGCCGGTGTCCACGCCCTTCAGCCACCGGTCCCACCAGCGCAGCATCTCGCCGAGGAAGTCGATGGCGGGGCCGGGCATGCCGATGTGGGGGTACCTGTGGCTCCAGGGCCCGATGAGGCCCTTGCGCGGCACGGTCAGCTTCGCGAGCAACCGGAACACGGCATTGGAATAGCCGTCGCTCCAGCCGCTCACGGCATATACAGGGCAACGGATGGCGCCAAAGTCCTCGCACACCGAACCGTGGCGCCAGTAGGCGTCGCGGCGCTGATGCCGCAGCCATTCCGCAAGCCACAGACCGCTGCCCTCCAGCCGCTGGAACCACATGTCGCGCCAGCGCTCGCCCACCAGCTCCGGGTCCGGCGGCATTGTGTTATACGCGAACATGGTCGAAGCCCAGGACAGGTTGTCGCCCAGCAGGCAGCCGCCCATGTGGTGGATGTCGTCAGCGTAGCGGTCGTCGGTGGAACTCAGCGTGACGATGGCCTTCAGCGCCGGCGGCTGCATGGCGGCGATCTGCAGTCCGTTGAAGCCGCCCCAGGAGATGCCCATCATGCCCACGTTGCCGTCGCACCAGGGCTGCCCGGCGATCCAGCGGATCAGCTCGCAGCCGTCGTCCAGCTCCTGCTGCAGGTACTCGTCTTCCAGCACGCCGTCGGATTCCCCACTGCCGCGCAGGTCGGCGCGGATGCACGCATAGCCGTGCCCGGCCATATAGGGATGGGTCAGCGCATCCCGCGCGGCCGTCCCGTAGCGCTTGCGATAAGGGATGTACTCGAGGATCGCCGGCACGGGGCGCTGTGCCGCATCCTTCGGCATCCAGATGCGCAGCGCAAGGCGCACGCCGTCCGGCATCGCCACCTCGACGTTTTCCACTTCGCGTACGCGATGGGGCAGCTCGTCGACGAATCTCATGCAGCGTCCCGATCTACGGGTTCCACCTCGAAGCTCATCAGCGCCATGCAGCCGTGGTACTTCTCCAGCAGCTCCCGCTGGTTGCCGGCACCCAGGAAAAGATCGCCGAGCTCGTAGCTGTAGCTGTCAAAGTGATGAGAGTCTCTCAGCCGCTCGCCGGGTTCGGCCAGCGGCCGGAATCTCGCCTCGGGGTACCGGGCGTGCACCCGGTCCAGTTCCTCGGCCGTCGGCATGGCGCGCACGATGCCATCGGCGCGGAAAGTCCTGATCATAAACTTGGCGGCCACCCGATACTGGCCCTGCCGGTGCGGGAAACCGGGATCCTCACCCAGCGCCAGATCCACCGCCACGGACTGGTGGGAGGCGCCGTCCACCAGCCGGAACAGCGGACAATGAGACTTCGAGATACGCGCATTCACCTCCAGCAGACTGACCCGGTCGGTCTCCGGATGCCAGTAGAACTCCATGTTGAAGGCGCCGCCGTCGTAGCGAAACCGCTGCATCACCTTCTCCGCGGCGTGGATCATGCGGGTCTGCACGCGGCGCGGCAGGCCGGACGGGTACTGGTAACGGGAAAAGCAGGAACGGTGGCGTCCCGTGCGGACGGAGTCAACGACGCCGTAGACCCGCACGGCCCCGTGGTAGACGTAACCCTCCAGGGTGCACTGGCGACCGGCGGAGATGATGCCCTCGGCAATGCACCAGTGCCCGGTCACCGGTCGGATCTCCTCGGGCACCTCCACGTGCTGCAGATACTCGTCGAACGGCCGCCCGAAGAAGCCGATCTTCTCCCGGATCTCCGGCAGGTGGGCCTGCAGGTCGCCGGGGCCGTTGATGAGGAATCCCAGGCGCGACGAATGCGCCTTGACCGGCTTGAGCCAGAACGGGTAGTCCAGCTCGATCAGGGTAGCCGGATCGGCGGCGAACGGGTCCACCGCCTGGAAGGCGGGAACCAGATCGGGCACCACGGCACGCTGCTCGATGCGCGACCAGTACTTATGCTCGCAGCGGGCGATCGCCTCGTTGCTCGGGCCGGGCAGACCGCGGGCGTTGCGTAACACCCCGGCCATGGCGCTGGAGGGGAAGTCCCAGAAGGCGATGACGCCGTCGACGCAACCGCCGTGGCCATCCAGCTGCTCCTCCGCCTTGCGCCGCAACGCCTCGAAGTGAAACTCGCCGCTCGCCGGCCGCACGATCTCGTCGTAACCGAGCAGGCCGACGAACCGGCACGACTCCGCCTCGCGGATAAATTTCAGCTCGTGCTGGTTGAACTCGTCGAGTCCGAGGACGAATACCTTCCGCATGATGTCACTGTGGACCCGCAGGCACAGGGCCTGCCACCGTGGAGAGCACGTATGTTGCGCAAGGAACTGGGGTTTGTATCGCGAATACTGCGGTCGCTGCGGATGGCACTGGCGCATACGGCGGGTCAGACTGCTGTCTGTCGATTGTCGACCCCGCCAGGGGTGGGCGTCGGACCGAGGGATATCACGCAGTGCCGGAAAACAGGCGCACAGTCCTGCTGGTTGTCACATTGTTGCTGGTCGTCGCAGTGGCCACGGCAGGCGCGGTCGGCATCCTGTATCCGACCACCGCCCCTGCGCGTATCGGTGTGCTCGGTGTGGCGCTAGGATTGATCGTCGCCGCCGCCATCCTGTTCCTGCACCTCACCAATCCGCTGGTGCGGGCGCTGCGCGAGCAGGAGGAGCGACTCCGTCTGATGCTCGCCTCCATCCCCGAGGGTATTCTGGCGATCGATCTCGACGGCCGCTGTACCTTCGCAAATCCGGCGGCCGCGCGTCAGCTGGGTTACGGCGAGGAACAGTCGCTCCTCGGCCGCAACATCCACGATCTCATCCACCACGCCTGTCCCGACGGCAGCCCTCATTCCGGGGACGAGTGTCCCGCCGCACGCGCGGTCATCCGCGGCGAGCCCCTGCAACTCGACGACGAGATGCTATGCCGCGCCGACGGCACCGGCTTCCCGGCCGAGTATCGGACGCGGCCGCTGCGACGCGACGGCGAAACCGTCGGTGCCGTAGTGAGTTTCATGGACATCACCGAGCGGCGTGAACAGGAACTCGAACTGGCCCATGTGCAGAAAATGGAGGTCCTGGGCAGGCTCACCGGCGGCATCGCCCACCATTTCGAAAGCCTCCTCACCGCGGTGCTGGCTAATCTGCGCCTGCTGAAGCGCAGCCCCGGATCAGACGGCGCCGAATCGGCCAGGCTGATCGACGAGACGATCTCGGCGGCCGAGGACGGCGCCTGCCTGACCCGGCAATTGCTCGCCTTCTCCCGCGAGCAGACGCTGGAGCCCGTGGCGGTGGACATGGGCGACTTCCTGCGGGAGAGCAGGCGCTTCCTGGAACGAGTGGCGGCACCGGGCGTCGAGATCTCGGTGGACACCGACGCCACCCCAATGCCAGTCCGGGTCGACATCGCACAGTTGCGCAGCGCGCTGCTGAGTCTGACCGTGAACGCCTGTGAAGCGATGCCGGCGGGTGGCGGTCTTCGCATCGCGGCGAGGCGTGAGCAGGTCGGCGACCGTGGCGGCCTCGCCATGCCAGGCAGCCCGGCGGTGGCGCTCAGCATCAGCGATACGGGCGAAGGCATGAGCGCGGAAGCGCTTGCGATGGTGCCGGAGCCTTTCTTCACCACCAGGGCGGCGGATCAGCACAGCGGACTCGGACTCAGCATGGTCTACGGCTTCGTCCGACAGTCCGGCGGCGACCTGCGCATCGAGAGCGAGCCGGGCAGCGGTACCACGGTCACCCTGTACCTGCCGGAAGCGGTGGAAGCGTGTCCGGGCAGCCGCATCGCAGACCTCGCGGAGCGGCGAGCGACGGAAACGGCTACGGTTCTCGTGGTGGAAGGCGAGACTCGTCTCCGCAGATTCGCTGCACGCTCCCTGTCCGACGCGGGCTACCGGGTACTCGAAGCTTCCGGCGCGGCGGTGGCACGCGCGCTGGTCATGAAGCACCCCGAGATTCGGTTACTGTTCAGCAATATCGTCATGCCCGGCGCGGCGAGCGGTATCGAATTCGCCGACTGGGTCAAACGGCATTACCCCGGCATCAGCGTGCTGCTCACCGCGAGCAACCCCTACCAGGCCGATCGCGCAGCGAAACGAGGCTATCGGATGCTCTCCAAACCCTACACCGGCGTCGATCTCGTCGAGGCTGCGGATCAGGCAGCGCCGGCAGGAGGGCCTTCAGGCCCGACTCCGTGATGGGCATGCAGGAGGGGCTTCAGCCCCGATCCATCAAGCAATTCGGGACTGAAGGCCCTCCTGCCGCCTCGGCGTTATACTGGCCATGGTCATACGGGAAGGGGGATCCCATGCTCCGATTTCTACTCCTGCTGCTGGCGGCCACCGTCCTTTATCTGCTGACCTGGCCGGTGCCGGTGGACCCGGTGCGCTGGGACGCGCCCGAGGACGCGGGCTACATCGGAGACTTCGCGGCCAACGACGCGCTAGCCGGCCTGGAGCGCGTGGAGATCGGGCCCTACCACGGACCCGAGGACGCGGTCATCGACCGGGTCGGTAATCTCTACACGGGCACCGAGGACGGCAAGATACTGCAACTGGACGCCGGAGACGGCTCCATCTCCGTCTTCGCCGAGACCGGCGGCAGGCCGCTGGGCCTGGAGTTCGACGCCGACGGCAATCTGCTGGTGGCCAATGCCTACCTCGGCCTGCAGAGCGTGGATGCCGGCGGCGCCGTGACGCTGCTGACCGACGAGGTCGACGGCTCGCCCATACGCTATGCTGACGACGTCGACGTGGCGCCGGACGGGCGCATCTACTTCTCGGATGCCAGCACCAAGTTCGGCGCGATGGATTACGGCAGCACCTACGGCGCGAGCCTGCTCGACATACTGGAACACGGCAGCCACGGCCGTGTGCTGGTCTACGACCCGACCACCGGCGAGACCGGCTCCGTCATGGCGGGGCTCGACTTCGCCAACGGCGTGGCGGTGGATCCGGCCGGCCGTTTCCTGATGGTTATCGAGACCGGCAGCTATCGGGTGCTGAAACACTGGCTGGCCGGACCGAGCGCCGGCGAGACCGAGATCCTCATCGGTAACCTCCCGGGCTTCCCGGACAACGTCAATCCGGGTCTGGACGGCCGTTTCTGGGTGGGGCTGGTCTCGCCCAGGAGCGCACAGCTCGACTCGCTCTCCGACAAGCCGTTTCTACGCAAGATCGTGCAGCGCCTGCCCGAGGCGATGCGCCCGGCCGCCGAGCCCTCCACCCACGTCTTCGCCATCGACGCCGACGGCAATGTGGTGGCCAACCTCCAGGGCGACGGCACGAAGCTGCAGGCCGTCACCGGCGCCCTGGAAACGCCGGACGCGCTCTACCTCACCTCCCTGTTCAGCACCGCACTCGGCAGGATCGAAAGGAAGGACTGGTAGGAGGGGCTTTAGCCCCGATTCAGTCATTGAATCGGGCCTGAAGGCCCTCCTGCATGGCATGGGTGCAAGTTTTTCCAGCCGGCGTGTAAGGGTTGCACGCCCGCACCCCGTCGCCGCTCCCGCAGGCCCGCAATACCGCGGCGTACCATCCTGGCATCACAGTTGCATGGAATCGGGTGTATCCGGACGGCGGCTGTGACACTGCACCCATCCCCGCCCCCCCACCAGCATTCACAGCCGTTGTCCGTTTACTTCTGGCACAGAGGAGTAATCGTCGGAGTCAGCCATGCAAACGAATTTGATGCCCGCACGAGAACACTCACCCCTCATCGCATCAGCGCTGGTGGCGGCCGCGCTGCTGATCGCAGGCTGCGGCCAGGGCGACGATGCGGTGGACGTGGACGTACCGGACCCCGACGACGGTCGTGAAGCCGTCGAGGTGCCCACCCCGGAGGACGAGCGCCGCGGCTACGACGAGCCGGCGGGCGTGCCGACGCCGGAGGATACAGAGACCAGCGAGGAGGGCGCAGTGCTGACGCCCGAACCCGGCATGATGGAGGAGGCAGCCGGTGCGGGCGAACCGCTGCTGGTCGCCCGCTCCGAGCTCGAACCCACCGAGGGCAACGAGGCTCGCGGCCAGGTGACCTTCTCGCGCGCGGCCGGCGCCGTGGTCATCGACGGGGAGCTGATGGGTCTCACCCCGGGGTTGCACGCCCTGCACATCCACGAGAAAGGCGACTGCTCGGCGCCGGATGCCACCTCCGCCGGCGGCCATTTTGCGCCGGGCGGCGACCCCCACGGCTCGCCGGACAGCCCGCCGGGCCAGCACCACGTGGGCGACCTGGGCAACGTCGAAGCCAACGAGGAAGGTTACGCTCTCGTGAACGTAGTGGACGCGGAGATGACCCTGGACGACGGACCGAAGAGCGTGCTCGGCCGGGCACTCATCGTGCACGCGGGCGCCGACGACTTCGAGACACAGCCCACCGGCGCCGCCGGCAGCCGGGTCGCCTGCGGCGTCATCGCCGAGGTCCCGCGCGCGGATCCGCCCGACCCCATGTAGCAGGGCAGGAGGGTAGGAGCGCCTTCAGGCGCGATACGCTGATCGCGCCTGAAGGCGCTCCCACAGGGTGCCTGTAGGAGGGGCTTTAGCCCCGATTCATTAGCCGGTCGGGCCTGAAGGTCCTCCTGCACTCAGCGGGTGTAGCGCAGGACGTAGCCCACGAACGGGCCGCTGGGGCACTCCTGCGCGATCTTCGGTGCCGCGTGGTGCGTGTAGCCCCGCTCCTGCATCGCACGGTTGAAGCGGGAAGCGTTTCCCCGGCCGGGATCAACGATGATCACCTCGCAATGATCCCGCGCATGGCGGTCGATGAAGGCCGCCAGCGCATCCACATGCTGGCGTTCGTACAACAGGTCGCTGCCGATGACGAGATCGAAGGTGCCAAGCCCGGTCTCCTCGTCGTACCAGCTCGCGCGCACGAACGGGATGGGCTCCAGCCCGTTCAGTTTCACGTTCTCCTGCAGGAAGTGCTGCGCCGCGGGATGGTAATCGCTGGCCGTAATGTCAGCATGGCGATAGCCCAGCATCAGACTCGCGAGCCCGATGCCGCAGCCCACCTCCAGGATGCGCTTGCCGGCGATATCGCAATCCTGCATGAGCGACGCCAGCACCTCGCTGGAGATCCACACGATGCCGAACAACGGCCATAGTGCCGAGGAGATGCCCAGCTTCTCGGCCTGCCCGCCCTCGTCATGGAATTGCTGCACGTCTCTCAGCGTGCGCACGTGGATATCCCGGTCGCCGAACTCCAGCGTCTGGTAGCGGTAGCGAATCAGGGACATGGCGCCTCCGGGCCGGTGACTCGCGGCGGGCCGGTGCCCTCTTCTCGTTGCGAGGCGGGCAGTCTAAAGCCATTGCGCGCGACCGGCGAGCCCGGACAGCCGGGCTCGCCGGCGTCCACCGCTACTGGATACGCTTCTCGTGCCCCGCCCAGTAGGGCTCGCGCAGCTCGCGCTTCAGCACCTTCATGGCGCCGGACAACGGCAGCGGCTCGGCGCGGAACTCCACGGACTTCGGCGCCTTGTAACCGGCGATCGAATCCCTGGCGTGGGCGATGATGTCGCCCTCCGTCACCTCGGCGCCTTCCCTGGGCACCACGATGGCGTGCACCTGCTCGCCCCAGAGGGCGTGGGGGATGCCGATGACCGCCACCTGGGCCACGGCCGCATGAGTGGAGATGGCATTCTCCACCTCGGCCGAGTAGACGTTCTCGCCGCCGGTCACGATCATGTCCTTCACCCGGTCCACCAGGAAGAGGTAGCCCGCCTCGTCCAGGTAGCCGGCGTCGCCGGTGTGGTACCAGCCGTCGCGGAAGGCCTCGGTCGTGGCATCCGGCTTGTTCCAGTAGCCCTCCATGAAATTGCCGCCGCGCGCGCAGACCTCGCCCACCTCGCCCGCCGGCAGCAGATTACCCTCCGCGTCCTGCACGCTCAGGTCCACGCCCGGCACGGCCCGGCCGACGGAGCGCAGCCGCGGCCCGCCCTTCAGGTGGTCGTCGGTGGTCAGCATGCACAGGACCGAGGAGCACTCGGTCATGCCATAGCCCTGCTGGATCTCCAGATCCGGCAGTATCTTAAGGAGTGTGTCCAGGATGGCGGCCGGCATCGGCGAGGCGCCGTAGGTGAGCTGGCGCAGGCTCTTCAGCGCCTCCGGACGGAATTCCGGGTGCTGCAGCATCATCCCGACCATGGTGGGCACCATGGTGGTCTGGGTGACCTGGTGGGCCTCGATGAGCTTCAGTGCGGCGCCGGGTTCGAACATGGGCATGGTCACCAGTCGGCTGCCGGCGGTGATCGTGGCCAGGCAGCCGACGATGGAGGCGGCGTGAAAGACGGGCGTTTGCATCAGATTCACCTCGTCAGGGCGCCGTCCCATCACCATGGCCACGTGGTAGGTGTTCAGCATCTCCGCCCGCTGGGAGCAGATGACGCCTTTCGGCAGGCCGGTGGTGCCGCCGGTGTACATGAGGACGACCGGGTCCGTCTCCTCGGGCTCGGGCGGCAGTTCCGGCTCGGAGGCTTCCAGCAGTTCGTCGTAGGTGAGGTCGTAGGGCGCCTCCGTGGCGTCGGGCCCGCCCACCAGCACTACCTGCTCGACGGGGCAGTCGGCGCCGCCGATCTGGCGGGCCTGGGCCAGCAGCGGCGCGAAGGTGGCGTCCACGAATACCACCCGCGTGCCGGAGTCGCGCAGGATGTAGTCCAGCTCTTTCCCGGCGAGGCGCAAGTTCAGGGGGTTGATCACGCCGGTACCGAGGAAGGCGGCATGGTAAAGTTCTATGAACTGATGGGAATTCATCGACATGACGGCGTAGCGATCGCCCTTGCCGATGCCGAGGCGGTTGCGCAGTCCGTGGCCGAGCCGGAACACCCGGTCGGCATGCGTCTCCAGCGTCGCGCTGTAGGCACCGTCGGCGATCACGTGCCGGTCGCCGTACAGGCGCAGCGCCGGAACGAATTGCTGGTGGTAGACGAGTTCTTTCACAGTTTCTCCCCCCTTGGAATCCGGACGCAGAGTATACCCATCATGGCGCCGGCGGCATCGACAACGTCGGTATCGTAGGCATCGTCGGCATCGTCGGCAAAAAACGCGTCATGGGACCTTACCTCAGAATTCCGCCGCCCGAATCACGGTCAACCACGGAGACTCTTCAAAATGAAATCGAAAAAATCATTCACACTCCTCGCTGTCGCCCTCGCAGGCACCATCGCCGGCACCATCGCCGGCAGCGCCGCAGCGAATCAGCTTGACGGTAACCTCTCCGAGCACATGCACGAGCACTGGGAGCGCATCACGCAGATCCAGGCGGCGCTCATCCGGGGTGATCTGGCCGCCGTTCGAAAGCCGGCCGAATACCTGGCTAGCCATCCCACGCCGGCGGCGCTGCCTGGCCAGTGGGAGGAATACGTGGGCTCCATGCGCGCGGCGGCACGGGCCGCCTTCGAAGCGCAGGACTTCACCGCCGCGGCCACGGCCACGAGCCTCATAGGCAACGCCTGCGGCAGCTGCCACATGGACAACGGCATCGACGTGCGCTTCGACACCTCCGAGCCGCCAGGATTCGAGACGGACACGACCTCGCATATGATCCGCCATCAGTGGGCGGCCGACCGGATGTGGGAAGGCATTGTCGGACCCGACGAGCCCGCCTGGACCCGCGGCATCGATGCGATGCTGGAGGCCCCGCTCACACCGCACGAACTGAAGGGCGGCGGCGATCAGCCGGAGAAGGTCAGGAGCATGGCGCGGCGTGTCCACCAGCTGGCCGGCAACGGTATGATGGCGAGGGACGGCAACGAGAAGGCGGATATCTATGCGGAGTTCCTGACCAACTGCGCCAACTGCCACACCACCCTTAATTAGGCAATTTAGTGCCGGACCGAACTTTTGCAACTTTTGAAAGTTGTTCCGCCGCCAGGCCGAAGCGGTAGGCGCTGGCGAGACAGGTGAGCCGAAAGACCTTTCTGCAGCGGTTCGTCCAGGGCATGGAGCCCTGGGTGTTTCTCCCGGCGGCGGCCGTGGTTATCCTGTTCGTCGTGTTGGGGGCGGTGTGGACCGACACCGCCCGCAGCGCCTTCGACGCGCTGCAGAACACCATCGTCGAGAAACTCGGCTGGTTCTACATCCTTTCGGCCACGGCGCTTCTCGGCTTTGTGCTCTGGCTGCTGTTCAGCCGCTACGGTCGGGTCCGGCTCGGCGGCGACGCGGCGAAACCGGAGTTCGGCTACCTGGCCTGGTTCAGCATGCTGCTCGCCGCAGGCATGGGCATCGGCATCGTGTTCTTCGGCGCGGCCGAGCCTGTACTGCATTACCTGGACCCTCCGGGAATGGAAGGCGGCACCCCGGAAGCACTGCGCGAGGCGATGCGCTTCACGTTCTATCACTGGGGCCTGCATCCGTGGGCGATCTACACGACCCTCGCCCTGCCGCTCGCCTATTTCCATTTCCGGCATGACCTGCCGCTGGCCCCCCGCTCGCTGCTCTATCCATTGATCGGCGATCGTATCTTCGGCGGCATCGGCCATGCGGTCGACGTACTGTGCACCGTTGGGACGCTGTTCGGCGTGGCGACCTCGCTCGGCTTGGGCGCCATCCAGGTCAACGCGGGACTCGAGCGGCTGTTCGGGCTGCCTCAGGGTATCGGCTCCCAGCTCGCCCTGATCAGCGGTATCACGCTGGTAGCTACCATCAGTGTGGTTTCCGGCCTGCACCGGGGGATCCGTTTCCTGAGCCAATTCAACGTCGGGCTGTCGGCGGCGATCTTCGCCTTCGTGCTGCTGGCCGGACCCACGGTATACATCCTGGAGCTGTTCCTGGAGGGGCTGGGCTATTACCTGCAGAAGCTGCCCGCGACCAGCTTCCACACCGAGCCGGGGTCGACGGACGGGTGGCACGAGCAGTGGACGTTGTTCTATTGGAGCTGGTGGATCTCATGGTCGCCGTTTGTCGGCATCTTCGTCGCCCGGATCTCGAAAGGTCGCACGGTGCGGGAGTTCATTCTCACCGCGCTGCTGGTGCCGAGCCTCGGCAGCTTTCTGTGGTTCTCCGCCCTGGGCGGCACGGCGCTGCACCTGGAGATATTCGGCAGCGGCGGCGTTACCGAGGCGGTGCAGGAGAATGAGGCCTTCGCCCTGTTCGCCGTGCTGGAGGCGCTGCCCTGGCACCAGGTCACCTGGACCGCGGCGACGCTCCTGGTGATCGTCTTCTTCGTCACCTCGTCGGACTCCGGCTCCTTCGTGGACGACATGGTGACCTCGGGCGGCCACCCGAATCCGCCGAAGGCCCAGCGGGTCTTCTGGGCGGTAGCGGAAGGCACTGTCGCCGCCGTGCTGCTTTACGCCGGCGGGCTGACGGCACTGCGCACGGCGTCTCTGACCACCGGGATTCCCATCGCGATATTTCTACTGATCGCGGCCTACGGGTTGGCGCGGGTGCTGCGGTCAGAGGAGTAGGTGCCGGACCGAACTTTTGCAACTTTCTGAAGTTGTTTCGAGTAATGACCGCCAAGACAAAGTTTTCTAGCAGGCAGACCGGACGCCGGCACGCTAGCTTTGCCGGGCAGCGACCGAGGATGCCCGATGACTCGACCACGGCGACTCCATGTTCCCGGAAGCCTGTACCACGTCATCCTGCGGGGCAATAACCGGCAGGAGATCTTCTTCTCCGCCGCCGATCGAATCTATCTCGGCCAACTGGTCGGGCGCGCAACCGAGAGCCTCGCGGCAGAAGTTCACGCCTATTGCTGGATGCCGAACCACATCCACATGGCCATCCGGGTGGGTAACGCGCCTCTGGGCAGGCTGATGCAGTGGATCGCGTCGCGCTACGCCTTTCGCGTCAACCGGCAGCGCGCGGCGACGGGTCATCTCTTCGAGCGTCGCTACCGTGCGCTGCTGGTGGACGTGGATGCCTACGCCCTTCAGCTGGTCCGGTATATCCACCTGAACCCGGTGAAGGCCGGCCTGACCTCGGATCCGGCCGATTATCCCTGGAGCAGCCACCGCTACTACCTCAATGGGGATGGACCGGTGTGGCTGCGGACCGACTGGATACTCGCCATGTTCGGTCGCCGCCGGATCCCAGCCCGGGCCGCCTATCGCCGCTTCGTCGGCGACGATCCCGACGCCGAGCTGCCTGAGGAGCTCGTGGCGGGAGACCCGGAGGACGAGCGGCTGACCGGGGCCGACAGGCTGCTATCGGAGCCGAGCGATTCCGCCAGCGCCAGCCTTGCCGACCGGGACCTCGACGGGCTGATCGCAGCCGCCGCAGAGCGCTACGGCTGCGAGATCGCCGCGATCACCGGGCCCAGCCGGGAGCGCCGGCTGGTGCGCGTGCGCCGGGAAATCGCCCGGCAGGCGCGGGACCGGGGCGTGGCCAGCGTCGCGGAAATCGCCCGACGCCTGAATCGGTCGGACTCGGCCATCGCCCGGCTGCTGAAGAGCTGAGGCCTACCCAATAAGTTGGAAAAGTTGCAAAAGTTCGGTCCGGCACCTCGAACACCTCGAAGCGTTTCGGTTTGCCGCAATCGTCACGCGCGCCATTATCCTCTAGTGTGTCAACTTTGGTTGGCATAAGTATTGTCATCTTTAGCTGACATTCGGGGTACAAAGGCGAAACGGATGCTGAGCATTCCACTCTCCCGGCATGAGGAGCCGCAGGCGGACGCGGCCGATCCTGAGGCCATGATCGGCCCGAACGCGGTGCTGCAGACCCTGCGTGCCATCGCCGAACTGGAGGGCACGACCTGCTACGAGGCGGTCGCGCGTGGCGCCGCGCTGCCCGCCACCAACCCCGACCGGATGATCCCGGAAGTCTGGTTCGTACGCCTGGTGGATAGCCTCCGGCGCACACTGCCCTGGCCGCGCTCCGAAGCTGTGCTGCGACTGGCCGGCAAATACACCGCCGACTACGTCGCCGCTAACCGAATTCCGCGCCCGTTCCGGCGACTGCTGCGTGCACTGCCTCCCCGGCTGGCGATACCGTTGCTGCTCGCGGCCTTCCGGCGCCATGCCTGGACCTTCGCGGGCGGCGGCCGCTTCGACACCGCCGGCGAATACCCCGCAGACGTCACCCTGAAAGGCTGCCCGACCTGCCGTAACGCCCCGGAGGCGACGGCCGCCGGTGCCTACTACGAAGCGGCCTTCCAGGGCCTGCTGCGACTGGCCGCCGAACACGCCACGGTCAACGAGACGGCCTGCGAGGCCTGCGGCGACCCGTGCTGCCGCTTTTCCATCGAAATCGAGGGCGCCAGCGCCCGCGGAGAGTAACCATGCGTATCGTGCTGATCCACCCCAACTACCATTCCGGCGGCGCCGAGATCGCCGGCAACTGGCCGCCTGCCTGGGTCGCCTACCTGGCCGGGGCGCTGAAGAAGCACGGCTACACGGACATCCACTTCATCGACGCCATGACCGGGTACCTCGACGACGAGGCACTCGCCGCGCGTCTCCGCGAGATCGGATCGGCCGATCTCGTCGGTTGCACCTGTATCACCCCGAGCATTTATCAGGCCGAGAAAACCCTCGAGATCGCCCGATCCGTCTTTCCCGACGCCGTCACGGTGCTCGGCGGCATCCACGCCACCTTCATGTACGAGCAGGTACTGAAGGAAGCCCCGCATATCGACGTCATCGCCCGCGGCGAAGGCGAGGAGGTGCTGGTGAACCTGGTGCAGGCCGTCGAGGCCGGCACACTGGAGCGGGACCGGCGCAGCATCCGCGGCATCGCCTTTGTCGACGGCGAGGAGATCGTCGCCACGCCGGCCCATCCGCCGATCAAGAGGCTGGACGATCTCGAGCCGGACTGGAGCCTCCTCGAGTGGGACAACTACATCTATCTGCCACTGGGCAAGCGCGTCGCCATCCCGAACTTCGCCCGGGGCTGCCCGTTCACCTGCTCGTTCTGCTCCCAGTGGAAGTTCTGGCGCTCCTACCGCATGCGCTCGCCGAAGAACTTCGTCGACGAGATCGAGACACTGGTACGCGAGCACGACATCGGCTTCTTCATCCTCGCGGACGAGGAACCTACCATCAACCGGCAGAAGTTCATCGACCTCTGCCAGGAACTGATCGATCGGGACCTCGGCATCGAGTGGGGCATCAATACCCGGGTCACCGACATCCTGCGCGACGAGGACATGCTGCCGATGTACCGGAAAGCCGGCCTCGTGCATGTCTCCCTCGGCACCGAGGCTTCCGCCCAGCTGAACCTGGAGCGTTTCCGCAAGGAGACCACGGTCGCCGAGAACAAGCGGGCGATCAAACTGCTGCGCGACAACGGCATGGTGGCCGAGGCCCAGTTCATCATCGGGCTGGAGAACGAGACGGCGGAGAGCATCGAGGACACCTACAAGTGGGCCATGGACTGGGACTGCGACATGGCCAACTGGATCATGTATACACCCTGGCCGTTCTCGGACCTGTTCGAGGAACTCGGCGACAAGGTGGAGGTGCGCGACTACGCCCGCTACAACTTCGTCACCCCCATCATGAAGCCGGAGTCGATGACCCGCAGCGAGGTCTTCAACGGCGTCATGAAAAACTACCGCCGCTTCTACATGAGGAAGAGCCTGTTCAGCTATCCCTGGCTGAAGGATAAGTACAAGCGCAAGTACATGCTCGGCTGCCTGAAAGCGGCGATGAAGTCCGGCTTCGAGCGCCGCTTCTACGACCTCGGCCGCATCAACTACCGCGGCCAGAAGGAGATCGACTTCAAGTTCGACGAATCCCGCGTGCTCACGAAGGAAGAGCTGGCGCTGGCCGAGAGCAGCCGCCAGCGGGTGGGCAGCAGCTACCAGACGAAAGGGGCTGCGGCGCTTGCCTGCGGCGGCGGCCCGGCAGCCAACGGCAAGAACGGACGCAACGGCAAAGGCATGGGTGTAGAGCCCCTGACGGCAGATGTTCTCACCTATTCGCCGAAGGCAGACGAGATAGTGGATCCCGCCGCCGTGCTGGGCGAGGCACCGATCGACGAGTTTTTCGATCCACGCGGATTCGCGAAGCAGCGCTCACGCGCAAAGCGGCTCGCTGAGGTCAAGTAGGTGCCGGACCGAACTTTTGCAACTTTCGTAACTTTCTGCAGCCCGGGCGACAACGACCCAGTGTAGCGGAACCGCTACAACTCCAGCGTCACCCGCTTCACCCCGCGCTCCTCCAGCTTCGGCGCAA
>CAYRUH010000056.1:0-17223 GCA_964427415.1 uncultured Woeseiaceae bacterium | reverse complement strand
TACCCGCACGGGACACTAGGTACCGGTCTGCCGGATCCGCATCCCCGCGGCACCCGTTATCGTATTTCTGAAACTCACCGCCTCGGCGAGGTGATCGGTGCCGATCGCCTCGCTGCCGGAGACGTCCGCGATGCTGCGGGCCACGCGTGCGACCCGGTGACAGGCCCGCATGGACAGCGCCATGCGGTCGGCGGCCGCCGCCAGCAATCTGCGGCAGGCATCGTCCAGCGGCGCATGGGTCGCGAGTTCGCGCCCGCCCAGTGCCGCATTCAGCTTCCCTGCCCGCTCGATCTGTCGCCGGCGCGCCGCGGCGACCCGCGCGGCCACTGCCGCGGTGGACTCGCCCGACGACTGGCCTGATCGCAAAACCTCCGGCGGCAACCGGCTGACCTCCACGCCGATGTCGATGCGGTCCAGGAACGGCCCCGAGATACGGCTGCGGTACAGCAGGATCTGCGCGGGGGTGCAGCGGCACTCGTGGCGGGGATCGCCGCGATAACCGCAGGGACAGGGATTCATGGCGGCGACCAGCTGGAAGCGCGCGGGGAAATCAGTCTGGCGCCGGGCACGGGATATGGTGATGTGGCCCCGCTCTATCGGCTCACGCAATACTTCCAGCACCGGGCGCTGGAACTCCGGCAACTCGTCCAGGAACAGGATTCCGTTGTGGGCCCGGGAGATCTCGCCGGGCATCGGCGTACTGCCGCCGCCGACCAGGGCCGGTGCGGAGGCCGTGTGATGCGGCGCGCGATAGGGCCGCCTGCCCCATTGCGCATCATCGAAGGCCCGGCCGGCGACGGAATCGACGGCTGCGGTTTCCAGCGCCTCTTCCTCGGTGAGCGGCGGCAGCAGACCGGGCAGCCGGGAGGCAAGCATGCTCTTGCCGGTGCCCGGCGGACCGATCAGGAGCAGGTGGTGGCCGCCGGCCGCGGCCACCTCCAGCGCGCGGCGCGCCCGTGCCTGCCCGATGACGTCCGCCAGATCCCTGCAAGGGTTTTCCTTCAGCGGCGGCAGGCCCGTCTCCAGGAGTGGCAACCGGGGCTCGCCGCGCACGTGCGCGACGACCTCCGTCAGGCTCGACGCCGCGTAGACCGTGGCTCCCCGGATCAGGGCCGCCTCCCGCGCCACGGGCGCAGGGACCACCAGCGCCCGACCGGCCGCTGCGGCACGGACTGCGGCCGGCAGTATCCCCGGTACGCTCCGCAGCTCTCCGTTGAGGCCGAGTTCGCCGTAGAACTCGCAGTCGCCGAACGTCCGGTCCGGTATGTGGCGGCGAGCGGCCAGGATACCCAGTGCGATCGCCAGATCGAAGCGGCCGCCGGTCTTGGGCAGGTCCGCCGGGGCGAGATTGACGGTGATACGGCTCTGGGGGAACTCGAAGTGGCTCTCAAGGATGGCGCCGCGGACCCGGTCACGGGCTTCGCGTACCGCGGTTTCGGCCAGGCCGACGATGGAGAAACGGGGCAGGCCGCCGGACAGGTGCACCTCCACGGTCACCGGAGGCGCCTCGAGGCCGTTCTGACCCCGGCTGTAGAGCGTGGCTAATCCCATCCGCCCTCCCTGGCAGATTCGCTTCCGGATGCCGGCGTGCCGGCGCGGATTCAGTCCTGGCCGCTACCGATCTCGCCGCCGCTGCCGCCCGCTTCGAGCTCGGCGATGCGCTTCTCCAGTTCCTCGAGCAAGGCACGGCTCCGGGCCAGCACGGCTGCCTGAACTTCGAACTCCTCCCGGGTCACCAGATCCATACGGGCGAGTGCGCCGCGGAGCATTGCCCGGAAGTTTTCCTCGAGATCACCCTGCACGGAGCGCAGACCCTGGGGAACGGCCGCCGCAAGCCGGCTGGCGAGGCTGTCTATGGTCTCTCTTTCCATGGGGCACTGTTTATATCAGCGGGCGGCGAAACGCCAGGCCCGAATCCGTCCGCCCCACCCCGAAAAAGGGCTCCTTCAGCGTCCATCATGATGCAGGGCAGCAAAAAACCTGCACCATAATAGGGCAAATAATCACAGCCCGGGGCCATAAACGATTGATTTTAAGAATATTTAAACCTTGGCACAGATTGTGCTTAGAACAGCGCGTATTGGCACCGGCCCGGTCGGCTGCCTGGCGAACAATTACTACAAGGCATCAAGCAGAGGACACTATGAAACTCATCAACAAGACGGCTCTAATGGCAGCCGGACTGCTCACTAGCGGTGTCGCGATGGCAGATTTCTCCGCCAACGCGGGTTGGGTCAGCGAGTACCACTACCGCGGCATCTTCCAGAAGAATTCCTCCGCCTACGGCGGCCTCGACTTCGAGCAGAACGGTTTCTACGCAGGTACGTGGGCCGCGGACGTCGGCGACGGTCTCGAGGTGGACGGCTACTTCGGCTACGGCGGCGAACTGGAGGGCTTCAGCTACGGTATCGGCTTCACCGGCTACTACTACACCGGCGATTTCGACGACACCTACCAGGAGATCAACCTCTCCCTCGGCTACGACTGGCTGAGCGTCGAGGCGGCCTTCGGCGAATACGAGAACTTCGACGGCCCCACCCAGGATTACACCTATTACGCCATCACCGGCGAGTACGCCGGCTTCTACGGCACATTGGGCGGATTCAGCCAGGACTTCGAGGGTAACTATGTCGAAGTGGGCTATGGCTGGGACTTCTCAGGGCTGGATCTCTCGGTCTCGCTGATCTTCGCCGACGACGACCTCATCGGCGAGTCCGACGAGACCATCGTCTTCGGCATCGGCAAGTCCTTCGATCTCGACTGACAGGCCGGGGAGCGGGCGCCCCGGCGCGCCGCTCCCGGTTCCTCCAAAAGCAACAGGGGTAAACGCAATGAAGCTGATCACAGCGATCATCAAGCCCTTCAAACTCGATGACGTCCGCCAGGCGGTGGCCGACATCGGCATACAGGGCATCACAGTAACGGAAGTGAAGGGCTTCGGCCGCCAGCGCGGCCACACGGAGCTCTACCGCGGCGCCGAGTACGTCGTCGACTTCCTGCCGAAGGCGAAGATCGAACTCGCCGTGGACGACGAGATTGCCGAGCAGGTGATCGAGGCGATCACCAACACGGCACGCACCGGCAAGATCGGCGACGGCAAGATCTTCGTCACCACCCTCGAACAGGCGATACGCATCCGCACCGGCGAAACCGGCGCGGAGGCCGTCTGACCGTATAACGATAAAGGGAGGCTCCCCCAGTGGAAGAACTCACACAGTTAAGCGGGCAGGTGACCGAACTCGCCTATGCCCTCGATACCTTCTATTTCCTGGTGATGGGCGCGCTGGTCATGTGGATGGCCGCCGGCTTCACCATGCTCGAATCCGGTCTCGTCCGGGCCAAGAACACGGCCGAGATCCTGACCAAGAACGTCGGTCTGTATTCGATCGCCTGCATCATGTACATGCTGGTCGGCTACAACATCATGTACCCCGGCGAGGCGGTGTCCAGCTGGTTCCCGGGGGTCTCGTTCTTCCTCGGCGGCGACAATACTGCCGAGGAAGTTATCGCGAGCGGCGGCGACACCTATTACTCGAACCTGTCCGACTTTTTCTTCCAGGTCGTGTTCGTGGCCACCGCCATGTCCATCGTCTCCGGCGCGGTCGCCGAGCGCATGAAGCTCTGGGCATTCTTCGCCTTCGCGGTGGTGCTGACCGGCTTCATCTATCCGCTGCAGGGCTACTGGAAGTGGGGCGGCGGATTCCTCGACCAGGCCAACTTCCAGGACTTCGCGGGCTCCGGCGTGGTGCACATGACCGGTGCCGCCGCGGCGCTGGCCGGCGTCATCCTGCTCGGCGCGCGCAAGGGCAAGTACGGGCCCAAGGGCGAGATCAATGCCATCCCCGGCTGCAACCTGCCGCTGGCGACCCTCGGCACGCTGATTCTCTGGCTCGGCTGGTTCGGCTTCAACGGCGGCTCCGAACTGATGGTGTCCAACGTCGGTGAGGCCAACGCCGTCTCCATGATTTTCGTGA
The DNA here is from genome assembly GCA_964427415.1 of uncultured Woeseiaceae bacterium. Classification (GTDB taxonomy): domain Bacteria; phylum Pseudomonadota; class Gammaproteobacteria; order Steroidobacterales; family Woeseiaceae; genus Lentisalinibacter. Next base: position 13,249 of record CAYRUH010000056.1, on the reverse strand, counting down.
ATACGAACATGGCGGCATCCGGCGGTCTGGTCGGCGCGCTGATCCTGTCCCGGCTGTGGTTCGGCAAGGCGGATCTCACCATGGCGCTGAACGGCGCGCTGGCCGGGCTCGTGGCCATCACCGCCGAGCCGCTGACGCCGACGCCCGGCGTGGCCACCCTGATCGGCCTCGCGGGCGGCCTGCTGGTCGTCGGCTCCATCGTGTTGCTCGACAAGCTGCGCATCGACGACCCGGTGGGCGCTATCTCGGTGCACGGCGTGGTCGGCATGTGGGGCCTGCTGGCCGTGCCGCTGACCAACGGGGACGCGACCTTCGGCGCCCAGTTGCTTGGCCTCGTCACCATCCTGGCCTGGGTATTCATCGCCAGCTTCATCGTCTGGTTCATTCTGAAGGCCGCTATCGGCATCCGGGTGAGCGAGGAGCAGGAGTACGAAGGCGTGGATCTCAGCGAGTGCGGCCTCGAGGCCTACCCCGAGTTCGTCAAGGCAGGCGAGTAGGAGAAATACGACAATAATCACTAAGGGTATCCGTCGGCGTCAGCCGGTCCCCCTCCCGGTGCCGGCGGATACCCACCTGCCAGGACTGTCCCGGACAGTCGCGATTGGCGGGCCCCGTGAGGGGCCCTTTTTTTTGTGCCGGACCCGGTTTTTCCGGTGGCATCCGCCAGGCGGGCATGCGACGGTGTGGACATAATGCGCGTTGGGTCCGCACGCCGGAATGGGAGTTGGTTCACTTAATGCCGGCGGCCCCGGTGCTAGACTTTGCGCATGGCCGGCTGGAACCCCATCGAAAGACGAATCTGGGACATGGAAGGACTGATGCGGACAGGGCTGATCGTTCTTGGCGCCACCGTGTTGCTGGCGACGCCGGTAATCGCCGACGTCTACATGTGGCGCGACGCCGACGGCACCGTGCACTACGGTGACAAACCGGGTAGCGATGACGCCAGAAAGCTCGACATCGAGAACCGGCAGACGGACCGGGCCACGGTCGCCAGGCGCTACGAGCAGCGCCAGACGGCGCGCACCGAATCCAACGAGGCCATGGCGGAGCGCCGTGCCGAGGCGGGTCAACAGGCTGCCGACGCCGACGCCGAGCGTGAACAGAAGGCGGCGCGCTGCGAAGAGGCGCGGGAGCGTCTGCGCAGCTACGTCAATTCCCGGCGGCTGTACCGGCTGGACGAGAACGGCGAGCGCCAGTACCTCGACGACGCCGAGATCACCAAAGCCCGCGCGAAAGCCGAGGAAGCGGTCAACGAGCACTGCAACTGAGGACTCCGTCGGCCCGGTAACGCTGGGGTAGAATCCCTGCGCAGGGCGAGCGGAGTTCATTGTGGCGGCATTGGGCGAGGAGACCAGCGACGGGCAGTCCTACCTGCCCGACTTCTGCTCGGCCCGGGCGGTGCTGGTGGTGGTGCTCATCGCCGAATTGGTCGCCCTGGTCCTCACGCTGGCGGGCACCGGCGAAGGGGATTCCTTCCTGCTCGGGCTGTCCACGAACTCGCTGTTCGTCCTCTGGATCGCACTGACCAGTGCGGCCGTGCTGTGCCGCGCCCGGGGCTGGCTGGCCGGCATCAACGTCGTCGCCTCGCTCACGCTCTGTTTCGTGTTGCTGCAGCTCGTAACCCTGCTGATCTCCGAGTGCGCCTGGTGGCTGGACCGCGTGTACGCCAGCGCGTTCCTGGAGACCGGTAGCCACGGCTGGTTCCTGCTGCGCAATCTCGGCATCAGCGGCCTGGTCTCCGCGGTGGCGCTGCGCTATTTCTACGTGGCCGGCGAATGGCGGCGCAACGTGGAGCTGGAGGCCCGGGCCAGAATCCGTGCCCTGCAGGCGCGCATCCGGCCCCATTTCCTGTTCAACAGCATGAACACCATCGCGGCGCTGATCGGCAGCAACCCCGGCCGTGCCGAGGAGGCGGTAGAGGATCTCTCCGACCTCTTCCGCGCCACTCTCGCCGAGGCGCAGAGCATGATCCCGCTGAAGCAGGAGCTGGAGGTGGCACGCATCTATCAGCGCATGGAGCAGCTGCGCCTCGGCGAGCGACTGGCGGTGGACTGGGACGTCGCCGAGTTGCCCATGCGCGCCCGCATCCCCGGGCTGATGGTCCAGCCGCTGCTCGAGAACGCCATCTATCACGGCATCGAGCCGCTGCCCGAGGGCGGCAAGGTGTCCATCCGGGGCCTCAGCGACGACGGCGACGTGGTGCTCACCATCTCGAATCCCCGTGCGCCCGGCGCCAGCCGCCGGGCAGGCAACCGGCTGGCGCTGGACAATATCCGCCAGCGACTCGAGCTCGCCTTCGGCCGCCGCGCCGGCGTGGACGTGGACGAGAGCGAGGAGCGCTACAGCGTGACGCTGCGCTTCCCCGCGGAGGAGACGCAGGCGTGAGGCTAGTGATCGTCGACGACGAGCGGCCGGCCCGCGAGCGGCTCGCCGACCAGCTCGGCGGGATGGAACGCTGCGAGATCGCCGGCGAGGCGGCGGACGGCCGGGAAGCCCTTGAGCTGTGCGAACGGCTGCAGCCCGACGTGGTGATGCTGGACATACGCATGCCGGGCATGGACGGCATCGAGACCGCGCGGCATCTGGCCCGGCTCGCCAGCCCGCCCGCGGTGATCTTCACCACGGCCTACGACGAATATGCCATCGAGGCGTTCGAGGCCGAGGCGGTCGGCTATCTGCTGAAGCCCATCCGGCGCAGTAAACTCGAGCAGGCTCTCGAGCGGGCGGCCCGACTGACCGGCGGCCAGCTCTCCGGCATCGCGGCCACCGGCGAGCGGCGCCGCCACCTTTGCGCCCGGGTGCGCGACGAGCTGCGCCTGATCCCGGTCGCAGACGTCTACTACTTCCAGGCCGACCAGAAATACGTGCGCGCCTGCCATCGCCGGGGCGAAGACCTGATCGACGAGTCGCTGAAGTCGCTGGAGGAGGAATTCGCGCCGGATTTCTGCCGCATCCACCGCAATTCCCTGGTTGCGCTGGAGCACCTCGACGCGCTGGACAAGGATGCCGACGGCAAACCGGTGGTACGCTTCCGCCGCACCGGACATACGCTGCCCGTCAGCAGGCGCCATGTCGGGGAGATCCGCAAGCGACTCAAGGGAGGCATTCAATGAGGGTGAGAATCGCGACGAGGGAGAGTGAACTGGCACTCTGGCAGGCCCGCCACGTGGCGGAGCGCCTGGACGCGCTGCCCGAGATCGAGGCCGTCGAGCTCGTACCGATGACGACGAAGGGCGATCGCATCCTCGACCGCACCCTCAGCAAGATCGGCGGCAAGGGCCTGTTCATAAAGGAACTGGAGGTGGCCATGGAAGCCGGCGACGCCGACATCGCCGTACATTCCATGAAGGACGTGCCCGGCGAGATGCCACCCGGTTTCGCCCTGCCGGCGGTGCTCGAGCGCGAGGACCCGCGGGACGCCATGGTGGGCAGCACACTGGACGCCCTGCCCGCCGGCGCCGTCGTCGGCACCTCGAGCTTGCGGCGCCAGTCCCAGGTGCTGGTACGCCGGCCCGACGTAACCGTGAAGCCGCTGCGCGGCAACGTGCAGACCCGTCTCGGCAAGCTGGACGCGGGCGACTACGACGCCATCATGCTCGCCGCGGCGGGCCTGAAGCGGCTGGGACTCGACGGGCGCATCGCCGAATGTGTCGATCCCCGGGTCATACTGCCGGCGAACGGCCAGGGCATCGTCGGCATCGAATGCCACCAGGACCGCGTCGAGCTCATCGAGGTGCTGCGCAGGCTCGAGCACGCCGAGGCGCGGCTGGTCGTCGCCGCCGAGCGTCGGGTGGGCGTCGCCCTCGGCGCAGACTGCCATTCCCCCATCGCCGTCTACGCCACCACGGCCGGCGACCGCATCACGATCTGCGCCCGGGTGATCGCCACCGACGGTTCGCGGATGCTCGAGGACCGCATCGAGGGCGCCGCCGTCGACGGTGAATCGCTGGGTGCCACGCTGGCGGATCGGCTGCTCTCGGCCGGCGCCGGCGCGATCCTCGCCGCGGCGGAAGCCGCGACGGCATGACCCGGCCCTCGCTGGCCGGCGCCGGCGTGCTGATCACCCGCGCCCGGGACCAGGCGGGCCCGCTGGTCGCCGCCGTCGAGGAGGCCGACGGCGTGGCCTGGCTGCTGCCGGCGCTCGATATCGCTCCCCTGACGGGACCGGAGATCGGTGATCAGGCGCCCGATCTGGCCATCTTCGTCAGCCCGAATGCGGTGCGCCACGGCGCGCGGTTTCTATCGCTGCCCCGCTGCCGCTACGCGGCCATCGGCCCCGCCACCGCCGAGGCGATGAGCCGGGCCGGCCGGCCGGCGGACCTGGTGCCCGCGGGCGGCTACGACAGCGAGAGCCTGCTGGCCGCGGACGAACTCGCCGACATGCAGGGCCGGCGCGTGCTCATCGTGCGCGGCCGCGGCGGCCGGGAACTGCTCGCCGACACCCTGCGCGAACGCGGTGCTGCGGTGGACTATGCCGAGGTCTACGAACGCCGGCTGCCGGAAGCGCAAGCCGGAGAGACGGAGGCGGTGATCGCCGCCTGGCGCCAAGGCCGGCTCCGTTTCGTGACCTGCCTCAGCGTCGCCACGCTGCGTAACCTGGCGGAACTGCTGGGAGAAAAGGGCGCAGCGGTGCTGCGGGGGGCCACACTGGTGAGCGCCAGCGATCGTGTGTTACAACTCGCCATACGCGAAGACATCGCTGTGGACACCGTGCTTGCGCAAGGCCCGGAACCGTCCGACCTCGTCCGGGCGATGGTCTTCCCCGACGGGGATACCGGACAGAGCAGATCATGACTGAACACGAAAAGCCCGGGTCGAAGACCGCAGCGGACGACGATACCCCGGCCGGCGAAGGTGCGGCCGCGGGTGACCGGGCACGCGCTGCCGGGGACGAAGGGCGAAAAGCCGCCTCGGGCGACCAGCCCTCCCCATCTGACGCCTCCGGCACCGATGAATCCCGGGACGCAGGCGCGCCCGGCCGCGACGGGAGTGACCGCAGCGGCGGCGGCGGCAAGGCGGTCGCCTTGGTCGCGTGGCTGGCACTGCTCCTCGCCCTCGCTGCGGCCGGCTTCGGCGGTTACCGCTGGTGGCTGGAGCGCAGCGCCGCCACCGAGACGGCCGGCCTGGAATCCGCCGTCGAAACGCTGGAGACAAAGACGGCGGACACGGCGGATACCGTGTCGGAGCTGCAGAGGCGGCTTTCCTCACTGCAGCAAACCGTGCAGCAAGCACAGCAACAGGTGCAGCAAGCGGAACAACAGGCCGTCCGGGCCGAACGCCGGGCGGCCGACGCCGACGAGTTCGCGCGGCTGCAGCGGGAGTTCCGCGAGAACCGCGACATCGTGGAATCCCTGCCCGGCCGCATGCAGAACCTGGAAGAATCCATGGCCAGTCTCCAGGGCGTGTCGGCGGGCGCGCGGGATGCCTGGCTTACCGCCGAAGCCGAGTACTACATGCAGCTGGCGAACGCCCAGGCCCAGCTCGCCGGCAACGCGGAGCTCGCAGCCCACGCACTGGAGCTCGCCGACCGCCGCATCCGGGAGCTGGGCGATCCGGTCTACACCCCGGTACGCCGCGAACTGGCCGACGAGATCACGGCGCTCAGAGCCGTGGAGGACGTCGACATCGAAGGGGTGACGCTGACGCTGGCGAGCCTGGCCGACGTGATCCAGTCATTGCCTCTGGACGAAGAGGTGACGCCGGAGGGTCGGCCCCGGGCGCAGATCGGCGAAGAGCTGAGCGGCGTAAGCCGGGCCTGGACGGCGGTGAAGAACGCCTTCTCGGACATGGTCAGCGTGCGCCGCACCAACGAGCAGCTGGAGCCACTGCTTTCGCCGGAAGCGCAATACTTCCTGCGCACCAATATCGCGCTGCAGCTGCAGACGGCGCGGCTCGCGCTGCTGCAGGGCGAGGGGGCCATATTCCGCCAGAGCCTGGAGGACGCCCGCAGCTGGCTGGAGCGCTACTTCGATAGGGAAGTGAAGGCGGTGAGCGGCGCGGTCAGCACCATCGCCGAGCTCGCCGACAGTCCGGTCTCCGCGGAGCTGCCCGATATCTCCGCCTCGCTGCGCCTGTTTCGCCAGCGCCAGGCCGTGGCTCAGGGAGCAGGCCGCGGAGCGGACGAGGGAGCCGACGAGGGAACCGAATGAAATTCGGAGCCTGGGTCGTTGCCACACTGATCCTGGGCGCCCTGGGCGCGCACCTCCTGTTCGCCGACCCGGGATACGTAGTCATCAATGTCCGTGGCTGGCTCATCGAGATGTCGGTGCCGATCCTGCTGGCCCTGATCCTCGCCACGATGCTCGCGCTGTGGCTCGCCTGGGAAATTGTGAAGGCGCCGAAAAAACTGGGCGAGAAGACCGGGGAATTCCGCGCACGCCGGGCCGGCCGCCAGTTCACCAAAGGTCTGATCGAGGTGGCCGAGGGCAATTTCTCCCGGGGCGAGAAGCTGCTGACGAAGCGGGTGAACCGGGCGGACGCCCCGCTGCTGAATTACCTGGCAGCGGCGCGGGCGGCCCAGCTGCAGGGCGATGGCGAGCGCCGCGACAAGTGGCTGCGGCTCGCCTATGAAGAGACGCCGGATGCCGCCAACGCCGTATTACTGACCCAGGCCGAGCTGCAGCTCGCGGCCGAGGAATACGAACAGGCGCTGGCGACGCTGCGGCGCCTGCAGGAGAACGCACCGAACCATTCCCAGACGCTGTTTTTGCTCGGCCGGCTGTATCGGGAACTCGAAGACTGGGACCAGCTGTCGGAGCTGCTGCCGAAACTCAGGAAGCAGGGGCGCATACCGGCCGGGACGCTGCAGGAATGGACCCGGGAGGTGCACCGGCGCAAGCTCGAGCAGGCAGGCGAAGATCCGACCCGCGTGACCGCGGTGTGGAAACAGATACCGAAGTCGCTGCGGGATGATGACGTGCTGATCGGTGCCTACGTCGATGCGCTGGCGCGTGCGGGCGGCGAGGAGGTCGCCGAAGCCGAGCTGCGGCGCCGGCTTCGCTCCCGCTGGTCACCGGCGCTAGCGCATCTGTACGGCAAGCTGGAGACGGCCGATGCCGGCCGCCAGCTGCGCCACGCCGAGAACTGGCTGAAGCAGCACGGCGAGGACGCCGCGTTGCTGCTCACCGCCGGCCGGCTGTGCATGCGCCAGGAGCTCTGGGGCAAGGCCAGGAGTTATCTGGAGACCGCACTCGCCATCGGGCCCACACCGGAGACCTACGAGCTCTACGGCCGCCTGCTCACCCGTCTCGGCGAAGGCGAGGCCGCCGCCGATGCCTACCGCTCCGGGCTGACCATGGTCGCCGCCCCGGACCGGCTCGCCCTCCCGCATCTGGGCGAGACCGGGAAAGACAGCCCCTGAGCCGGGCCACGAGCAGGCCATGACCGCACCGCTGACGCTGCTCGTCGGTGCCGGCTACACCGGCCGGCGGGTCGCCCGTCGTCTGGCGGAGAACGGCGCCGCCGTCCACTGTCTCACCGGCTCCGCCGCCTCCGCGGCCGCGCTGGAGCAGGCCGGCCTCGCGGCCACGGCCGTCGACCTCGACGAAGCCGATGCGCTGCCCCGGCTGCCGGAAGGTCCGCTGCGGGTGCTCTATCTGGTGCCGCCCGCCGCGGGCCGGGGCGATCCCCGCCTCGTGCGCTTCCTCTCGGCTCTGCCCAGGCAGCCGGAACGCTTCGTGCTGGCGAGCACCAGCGGTGTTTACGGCGACTGCGGCGGCGAACGGGTAGACGAGGAGCGTCCTCCGGCACCGTCCACCGAGCGCGCCCGCCGCCGGCTGGCCGCGGAGACGACGCTCAGGCACTGGGCCGGGGCCCACGGCGTCAGCTGGGCGATCCTCCGCATCGCCGGCATCTACGGACCCGGCCGGCTGCCGCTCGAGGCCATCCGCTCGGGCCAGCCCGTGATCCGGGACGACGACGCCTCACCGGGCAACCGTATCCATGTGGACGACCTGGCGAGGGTGTGTGTCGCCGCCCTGGATCCGTTCGCCGCCGGCGGCATCTACAATGTGGCGGACGGCAGCGGCGAGAGTTCCGGGGCATTCTTCCGGCGGGTGGCGGAGGCGGCCGGCCTGCCGGCCCCGCCCGCGGTCAGCCGGGAGGAGGCGCGGCGGCAGATGTCACCGATGCGCTACAGTTTCCTCGCCGAATCGCGCCGGCTCGATACGCGGCGGCTGCGCGACGCGCTGGGCGTGGAACTCGCCTATGGCGACCCGGCAGCGGGCATACGTGCCAGCCTGGCGGAGGACGGTGCTCAGGAAGATGCCTGACGCCGGTCCCTGGTTGCTGCCTGTTCCTGCGACCGGTTCTGCCGCTGATCGTCAGGGCCGGCTGCGGCGGGAGTTCAGCCACTCCATGAGCGGCTCCCACTGATCCCAGTCCGGCCAGGCCAGGTATTCGGGCAGCTCCGCGACGCCGAGCCCCCGCGTATAGGCGCGGATGTAGTTCTGGGCCTCCCGGAACCAGGCCACATAGGGCACCTTCAGGCTCTCCAGGTAATCGTCCAGATCGCCGGCAATCAGGGTGTTCTCACGCACCCGGTTGGCCACCACGCCGATGCGCGCTTTTTTGCGCTCCACCTTGCCGACGGCCAGGAGTTCGTCGATGAAGCGGTTGGCCGCCTCCATGTCGACCGTCGAGGGCAGCACGGGCACCAGGATGGTCTCGGCATGGCTGACGAGTGAGGTCAGTTCCGCTCCGTGGGAACGGGCCGGTGCGTCCATCACCAGCACGTCGGCGCTGCGGGGCAGGTGCTTCAGCCCCTCCTCGAAGGCGGCCAGTCCGGCGATCTCCGGGTAGTCCGCCGGCCTACGCTCGAGCCAGTCCAGGCTGGAGCGCTGGGGGTCGTAGTCCGCGAGCGCGACGCTCTTGCCCGCGTTCGCGTAGTAGGCGGCGAGATTGGTGGCAAGCGTACTTTTGCCGCAACCGCCCTTAGGATTCAGCACGATGATCTGACGCATGTTGTCTCCCTGCGCTTCGTATTGGTTTTCTGCAGTTTATGTAAAGTAGCGCTGTGCCGCTAGAAAGTCCACGCAACGCCGGCGCCATTCGAGCCGCGATTTGACCTACAGTACGCGCATGCAGCTGCCCTTCGTGAAAATGCACGGCCTCGGCAACGACTTCATGATCGTGCGCAACCAGCCCGCCGACGCGCTGCCGGATGCCGCCGCCATCCGCCGGCTGGCGCACCGCCGCGAAGGGGTGGGCTTCGACCAGTTGCTCTGGATAGAGCCGCCGCGCAGCGCGGGCACCGACGCCTGGTACCGGATATTCAATGCCGACGGCGGCGAAGTGGAGCAGTGCGGCAACGGCCTGCGCTGCATCGCGCGCCTGCTCAGCGAGGCGTCGGGCGCTCCGCCGGTGTTGCGTCTCGAATGCCTGGCCGGCGTCTTCGCAGCGCGGACCGCCGGACCCGGCGTCACCGCCGTCTCCGCAGGCGAGCCCCGTTTTGCGCCGGCCGCCATCCCTATGGACGTGGATGCGGAAGCCGACACCTACCGACTGCAGGCCTGCGGCCGCACCGTCGAGGTCGCGGCACTGTCCATGGGCAATCCCCATTGTGTGCTGCTGGTCGACGACGTCGACCGGGCGCCGGTGGCCGAGCTGGGGCCTGCGCTGGAGCATCACCCCGTCTTCCCCGAGCGCTGCAATGTGGGCTTCCTGGAACCCCGCGGTCGTGACCGGGCGCGGCTGCGCGTATGGGAACGCGGCGTCGGCGAGACCCGCGCCTGCGGCAGCGGCGCCTGCGCCGCGATGGTGGCCGGAAGACGCCGCGGCCTGTTCGGCGCCGAGGTTCGGCTCGGCCTGCCGGGCGGCGATCTCGTGGTAAGCTGGCGCGGCCCCGGTGAGGCCGTCTGGCTGACCGGCCCGGCCCAGTACTCCTTCGAGGGAACCGTCACCCTATGAGCACACAGCGCAAACGAGAGCCCGTCGTGGACGGTGCCAGCGAGGAGGCCGTGGAGGACTATCTCCTGCACCACCCCGAGTTCTTCGAGAACCATCCCCGCCTGCTCGACACGCTGCGCCTGCCCCACGCCGCGGGCGGCGGCGCCGTCTCGCTGGTGGAGCGGCAGGTGGCGACGCTCAGGCAGAAAAACCTCAAGCTCGAACGCAAGCTGCGGGAACTCCTGGAGGTGGCGCGGGCCAACGACCGCCTGGCCGCCCGCATCCATACGCTGGCGCTGGCGCTCATGGCGGCCGACAGCCGGGAGGAGACCCTGGCCTGTATCGCGCAGGAACTGCGCACGGGCTTCGGGGCGGACCATGCCGTGATGGTGCTGTTCGGCGACCCGGCGGACTACGAGCGCGTCGGCGAGCGCCGTTTCCTGCGCGTCATCGGCCGCGACGACCGGCGGCTCGGCCCCTTTGAGACCTTCCTGTCGGCCGCCCGTGCGCGCTGCGGCCGGGTGCGCGACAGCCAGCGTGAATTCCTGTTCGGCGCCTCCGCCGACGAGGTGGGCAGCATGGCGCTGCTGCCCCTCAGCGAGGGCGCCGCACTCGGCTTCATCGGCATCGGCAGCGTCGATGCGGAGCATTTCCACCCCGCCATGAGCATCGACTTCCTCACCCGCATCGGCGAGCTGGTGGCCGCTGCCGTGAGGCGTTACTGACCGGCCGGCCCGGTGTCACCGGAACAACGCCAGCGCACCGACGCCTTCCTCGAGCACCTCGCCTTCGAGAAGCGCTGCTCTGCCCATACGGTGGCCAATTACCGCCGGGATCTGGCGGCGCTGGTCGAGTATTGCGAACGCACGGGCCACGAAGCCTGGCCGGACCTCACCACTCACGACATACGTGCCTTCGCCGCGGCGGCCCACCGCCGGGGACTCGCGCCCCGTTCGATCCAGCGGCGGCTCTCCGCCGTGCGCAGCTTCTTCCGCTACCTGATCCGCGAGAAGGTGCTGAAGCGCAATCCGGCCGCCGACGTGAGCGCGCCGAAGGCCGGCAAGCGCCTGCCGGGCACGCTGGACGCCGACCAGATGGCGCGGCTGCTGGAGTTCCCGGGCGACGACCCGTTGACGATACGGGACCGGGCCATGCTGGAGCTTCTTTATTCCTCGGGTCTGCGGCTGGCCGAACTCGTGGCTCTGGATCTGCAGGACGTGGACGGCGCCGATGCCACCGTGACGGTAACCGGCAAGGGCGCCAAGACGCGCATCGTGCCGGTGGGCCGGCGCGCGCTCGAGGCCATCGCGGCATGGCGCAGGACCCGGAGCCAGCTCGCCGCCGTGGAAGAATGCGCGCTGTTCGTCAGCCGCCGGGGCACCCGGCTCGCGCCCCGCTCTGTGCAGGAGCGCATCGTCCACTGGGCGAAGTGCCAGGGTATGGACAGAAGCGTCTATCCCCACCTGTTCCGCCACTCGTTCGCCTCCCATCTGCTGGAGTCGAGCGGCGACCTGCGCGCGGTGCAGGAACTGCTGGGCCATGCGGATGTTTCCACCACGCAGATCTACACCCATCTTGATTTCCAGCACCTGGCCCAGATATACGACCGGACTCATCCCAGGGCGCGTACCACCCGAAAATAGCCGGCGCCCGCAACCGCGAAGGCAAATCCATGGAGCAGTACAGAGGCACAACCATCGTCTCCGTGAGGCGCGGTGGCCGCGTGGCCATCGGCGGCGACGGCCAGGTCAGCATGGGCGACACCGTCATGAAGGGTAACGCTCGCAAGGTGCGCCGGCTGGCCGACGGCACTGTGATCGCCGGTTTCGCGGGCGGCACGGCGGACGCCTTCACCCTGTTCGACTATTTCGAGCGCAAACTGCAGCAATACGGCAACCTGACCCGCGCCGCCATCGAGCTGGCCAAAGACTGGCGCACCGACCGGATACTGCGACGGCTGGAAGCGCTGCTGGCCGTGGCCGACCGGGATACCTCGCTGATCATCTCGGGCAACGGCGACGTGATCGAGCCGGAATACGACCTCATGGCGATCGGCTCCGGCGGGCCCTACGCCCAGTCGGCCGCCCGGGCCCTGCTGGAGAACACGGATCTCGGCGCCCGGGAGATCGTCGAGAAGTCGCTCGCGATCGCCGGCGACGTCTGCGTCTACACCAATCTTTTCATCACCGTAGAGGAACTCCCCGGCGACGCGGATGCCGGGGCCGAATGACATGTCTATGACCCCCAGGGAGATCGTCCAGGAGCTGGACAAGCACATCGTCGGCCAGGACAACGCCAAGCGCGCCGTTGCCATCGCGCTCAGGAACCGCTGGCGCCGGGTACAGGTGCCCGAGCCGCTCAGGAGCGAGATCACGCCGAAGAACATACTCATGATCGGCGCCACCGGCGTGGGCAAGACCGAGATAGCCCGGCGCCTGGCACGCCTCGCCCGCGCACCCTTCATCAAGGTGGAGGCCACCAAGTTCACCGAGGTGGGCTACGTCGGCCGCGAGGTGGACTCCATCATCCGCGACCTGATGGACGTCTCCATCAAGATGACCCGGGAGGCCGAGATGGCCAAGGTGCGCCACCGCGCCGAGGACGCCGCTGAGGAGCGGGTGCTGGATGCCCTGCTGCCGCCGCCGCGCCGGGGCGTGGGTTTCGCCGCGGAGGAGCAGCCGGCCCGGGATACCAGCGAGACCCGGCAGAAGTTCCGCAAGAAGCTGCGCGAGGGCGATCTGGACGAGCGCGAGATCGAGGTGGAGACACAGGCCATGCCGCCGGGCGTCGAGATCATGGCACCGCCGGGCATGGAGGAGATGACCAGCCAGCTGCAGAGCATGTTCCAGAACCTGGGCGCGGGCCGGCACACGACCCGCAAGCTGAAGGTCCGCGAAGCGCTGAAGATACTGACCGAGGAGGAGGCGGCGAGGCTGCTGGACGACGAGGAGGTGAAGGCCCGGGCGCTGGAGGCCGTGGAGCAGCACGGCATCGTGTTCGTCGACGAGCTGGACAAGGTGGCCAGGCGCTCGGAGAGCATGGGCGCCGACGTGTCCCGGGAAGGCGTGCAGCGCGACCTTCTGCCGCTGGTGGAAGGCTGCACGGTCAACACGAAGTACGGCATGGTGCGCACCGATCACATCCTGTTCATCGCCTCCGGCGCCTTCCACGTGGCGAAGCCCTCCGACCTGATCCCGGAGCTGCAGGGCCGTTTCCCCATCCGGGTGGAGCTTAATTCCCTGAAGGCGCCGGACTTCGTGCGCATCCTGACCGAGCCGGATGCCTCCCTCACGCGCCAGTATCGCGCGCTGCTCGACACCGAGGGCGTGGAGCTGGAGTTCACCGACGAGGGCGTGGATCG
>CAYRUH010000055.1:0-18222 GCA_964427415.1 uncultured Woeseiaceae bacterium | reverse complement strand
TGGCGCGCCCGGAGAGATTCGAACTCCCGACCGCCTGGTTCGTAGCCAGGTACTCTATCCAGCTGAGCTACGGGCGCGTTGATCTGTTTGTCGCTGCAGGTCGCGCCTGAAGGCGCTCCTACATTGGATAAAAATCTGGCGGAGAGAGAGGGATTCGAACCCTCGAAGGGCTATTAACCCTTACTCCCTTAGCAGGGGAGCGCTTTCGACCACTCAGCCATCTCTCCGTTTCCCTGCCACCGGCCAACGCCGGCGCTAAACCGCCATTCTAACGGCCCTGCACGAGGGCCCGAAAGTTTACTGAGTCCAGTGGATCGGGTAAAGGGTGCGGGCAGCTACTCGCCGCCACCGTTGGTATAGGTGGCGCCGTTTACCGTGCCGGAACCACTACCCTGCTCGAGCTGGATGCGCTCGAAGATCTCTTCCCGGTGCACTGCCACGTCGCGCGGAGCGCTGATGCCGATGCGAACCTGATTGCCCTTGACCCCGAGAACCGTCACCGTGACGTCGTCGCCGATCATCACGGTCTCTCCAACGCGGCGAGTAAGTATCAGCATCCTGTCTATCCATCCCCTGTCAGGCAGTGCGCGCGAGGCGGCAATCGACTCGCTTGCAACCTTGGATCAATTGGGCTGAACGCTCAATGATGTCCAACTGATGTATACAACGCACAGTATCTATTAAATTTTTCCCACAAACGGCACAGCACGCCGGACAGATTCGAGTATCTTGGCTAACTTTATGATATGACTCGAGTACCGACCCAGCCTTTGAGCGACCCGGCCGTGGCGGCCGGTGGCGACTGGTTGCGATCCCTGCGTCCTTCCTCAGTTGCAATGGTATACCATTCATCAGAGACGGACCAAGTTATAATGGGTTGCAGAAGTAGACCGTGTCAGGATAGGCACTCTGCTACCCAGTCGCGGACGCCGGCCAGGGCCGCATCCAGCGCCGCCGGATCGTTGCCGCCCGCCTGGGCGAAATCCGGGCGCCCGCCTCCCTTGCCGCCCACTTGCTCGGCGATGGTGCGCACCAGATCTCCAGCCTTCACCCGATCCGTCGCATTCCTGGTAACCCCCGCCGCCAGGCGTACCTTGTCGCCATCGGCCGAACCCACCACCACGACGCCGCGGCCGAGCTTGTTCTTGAGCTGGTCCACGGTATCGCGCAGCGTGGCCGGATCTGCGCCGTCGATGCGCACCGCCAGCACTTTCAGATCGCCCACGGTCTGCGCTCCCGCTGTGAGGTCGCTGGAACCGCCGCCGGTCGCGAGTTTGCGTTTGAGCTCCGCCACTTCTTTCTCCAGCGCCCGGTTGCGCTGGACCACCTGACTGACCTTGCTGGCCGCGTCGTCCCGGTTGCCGCGCACCAGCTCGGCGATCCGGGCAAGTGCCTCCTCTTCGGCCTTCACCCGGTCCAGCGCCGTCTCGCCCGTGACCGCCTCGATGCGGCGCACGCCGGCGGCGACGCCGCCCTCACCGGTGATCTTGAACAGGCCGATGTCGCCGGTGCGGCTGACGTGGGTGCCGCCGCAGAGCTCCATGGAGAAGTTGCCGAGCCTCAACACGCGCACCCTGTCTTCGTATTTCTCGCCGAAGAGCGCAACGGCGCCGGCCGCGATTGCATCGTCGTAGGCCATCTCCCGGGTCTCCGCGGCGACATTGCCGCGGATCTCCCGATTGACCAGGTCCTCGATGCGCTGCAGCTCCTCCAGTGTGACGGGGTCGTAGTGTGAAAAGTCGAAGCGCAGGCGGTCGGGGGCCACCAGCGAGCCCTTCTGGGTGACGTGGTCGCCCAGCACCTCGCGCAGCGCGGCGTGCAGCAGGTGGGTGGCGGAGTGATTGAGACGCGTGCGGTTGCGCCGCTCGGCGTCCACCTCGGCCTGCACCATATCGCCGACTCTCAGCGTGCCGGACTCGAGCTTGCCGTAGTGAACATGCGCGCCACCGCTCTTCCGGGTGTCAGTTACCCGGAAGGTTACGCCGCCGGCGCTCAGGACGCCGGTGTCGCCGACCTGACCGCCGCTCTCCGCATAAAACGGGGTATCGGCGAGCGCGACGCCGCCCTCCTGGCCGGCCGCGAGTTCCGTCACGGCCTCACGGCCGCTGACGATGGCGATCACCTCGGACTCGCCGCTGTCCTGCTCGTAGCCCGAGAAGCGGCTGTCCCCATCGACGGCGACGCCTTCGCCCTGCGCAGCCCCGAACTTGCTGGCCGCCCGGGCGCGCTCGCGCTGTGCTTGCATCGCCGCCTCGAAGCCGGCCTGGTCAATGGTGAGTCCGCGCTCGCGGGCGATGTCTGCGGTGAGGTCCACGGGGAAGCCGTAGGTGTCGTAGAGTTTGAAGACGACGTCGCCGGGGATGACCCCGCCACTCAGGGCGGCGATGCTCTCCTCCAGGATCGTCATGCCCTGCTCCAGGGTCTCGGCGAAACGCTCCTCCTCCCGCTTCAGCACCTTCTCCACGTGGGCCTGCCGGCGAACCAGCTCCGGGTAGGCCTCGCCCATCTCGGCCGCCAGCGGCTGCACCAGCCGGTGGAAGAAGGGCTCGGTCACGCCCAGCTTGTAGCCATGGCGCAGCGCCCGGCGGATGATGCGCCGCAGCACGTAGCCCCGCCCCTCGTTGCTCGGGTCCACGCGGTCGGTGATCAGGAAGGCGCAGGAGCGGATGTGGTCGGCGATGACGTTCAGTGAACTCGAGCCCTCGCTTGCCACACCCATCACCTTCGCGATTGCCTCGATCAGGTTGGCGAAGAGATCGATCTCGTAGACGCTGTGGACGCCCTGCATGACGGCCGAGATGCGCTCCAGCCCCATGCCCGTATCGACGGAGGGCGCGGGCAGCCCGGTCATGGTGCCGTCGGCGGACCGGTCGTATTGCATGAAAACCAGGTTCCAGACCTCGACGTAGCGGTCGCCGTCCTGTTCCGCCGATCCCGGCGGCCCGCCCGCCACCTCCGGCCCGTGATCGTAGAAGATCTCGCTGCAGGGGCCGCAGGGACCGGTCTCGCCCATGGCCCAGAAGTTGTCCTTCTCACCCAGTCGGGAGAAGCGCTCAGGGTCGATGCCTATCTCGCTCAGCCAGATGTCGGCGGCCTCGTCGTCGTCCTCGTAGACCGTGACCCAGAGCTTCTCCGGCGGTATGCCGAGCTTCTCAGTAACCAGCCGCCAGGCGAAGTCGATGGCCTCGCGCTTGAAGTAATCGCCGAAGCTGAAGTTGCCGAGCATCTCGAAGAAGGTGAGATGCCGGGCCGTGTAGCCCACGTTCTCCAGGTCGTTGTGCTTGCCGCCGGCGCGCACGCAGCGCTGGGAACTCACCGCCCGCGCATAGTCGCGCTGTTCCCGGCCCAGGAAGACGTCCTTGAACTGGACCATGCCGGCATTGGTGAACAGGAGCGTGGGGTCGTTGGCGGGCACGAGCACAGAGCTCGGCACCACCTCGTGGCCCTCATCGGCGAAGAACTCCAGAAACGCCGTCCGGAGCTCGCTGCTGGTCGTGGATTTCATGGCGTGAGAATCTAACAGATGTTCGTCGGCAGGGTAGCGCAGATCGGGCCGGTGAGGACCGGATTCAAGCGGTGGCGCCGCCCCTGGTGGCCGCCCGGATCTGGTCGGAGTCGAAGCCCCGATACTCGAGGAAGCGCATCTGCTTCGCCCGGCTGGGGAAATCCGGCGGCACGGTCTTGCCGAACTTCTTCGCCCGCACCTCGGCGGCCAGCTCGTACCAGTCGATATCGGCCGCGTCGATGCCGTCCTCGATCAGCGCCTCGTTGACGCCGCGGCGCTCGAGTTCCTGGTAGATACGCACCGGGCCCTGGCCCTTGCGGGCCCGGGCGGCGACGAACGACTCGACAAAGCGGCTGTCGCTGAGCAGATCCTCTTGTTCGAGCGCATCCAGCGTCTCGTCCGCGACATCGCCCGTAGCGCCTGCGGCCGCCAGCTTGTGCCTGAGCTCCCAGCGGCTGTGCTCGCGCCGGGCCAGGAAGTCCATGGCACGACGCCGGCATTCAGCCGGCGTCATATCACTTTCTTCGAGTTCGCTCACCGTCGATCAGGCTTCCTTTATCTCGGGTTCCGGTTCTTCCGGTGCCTTCTTCGCAGGCAGCAGCAGCTCCCGGATCCTGCCCTCGATCTCCGCGGCCGTATCCGGGTGCTCCTTCAAGTACTCCCGCACGTTCTCCTTGCCCTGGCCGATGCGGTCCTCACCGTAGCTGTACCAGGAGCCGGCCTTCTCGATGATGCCATTGGCAACGCCAAGTTCGATGATCTCGCCCTCGCGGGAGATGCCCTCGCCGTAGAGAATCTCGAACTCGGCCTGCTTGAACGGCGGCGAGACCTTGTTCTTCACCACCTTCACGCGGGTCTGGTTGCCGATCACCTCGTCGCCCTTCTTGATGGCGCCGATGCGGCGGATGTCGAGCCGCACGGAGGAGTAGAACTTCAGCGCGTTGCCGCCGGTGGTGGTCTCGGGGCTGCCGAACATCACGCCGATCTTCATGCGGATCTGGTTGATGAAGATCACCATGGCATTGGAGCGCTTGATGTTGCCGGTGAGCTTCCTGAGCGCCTGGGACATGAGCCGCGCCTGCAGGCCAACGTGGGAGTCACCCATCTCGCCCTCGATCTCGGCCTTTGGCGTGAGCGCGGCCACGGAGTCCACCACGATGATATCCACGGCACCGGAGCGCACCAGCATGTCGGTGATCTCGAGCGCCTGCTCGCCGGTGTCGGGCTGGGAGACCAGGAGATCGTCCACGTTGACGCCGAGTTTCTCCGCGTATTGCGGGTCCAGGGCGTGCTCGGCGTCCACGAAGGCTGCGGTGCCGCCGGCCTTCTGCGCTTCGGCGACCACCTGCAGCGTCAGCGTCGTTTTGCCCGAGGACTCCGGGCCGTAGACCTCCACCACACGGCCGTAGGGAAGACCGCCGATGCCGAGCGCCACGTCCAGACCGATGGAGCCCGTGGAGACCGAGTCGATATCCCGCGCCGGGCCGCCGTCGCCCAGCCGCATCACGGAGCCCTTGCCGAATTGCTTCTCGATCTGGCCCAGCGCGGCGGCCAGCGCCTTTTTCCTGTTCTCGTCCATGGTGTACCCGAAGCCTGTTGCGTTTAATTAATGAGAACCCGCGATTATTCCACATCGGCGACCATACATCAGCCATGGTAATCCGGGCCAGCGGGGCAGTTTCTCCGCGCCGCGGCTCATCGCTCCCAGATGCGGAGCGGCCGGTAGACCGAGCTGCTGGTGCCACTATGGCCGTGCTCCGAGCGCAGCAGCGCCACCCGCCGGCAGGCCCATAGGATCGGCGCTTCCAGTATCCTGCGCACGCTGCGCTGCGCCTTGCGACCCAGCGTCACGTGGGGCTCCCAGGGCCGGGTCTCCGGGGTCCAGCCCAGCGCGGCCATGGCGGCGCTCATCTCCCGCTGATAGACGGTCAGTGCCTCCGGGCAGTCTTCCGCCACCAGGCTCACGATCTTCGGCCGGCGCCAGTATTTGATGCAGTCGAACTCGAGCTCGGCCTCCGGGATGTCGAGGGCGTCCACGACCATCTCGATCTGCGCGCGGGCCTGCACCGGCCAATTGCCGACGAAAACCAGCGTCACGTGCAGGTTGTCTGCAGGTACCGGCCGGGCCCGCGAGCGCTCGACGGCGGGCGCCGCCACCGACTCGATGCGCCCGCGCAGCTCGGCGTCCGGCCAGAACGCCACGAACAGCCGCTCGGTCCTGGTGTCCTCGGGCGGGCCGTCGCGACGCTCTTCGCTCACGGGCGCCTCACACCGGGAGCCGCGCCAGCACGCCGCCCAGGGCGTGGCAGACGGTGCGCCGCCGGACCGTTTCCCGATCGCCGTCGAAATGGACGCATTCGGCATAGGTGACGGGTGTGGCCCCACTGACCGCCCAGGCAAACCAGACCGTGCCTACCGGCTTGTCCGGCGTACCGCCGTCCGGCCCCGCGATACCGCTGACCGCCACCGCGATGTCGGCGCCGCTCGCGGCCAGCGCCCCGACCGCCATCTCGCGCACGGTCTCCTCGCTGACGGCGCCGTGCCCGTCCAGGGTCGCGGCCCGTACGCCCAGCAGGGAGCGCTTGGCCTCGTTGCTGTAGGTGACCAGCCCCGCACCGAACCAGGAAGAACTGCCGGCCACGTCGGTGAGCGCCTTGGCGATCCAGCCGCCGGTGCAGGACTCCGCCGTGGTCACCAGACGGCCGGCGGCCAGCAAGGCCTCGCCCGTGCGCCGGGCGAGTGCGGCGATGTCCTCGAATTCCGTCATGGATCTTCCGTGCTCGTGTCGGCGCCGCCGAGCACCTCCCGGTACAGTGCCAGATGGCTTGCCGCCATGCGTTGCGGGGTGAAGTCGCTCCGCACCCGGGCTCGGCCCGCCTCGCCCAGAGTGCGGGCCAGCACGGGATCGGTCAACACCCGCGCCATGGCCCGCCCGAGTGCCTCCGCGTCGCCCGGGGGCACCAGCAGGCCGGTGCGCCCCGGGTCCACGGCCTGACAGACGCCGCCGGCGGCAAAGCCGACAACGGGTACGGCAGCAGCGGCGGCCTGCAGCAGTGCCACGCCGAGTCCCTCCGCCAGTGCGGGATGCACCACCAGGTCGAGCGCCGGCAGTATGCGCGCCATATCATTGCGGAAACCGGCCAGCAACACCCGGTCGGCGAGACCGAGGCCTCGGATGTCCGCGGCCAGCGCGTCGGCGAGCGGCCCGCGGCCGAAGAAAATCACCCGGAGTTCGGGGCAGGCCTCCAGCACGCCCGGCATGGCCTCCAGCAGGTAGCGGTGACCTTTGCGCTCGATGAGCTGGGCGACCACGCCGGCCACGGGCGCGCCGGCCGGCAGGCCGAATTCGGCACGCAGCCATTGCCACTCCGCCGGCCCCGCGTAGGGTTCTGCATCCACGCAGTCCGGGATCACGGTGATGCGGCGGCGGTCGATGCCGGCGTCTGCCAGCACCCGCTCGATGGCGTTGGAGATGGCAACGATGCGGATATAGGGCCGATAGCGCACGGCAGCCAGCCAGCGCGGCTCCGGGTTGTCCACCCGCCGGGAGACCACGGCGCGGATGCCACTGCGCCGGGCGGCGAGACCGCCGAGCAGGTCTGCGCCCCGACGGCTGTGGGCATGCAGGATATCGGGACGTTCCTCCTCCAGCACCCGGCGCATGCGCGGCAGGAACCCCAGGTCGTGGTCGCCTCGCATGGTGATCTCCCGGACGCGGTGCCCGCCCGCCCGCGCGGCCTCGCCCAGCGCGCTGCCGATAGCACTGACCAGCAGGTGTTCGGACGGGTCGTCGGCCAGTGCGTCCAGCAGGTAGAGCACTTGCTGGGCGCCGCCGTACAGGTTGAGTCCCGTCTCGAGATGCACAATCTTCATGGGTAGTACGCGGGTCCGCGGCTTCGCGAACCGGCCATTGGGATTGGCCGGTAATGTACCCCGCGACCGGCACGCACCGGAACCCACCGCTTCACAAACCGACGCATCCGCCCTTGCTGTTGCCGGCGTACTCGCCGCCGCCTGCGGCCCATCGACTTGCCGTCCGGGACGGGCTAGCCTATCCGGCCCGTCCGACACCGGAATACAGCGAACAATGAGCGCTCCCGCCCGTGCAGAACACACGCCGATGATGCAACAGTATCTCGGCCTGAAAGCCGAGCATCCGGACACGCTGCTGTTCTACCGCATGGGCGACTTCTATGAGCTGTTCTACGACGACGCGCGCCGTGCCGCCGGGCTCATCGACATCACTCTCACGACCCGGGGCAAGTCCGCCGGCGAGCCCATCCCCATGGCGGGCGTGCCCTATCACGCGGTGGACAGCTACCTCGCCAGGCTGGTAAAACTCGGCGAGTCGGTGGCCATCTGCGAGCAGATCGGCGATCCGGCCACGAGCAGGGGGCCGGTGGAGCGCAAGGTGGTGCGCATCGTCACGCCAGGCACGCTCACCGAAGCCAGCCTGCTGCAGGAACGGCGGGACAACGCCGTGGCGGCGGTGGTGCTCGCCCGCCGGGAGATCGGCATCGCCTGGCTGGATCTCTCGGCCGGGCGCTTCCTGATAAGCCAGGTGCCCGACGAAGCGGCGCTGGCGGCCGAGGTCGAGCGGCTGCAGCCGGCCGAGATCCTCTACGACGAGGAGGGCCACGTACCGGGCTGGCTGGCGCAGCGCCCCGGCGCCCGCGGCCGACCGCCCTGGCACTTTGATGCGGAGACGGCCGGGCGGCTGCTGTGCGAGCAGTTCGGCACCCGGGATCTGAGCGGATTCGGTGTCGACGGTCTGGACATCGCCATCCGCGCCGCGGGCGCGCTGCTCGATTACGTCCGTGACACCCAGCGCAGCGCCCTGCCGCATATCGATGGCGTGGCTGCCGAGCAGCCGCACGACGCCATCCTCATGGACGCGGCCACGCGTCGTAATCTGGAACTCGATCGCAGCCTCTCGGGCCAGGACCAGCATACCCTTGCGGGCGTCATGGACACCTGCCGCACGGCCATGGGCAGCCGGCTGCTCAGGCGCTGGATCAACCGCCCCGTGCGCAGCCATGCCGTGATCGGCGCGCGCTACGATGCCGTGGCGGCGCTGCTCGACCGGGGCAGCGACGAGCTCCGGGATCTGCTCTCCGACATCGGCGACATGGAGCGCATCCTCTCCCGCGTGGCGCTGCGCTCGGCCCGTCCGCGGGATCTGCGCCAGCTCGGCGACAGCCTGGGACGGCTGCCGGACCTCGCGCGCCTGCTCGCCGGCCTCGACGCGCCGCGCCTGGCCGAACTGGCCGCCGACGCCGCCGAGCAACCGGACACCCACCGGCTGCTGGACGCCGCGCTGGTGGAGAACCCGCCCATGCTGATCCGGGACGGCGGCGTCATCGCGCCGGGCTACGACACCGAACTGGACGAGCTCCGCGACACCAGCATCAATGCCGATCAGTATCTGGTGGACCTGGAGCAGCGCGAGCGCGAGCGCACCGGCCTCCCGACGCTGAAGGTGGGCTACAACCGGGTGCATGGCTACTACATCGAGATCAGCAAGGCCCAGGCGCAGAAGGCCCCCGAGGAGTACACCCGGCGCCAGACGCTGAAAGCAGCCGAGCGGTTCATCACGCCGGATCTCAAGCGATTCGAGGACCAGGTGCTGAGCGCCCGGGAGCGGGCGCTGGCCCGGGAGAAGGCCCTGTACGAGGGGCTGATCGACGCGCTGCACGAAGTTCTGGGCCCGCTGCGCCGCACGGCCGCCGCGCTGGCCGAACTGGACGTCCTCGCCTGCTTCGCCGAGCGCGCCGAGTGCCTCGGCCTGTCGCGGCCGACACTCTGCGACGAGCCGCGGATTACCATTCGCGCCGGCCGCCACCCCGTGGTCGAACGGGTGCTCGAGACCCCGTTCGTGCCGAACGACCTGGAACTCGACGACGAGCGGCGGCTGCTGATCATCACGGGCCCGAACATGGGCGGCAAATCCACCTACATGCGCCAGGCGGCGCTCATCGTCATCCTCGCCCACATCGGCAGCTGCGTGCCGGCCGATGCGCTGGAGATCGGGCCGGTGGACCGGATCTTCACCCGCATCGGCGCCTCGGACGACCTGGCCGGCGGGCGCTCCACGTTCATGGTGGAGATGACCGAGACCGCCAATATCCTGCACAACGCCACGGCGTGCAGCCTGGTGCTGATGGACGAGATCGGCCGCGGTACCAGCACCTTCGACGGCCTGTCGCTGGCCTGGGCGGCGGCCCGTCACATCGCCAGCCGGCTGCGGGCCTTCACCCTGTTCGCCACCCACTACTTCGAGCTCACGGCGCTGCCCGACGAGCTGCCCCACGCCGCCAACGTGCACCTGGAGGCCACCTCCCACGGCGACCGGCTGATCTTTCTGCACGCAGTGAAGCCGGGCCCGGCGAACCAGAGTTACGGCCTGGAAGTAGCCGCGCTGGCCGGCGTGCCGAAATCCGTAATCCACCGCGCCCGCCGCCACCTGGAGCAGCTGGAATCTGCCCGGCACCGCCGCGACCACGGCCCGCAGCAGGAACTCGCCCTGGCGCCGCCCGTTGAGGAAGACCCGTCGGAGAGCGCGCTGCGGGAGACGCTGGAAAAGCTGGACCCGGATGCGCTCTCCCCGCGCCAGGCGCTGGACCTGATCTACAAGCTCAAGGACCTGGCCGACGACTGACTCTCACTGCAGGAGAGGCTTCAGCCCCGATCTTGGCTGGGGTGGCCGAACGCCGATCGGGCCTGAAGGCCCTACGCGGAGTTCGACGGAAAATGGCCGTGGCGGAGGAACGCCTCGGCGGCGGCGGTGGCAGCGCGGGAGAACAGCAGCCCCGTATGGCTCACGTTCAGTACCAGGTGATCGGCGATGCCGGGCAGGTCCGTCTCCGCCACCCGCACCGTGCCGTCGTGGGGCGGCTCCAGGCGGCCGAGCAGCCGGCCCGCGCCCACGCCCTGGCGGCCGGCGATCACGCCGGTGCGTGTGGCGAGTTCCCGCGGGCACCACTCGGCCGCGCTCGATGCCACCACACCTTCGGCGATGCTCCGGCCGGTGAGACGCCTGCCGAGTCCGAAGGAGCACAGCCGTTGCGCCGAGCGGCTGCCGGTCAGCGGCGAGCCGAGGCAGACGATGCGCCCCGGCGGCGCCTCGTCCCAGCCCGCCAGCATTCGCAATATCAGGACACCACCGAGGCTGTGGCCCACCCAGTCGATCCGTACTGCGTCGAGATGATCGGCGAAGGCGCGGAGATTCTGGGCGTTGGCATCGAGGCCGTGGCTGATGGTCGGCCAGGAGAAGATGTGCACGTCGCCGCGACCGGCTCCCTGCAGGCGCCGGGCCAGACCTTTCAAGGCCCAGCCGCCGAGCCACAGACCGTGCACCAGGACGAGCGCGCTGCGTTGCCGCTCGTCGTTCACGACAGATCCCGGCCCGGCTGCCGGCTCAGGACCGAGGCCAGATCCCTGCCGAGGTCTTCCAGCGCCTCCCGGTTGGTCCAGGACCAGACCCGTTCGATGGCTTCTTCCAGCGGCACCCAGTTGAACGCGGAGTGTTCGCCGGGGCTGAGTGTCACCTCACGCGGCGCATCCAGACGGAAATGCCATTCGTACTCGACGTTCTCGAAGACACCCGGCGGATAGCGGTCCCGCCAGCGGGGATCGATGACGAAAACCCGGCTCACGCCGGTGTAGGCGAGCGTGCCGTTGTCCTCCAGGCCGGTCTCCTCGCCGAGCTCCCGGGCCGCCGCCTTGTCGTGGGTCTCGCCGGGCAGCAGACTGCCGGTGATGGACTGCCAGAATTCGAACGGCCGCTGGCGACGCAGCAGCAGCACCTCGCCGCCGGACGCGTACACGACCACCAGCACCGACTCGGGACGCCGGTAGGGCCTGGCGGGAGTCGGTGCGGTCACGGCGCCGGCGCTCAGCTCTCGGTGTCGCCCCGCGGCTTGCGGAGCCGTATGCCCACCTCGCGCAGTTGCTGGGCGGAAACGTCGCCCGGCGCGTCGGTCAGCGGGCAGGCCGCAGTCTGGGTCTTCGGGAAGGCGATGACGTCGCGGATACTCTCCGCGCCGGCCATCAGCATCACCAGCCGGTCCAGGCCGAAGGCGATGCCGCCGTGGGGCGGGCAGCCGTACTCCAGGGCGCGCAACAGAAAGCCGAACTTCTGCTCCGCCTCCTCGGGACCGATCTGCAGGAGCTCGAACACCGCCGACTGCACGTCTTCGTCATGGATACGGATGGAGCCGCCGCCGATCTCCGAGCCGTTCAGCACCATGTCATAAGCCCGGGAGAGGGCATGATCCGGGTCCTTGCGCAGCGCATCCGCAGCGCTGAGGGACGGCGCCGTGAACGGATGATGCAGCGGGTCCAGGCGGCCGCTGGCGGGGTCGCGCTCGAACAGGGGGAACTCCACCACCCACAGCGGCCGCCAGCCTTCCTCCACCAGGCCCCGGTCCTCACCGAGTTTCACGCGCAGCGCGCCGAGGGCATCGTTCACCACGTGGGCCTTGTCCGCACCGAAAAACACCAGGTCGTCGTCTCCGGCGCCGGTGCGCTCCATGATACCGGCGACGGCGGCATCCGGCAGGAACTTCAGTATTGGCGACTGCAGGCCCTCGCGGCCGGCGGCGGCGTCGTTCACCTTGATGTAGGCGAGGCCCCTGGCGCCGTAGCGGCCCACGTAGGCGGTGTAGTCATCGATCTCCTTGCGAGTGAGCTCGCCGCCTTTCGGCAGTCTGAGGGCAGCCACCCGGCCCTGGGGGTCAGCAGCGGGGCCGGCGAACACCTTGAATTCGACGCCTTCGAGAAGGTCCGAGACTTCCACCAGCTCCAGCGGGATGCGCAGGTCCGGCTTGTCCGAGCCGAAGCGCTGCATCGCCTCCGCCCAGGCCATGCGCGGGAAGGGGTCGGCCAGCTCCGCGCCCAGCACATCTGCGAATAACGTGCGGACAAGGCGCTCCATGGTGCCCATGACCGCTTCTTCGTCCACGAAACTCATCTCGATGTCGAGCTGGGTGAACTCGGGCTGGCGGTCGGCGCGCAGGTCCTCGTCGCGGAAGCAGCGCACGATCTGGTAATAGCGGTCGATGCCGGACATCATCAACAGCTGCTTGAAGATCTGCGGCGACTGGGGCAGCGCGAAGAACTTGCCCGGGTGGGTACGGCTCGGCACGATGTAGTCCCGCGCGCCCTCGGGCGTGGTCTTGGTCAGCATCGGCGTCTCGACGTCGATGAAGCCCTCGTCATCGAGGAAGCGCCGCAGCGAGCGGGTGGCCGCATGGCGCAGGCGCAGGTTCGCGAGCATATCCTCGCGGCGCAGGTCGAGATAGCGGTAGCGCAGCCGCAGCTCCTCGTTGGCGGTCTCGTCGTGGTGGAACGGCGGCGTCTTCGCACCGTTCAGCACCGTCAGCTCTTCAGCCAGCACCTCAATCTGCCCGGTCCGCATGTTCGGATTCACGGTGCCTTCGGGACGCGGGCGCACCTTGCCGCGCACAGCCAGCACGTACTCGCTGCGCACCCGCTCGGCGTCGGCGAAGATCTCCGGGCGGTCCGGGTCGAACACCACCTGCAGCAGGCCCTCCCGATCGCGCAGATCGATGAAGATCACACCGCCATGGTCGCGCCGGCGGTGCACCCAGCCGGTCACTTCCACGGCCTCGCCGGTCAGTGTCTCGTCGACCTGTCCACAATAATGAGTGCGCATAGCGTTATCGATGATGAATAAGAAACCGGCGGCGCCGGCAAAAGAGACGAAATGTTACGGCCTGGCCCTGGGCGCTGCAAGCGGAAGCCCCTGCTCGCCGGGTTGCCAGCGGGGCACGACGACGCCCAGCGAGATGATCATCTTCAGCGCCTCGTCCACCTCCATCTCGAGCTCGATGATGTCCTTGCGGGGCACCATGATGATAAATCCGGAAGTGGGGTTTGGCGTGGTCGGCACGAAGGTGCAGACCACGTCCTCACCGGTCTTCGCCTGCACCTCGCCGAGCGCGCTGGAGGTCTGGAACGCCAGGCTGTAGACGCCCTTGCGCGGATACTCGATCAGCAGCACCTTCTTGAAGGAGTCGCTGGAGTCGCCGAGCACCACCTCGGCGAAGTTCTTGGAAGCGCCGTAGACGGAGCGCACGACCGGGATCCGCTGCAGTATGGCCTCGCCCAGCGCGAGCAGCCGCCGTCCCGCGAAGTTCGCCACCAGCAGGCCTGTGCCGAGCAGGATGAGAATGGTGAGCAGGATGCCGAGGCCCGGGATCGTGAAGGTGATGCCGAAAACCTCGTAAGGCGGGCGGACGTGCACCGGCAGCAGGCCGAGGGTCTTGTCGAGCTGGCGCGCCAGCAGGTTGAGGACGAACAGCGTGATGCCGAGCGGGACCCAGACGAGCAACCCCGCCACCAGCCAGGCGCGCAGCCGCTTCATCACCGATCCCGCTCCACCGGTTCAGGCCGCCGCGCCGCCGGTCGAGCCCGCCGCCTTGCCGTCGCCCGTCTTCTTGTCGGACTTGCTCTCCGGTTTGCTCTCCGGTTTGCTCTCCGGCTTCTTCTCGCCGTCGCCACCGGATTTCTTCTCACCGTCGCCGCCATCAGCCAGGTTGCGCTTCTTGTCGCTGTCGGACTTGAAGTCGGTCTCGTACCAGCCGCTGCCCTTCAGGCGGAAGCGGGGCGCCGAGATCTTGCGCTTCAGTGCCGCCTCGCCGCAGGCCGGGCAGTCGGTCAGCGCGTCGTCACTCATCTTCTGCAGGGCGTCGAGTTCGTGCCCGCAGCTCTTGCACACATACTCATAGATAGGCATGTCGTCTCTCCACGAAGAACGCCCCCGGAGTTCGCCGGGGGCGCCAATTATAGCCACTGTCGGCAGCGAAACCGGGCTCGCGGTCTCGCTCAGCCGGTGCTCAGCCGGCAAGGGCCTCGGGGGCCTGCGGCGTGCGGAATACGAAATCGTCGCCCGAGACGTCGGCCAGGATGGTGTCCCCCGGCGCGAATTCGCCGGCCAGGATGCGCTGGGCCAGCGGATTCTCGATGCGCTGTTGGATCGCCCGCCTCAGCGGCCGCGCGCCGTACACCGGGTCGAAGCCGGCCTCGGCGAGCTGGTCCCGCGCCGCGTCGGTGAGCGCCAGGCTCATTTCGCGGTCGGCCAGGCGATCGTGCAGGTAGCCGAGCTGGATGTCGACGATGCGGCGGATGTGCTCGCGGCCCAGCGGGTGGAACACCACCACATCGTCCACCCGGTTGATGAACTCGGGCCGGAAGTGCTGGGAGACGACCTCCATGACCTCGCGTTTCATCCGGTCGTAGTTCTCCTCGCCGGCGAGCTCCTGGATGCGCTGGGAGCCCAGGTTGGAGGTCATGACGATGACGGTGTTGCGGAAGTCCACGGTGCGGCCATGGCCGTCAGTAAGGCGGCCGTCGTCGAGCACCTGCAGCAGGATGTTGAAAACGTCCGGGTGGGCTTTCTCGACCTCGTCCAGCAGGATCACCGAGTAAGGCCGGCGCCGCACCGCCTCGGTGAGGTAACCGCCTTCCTCGTAGCCGACGTAGCCCGGCGGTGCGCCGATCATGCGCGCGACCGAGTGTTTTTCCATGAACTCCGACATGTCGAGGCGCACCATGGCCTCGTCCGTGTCGAACAGGAACTCGGCCAGCGCCTTGGTGAGCTCGGTCTTGCCGACGCCGGTGGGGCCGAGGAACAGGAAGGAGCCGATGGGCCGGCGCGGGTCGGAGAGCCCGGCCCGGGAGCGGCGGATGGCGTTGGATACCGCCACCACGGATTCGTCCTGGCCGACCACCCGGCGCCTGAGCGCCTCCTCCATCTGCAGGAGCTTCTCCTTCTCGCCCTCGAGCATCTTGGAGACCGGGATGCCGGTCCACTTGGAGACGATCTCCGCCACCTCTTCTTCGGTGACGTTGTTGCGCACCAGCGTGGGCTTGGCCGTCTGCTCGGAGTCGGCGGCACTCTCCAGCTGGCGCTCGAGTTCCGGGATCTTGCCGTACTGCAGCTCGGACATGCGGGTGAGGTCGCCGGCACGGCGTGCTGTCTCGAGCTCCAGGCGGGCCCGTTCGAGCTCCTCCTTGAGATGGGTCGTACCCTGCATGGCCGCCTTCTCGGATTTCCAGATCTCTTCCAGGTCCGAGTACTGCTTCTCCAGATCGGACAGCTGCTCCTCGAGGTCGTCCAGCCGGCGGCGCGAGGCCTCGTCGGATTCTTTTTTCAGCGCCTCGCGCTCGATCTTCAGCTGGATGATGCGGCGTTCCAGACGGTCCATGGCCTCGGGCTTCGAGTCGATCTCGATGCGGATGCGGGAGGCCGCCTCGTCCACCAGGTCGATGGCCTTGTCGGGCAGCTTGCGGTCGGTGATGTAGCGGTGCGAGAGCGTGGCCGCGGCAACGATCGCCGGGTCGGTGATCTCGACGCCGTGATGCACCTCATAGCGCTCCTTCAGGCCGCGCAGGATGGCGATGGTGTCCTCCACCGTCGGCTCGGAGATCAGCACCTTCTGGAAGCGGCGCTCCAGCGCCGCGTCCTTCTCCACGTACTGGCGGTATTCGTCCAGGGTGGTCGCGCCCACGCAGTGCAGCTCGCCGCGGGCGAGCGCGGGCTTCAGCATGTTGCCCGCGTCCATGGAGCCCTCGGCCTTGCCGGCGCCCACCATGGTGTGCAGCTCGTCGATGAACAGGATGATCTGTCCCTCCTGCCTGGAGAGGTCGTTCAGCACGGCCTTCAGGCGCTCCTCGAATTCGCCGCGAAATTTGGCGCCCGCAATCAGCGCGCCCATGTCCAGGGACAGGATGCGCTTGCCCTTCAGGCCCTCCGGCACGGCGCCGTCGACGATGCGCTGGGCGAGGCCTTCCACAATGGCGGTCTTGCCGACGCCGGGCTCGCCGATCAGCACCGGATTGTTCTTGGTGCGCCGCTGCAGGATCTGCACTGTACGGCGGATCTCCTCGTCGCGGCCGATGATCGGGTCGATCTTGCCCTGCTCGGCCCGCTCGGTGAGATCGATGGTGTATTTCTCGAGCGCCTGGCGGGTGTCCTCGGCGTTGGGGTCGTTCACCTGGGCGCCGCCGCGCATCTCCTCGATGGCGTTGGTGAGCGCGCCCTTCACCACGCCGGCCTCGGCCAGAATCTTGCCCAGCGCGCCCTTGTCCTCGACCGCCGCCAGCACGAACAGCTCGCTGGAGATGTACTGGTCGTTACGCTCCTGGGCCAGTTTGTCGGTGACGTTCAGGAGCTTGCCCAGGTCGTTCGACAGGTGCACCTCGCCGCCGGTGCCCTCCACGCTCGGCAGGCGGTCGATGGCCTCGCCGAGCTGGGAGCGCAGCAGGTTCACGTTGGCGCCGGCGCGGGTCAGGAGGCTGCGCACGGTGCTGCCCTGCTGGTCGAGCAGCGCGACCATCAGATGTACGGGCTCGATGAACTGGTGGTCCTGTCCGACCGCCAGCGACTGGGCATCGGCCAGCGCCATCTGGAATTTGCTTGTCAGTTTGTCCATTCGCATGGGCTGGTTCCCCCCGGATCGGGATGTTCTCGACTGATTTGGAAATGGTGCCGGAAGCCGCGCTTTCAAGCGCCGGAGGGCCCCGGCTGGCCTCGCCTGCCGCGGCGCCGCCCGCTCTCAGTCCCGGATCCAGACCAGGCTGGCCAGGCGGCCGCAGCCGCCGTCACGCCGGTAGGAGAAGAAGCGCTCCGACTCGTCGTGGGTGCAGAAACCGCCGCCGCTGACCGTCACGCCGGCGGCCTCGAGCTCCCGTCGGGCCAGCCCTGCCAGGTCCGCCTGCCAGCGGCCGCGGTCGTTCGGCGCGAAGAAAGCGGCGTTGACCTCGTCCCGGGCGGTGAAACGCTCGCGCACCTCACCGCCCACTTCGAAGGCCGGCTGAGCAATGGCGGGGCCGAGCCAGGCGAGGAGATCCGGCGCCGGTGTCGCCATCGCGGCCAGGGCCGCGGCGATGATGCCATCCGCCAGTCCGCGCCA
This sequence comes from uncultured Woeseiaceae bacterium, assembly GCA_964427415.1. Classification (GTDB taxonomy): domain Bacteria; phylum Pseudomonadota; class Gammaproteobacteria; order Steroidobacterales; family Woeseiaceae; genus Lentisalinibacter. The sequence continues at coordinate 780 of CAYRUH010000055.1, read as the reverse complement.
GCCGGCATGCACCGCCGCCACCTCGTCGCCGCGGCGGCTGGCGAGCAACACGGGCAGGCAATCGGCCGTAAGCACGGCGCAGACCACACCCGGCTCGCGGGTGAAGGCGGCGTCCGCCTCCGCGGGCTCGCCGCCTGGCCGGGCTGCCACGACACGGGTGCCGTGCACCTGGGCGAGCCAGGCCGGTTCGCCGGGCAAATCGAGCGCTTTGGCGAGCCGGCGCCGGTTCTCGGTGACCGCCGCCGGGTCGTCGCCGACGTGAGCGGCGAGATTCAGCGTCCCATAGGGGCCGCTGCTGACCCCGCCGGCACGGGTGGTCGCCGCCGCGGCGACGCCGGTCGGTGCCTCCCAATCGGGTCGGATGATCTCCATCAGCCGGACTCCACCCGCTCCCGGTGGGCCCGCAACGCCGCGAGCAGCCCGGCATGGTCGGCCGGCAGCGGCGAGGAGAACGCCAGCTCCGCGCCGGTGACCGGATGCTCTAGAGCCAGCGACTCCGCGTGCAGCGCCTGGCGGCGGAACCCCCGCAGCGTCTCCGTGAGGGCCTCGTCGGCGCCCGGCGGCAGCTGCAGCCGGCCGCCGTAAACCGGATCGCCCAGCAACGGGTGGCGGATGTGCGCGAAGTGCACGCGGATCTGGTGGGTACGGCCGGTCTCGATCTGCACGCGGACGTCGGTGTGCGCCACGAAGCGCTCCACCACCCGGTAATAGCTCAGCGCCGGCCGGCCGCCCTCGCGCACCGCCATGCGGGTGCGCTGTACGGGATGGCGGTCGATGGGC
>CAYRUH010000054.1:9607-18253 GCA_964427415.1 uncultured Woeseiaceae bacterium | reverse complement strand
AGCGGATAGTCCTCCGGCCGCTCCACCAGCTTCGCGCGCACCGGGTTGTGGACCACGTAGTCGCCTACGACCTCGACGACCTCGTCCTTGCGTAGCGCGTGGTCGTGGAAACCCGGCTGCCAGATGCGGCCACAGCCGTTTCGGGCCTTGTTGATGCGCAGCGCCGAACGTCCCTTCATCTGGCCGACGATCGACGCCAGCCGCCATCCGGCCTGCAGCTCGAACAGCCAGTGGAGGTGGTCCGGCATCACCGTGTAGGCAAGGGTTCGCGTGCCGCCGGCCTCATCCGAGCGACGGAGCTCGTCGACGACCATCGATCCGCAGAACAGGCACGTGAAGATCGTGCGCCGGGCATGGCAGCAGGTGGTGACGAGGTAGATGCGCTGCGCCTCCGACCAGCGGCCGATGCGCAGGGCGTGGCCCCGGTGTTGCGTCGTTGCCATGCATGGAGCATGGCGGAGCCGGCCGGATGCAGCGACGCGGGTTTCTTATCGATTTGCGGGAAAATCACGCAGGAGGGCCTTCGGGCCCGATTTTGTTGTTGAATCGGGCCTGAAGGCCCTCCTACCCCAATATCGATATCAATGCGGCTTGAACGCGTCCGGGTTCAGCTCGTGCCGCGCCAGCAGCTTGTAAAAATCCGTCCGGTTACGCTTCGCCAGCCGCGCTGCCTGGCTCACATTCCCCGACGTAATCTGCAGGATCTGGCTCAGATAATTCCGTGTGAACTCGTCCCGAGCCTCCGAGAAGGACGGCAGTTTGCCGCCGTGCTCGCCCAGCGACGAGCGTACCAGCTCCGCGCTGATCACCGGCGAGCGGGACAGTGCCACGTTCTGACGCACCACGTTGTAGAGCTGGCGGATGTTGCCCGGCCACTCGGCGGTGACCAGCAGCTCGACGGCTTCCGGGGCGTAGACCTTGCGTTCGCCGCCGGCCTCCGCCGCGATGCTCTTCAGGAAGTGGGCGACCAGCAGGGGGATGTCGTCGCGGCGGTCGTCCAGCGGCGGCACGTGGATGTTGACCACATTGAGGCGGTAGTAGAGGTCCTCGCGGAAGGTGCCTTCGGCCATCATCTCGCGCAGATCGCGATGGGTGGCGGAGATGACGCGGACGTCGACCGGGATCGAGTCCGTGGCGCCGACCGGGCGCACCTGATCTTCCTGCAGGACGCGCAGCAGTTTGACCTGCAGGCGCATGGGCATGTCGCCGATCTCGTCCAGCAGCAGGGTGCCGCCCTCGGCGGCCTGGAACAGGCCCTTGTGGGCGCGGGTGGCGCCGGTGAAGGCGCCTTTCTCGTGCCCGAACAGTTCGGATTCGAGCAGGTGCTCGGCCATGGCGCTGCAGTTGATGGCCACGATGGGGCCGTGCCGTCGGTTGCTGGCCCGGTGGATGGCCTTTGCCATGAGTTCCTTGCCGGTGCCGCTCTCGCCGGTGATCAATACGCGGGTGCCGCTGTCGGCCACCATGCGGGCCTGGTTCAGGCGCTCGCGCATCAGCGGGTTGCGCGTGATGATGTCCTCGGACCAGTCCTCGTCGTCCTCCGGCGGTGCCTTGACGGAGACCTTCAGCGCACGCTCGACGTGATCCAGCAGCTCGGCCTTGTCGATGGGCTTGGTCAAAAAACCGAAGGCGCCGCTCTGGGTGGCGGCCACGGCGTCCGGGATGGTGCCGTGGGCGGTGATGATCAGCACCCTGAGGCCCGGCGAGCGCTCCTGCAGTTCCTTCAGCAGGCCGATACCGTCCATCTTGTCCATGCGCAGGTCGGTGATGACCAGGTCCGGCTCGAACCGGTTCAGCACCGCCAGCGCCCGGTGGGCGCTCTCGACGGCCTCCACCTCGTATTTCTCGGCCCGCAGCCGGATGGAGAGCAGGCGCAGCAGTCCCGGGTCGTCGTCGACCAGCAGGATGCGTCCCTTATGATCCGCCATGTGATCCGCCTTGGGTGCGCCCTTGCGCTCAGGGTTGTTGGTCGGCATCGGAGCGTTCTCTGATTGATCTCTCGATGGTAGTAATCGCGCGGAGTTTTTCCTCCGCCTCTTGCAGTGCCCGGGCCAGTTCCCGATTCTCCGCCCGGGCCGCGGACAGTTGCGCGGCCAGGCGCTGGCGGTCCTCGTCCGCGGCGCGTTCGTAGCGTGATCGCAGCTGGCGGTTCTCCGTCTTCAGAAGCAGCCGCTGCTCCACCACCTCCAGCTGCAGCTGGGCCAGTGTGACCTCCGCCGGCAGCAACAGTTCGGAGCGCGCCAGTATCCCGGTCAGCATTTCCCGGGCCCGCTCCGCGTCGGCACCGGCGTGTCCCGGAGTTGCCAGCGCCAGCGCGAGCCGCAGCCGATTCGTCGTGGTCGGCGACTGCAGCGCCGCGTCGTCTACCCGGGCGAACACCTCGGCCTTCGTCGCGGGATCCCCGGCGGCGAGATCGCGCATCGTGCGAAGGTAGCCGGAGACGTCGGCGCCATCAACGTCGCGGTTGGCAATTCCGTCGTCGCCGTCCCGGTCGAGCCAGCCCGTGGCAGAACTACACCCAGTGACGAGGGCCAGGGCGGCGAGGGCGGCGAGCAGGGTCGCTATCCGTCCGGGGCCCGCGCTACGCATTGGCCGCTATCCTGTCAGCCATGCTGATCTGCTCCTGGGGAATGTGCAGGCGGAAATGAGCACCGCCCCACGGTGAGTCCACCAGTTCCACGCTGCCGCCGTGGGCCTGCACGCACTCCAGCACCACCGACAGGCCGATGCCGGTGCCCGCCACCGCGCCTTCGTGCTGCTGGTTGGCGCCCTGGTAGAAGGCCTGGAAGATGCGGCTTCTTTCCTCGGGCGGGATGCCCGGGCCCGAATCCGCGACATCGATGACGAAACTCGAGTTGGTCTCGATGGCGCGCACCTGGATATGGCCGGCCCGGGGCGTGTACTTGATGGCATTGGAGACCAGGTTGTCCAGCGCCGTGCGCAGCTTCTCCTCGTCGGCGTTCACCCGGATGTCTTCCACGTCCAGTGCCAGCCTGATGCCCTGGGCCTTGATGGCCAGGCGGTGTTCTTTCAGTACGCCCGCGATCAGCGCCTTCAACGAGAAGTCCGAGAGCATCAGCATCTCGCTCTTGGTCTGCCAGGCGCTGAAGGAGAGCAGGTTCTCGATGAGTCGTTGCAGCTTCAGGCCGTTGGAGCGGAGGATGTCGGTGACCTCGCGCTGGGGGTCTTCCAGCGGCCCCACGGCGCCGTCCAGCAAGAGATCCGTGCCTTCGCGGATGTTGGCGAGCGGGGTCTTCAGCTCGTGGGACATGTGCCGCAGGAAGCGGTTCTTCTCCTGGGCGAGTTCCAGCAGGCGCACCCGCAGCCATTCGAGCTGACGGCCGAGCGCCTGCAGGTCCGTGGGTCCGCCCACCTTTATGGGCCGGGAGAAACCGCCCTGGCCGAGCTGGTTGATGGCGGAGTCGATCTGGCGGATGGGCCGGGTAACGAGCAGGGCGAACACCAGCACCAGGATAAGGATGATCGGCACGAGTGCGGCGGCCTGCCAGGCCACTGTGGTCTGGAAGTCGCTGGCATCCTGCTGCAGCGCCGCCAGCTCCCGGCCGATGAAGTCGTTGATGGCGATGCTGAACTCGCCCGCCTGGCGGGAGAGTTCCTCCAGCTCCCGGGTGGCCGCGAGCACGCGCACCGAATCCGCCGCCTGGGTGCGGATGGTGAAGATCGCCGAGCCGGTGCGCCGGCCCAGCAGATCGGCGGCTGCACCCGCGCCCGCCCGCTCGGCCAGCGGCGTCAGTGCGCCCAGCCGGGATTCGAAGCGGGCCGCATCCTGGGCCATCAGGTCCAGGTAATCCTCGGTCTGCTGCACCTGATACAGCCTGGCCAGGCGCTCGAGTTCCCGCAGGCGCTCGAGCAACAGCCGGGTATTCTGGGTGGCCGTCACGCTCTCCAGCAGCAGGCTCTCGCTCTGGTCGGCGTAGCGCTCCAGCTGCACCAGCGCCCACACCACCGCCACCATCAGCGGGATGGTGACCAGCCCGAAGCCCATGAAGAGCAGGCCGTTCAGTGATCGGGGGCGCGGGAATCTCATGGCCGGAGTTTAACGTAATCGCTCTACCCGCAGTGCCGCTGGCCGCTCAGCCGGTGGCACGGGACGGGGCGTCCCGCGCCGCCAGCTTGCGCTCCCAGTTCAGGGCATGGCTGATGATGGTGTCGAGGTCGTCGTAGCGGGGCTGCCAGCCCAGCACCTCGCGCACCTGGTCGGCGACGGCGACGAGGCTGGGCGGATCGCCGGCCCGGCGCGGTTCCTCGCGGATCTCGATGGCGTGGCCGGCGGCCCGCTGCACCGCGTCCAGCACCTCGCGCACGCTGTAGCCGTGGCCGTAGCCGCAGTTCAGCACCCGGGAGTCGCCGTCCCGGCGGAGGTAGGTCAGAGCGTCCAGGTGCGCCCGGGCCAGGTCTTCCACGTGGATGTAGTCCCTGACGCCGGTGCCGTCCGGGGTGTCGTAATCGGTGCCGAAGATGGAGACGTGGGCGCGCCTGCCCACCACGGCCTCGCAGGCCACCTTGGTCAGCAGGGTGGCCTTCGCCGTCGACTGGCCGATGCGGCCCGCCGGGTCGGAGCCGGCGACGTTGAAATAGCGCAGCGCCACGTAGCTCGGCCCGCCGGCGGCGGCCAGATCCCGCAGCATCCACTCGGTCATCAGCTTGGAGGTGCCGTAGGGGTTGATGGGCGCCGTCGGCGTCGTCTCCGCGGCCCGGCCGGCCGGCGGGATGCCGTAGACCGCAGCGGTGGAGGAGAACACGACGTGCTTCACGCCGTGGCGCTGGCAGGCTTCCAGCAGGGTGCGGCTGGAGGCCGTGTTGTTCCTGTAGTACTTCAGCGGGTCGGCGACGGATTCCGGCACGATGGTGTGGGCGGCGAAGTGCATCACCGTCTCGATGGCGTTGTCGGTGAACAGTCGGTCGAGCAGGGCCGCGTCACCGGTGTCGCCCTGTACCAGCTCGCCGGCCAGGACGGCGTCGGCGAAGCCGGTGCAGAGATTATCCAGCGTGACGGGGCGCTCGCCGGCCTCGCCGAGCTGGCGTACCACGTGGCTGCCGATGTAGCCGGCGCCGCCGGTGACCAGTATGTTCGCTTTGCTCATATCGTTACCTGGACTGCGTGGATCATCGGACAGGGCCGAATTGGTCGGGTTTCGCGTCGGCCCGGACGTCGAGGCCGGGCATCCGGGCACACCCGTTCAGCGAAAAGTCTAGCAGGCAACTTATTGAAAAAACGTGAACCCGTCGGCGCGGCCCGGGTCCGATGAACGGTAGCGTGGGGTGCCGGTGACCACATGTGCCGCTCGCCGGCCGGCTCGCCGGACGCTATTATCCTTTTTCGCCGCCATCAGGCCGCGTGCCGATAATGCTGCGCGGCCGGCACCTGCAGAACGGATACGGGAACATGCAGTTATACAGGAAGTTCACCCTCGTCGCCCTGGTCTCACTGCTGGCCGCCTGCGGCGGCGGCGGAGGCGGTGACGGCGGCACCATCGCCCCGCCGAACGAGCCGCCGTTGGCGGATGCCGGCGCGGACCAGCAGGTACGGGGCGGTGACACCGTCAGCCTCTCGGGGTCGGGCTCCTCCGACAGCGACGGGACCATCAGTTCTTATTCCTGGTCGCAGACGGCCGGCACGGCAGTGACCCTGCAGGATGCCTCCACCGCGAACGCGGGCTTCACCGCGCCGAACGTCGCCGAGACGCTGGAATTCACGCTGACCGTCCGGGACAACGACAACGCCACCGCCACTGACACCGTGTCCGTCACCATCGACCCGAACGAGGCCCCGGCGGCCGATGCGGGCGGCGACCAGACGGTGAACGAGGGCAGCCTGGTCACGCTGGCGGGCAGCGGCACGGACCCGGACGGCACGATCGCGAGCTACTCCTGGGTGCAGGTCGGCGGCGCGTCGATCAGCCTCAGCGGCGCGGTCACCGCCACGGCCACGTTCGATGCGCCCGCCCTGGCACTGGGCGAGAGCCTGACGGTCACCTTCGAACTCACCGTGACCGACAACAATGGCGCCACCGATACGGATACCGCCACCATCACCGTGAATGCCGTGGCCGGCATCAACATCCCGCCCGTGGCCAGCGCAGGCGAGGACCGGGTGGTCTTCGCCACGCAGACGGTGACACTGGACGGGTCGGGCAGCAGCGATGCGGAACAGTCGACCTCGAGTCTCGACTTCCTGTGGGAGCAGACCGTCGGTCCCTCCGTCACGATCACCGGCGCCGACCAGGCCCAGGCGACCTTCGTCGCCCCGGACGTGACGACGGATACGCTACTGACCTTCCAGCTGACGGTGACCGACGCCGACGGGGCGAGCGACACGGACCTGGTCGAACTCACCGTGCGGGAAGCGCCGCCGACGGTGACCATCAGCGGCAAGGTGCAATTCGAGTTCGTGCCGCGGGGACCGATCGGGGCCGGGCTCGATTTCTCCGGCACGCAGGTCCGGCCGATCCGCGGCGCCACGGTACAGGCGGTCGCCGCCTCGGACGGCGCGGTACTGGCCGAAGGGGTGGCGAGCGGCAACGGCGACTATTCGCTCACCGTGCCGTCGCTGACGGACGTTTTTGTCCGCATCCGCGCGGAACTGAAGCGCTCGGGGGCGCCGGCATGGGACGTTGAGGTCCGCGACAACACCAGCAATACTGCGCAACCGCTCGGGCAGCGTCCGCTCTACGTGCTGGACGGCAGCACGGCGGATAGCGGCGGTGCGGACTCGGTACGGAATCTTCTCGCGGAGACAGGCTGGACCGGTTCCGGCTACACGGAACCCCGCGCAGCGGCGCCGTTCTCCGTGCTGGACATCATCTATCAGGCGATGCAGCTGGTCACGGGCGTGAATCCCGCGGCGCAGTTCGCGCCGCTGGATGCGTTCTGGAGCGTGAACAACACGCCGAATGTGAGTACGAGGAACCTGGATACCGGTGAACTCGGCACTTCGTTTTACCGCGGGGACCTGGATTCGCTGTTCCTACTCGGCGACGCGGACGCGGATACGGAGGAGTTCGACACCCACGTGGTGGCACACGAGTGGGGCCATTACTACGAGGATGTACTGGCGCGGGCCGACAGCACGGGCGGCCGGCACGGGCTGGACGAAAGGCTGGATGCAAGGCTCGCCTTCGGTGAGGGTTGGGGCAACGCCGTCGCCGGCATGATCATGGGGGATCCGCAGTATTTCGATACGTTTTTCCGCCCGACGGGTCAGACCAGTTTCGGCTTCAGTGTGGAATCCGATGGCACGTTTGCACCGGGCTGGTACAACGAGTCGTCCGTGCAGCTCATCCTGTGGGATCTGTTCGATGATGCGGCCGACGGCAACGACAGTCTGACACTCGGCTTCGCGCCGCTGCACGAAGTGCTGACCGGGCCGCAACGGGTGACGCCAGCCTTCACGACGCTGTTCAGCTTCATCCATGAGCTGAAGCAGGCCAACGCTGCGCAGTCAGCGGCAATCGACAATATCGTCAGCGGCCAGAGTATCGATGTCATCGGCGACATCTGGGGCGACAGCGAGGCCGGCAACAACCCCGGCGCCACGGACTTGCTGCCGGTGCATGCCGAGCTACAGCTCGGGAGTTCGGTGTCGGACCTGTGTGTCACGCGCCAGTTCGACCCCAACGAGGATGGCAACAAGCTCGGCATCTTCCGTTACCTGCGCTTCGAGGTGAATGCGACCGGCAACTACCGCATCTCTGTGACGACGACGAACCCGCCTGGCGCGCCACAGGGCGAGCCGGCGCAGTTCTCCGATCCGGATTTGTTCCTATTCCGGTCCGGCGTGTTCATTGACCAGTCGTTGTCTCCGAATCAGAACTCCGAAGTCTTTCAAGGCACGTTGCCGGAGGGAATCTATACCGTGGAGCTGTTTGAAGCTGGATTCCCAAACGTCTACGGCATCGACTCCGGCAGCGCCGATTTCACCCAGGACACCATGTGCTTCGACGTCTCTCTGAGCCAGTTCTAGGCGCCACCCACCAACTCGCACAAGGGAACAGCCATGAACCAAAGAACATCCATACTCCCTGCCGGCCTGGCGACGGCCCTGACCGCGCTCCTGCTGACCGGCTGCGGCAGCGAAGATCCGGCTGTTAGCGATCAACCGGTTACGGACACTACCTCGACTGCTGCTGAGGACGCGCCGAAGAAAGCGACCACGGCGGAGATAGCCGCCGGGCAGGGCGATTCCCCGGGCAAGCCGGTGGCCCCCATCGATATCGGCTACGAGGTGCTGGGCGAGCCCCGGCCGGGTGAGCCGGTGGAGATCGAGCTGAAGCTGCGCTCGAATCTCGAGGGGCCGGTGACCGTGCGGCTGCAGCCCCGCGAGGGTCTGCAGATGGGGGCGACCCAGGCGGCGGAAGTCAGGCGCGAGACACTGAGGCCCCTGAGCGAGGCGTCCCGGGAACCCGCGACCGAGCGGGTCGTGGTCATCCCGTCGGCCGAAGGCCGCTTCTATCTCTCCGTGCTGGTCAGTGTGGCCACGGCGCAAGGCGAGCAGATCCGCTCCGTGTCCATCCCCGTGCAGGTGGGCGATCAGCCGCCGACCATGCAGCAGAACGGCGAGCTGAGCCGCACCGAAGGGGAGACGGTCCGCTCGCTGCCGGCGAAGGAGAGCGATGGCAGCGATGG
>CAYRUH010000054.1:0-9507 GCA_964427415.1 uncultured Woeseiaceae bacterium | reverse complement strand
GATGGCAGCGATGGTAGCGATGGCAATTGACGATGGGAATTCGTCATCCGAATCAGTCAATTGGACATAAGCTTTGAGAGGGTCTCGAGCGTAAGCGGGAAAAATTTCCCATCTTACTGATAGAAACGAGAGTTGGGTCACAGACACCCTTTGTGTCGCTGGCTATCGTGCCGGGTCATCAGCGCTGGTCCTGCCGGCGTAGACGGAGAAGCTCTGGTACCGACGCTTGCGAAGCTTGCCGCGAGCGCGTCCAGGGGGTCTCGGAGGAATGGACCGGCCACCGATGCACCCGACCCTCAAAGAACAGATCAGACAGGCGACCGCCGACGGCGAGCGGCTCGACTATCCGAGCCTGCTGGAGATGGTGGAGGCACGCTACGCCGAGCTGGACCGGCTTCTCGGTGCCGGCCGCGACGAGCCGAGCCGCAACGCGGACCTGCGCGTGGTGCTCGACAGCGTCGCCGACGCCGTGCTCACCGTGGATGCCGACGGCATGATCCGCTACGCCAACCGGGTCGCCCATCAACTGTTCGGCTACGAGGCTGGCGCCCTGCCGGGCGTGATGCTGCCGGCCTTGCTGCCGCAGGCCGGGAAGATTCCGGTCAAGATGTTCCTGCAGGCCTACATCACCAACCTGGACGACACCCACCTGGAACTCGAGACCGGCCAGACCGAGGCCCTGCGCGCCGACGGCAGTGGGTTCACCGCCGAGATCAACACCACCCGTCTGTCGGAGAAGGCCAGCGGCGCCTTCGTGCTGTGCCTGCGGGATATCTCGGAGCGGCTGCAGGCCGAAGGGGCGCTGCGCGAGAACGAAGAGCGCTACCGCGCGCTGGTGGATCACGCCACGGAGGCGATAGTCGTCCTGGACGTCGACAGCGGCCGCTTCGTGGACGTGAACGAAAATGCGGTGCGCTTCTTCAACATGCCGAGGAAGCGTCTGCTGGCGATGGGTCCGCAGGGCATTTCGCCGGAGCATCAGCTGGACGGTTCGTCCTCCTTCGGCAAGGCCAGGGGTTACGTGGACCGCGCGCTGAACGGCGAGCAGCCCTGCTTCGAGTGGCTGCACGTTGACGCCGGCGGCCGGGAAATCCCCTGCGAGGTGCGCCTCGTGCGGCTGCCCTCGGCGAACCGCAAGCTGCTGCGCGGCAGCATCACCAGCATTGCCGAGCGCAAGCGCAATGAGCTGATCGCTTTCGGCGAGCACAAGGTGCTGGAGATGGTGGCCTCCGGCGCCAGCCTGAAGAGCACGCTGAAGGCCCTTTGCCGCACCGTGCAGCAGGTGACGCCCGGTGCCCGCGTGCTGGTGACCACCCTGGACCGGGATTGCGCCACCTTCCGGGTGGCCGCCTCCAGCGGCCTGCCCGGGGCGGTGCTGGACGTCGTCGACGGTTTCGAGGTGGACTCGGCGACCACCTCCTGCGGCCGGGCGGTGGCCGAGAATACGCAGGTGATCACACCCCAGATCGCCGGTGACGCCGGCTGGGCCTCGCTGGCGGACTTCGCCGAGGAGCAGGAACTGCGCGCGTGCTGGGCCTTCCCGCTGGTGGGCGGCGCAAACGACGTGCTCGGCACGCTGGCGCTGTATTTCTCCGAGCCCCGGGAGCCCTCGACGACGGAGCTGGACCGGATTACCGGTCTGGGGCGCCTCGCGGGCATCGCCATCAAGCGCCGCTACGACGAGGAGGCGCTGCGCTCCAGCGAGGCCCGCTTCCGCGGCCTGTTCGAGCACGTGGTGGAGGGCGTCTACATCGCCAATCCCGAGGGTGAGATCGAATCGGCGAACCCGGCGCTGATGCAGATCCTCGGCTACGACGACGAGGAACAGCTGAAGCGCGAGGTGAAATCTTCCACCGCCTACGTGAATCCACAGGACAGCGTGCGTTTCCGCGAGAAGCTGGAGCGCGACGGCGTCGTGCGCAACTTCGAGGCGCGCATGAGGCGCCGCGACGGCAGCGAGATCGTGGTGCTGGAGAACTCCCGCGCCGTACTGGACGCCGAGGGAAATATCATTGCCCACGAGGGCACCATCACCGACATCACCGAGCGCAAGATCGCCGAGACCCGCATCTTCGAGGAGAAGGAGAAGGCGCAGGTGACCCTGAAGTCCATCGGCGACGCGGTCATCACCACGGACGCCGACGGCAATGTGGATTACCTGAACCCGGTGGCCCAGGACCTCACTGGCTGGGAGGTGCGGGCCGCCCGCGGCAAGCCCATCGGCGAGATCCTCTCCATTGTTCACACGCACACACGCGAGGCGGTGGACAACCCGGTGGAACGCTGCCTGCGCGAGGGCCGGGTAATCGCGCTCACCGAGGATTCGGTGCTGATCAACCGGCTGTCCAACGAGATCCCCATCCAGGACTCGGCCGCACCCATACGCGACCGGGTAGGCAACATCATCGGCGCGGTGATGGTGTTCCACGACGTCAGCAAGGAGAGTCGGCTCTCCCGCCAGCTCTCTTATCAGGCGGCCCACGACAGCCTGACGGGACTGATCAACCGGCGCGAGTTCGAGAATCGGCTGACTGCTGCGCTGGCGGAGGCCAGCCTGGACACGGGCATCTCCCATGGCCTGCTGTATCTGGATCTCGACCAGTTCAAGGTGGTCAACGACACCTTCGGCCACACCGCCGGCGACGAGCTGCTGCGCCAGCTGGCCGAGCGCATCCAGGGCTGCATCCGCTCGAGCGACGTGGTGGCCCGGCTGGGCGGTGACGAATACGGCATCCTGCTGCAGAACTGCGACGGCGAGCGGGCCGTGAGCGTGGCCGAGACCATCCGCGGTGCGGTCGAGAACCACCGCTTCGTCTGGCAGGACAGCGTGCAGACCGTGCGCGCCTCCATGGGTGTGGTGATGGTGACCCACGAGACGGTGAGCGTCAGCGCGCTGATGAGCGCCGCCGACGTGGCCTGCTACTCGGCCAAGGACCTCGGCCGCAACAAGGTGCACCTGTACCAGGACGGCGATGCCTCGATGCGCCACCGGGAGATGCAGTGGGTCTCGCGCATCACCAGCGCGGTGGAGGAGGACCGGCTGGAGCTGTACTTCCAGCCCATCGTGGCCATTGGTAGCGAGGCCGCCTCGGGCAGCGACGGCGACGGCAAAGGCGAGAGCGGGCAATGCGGCTACGCCGCCACCTGCAGTCACTACGAGCTGCTGCTGCGGATGCGCGACGAGGACGGCAAGCTGGTGCAGCCGAACGTATTCATCCCGGCGGCCGAGCGCTTCAACCTGATGCCCATGCTGGATCGCTGGGTGGTGAGCGAGACGCTCGATAATCTGGCCGACCGGGTGGGCGCCGACGGACAGTCCACCTATACGCTGGCGCTGAATCTCTCCGGCACCTCGCTGAGCGACGACCGCTTCCGCGCCTGGGTGATCCACGAGCTGCGCCGGCGCAAACTGCCGGCGGGCGCCATCTGCTTCGAGATCACGGAGACCGCCGCGATTGCGAATCTGGACCGGGTCATCCACTTCATGAAGGAGCTGAAGGACGTGGGCTGCCGCTTCTCGCTCGACGACTTCGGCAGCGGACTGTCCTCGTTCACCTATCTCAAGCACCTGCCCGTCGACTATCTGAAGATCGACGGCGCGTTCATCCATAACGTCGGCGAGGACGCGAAGGACCAGAGTCTCGTGGATGCCATCAGCCGCATCGGCAAGGCGCTCGGCATCGCCACCATCGCCGAGCGGGTGGAGACCGAAGAGGTGCTGAATATTCTCGGCAGGATCGGCGTGGAATACGCGCAGGGCTTCCATATCGCCCGGCCCGAATCGGTGCGGCATTTCGCGCCGTGGGGGGCGACGGGACGCGACGGCGAGGACCGGGCGCTGGCCTGACCGTCCGGCTGAACGGCCGCACAGGCCCTCATCTGCCGGCCTCTCCGGGAATGGGTTACACTCGGACGCGTATGAAAGACGCACCCGAGCCGGTACACATACCCGCCCAGGCCGCCATGGAACACGCGCAGCGGGCACTGCTGGCGCCGGACGAGCCGCCGCCATTCGAGGTGGTGCGTGGGCGCAGCGATCCGCCGGTGCTGATCGTCTGTGATCACGCCAGCCGCCGCATCCCCCGCACCCTCGACGACCTCGGCATGGACGAGAAGGGGCTCTCGACGCACCTGGCCTGCGATATCGGCGCCGGCGAGCTCACCCGGCGGCTGACGACGCGGCTGGAGACCAACGCCGTTCTCGCGCACTATTCCCGCCTGGTGGTCGACTGCAACCGCCACCTCACGGATCCGACGGCTTACCTCAGCCGCGGCGACGGCCACATCATCCCGGGCAATGAGGGCCTCACCGAGCAGCAGCGGGCCTGCCGCGCGGATGCGATCTACTGGCCCTATCACCGTGCCGTCGAGGAGGAGATCCGCCGGCTGACCGACGGCGATCGGGTGCCGGCGTTCATCTCCATCCACAGTTTTACGCCGGTGCTGGACGGGCGCGGCCGGGACTGGGACGTGGGCATCCTGTGGGACACCGACCCGCGCCTGCCGCGGCCCATCCTCGAGGGACTGCACCGCATTCCCGGGCTGGTCATCGGCGACAACGAGCCGTATTCGGGCCGGGCGCCCGCGGATTTCACCGTGGACTACCACGCCGAGCGCACGGGGCTGCCCCACGCCGCCTTCGAGATCCGCCAGGATCACCTCATGAGCGAGGCGGGCCTCGAGCTCTGGACCGACCGGCTCGTGCACCTGCTCGCGCCCCTCCTCGACAATCCGAATCTCTACCGCCGCCTGCCGGTGGTGCCGGAGCACGATGCCCCGGGCCGCTCGGGGGACCACCCGATGCGCGGCTGATCCATGAAAGAACCTGCCTTTACCATCGGTATCGAGGAAGAATATCTGCTCGTTGATCGGGAGACCCGGGGGCTGGCGGACGACCCGCCCGCGGCCATGCTCGAGGAGTGCGAGAAGCGCTGCCGCGGCCAGGTCAGCCCCGAGTTCATGCGCTCCCAGATCGAGGTGGGCACCCGGGTGTGCCGGAACATCCGCGAGGCGCGCCGCGATCTGGCCCGGCTGCGTCGGGTGATCACCGACGTGGCCGACGAGCACGGGCTGGCGCCGATCGCCTCCTCCACGCACCCGTTCAGCCGCTGGACCGACCAGAAGCACACGCCCAAGACCCGCTACCAGGCGCTGGCCACCGAGATGCAGGCGGCCGCGCGGCGGCTGCTGATCTGCGGCATGCACGTGCACGTGGGCATCGAGGACGATGCGATGCGTATCGATCTCATGTCCCAGATGAGCTATTTCCTGCCGCATCTGCTGGCGCTGTCCTGCTCCTCGCCGTTCTGGGAGGGCAAGGACACGGGACTGAAGTCCTACCGCCTGACCGTGTTCGACGCACTGCCGCGCACCGGCCTGCCGGAGCATTTCTCGAGCTTCGGCGAGTACCAGCGCCACGTGGACGTGCTGGTCTCTGCCGGCATCATGGAAGATGCCACCAAGCTGTGGTGGGACCAGCGCCCGAGCGCGCGCTATCCCACGCTCGAGACCCGCATCATGGATGTGTGCACGCTTATCGACGACACCATGGCGCTGGCGGCGCTGGTGGTGTGCATCCTGCGCATGCTGTTCCGTCTGCGGGTGGATAATCAGCGCTGGCGCATCTACCCGAACATGCTCATCCACGAGAACCGCTGGCGGGCGATGCGCTACGGCTTCGACGAAGGCATGATCGACCTCGCCAAGGGCCGCGTCATCGCCTTCGAGTCCCTGCTGGAGGAACTGCTGGAGATGGTGGCCGAGGACGCCGAGGCGCTGGACTGCGTGGATGAGGTGCGTTCCGTGCGCCGCATCATCGAGCGGGGGAGCAGCGCTCATCGCCAGCTCGAGACCTACCGGGAGGCGCTGTCTCAGGGCGCCGACCATCCGGGTGCGCTGCAGACGGTCGTCGACCACCTCATCGCGGAGACTGCGATGGGGCTGGATGCCCCTGAGTAAGACGCTGAATGAGACATAATCCCGTGCGGCGCCGGAGGCAACTGAGCACCGGTTAACAGAAACCGGTGCCACCCGCCGCTACAGTGCTCTGATCGCCGCTGGTGGGGGCGGCAGACGGACGGGGCGATTGGATAAGACGATCTTCTTCCTGCTAATCCAGCTCTCTGCCGCCGTGGGCTACGCGGTCATGGCGGCGGCCCTGTATCGCCGCCGCGAGCCGGATGCCCGCTGCGTCTCGCTGGTGGCCTTTCTGGGATTGCTGTCCGTCTGGATCCTGGGCGCCGGGCTCGAGACCGCATTCCCCACGCTCGCCGTGCACAACGTCGCCCGGGTGCTGGTGTTCGTCGGTGCCTGCTTCGCGCCGGTGGCCATCGTCGCGTTCCTCATGGGCTATACGGCGCAGGGTGTGCGTCCCAACCTGCTGGCCGGGTTGTGCGTCGTGCCCACGCTCACGCTGCTGATGACGGCGACCAACCCCTGGCACGGCCTGATGTGGGACTACCCGCCGCCGATCACGGACGGGCGCGTGCTGCTCTCGCTCGACTGGGGTCCCTGGTTCGCCTTCGTGCACGGCCCTTACAGCTACGGCATGGTGCTGGTGGCCTTCACCGTGTTCGGTTTCCACCTGCCGTCGGTGCCGCCGTCCCAGCGGCTGCCGGCCGTGGTCATGGTGATCTCGGGTGTGGCGCCGCTGACGATCAGCGCTCTGTCGGTGCTGGGTTTCGGGCCCCAGGACGCGCCGGTGACCACGCTGACGTTGTCCGCGTTCATCCCCATCTACGCCTGGATGACGCTGGGCATGAAGGTTACCCGGCTGAGCGTCGTCGCTTACCGGGGTGTGTTTGAGCAGCTGAAGGACCCGGTGCTGCTGCTCGACAACGAGGACCGGGTGGTGGGCGCGAACCGGGCGGCCGAGAAGCTGTTGGGCGCCCGTGAGGCGGCGCTGGTGGCCCGCCGGCTGCACGGCGAGACACGGGTGGTGGATGCCATCCGGGAGTGCGTCGATAGCGGCATCATGCAGCATCTGTCGACCGAGTCCGGCCGCCATTACGAGGTGCGCCGCTCGGCCATCCGCACGGCCAAGCGTCATCAGCGCGGGCAGATCGTGGTGTGCCGGGACGTGACCGAGCGCCACAAGGCCCAGGACCGGCTCGCGAGGAGCGAGCGGCTGCTGCGCACGCTGGTGGACAACTCCTCCAACGGCATTCTGCGGCTGCGCCAGACCGAGGACCGGGAGGTCTTCCGCTGCGTGTTCGCCAACCGGGCCGCGGAGCGCTACCTGGGTCTGCCGTCGCGGCGCATCGTAGGTCAGGAGATCGATACCTTGCAGCTGCCGGGCGACGGCCGGTTGCAGGCGCTGGTCGTGCGCTCGGCCACCGAGGGCGCGCGCTGCGACGACGAGATGGAGGTGGGCGAGGGCACGCGCCGGCGCTGGATGCGGGTGATCGCCGAGCCGGTGGACGAGGATGTGGCGGTGACGTTCATCGATATCACCGAGCGCAAGGAGCGGGAGCGCCAGATGGAGACCTACGCACTGTCGGATGCGCTCACCGGGCTTTACAACCGGCGCGGCTTCGAGCAGCACGCCCGTCCTTTGCTCGTCCGCGAGGCGGGCCCGAGCCACGGTGCCGTGATATTCCTCGACATCAACGGCTTCAAGGCTATCAACGACGAGCACGGGCATCGGCTGGGTGACTCGCTGCTGCAGCGCTTCGCGGATCGGCTGCGGGGGAATCTGCGGCCAGAGGACGTGATCGGGCGCTGGGGCGGGGACGAGTTCGTCGCGCTCGCGCCGGGCATCTCGAAACCGGAGGCCGAGCAGCTGGCGCGCAGGCTCACCCTGGCGCTGGCCGAGCGCTACCGAATTCGGGATGTCGCCGTCGGCTGTCCGGCGAGCGTGGGGCTGGCGCTATACCCGGAGCACGGCCGGCACCTGAACGAACTGTTGCGCGCCGCCGACGACGCCATGTACCGGGCCAAACAGCGCAGCCGCGAGAACGACCGTCTCTCCGACTCCCAGCTACTGGAACAAGTGCAGGCCAGCTGATTGAGTACTGACTGGGTGGATTGGGTGGATTGGGTGCCGGTCACTAGAACTGCAAGAAACGATCAAAAGTTGCAAAAGTTCGGATTGAGGTGCCGGACACCGGAAACGCAAATTTGTTGATTAACTTTCAAAACTTCTAAAAGTTCGGTCCGGCACCTTGTTGTATTGGCGGCCCAGGGCTACTGCGCAGACGGCCCAGACCGCCGCTACCAGCACCCCTACGCTCGCGACGCCGGCCAGGCCCAGGCCGAAGGATTGCATCAGCTTGTAGAGCCCCGCATTGGCCGCATCGCCGCCGCGGTAGACCACGGTGTCGATGACGTTCTTCACTTTGTAGCGGCTCTCCCGGTCGACGGCGGTGTAGAGCATTTCCCGGGCCGGCCGGGTGATGGCGTAATTGCCGGAGCGCCGGATCACCTGCACGATCACCAGCACGGTCAGTGTCGGCACCGCCGCAAGTGCCACGAAGCCGCCGATCATGAATACGGGCATCGCGGCCAGTGTCACCACCATGCCCACCCGCTTGACGATACGCCCGGTCAGGAAGACCTGCGTGCCCAGCGAAATCACGTTCACCGCCAGGTCGATGAAGGCGAAAACCTGCGTGCGCTCCTCCGACGAGGCAAAGGCATCGCGCACGAGCTCCGCCTGCTGCAGGTAAATGAACGTCCCGACCGCCGTGTAGAGGAAAATGAACGCGGCCAGCGTCAGCAGATAGGGCGAGCGGAACAGCAGGGTGAACCCCGCGAACGGGTTGCCGCCCATGGCTTCGTCGCGCCGCGCCGGGCTGCCGTCCGCCTTCACGTCGCTGCTGGCCGCAGAGGTTCGCGACCAGTGCAGCAGATAGCGGATGGGGACCAGCGTGACGGCCAGCAGCCCGGCCGTCACCAGTATCAGGTTCGCGGTGCCGAGCGTCTCCACCAGGGTCACCGTAAATGCCGGCCCGACGATGAAACCGGAGCTCGCGCCAGCGGTGACGAAGCCGAACAGCCGCTTCGCCTGGTCGCCGGAGAAGATGTCCGCCATGAAGCTCCAGAACACGGAGACGACGAACAGGTTGTACACGCTCAACCAGACGAAGAAGACGCGGGCGACGACCGGGTTGTCCGGGTCTGCGCCGAAAGCCGCGTAGAACAGTGCCAGGTTGATGATGAAGAACAGATAAACCCAGGGCAGGAACACGCCGCGGCGGTAGCGCGAACACAGCCAGCCGTAGAACGGCACGGCCGCGAGCGTGGCGAGGAAGGTCGCCAGAAACATCCAGGGCAGGTTCTCCACGCCGCCCGTGACGCCCATGGTGTCGCGCACCGGCCTGAGTACGCTGTAACCGGTGAACAGGCAGAAGATGTAGACGAACGCGGCCAGGCAGGCCGAGAGCTCCCCCGGTTGCGCGCCGATGGCGAATCGCATCGCGCCCGCCAGCCTCTCCCTTGCCGTTCCAGCCATTGGTCGATTCTCCCCCAGCGGTTGCGCGGTAACGCCTAGAAAGCGGACAAGCCTAG
>CAYRUH010000053.1:4926-20011 GCA_964427415.1 uncultured Woeseiaceae bacterium | reverse complement strand
GACGGCTTCGGTCACGACTTCGGTGACAAGACAGACACACCGGCGCTGGACGAGCTGGCCGCCACCGGCATCCGCGCCAGATCGCTGGTGCCCGTCTACCCGACGCTCACGTTCCCCAACCACTATTCGATCGCCACCGGCCTGTATCCCGCCGATCACGGCCTGGCCGCCAATCACTTCCCGGCAGCCGACGGCGGCAGCTGGTACAGCATGTACGACCGGGAGGCAGTGCGCGACGGCCGATGGTACGGCGGCGACCCGCTCTGGGTGGTGGCCGAGAAGAACGACATGGTCGCCGCGGCCTTCTTCTTCGTAGGCACGGAAGCCGACATCCAGGGCATCCGACCCACCTACTGGTACCCCTACGACGGCGCCGTCCCCGGAGAGACCCGTGTTGATCAGGTACTCGAGTGGCTGGCTCTGCCCGCCCCGGGCCGACCGCACCTGGTCACCCTCTACTTCGACGACGTGGACCTGGCGGCCCACCGCACGGGTCCGGACTCGGCGCAGACGCGCGCGGCGGTACGGCGGGTGGACGCTTATATGCGCCGGCTGCTCAACGGGCTCGACAGGCTGCCTATCGGTGAGCGGGTCCATGTGATCGTGGTCTCCGATCACGGGCAGCTGGCCACTACCGAGGAAGTGCGGCCCTACGTATTATCGGAGCACATGGACCTCGCCGGACTGACCCTCCACGACGGCAGCAGCTACCTGAATATCTGGCTGGACAGTCCCGATCCCGCCCGTGCAGCGGCGATCCGGGACCGGGTCAATGCCCGCTGGCATCATGGCCGGGCCTGGCTTCGGGATGAATCGCCGCCCCACTGGCGGGTGCCGGCCAACGCCCGGTTTGCCGACATCGTGTTGATGGCCGAGGCCGGCAGCACGGTCGTGTCCCGGCCCGAGCGGATCGCGAAGATCAAGGCCGGTAATCACGGCTGGGATCCGTCTGTCCCCGCCATGCACGGAATTTTCCTGGCGCGGGGGCCGGGGCTGCCGCGCGGCGTGGAGATCGGCGAACGACACGTCACCGAAATCTATCCTCTGGTCACGGCGATACTCGGCTTGCCCGATGCCCGCGGTGACCTGCCCGTCGTCCGGGATCCGCGAATCGTGATCCAGCGTTGGCGGGAGGAGGCGGACGTCGACACGAACTAGCCGGCACCATGAGCAACGGCGCCGAGGGCAGCGTCGGCCAGTTGCCGGTTGATGAAGGCCGGGTCGGCCAGCCCTTCTCCGTAGGCGCCGACGTCGATGCGGCGCAGCATGAGGGAACGATAGACGCCGGCGCCCCGGATGTCTCCAGCCAGCCTGAAGCCGGCAATGCAGCCGTCGCGCAGGACGATCCGGCGCAGCGAGTCCGCCGTAGAGCGCACGGCCTGCGCATCGCCGGTCAGCGCGCCCATCGCCATCACCGGTACGCCCAGATGCCTGAGGCTGTTCATGGTCTCGGCGCCCTCATACAGGGTCTCGAAACCCATGAGTTGCCCGGCCACCACCCGGCCCTGATTGATCGCGTTCGGGAATATCGCGTGCACGAAGCGCTCGCCGGTCATCCGGTCCCGCGTCTCCGCGCAGTCGCCCGCGGCCCACACGTCGGCGACGCCCGTATGCAGGCGATCGTCCACCCGCAGCCCCCAGCCCACCTGAAAGCCGCCGCCCTGGACGTAGTCGATGTTCGGCTTCACTCCGGTGGCCGCAATGCAGGCGTCCGCCGTGATCACGTCGCCGCTTTCGAGCACTACCGCCCGCGCACGGCTGTTGCCGGCGAACGCGCTCGCCTCGGTGTCGGTGAGGACCCGCACGCCGCGCGCCAGCAGCGCCCGGCGCACGATCTCCGCCGTTTCCTCGTCCAGCATCCACGGCATGACCCCCTGCGCCTGCTCGACCAGGGTCACCTCCAGCCCGAGATCGGCCAGCACCAGCGCCACTTCCACGCCGATGAATCCCGCGCCGACGATGACGGCCTTCTGCACCTCGCCACGTCGCACATGCGCGACCAGATCCCGGGCTGCCGACAGGGACTTGAAGTTGTACACGCCGGGCATCGTTGCGCCCTTGATCGGCGCATGCAATCGGCTGCCGGTCGCGATCACCAGCCGGTCGTAATCGAGCGGCTTGCCTTCGGCCAGGCTGACACGATGCGCCTCCGCATCGATGCCGGTTACGACCCTGCCCGGGTGATAGTCGACCGCCAGCCGCTCGCAAATATCGCTCCCCTTCCAGTACAGTCGCGACTCGTCACCGGTAAGGAAGTGGTCCGCCATGGCGGGTGGCGAATAGGGCGGGAATGGTTCGGCGGAGACCATCGTTATCTCCGGCGCGAAGCCGGCGAAATCCTGGATGTCGCGGATGTTCTCCGCCACGGAGATGCCGGCCGGCCCGGCACCGAGTATCAGGATGCGCATGCAATAGCCCTCTTCTCGTCACCGACCAGCGCCTGCAGCAAGCCGTCCACGGCCGCGGCGAGCGCGGGATCGGATGCCCCGTCCAGCGCCGGCCCCACCAGTGGCTCCGAGCGCCGCAATGTCTCGTCCCAGGGCAGTCTGTGTCTGCTCTCGAAATCGAACCCGCCCGCCTCGTCGATCCGTTCCAGCGTGCGGCGGTATTCCCCGTCGTCACGCACCCCGTTCACCACCAGGTGCACCGCAGCGATGTCCAGTTCCCGGGCGAGGCGGGCCGCATGCAGCGCGGCCTGGATACCGTTGAAGGTCGGGTCGGCCACTACCACCGCGTGGCGGAAGCCGCGCGCCAGCGCCCGGCCGAAGTGCTCGAAGCCGGCCTGGGTGTCCATCAGGACAGCCTCACCCGCCCTCAGCGCGATCGCGTTCACTACCGCCTCCAGCAGCGCATTCTCCGGACACAGGCAGCCGGCTGCGGGCTGGACGGTGTTGCCCATCACCAGCAGCCGCACGCCATCGGGCGTCACCGCACCAAACCGATCCACCACATCGTCCACCTTCGGGTTGAGGCGGAAAAACAGTCCCCAGCCGTCGCCGGGACGCGCGCCCGTGGTCTCCTCCACGTAGTCCAAGTTCTCGGACAGCGGCGTCAGCGCCATTGCCTCCTCCGCCGGCAGACCCAGGGCCCAGGGCAGGTTCACCTGGGGGTCCGCATCCAGCGACAGCACCCGCAGCCCACGGCGCGCGAGGCGCAGCGCGAGCAGGGCGGTGAGACTGGTCTTGCCCACGCCGCCCTTGCCCGTCACCACGACGCGGAAGTCCTCGGGCGTCGCGTTGCGCGGCAGGTACGAGCGGCCGTGCTCATGCCCGTGTGAATGGCCCTGCAAGTGGCCTTGTTCGTGTACGTGTGTCTCGCACATGGCTGTACCCTCAGGCTGCGGCGCCGATCTCGGCGGCCTCGATGTGGGGCAGGCCGAGCCCGGCCCGCTTGTGCTCGATGTGCCGGCGGATCAGCAGCGCCGCCGCTTCAGGATCGGCCTCGACGGCGAATTTCGCTCCCACCACGTCCTCCAGGCCGTCGGCCAGCAGGTTCACCACGTTGGGGCTGCCGAAGATCGCCGGCTGCACGCCGAGCACCGTGTAGATGCCGCTCGCCACCACGTAGGCGCCGATAGACACCGCCTTCTCCGAATACCACTCCGGCGCCGCACTCGCCAGCGGCAGCTGCGCGATGTCCACGCCCAGGTAGTTGCCGAGCGCGGCCGCCAGCGCAAGCACCCGCGTGTTGTCCACGCAGGAACCCATGTGCAGCACCGGCGGAATGCCGAGCGCCTGGCAAACGGCTTTCAGACCCGCGCCGGCGATCTCGGCCGCCTCCGGCATCATCTGGCCCGCCTTGCCGTTGGCGACGGCGGAGCAGCCTGTGACCAGCACCAGGATGTCGTTCTCGATCAGCCGCTTCGCCAGCGTCACGTGACCGTAATCCTGCCTGATCTTCGGATTGTTGCAGCCCACCACCGCCGCGGCGCCGCGGATGCGGCCGTCCTTGATGGCTTCGACCAGGGGTTCCGGCGTGCCGCCGAGTGCGCCCAGGATCGCCTCCACCGAGAAGCCGGCCATCATCTCCACCGTACCCTCGGGGATCCGCACCCGTTCCGGGTTGCGGTTGCCGTAGGCCTCGATGCCGCGGCGAATGATCTCTTTCGCGATGTCGAGGCCGCGCTTCGGGTCGAAGGAGATATGCGTGGCGCCGGTGAATTTCGCCTTGTCCGCCGTGGAGATGATCTCCGTGTGGAAGCACTTGGCCACGTCGGTGACCGACGGCATGATGCACTGGTAGTCCACGACCATCGCGTCCAGTGCCCCGGTCAGCAGCACCAGTTCCTGCATCAGGTGATTGCCGGCCATCGGGATGCCCTTGCGCATCTGCAGCTCGTTGCCGGTGCAGCACAGTCCGACCAGGTTGATGCCCGCGGCGCCTTTCTCCTGCGCCAGCGCCACCAGTTCGGGATCGTCGGCCGCCTGCAGGATGACGTCGGAGAGCACCGGGTTGTGTCCGTGCAGGGCGATGTTCACACACTCCTCCTTGAGCGTGCCCAGGTTGATGCGCGAGGTCACCGGCTTCGGTGTGCCGAACATCACGTCGGAGAGCTCGGTGGCGATCATCGAGCCGCCCCAGCCGTCGGACAGGCTGGTTCGAAGCCCGTGCAGCAGCGTGTTCACGTAATCGTTGTCCACGCCCATGTGGGTCCGGTGCAGCATCTCCACGTTCTCACGGTCGATGCCGCGCGGGGTGATGCCGAGATTCTTCCACAGCTCGCTGCGGGTCTCCGGCACCCGGTCGGCGAAGCGCAGATGGCCCTTCGCCGTGCCGTATTCCTCCATCATGGCATCGGCCAGCTGGCGGGCGACCTCCTGCACCTCACGGCCGTCGGCGTCGATGCCCCATTCCGCGGCCAGGCTGCGCAGTTTGGTCTCGTCACGGAGCTCGTAACCGGAGCTCTCGCCCCTGGCCAGCCCGGCGAACACCTCGAGGATGTCGCGGCCGTGATCGGAATGCGCCGAGGCCCCGGCGGCGATGCTGCGGCCCAGGTTGCGGGCCACGATGATGTCGGCATCGGCGCCGCAGACGCCTTTCTGGGGGCCGTCGCCGAAGGGGTCCACCCGGCAGGGTCCCATGGCGCAGTTGCGGCAGCTCACGCCCATGGCGCAGTAGCCGCACTGGGGTTGCTGGGCCGCGAGGCGGTCCCAGACGGTCTCGATGCCTTCTTCGCGCGCCCTGGCGATCATGGCGAGCGCGTCGTTGTTGATGCTGAATTGCTTCACATTGTCATGAGCGGCCATGACCCACCTCCCGGTTTACTTGTGCTGCCTCGCGGCCCCACGCACGCCAGCCGGTTACGCCGGCGGGCGCGGGCAGGGAGTCGGCGGTAGCGGCGGCGCAGAGCATTGCGCTCGCCTGTGAGGCGCGGCCCGCCGCGATCAGGTCGTTCAGTTCACCGTAGACCAGTGCGCCGACTTTGCAGGCCTCGACACAGGCCGGCTGCCTGTCCTCGCGCACCCGGTCTATGCAGCCGTCGCACTTGCTGGCGACGAGCCGCGCCGGCGCCCCGTTGCCCTGGACATGGAAGTCCACGGCATCGAAGGGGCAGACCATCGCGCACATGGCGCAGGTGATGCAGCGCGCCGGATCGACAAGCACCACTCCCCCGGCCTCGTCACGGGCCATGGCGCCCGTGGGGCAGACCCCCACGCAGGGCGCCGGATCACAGTGCCGGCAGCGCGACGGGAAGGAAGTGTTGAATACCGGTCCCGGCAGTACGTGGATGCGGGTATGGGGTGCGGGCTGTTCGCCGATGGCCGTGGCCGGATCGTGGCTTCTCGAGTGCGCCACGGCACAGGCGAACTCACATTGCCGACAACCGATACACCGCTCGGGGTTGATGAAGACCGTCTGCATGCGACGCCTCCCCCGGGTATCCCGGATTGTCTGTATGGGTCGGGGCTGAAGCCCCTCCTACACGTCAATGAAATGGTCCCAGCATCAGGGCGGCACGACAATTCTGGCATCTACCTAAACTGCCGCGGTCTCTGCCCAGTCGCGCCTGCTGCGGTCTGTGCCTATCGATCACCTGCGCGGCCGGTCTAGAATCCGCGTTATGGAGGGCAGGGGCGGCAAGATAAGAATACAGCGGGGTTACGATCTGCCGATCTCCGGAGCCGCCGGTACCCGCATCGAGCGGGGCGCAGCGGGCCGCCGGGTCGCCGTGCTCGGCTCTGATTATCCGGGGATCCGTCCTTCGCTGAATGTCGCGGAAGGCGACCCGGTGTCGCTCGGCGATCCACTGTTCGCAGACCGCAAGCGCGATGCCATCCGCTTCTGCGCGCCCGGCAGTGGCCGGGTCAGTGCCATCCTCCGCGGTCGGCGCCGGGCACTGCTGGCGGTGGTGATCGACCTGGAGGATTCCGCGACGACTCGCCGGGTGGATGTGCCCGCCGGCCGCATCGACGGCCTCGCTCCTGACGCCGTGCGCGATAGCCTGCTGCGCTACGGTCTCTGGCCTGCGCTTCGCGCCCGCCCCTACGGTGGCATTCCGGACGCCGACGCGCAAGCTCATGCCCTGTTTGTCACGGCCATCGACACCGAGCCGCTGGCAGCGGAGCCGGCGCTAGTCATCGCTGCCGCAGCCGATGCGTTCGGTGCCGGCCTGCGCGTGCTGGCGCGGCTGCACACCGGTCCGCTCTATCTCTGCACCTCGCCGCGTTTCGACATCGATCTGCCGCCGCTGGAAAAGCTGCAGCATGTAAGCTTCGCCGGGCCTCATCCGGCCGGCCTGGCGGGCACCCACATCCACCGGCTCGCGCCCGCTTCCGAGCAACGTCCCGCCTGGCACATCGGCTACCAGGACGTGATCGCCATCGGCCGCCTGTTCGGCGACGGCATGCTCGATGTGAGCCGTACCGTGACCGTGGCCGGCCCCGCCGTCAGCCGACCCGGGCTCGTCCGCACTCGTCTCGGCGCCGAACTCGACCCCCTGGTGCGAGATCGTGGCCTGAGCGCCGATGCGCGGGTGATATCGGGTTCCGTGCTGGCCGGGCGCGAGTGGACTCCGGAGCAGCCCTTCCTCGGCTGCTACCACCGTCAGATCAGCGTCCTCGTGGAGGCGATCCCGCGTGACGAGCGCCGTGACAAACCCGGCGAGGGCTTCTCGCTGACGAGTCCTCTCGCGCGCTGGCTGTTACGCAGACCGCGCCGCCTGGACACCCGACGGGTCGGCCGGCCGGCCGGCCTGGTGCCGTTCGAGGTCTATGAGCGGGTGTTCCCCTTCGACCTGCCGGTGATCCCCCTGCTGCGCTCGCTGCTGGCCGGCGATGCAGAAAAGGCGATCGAACTCGGCGCCCTGGAGCTGGAGGCGGAAGACTTCGGCCTGCTGAGCGCGGTTTGCCCCGCCCGCTACGACTATGCCTCCGCCTGGCAGGTCTTCGCCGAGGAACAGCGGCGGAGCGTGGCGTCATGAAACGGCAGAGCCCCGGTTACCGTCTGCGCGGCTGGTTGCCGCCGCCGGTTGCCGGGGCTGGGGTCACCACCCGGGCACCCTTCGTGCGCGAGCGCCTTTCAGTGCCCGTTGCCCTGCGGCTGTTGGTAGCGGCCACACTGCCGGCCTGGGCCGCCGGCATCTGGTTCACCGGCGAGCGGCTGCTCGCCGCGGCGGCCGGGGCCGAGGGCGGACTCGGGCCCTGGCGTTTGGCCCTGCTCCATGCGGTGCCGGATTCTGCCGCGCCTGCGATGATCGGCCTGAGCTATTTCCTGCCCCTGCTGCTGGCCGCGCTCGCCGCTGGCTTCTTCTGGGAATACCTGTTCGCCCGGCTGCGCAGCCGTCCGCTCGACACCGGCGTCTTCTGTGCGGCCTGGCTGTTCACGCTGATGCTGCCTGCCGGCGCCACGCTGGTGCCGGTGGCCATCGGTGCGAGTTTCGCCTTCGTCGTGGGCAAGCTGCTGTTCGGTGGCACGGGCCGCTACCTGGTGAGCCCGGCGCTGCTCGGCATCGTGTTCCTGAACTTCGCCTATCCCGATACGCCGGACGTGGTCGCGGCGTTCCCGGTGGCCGGTGCCGAGGTGCAGCCCGCGCTGGACACGGCGCTCGAGCAAGGCGTCGAGGGCCTGGCTGCCGCCGGTCACAGCGTGGTGTCGCTGGCGCTCGGCGACGACGCAGGCGCCATCGGCACCACCTCGGCGCTCGCCTGTGCGCTGGGCGCTGCGCTGCTGATGCTGGCCGGGCTCGTCTCCTGGCGCATCGTGGCGGCTGCCCTGGCGGGCAGCCTGCTCATGACGCTGGCGCTGAACGGCTGGGGTCCGCAGGACCCGGCCTTCGACCTGCCCTGGCAGTGGCATCTGGCGACCGGCAGTTTCGCGTTCCTGATCGCGTTCATCGCCACCGATCCGGTTGCTGCGACGGTGACCCGGCCCGGCCGCTGGGTCTACGGTCTCGTGATCGGCGCTGCGGCCATTCTGTTCCGCGTCGCGAACTCGAGTCACCCGGAGGGCACGCTCTACGCGGTACTGCTGGTGAGCCTCGCGGCGCCGGCCATCGATCATGCGGTGATCGCCTGGCAGATGCGCCGCTATCGGCGGAAGCTGGCGACATGAAGCGGGGTAGCGTCGTCCATACCCTGGTGTTCACTTTCTGTGTGGCCATGGGCTGTTCCGTGCTGGTGTCGGCCGCCGTCGGCTGGCTGCGCCCGGTGCAGGAGCGCTATGCCTCGATTGACCGGGACCGTCGGGTGGTCGACGCCGCGGGTCTGAAGGGCGCGGACGAACAGCTGTCCGACCGGGAGGTGGCGGAGCGTTTCGAGCAACTGGACGTGCGGCTCGTGGATCTGGATAGCGGCGAGTTCGTCGCCGCCGAGGATCCCGGCGATTACGACTACCTGGCCGCGGCGGAATCGGAGACGCAGAGCGTGGCCATTCCGAAATCCCGCAACAGCGCCCGCATCGGCAAGCGGGCGCCCTACATGCCCGTCTACCTCTACCGGGAAGAGGGCGTGCTGCAGCGCATCGTGCTGCCCGTCTACGGCCGGGGCATGTGGTCCACGCTGAAGGGTTATCTCGCGCTGGAGGGAGATCTCGAGACCGTCGCCCGCCTGAGCTTCTATGAGCATGGCGAGACGCCGGGCATCGGCGATTTCGTCGAGCAGCCGGACTGGCAGGCGCGCTGGGTCGGCAAGCAGGCCTTCGACGAGCAGGGCGGGCCGGCGCTGGGGGTGGCGCGCGAGGCGCTCGCGCCGGGCGATCCGGCAGCCCGCTACCGCATCGATGCGATGAGCGGCGCCACCAAGACGGCGCGCGGCGTCACCGGTCTGCTGCAGTACTGGCTCGGCGACCACGGCTACGGACCGCTGCTCGAGCGATTGGGAGGCGAGGAGGCGTCATGAGGGCCGGAAATGGATAAAAGCCGCGCGCTGGTCGACCCCATTGTCGACAACAACCCCATCACCATGCAGATCCTCGGCATCTGCTCGGCGCTGGCCGTCACCCGCACCCTGCTGCCGGCCCTGATCATGAGTGCGGCGGTGATAGCGGTACTCGCCTTCAGCAACGTGGCGGTCAGCCTGCTCCGGCGGCAGATGCCCCACGCCGTGCGCATCATCATCGAGGTCACCATCATCGCCTCGGGGGTGATCGTGGTGGACGAGTTCCTGCGCGCCTACCTGCCCGAGGTCTCCCGCGTGCTGTCGGTGTTCGTCGGGCTGATCATCACCAATTGCATCATCCTCGGCCGCACCGAGACCTTCGCCATGGGGCACGGCCCCTGGCCGAGCCTGCTGGACGGCATCGGCAACGGCATCGGCTACAGCCTGGTGCTGGTCGCCGTGGCCACCGCCCGGGAGCTGCTCGGTGCCGGCACGCTGCTCGGGCGCCCGTTTATGCCGGTGATCGAGGAGGGCGGGTGGTATCTGCCTAATGAACTGATGCTGCTGCCGCCGAGCGCGTTCTTCCTCATCGCCGCCATCGTCTGGTGGTTCCGCACGGTGCGGCCCGCCCAGCGTGAGCACACCGTGATGTCGGCGGTGCCCGGCAAGTTCCAGGAGGGCGGCGATGGGTGAACTCACCGGCATCTTCCTGAGCGCCGTCTTCGTCGACAACCTGGCCCTCGCCTTCCTGCTCGGCATGTGCACCTTCCTGGCGGTGTCCAAGCGGGTGGGTACCGCGGTCGGTCTCGGTATCGCCGTGGTGGTGGTGCAGACCATCACGGTGCCGGTTAATCACCTCATCTTCGAGCACATCCTGCGTCCGGGCGCGCTGGCCTGGCTGGGGCTGGCGGATACCGATCTCACGCATCTGCGCCTGATCAGCTTCATCGGCGTCATCGCCGCCCTGATCCAGATTCTGGAGATGCTGCTGGACCGGTTCGTACCCGCCCTGCACCAGGCGCTCGGCATCTTCCTGCCGCTGCTGACGGTCAACTGTGCGGTGCTCGGCGCCTCGCTGTTCATGGTAGAGCGGGACTACGGCCTGGCCGAGAGCACGGCCTACGGCGCGGGTGCGGGCGTCGGCTGGGCGCTGGCCATCGTGCTGTTCGCCGCCATCCGCGAGCGGCTGCACTACAGCGACATACCGGACGGGCTGCAGGGACTCGGCCTCGCCTTCGTGGTGACCGGACTGCTGTCGCTGGGTTTCGCGGGACTCTCCGGGCTCGCCTTCTGATGAGCGGCATG
The DNA here is from genome assembly GCA_964427415.1 of uncultured Woeseiaceae bacterium. Lineage (GTDB taxonomy): Bacteria > Pseudomonadota > Gammaproteobacteria > Steroidobacterales > Woeseiaceae > Lentisalinibacter. Next base: position 9,392 of record CAYRUH010000053.1, on the reverse strand, counting down.
GTCGTCAGTGTGGCCACCTTCATCGTGCTGGTGATGCTGATGGCCGTGATCGTCCTGATCGCGAGACGCTGGCTCGCGCCGGGCGGCACGGCCGAGATCGTCATCAACGAGCAGCGCTCCATCGAGGTATCGACAGGCCGCCGCTTACTCACGGTGCTGGGCGACCATGGCCTGTATCTGCCCGCGGCTTGCGGCGGACGGGGCACCTGCGGCCAGTGCCGGCTGCAGGTGGCGAGCGGCGGCGGTGCGCTGCTGCCCACCGAGCAAAACCACATCGACCGGCACGAGGCCGCCGAGGGCTACAGGCTGGCCTGCCAGGTGACGGTGCGCGGGGACATGCACGTGCGCGTGCCCGAGCAGCTCTTCGGCGTCAAGCGCTGGACCAGCACCGTGCGCTCGGCCCGCCACGTGGGCACCTTCCTGAAGGAGATGGTGTTCGCCATGCCGGAGGGCGAGACCCTGGACTTCGAGGCCGGTGGCTACATCCAGATCGACGCGCCGCCCTATGACCTCGAGTTCTCCGACTTCGACATACCCGAGGAGTACCGCGCCGACTGGGAGCGCTACGGTCTGCTGGAGCTCGAATCCCACAGCGACGGCACGGTTACCCGGGCCTACTCGCTGGCCAACCACCCCGGCGAGGACGACGTGGCCATGCTGGTGGTGCGCATCGCCGTGCCGCCGCCGGATGCGCCGGAGGGCACGCCGCCGGGCAAGGTGTCTTCCTGGATCTTCAATCTGAAGGAAGGGGACGAGGCGACGTTGTCAGGCCCGTTCGGCGAGTTCCATGCCAGCGACACGGATCGGGAGATGGTGCTGATCGGCGGCGGTGCCGGTATGGCACCCATGCGCTCCATCATCTTCGACCAGCTGGTGAACCGGCGTAGCGGCCGGCGCATCCGCTTCTGGTACGGGGCGCGCAGCCTGCGCGAGCTTTGCTATCAGGACGATTTCGACCGGCTCACCGCCGGGCACGACAACTTCGACTGGCAGGTGGCGCTGTCCGACCCGCTGCCCGAAGACGACTGGGCGGGCCCGGAAGGCTTCGTGCACAAGGTGGCCTACGAGCAGTATCTGAAGGACCACCCGGCTCCGGAGGAGCTGGAATACTATCTCTGCGGACCGCCGGTGATGACCGCGGCCGTCATCCAGATGCTCGACGAGCTGGGCGTCGATCGCGACAGCATCTTCCTGGACGACTTCGGCTCCGGCCGCTGAGGAGGGGAATGCGATGGAGACGATGAAGGTGCGGGAGTACATGAGCCGGGACGTGCTGACGCTGCGCCCGGATATGGAGATTCTGCGGGCGCTGGCCATCTTCGTGGACAACGACGTGGCCGGTGCGCCGGTTATCGACCGCAGCGGACGGCTGGTGGGTATCCTCACCGAGGGAGACTTCATGAAGGTGGCGCTGCACGGTGCCTACCACGGCGAGCCGGGCGGTCGGGTGGAGGAGTACATGCACAGGAACGTGGAGACGGCCCGCCCCGGCGACAGCGTCTTCTCGCTGGCGGAGCGGTTCCTGGAGTCTCCCTATCGGCGCTACCCGGTGGTCGATCGAAGCGGCAGGCTGGTCGGTATCATCGCCTGGCGCGACGTGCTGCGGGCGCTGAAGAACTGCATGGGGCAGTACTGAAGACCGTATCGCGCGTGCCTCAGCTCGCGGGCTCGGCCAGCGCCGATTTCAGCGCGGCGATGACGCCTTCGTCGTAGGGCTTCGTGCGCGGGCTGAACTCGGTGATCAGCTTGCCGTCCCGGCCGATCAGGTACTTGTGGAAGTTCCACTGGGGATAGGTACCCGCTGCCCTCGCCAGCGCCTGGTAGAAGGGATGGGCGTTCGCCTCACGCACGGTAACCTTCTCGAACATCGGGAACTTCACGCCGTACGTGGAGCGGCAGAACGCCTGGATGTCCTCCTCGGTACCCGGCTCCTGGCCCATGAAATCGTTGGACGGGAAACCGAGCACGACCAGTCCGTCCTCGCCGTACTCTTGGTAGAGCCTCTCCAGCCCCTCGTACTGGGGCGTGTTGCCGCACTTCGACGCCGTGTTCACGACCAGAACCACCTTGCCCTGATAGGTCTCACAGAGATTCACCGATTCGTCGGCGGCGAGCCGGCGGAAGTCCTGATTCAGCAGGTCGCCGTCACAGGCCAGCGCCGGTGCTGCGACGCCCAGGAAAGCGGTAATCATTAGTGTGCGCATGGTCTCTCTCCGTCAGTTGGTTTCGGATGTTCGGGCGACGGCCTCATACGGATGCCGGCAGCGCGAGCAGGATGGCGATGCCGAGCAGCAGCACGATCAGTGTCAGCACGACGCTCAGGCGATGCAGCCGTTCAAAGCGCGCATGCTGCACCTCACCGCGATCCCGGGCCGCGTTGATGACCGGTGTCAGGCGCAGGGAGGCCACCTCAAGGATGGTCATGACGATGGCGCCGGCCAGGCACGCGAGTATCAGGCTGGAATCCGAGCCCGGGGCGGCAACTGCCAGAGCAACGGTGGCGATGACCCCGCAGTACAGTCCCAGCCGGTAGAAGCTCGGAAAGATCGTGCGCAGGAAGCGCCGGGCCGAGGCCTCGTCCAGCTGGCGGAACACCGTGGGCGCGACCACGGCCGAGTGGAAGACGATGGCGCCGACCTGGACGGCGACCACGAGGTTGGCGATGGACAGGGCAAACTCGATCATAGGCAATGTCTAAATTTTGTAATCGGCGCAATTAAACACTATCTCGACGCCGCGCCACAAGTCAGGGACCTCGGCAATCATCGCCGGCCGGCGATGGTGAGGCGGCGGACATGGATCCCCGCCGCGACTGCGATGTGTACACGAATATCACCGCTATGCCGCGGCGAACGGGTGTCGCAGCACCCGCGTCGTCGAAACGACCGGCCACACCGACGGCAGCCTGCAAACTCCGTGCGCTGGGGGACCAGGGCGTGAACTACCCGGCTCGTGGCGCAGATGACGAAGTGGAAGAGGATCGCGTCCCCGGAGCGCGGCACGGCTGTGCGATATAGTGGCCGGATGACGAGCGACAACGACGCCGCCGATCGGCACCCCTCTTCCAGCCTGTTCTCGCCCGGCGAAAACGTCTGGCGGACGGCCCGCGCAGAGCGTTTCGGCTGGCTGATCGACGGCGAGGCGTATTTCCGCGCCGTCCGCGAGAGCATGGAGGCTGCCGAGCGGGAGATCCTGATCGTCGGTTGGGATATCGACAGCCGGCTCGAGCTGATCCGTGACGAGGACCACCCGCTGTACCCGAGCCCGCTGGCCGAGACGCTGCAGGATCTGGCGACGCGCCGGGACGACCTGGCCGTCTACATCCTGTCCTGGGACTTCGCGATGATCTATGTGCTGGAGCGCGAGCTGCTGCCGGCGGCGCAGTTCGGCTGGCAGGACCAGGACCGGCTGCATTTCGAGCTGGACGGCACGCATCCGACCGGCGCGAGCCAGCACCAGAAGTTCATCGTCATCGACGGGCAGCTCGCCTACCTCGGTGGCTTCGACCTGACCAAGAGCCGGTGGGACACGCGGGCGCATGCGCCGGACGATCCGCGCCGGGTCAACGAGGCCGGCGGCAGCTACCGGCCCTTCCACGATGTGCAGGCGCTGGTCACCGGCGAGCCGGCCGGCTACCTGCGCGACCTTGCCGCGTTCCGCTGGAAGAACGCCACCGGCGCGGCATTGCCGGCGCTTGATGCTCCGGTTAGCGGCAGCGCGGAGGTGCTGTGGCCCGCCGACGTCCCGGTACGGGCGAGCGATGCGCCCGTCGCCCTGGCGCGCACCTGGGTGGAGAAGGACGGCAGCGGGCTGATCCGCGAAGTCGAGCAGTTGTTCCTCGACATGATCGCGGCCGCGGAGTCCTCCCTCTATATCGAGAACCAGTACTACACGTCGGACACCATCACCCGCGCCCTGTGCGAGCGGCTGGCGGAGTCCGACGGGCCGGAAGTGGTTGTCGTGCTGCCGGGAGAGACCTCCGGATGGCTGGAGCAGGCGACCATGGATGTGCTGCGCAACCAGGCGCTGCAGCGTCTGCGCCACCATGACGGGCGCGGTCGGCTGCGCATCGTCTCGCCGGTCTCCGACGAGCTGGGCGATACCCGCATCAACGTCCACGGCAAGGTAATGGTGGTGGACGGACGCTGGGCGCGGATCGGCTCGGCCAACCTCAGCCGCCGCTCGATGGGGCTCGACAGCGAGTGCGACCTGGTGATCGAGAACGCCGGTGCGGCGGCGGAGCTGCGCGCGGATCTGCTGGCCGAGCATCTGGGGGCGGACGCGCTGGATGTAGCAGAAGGCATCGCGGAGTACGGCGTGATCGCCACGCTGGACCGGCTGGGCGGCGGGTCGCGCCGGCTGGCGCGGCTGGACAGCGACGGCACCGATATCGACGGCTTGCTGGAGCCTATCGCCAGGATCGCCGATCTGGAACGCCCCGTGGAGCAGGCCTGGGACGAGCTGGT
>CAYRUH010000053.1:0-4826 GCA_964427415.1 uncultured Woeseiaceae bacterium | reverse complement strand
GCTGCTCGGCACGCTGCGCGAGAGCGCGTCGCACCCGCTGGCGCCACTGGCGGTGATCCCCGCATTCATTGCCGGCAGTCTCCTGGTGGCGCCGATCACCGGCATGATCGCGCTCTGCGCGCTGCTGTTCGGCCCCTGGGTGGCATCGGTGTCTGCCATCGCCGGTACGCTCGCGGCCACCGTCGTGAACCATGCCATCGGCGGCCGCCTCGGCAGGGCGGTGGAGGGCCGTGCACCCCGCGCGGTGACCGTGCGGATGAAGGCGCTGGGGCGCTCGTCGGATCCCTGGTCCCTGGCCGGGTTGCGGCTGATCCCCATCGCGCCATTCACCGTGATCAACCTGCTCGCGGGGGCGTCGCAAGTGAAGCTGAAGGACTTTCTGCTCGGCACCCTGCTCGGCATGGGGCCGGGCACCGTGCTGATCTGCTTCAGCGTCGACCGGGCCCGCGCGGCTCTTGCCGGCGAACCCGTGCTCGAGCCCTGGGTGCTGGCGGTCATCGCCGCCGCCGGCATTACGCTGATCGCCCTGCGCGTGCTGCAGCAACGAAGGAAGCGATGACGGATCGGGTGATCCGTATCGTGAGCTACAACGTACATGCCTGCGTCGGCCGGGACCGGCGCTTCGCGCCCGACCGCATCGCGGCACTACTCGAGGAACTGGACGCGGATTTCCTCGCCCTGCAGGAGGTGGAGGACCGGCCCTACCGGGAAACAACCGTCACCGACTACCTGGCCGACCGCCTCGGCATGCACGCCCATCGCGGGGCGACACTGAACCGCGGCGATGCCCGATACGGCAACCTGCTGCTCGCACGGGAGGCGGCCGTCGCACACCGGTTGCACGATCTCTCCGTCGGCTCCCGGGAACCCCGCGGTGCCATCGAAGCGGACTTCGTCGTCGGCGGGCGGACACTGAAAATCTTCGTTACTCATCTTGGCCTGGGCGCGGGGGAGCGCGCCAGGCAGGTGCGTCGTCTGCTGTCGGCGGTGGATCGCGACGAGGCGGACGTCCGGGTGCTTGCGGGCGACATCAACGAGTGGCGGCCGCGGGCCGCGGCGAGCCGGCTGCTCACCCGGAGCCTCGGCCCGACGCCGGGGCCACGCACCTTCCCGGCCCGTGCCCCGGTGTTCGCCCTCGATCGACTCTACGTGACGCCGCAGGAGGTCGTCGCCCGCCTGCGTGCCGTCAGAACGCCTGCGTCCCGGCAGGCCTCGGATCATCTGCCGCTGGTCGCGGATCTGAAGATGCCGGCAGACTGATCCCGCGCAGCAGTTTCAGGCCTCGCCGCCCGACTCCCTGACCCGCTCATGGAGTCCGGTGAGCAGATCCGTGCGAGCGACGATGCCGATCACCCGGTCGCCGTCCACCACCGGCACCGCCTTCAGCCGTCGGGGCACCATCTTCTCCAGCACGTGACTGAGTGCCTCGTCCGGGGCCACGCTCACGCAGTCCCTGGTCATGACGGCGCTCACGGGCATGGCGAGGATTTCGTCGAAGTGGGGAATCATCGACGTCGGCCGCAGCAGGCAGGCCTCCAGCAGGTCGAACTCGCTGACCATGCCCACGAGCACGTCGCTGGCCACTACGGGGAACGAGCCGAAGTGGGTCTCCTCGAAGCGCCGGCGCAGCTCGGCGAGGGCGAGCGCAGGGTCCACGGTGACCGGGTCCGGGCTCATGACGTCGCGTGCGCTCAGGGAAAGGAAAGGGACCATTTCGGGGCTCCTCGCTTGCCGGGCAGAGTATATCGGGCAGGGCGGTTACTCGCCCACATGCTTTTGGCCCAGACGGTTCTGCAGGTATTTGACGGCGCTGGCGAGCGTGGCCAGGCGCGGATAGTCACGGGGCGGGATATCCACGCCCAGGGTCTCGTGCAGGCCGATGGCGAAGTTCAGGAAGTCCATGGAGTCGAAGTCGAGCTGATCGCGGAAGCTCACCAGCGGCTCCAGTTCCACTTCAGACGCTTCCGGGGCAATGCCGGTCAGTACCTCCAGAACGGTCTTGCTGAGTTCCTGCTCGTTCATAGCTGCCAGGGGCGCTTCGTCACCTCACCGAAGCCTACCATGGCCGCCCGGGGCGCCGGCACCGGATTTACTGCCGTCCAGCGGTTACCATTGGCACCAAACCAATGGCTTCAGGATGTAGCCGTGACCATCCGCAACCTCGACTACCTGTTCGAGCCGCGTTCTGTCGCGCTGATCGGCGCCAGTGGCAGGGAAGGCAAGGTCGGACATGTCATCGCCCGCAATCTCCTCGACTCGGGCTTCGAGGGGCCGGTGCACTTCGTTAATCCCAACCGGGATAAGGTGCTGGAGCAGAAGGTGTGGGCGAGCGTCGCCGACCTCCCCGAGGCACCGGACCTCGCGGTGATTGCCACACCGCCGGATACGGTGCCCGGGATCGTCGAGGAGCTCGGCCGCGCGGGTACCCGGGCGGCCATCGTCATCACTGCCGGCTTCGGCGAGCTGGACGAGGAAGGACGCGTGCTGCAGCAGCGCATGCTGGATGCGTCGCGTCCACATCTCCTGCGGTTGCTCGGGCCGAACTGTCTGGGCGCGATCGTGCCCGCACAAGGCCTGAACGCGAGCTTCGCTCACCTGCGGCCCGAGCCTGGCAAGCTTGCCTTCGTCGCCCAGTCCGGGGCGGTGGTGACCTCGGTGATCGACTGGGCCCGGGCGCGTGGCATCGGCTTCTCCCACCTGGTATCCCTTGGCGGCGCGGCCGACGTCGATTTTGGCGACATGCTCGATTATCTGGCCAACCAGAAAGATACCAGCGCCATCCTGCTCTACGTGGAGGCTATCACCCACGCGCGGAAGTTCATGTCCGCGGCCCGGGCGGCGGCGCGCACCAAGCCGGTGATCGTAGTGAAGGCCGGGCGCTACGAGGCCAGCGCCAAGGCGGCGGCCAGTCATACCGGCGCGCTGGCGGGATCCGACGATGTCTACGATGCCGCTTTCCGACGCGCCGGACTGCTGCGTGTGGACGAACTCAGCGAGCTGTTCGGCGCCACCGAGATACTGAGCCGGGTGCAGCGGGTGCGCGGTGAGAGACTCGGCATCGTGACCAACGGGGGCGGGGTCGGCGTGATGGCGACCGACGAGCTGATCGGGCAGGGCGGCGGACTGGCCGAGTTGTCCGAGGCGTCGCTGGCGGCGCTGGACGAGGTGCTGCCGGCTACCTGGTCGCGGGGCAACCCGGTGGACCTGATCGGCGATGCCGACGGGGAGCGCTACAGCCGCGCGCTCGATGTCGTGCTGAAGGATCCCGGCGTGGATGCGACCCTGGTGCTGAACTGCCCCACGGCCGTCGTCTGCGGCCGTGACGTCGCGGAACGGGTGGCCTCGATCTGGGAGACGCATGACCGGCCGCTGCTCCTGACCAGCTTCGTGGGGGAAGTGTCGGCCGGAGAGCCGCGGGATATCTGCGCCGAGGCGGGTATCCCGACCTTCGCGACACCCGAGAGGGCGGTGAAGGGCTTCATGTACCTCGTCAACTACGACCGCAACCAGCGCTCGCTGATGGAGACGCCGCCGAGTGTGCCGCGGCGTTTCACCCAGGATACGGAGGCCGCGCGGCAGATCATCGATGCGGCCCTCGCCGATGGCCGGGAGTGGTTGCCGGAGGTCGAGGCCAAGGCATTGCTGCGCGCCTACGACATCCCGGTGGTGGCGGCCGTGAGCGTGCAGACGCCGGAGGAGGCGGCCGCCCGGGCGGCGGCACTGGACGCCCCGGTGGTGCTGAAGATCCAGTCGCCGGACATCCTGCACAAGAGCGATGTGGACGGCGTGGCACTCGACCTGGAGGGGGAGACGTCGGTGCTGGAGGCTGCCCGCTCGATGCTGAAGCGGGTGGAGGCGCGGAAGCCGGAGGCGCGGGTCGAGGGATTCGTGGTGGAGCCGATGGTGTCGCGGCCCGACGCCTTCGAGCTGCTGGTGGGCGCGACCGAGGACGAGCAGTTCGGGCCGGTGATCCTGTTCGGCCACGGCGGCGTGGCCGCCGAGACCATCGCCGATACGGCCATTGGCCTGCCGCCGATGAATATGCGGCTGGCCAGGCGCGTGATGGAGCGCACGCGGGTATGGCGGCTGTTGTGCGGCTACCGCAACCATGCGGCCGCCGATCTGGAGGCGATCGGCACGGTGATTCTGCAGGTGGCCCAGCTGGTGGCGGACTTTGCGGAGATTGCGGAGCTGGACATCAACCCGCTGCTGGCCGATGCGGACGGCGTGGTGGCGCTGGATGCCAGGGTGCGCCTGCAGCGCGAGGATCGCGATGCGCGGGATCGCTTGGCCATCCTGCCGTATCCGAAATCCCTGGAGGAAGAGGTGGAACTCTCGGACGGCCGCAAGCTGCTGCTGCGCCCCATCATGCCCGAGGACGAGCCGTCGCTGCATCGGGTGTTCGAGACACTGAACGCCGAGGAACTCCGGCTGCGGTTCCACGCCCCCATCAAGGTGCTCACCCACATGATGGCCGCGCGCTTCACCCAGCTGGACTACGACCGCGAGATGGCGCTGGTGCTGACCGAGCCGGGCATCGCCGGGAAGACTCCCATACACGGGGTGGCCCGGCTGTTCGCGGACCCGGACAGGGAGCACGCCGACTTCGCGATCATCGTGCACCACCGGATGACGGGCCAGGGGCTCGGCGTCTATCTGATGGAGCGGCTGATCGACTACGCCCGCAGCGTCGGCATCCGGGAGCTGGGCGGCGATGTGCTGAACGACAACAAGGTCATGCTGCACATCTGCAAGGCGCTCGGTTTCCGCATTGCGCCGAAGCTGGAGGAGCGCGGGGTGAAGCGGGTGACGCTGGAGTTGTAGCG
>CAYRUH010000052.1:0-20695 GCA_964427415.1 uncultured Woeseiaceae bacterium | reverse complement strand
GTACCGGACCTATCTCGGCAACGGCTTTGGCAAGGGCATTGGCAAGGGCATTGGCGAGGGCTCTGGCGAGGATTGCGACGCGGAGGGCGGCACGGACGCCGGCGCCGCCCTGGCGTCGCGCCTGACGGACCTCGGCGAGCACTGGGAGATGCTGCGTGTGGGCATCAAGCCCTATCCCGTGTGCCACTACAACCATGCCTATGCCGACTGCGTCCTGGCGCTGGTGGCGGAACACGGCGTGACGCCGGATGACGTGGAGCGGATAGTGGCCAGGGTGCACGCCGACGAGGTGGACGTGGTCTGCGAACCCGAGCCCCGCAAACGGCGTCCGCAGAGCGACTACGAGGCCAAATTCAGCGTGCAGTATCTGATGGCGGCCACGCTGGTGAAGGGACGGTTCACGCTGGACGAGCTGGAGGACGACGTGCTCGCCGATCCGCACATCCTCGCCCTGGCGGAACGCTGCAGCTACGAGGTGGATCCGGAGTCGACCTTCCCGCGCTATTTCCCAGGCGAGGTGGTCATCCATACCCGGGACGGCCGGCAGCTCCGCCATCACGAATCCGTCAACCGGGGCGCGGATCAGCGCCCTCTGTCCCGTGCCGACATCGTCGCCAAGTTCGAGGATAACGCCGGGCGGGCGCTCGGGAGGACGGCGCTGCGCTCGCTGCGGGACCGGGTCCTGGACCTGCCGCAGCTTCGTCGGCTCGAGGACATGATCGTCGCCTCGGCGCGGTACTCCTTGTCTAGATAGCCCGTTCCAGTCCCCAGAGAAAAGCGAGGTTCAATGCAAAAAAGACGAGCAGGAGATAGCTGACCCTGTCGATGCGTCCGGGCACCAGGTACCAGCCGTCTGCTTTCTCGGGCAGCCCCTCGCGACGGAACTTCTCGATCTGACCTTTTATGGTGTAATCGGACCAGCGCTGCTGCCTCCCGTCGATGATGAGACTCGCCGCCAGCGAGACCACCATGTTGACGATACCGCCGATCGCGCAGTACCAGGGCCAGGCCACGTCGGTCCGGGTAGCCACCCACCAGATGACCAGGAAACCCACCGCGACTCCGACGAGGAGGCCTTTCTCGGTGGTGTGCTTCGAGAAGAAGCCGAGCGCAAACATGCTCAGCTTGGCGCCGACGAAATACGATCCCACCTTGCTAAGTGTCTGCAGGATCGAGCCTTCGCTCTGCGCATAGAGTATCGCCGGCACGATGATCGCGCTTGCCCAGAACGCGGTGAATATTCGGGAAGCGCGCAGATAGTGCGCGGGTGAGCCGTCCCGGCGAAAGTACTTCTGGTAGAAGTCCACGGTCGAGATCGTGGCCAGTGAATTGAACGCCGAATCCAGACTCGACATGGAGGCGGCCATGACCGCCGCCGCCAGTATTCCCATCAGGCCGGGCAGACCGTAGTCCGCCGCAAAGCGCAGTATGATGGTGTTGCCGTTCTCGAACTCCCTGCCGCCGTAGTAGCTGTAGAAAAGGATGCCAAGGAACATGAACAGAAAGTAGATGAAGAACGCGGCGAAGCCCATCATCAGAAACGATTTCTTCGCGTCGCCGATATTTTTCGAAGCGAGTGTACGCTGCACCAGCATCTGGTTGGCGCCGTAGACCGTGATGTGGAAGAGCGTCATGGCTATGACGCCGGACCAGACGGTGGCCTCCGCAGTGAAGTCCAGCGAGAAGTCGAGCGCGTTCGTCTTACCCTGTGCCTTCAGGTCCAGCAGCGTCTGATGCAGCGACTGCGGGATCTCCTGGAGCAGCGCGAAGAAGATGATGACCGCACCGGCCAGCAGTATCCCCGCCTGTATGACGTCGGTCCAGATGACGGCCGCGATCCCGCCCATCGCGGTGTAGACCAGTGCGATGAACGTGACGATCACGATCGCGGTCACCACGTCGATTCCGGTTATGAACTGGAGAACCAATGCGGTCGCATACAGCACTGCGGCCGAGGTCAGGGCCTGTGAGACGAGGAATATGATCGAGATGACCGAGCGTGCCGTCGGGCCGAATCGCCTCTCCTGGTAGTCATAGATGGAAGCCACCCCGCTGTTGAAGAAAAACGGCAGGAACAGCGTGATCACCAGGAATATGACGATGGGGTAGTTGAGGTGGATCGCGATGACAGAAAGGCCCTCGGCGTAGGACCAGGCGGGGCCGCCGAGGAAGGACAGCGCGCTCACATAGGTCGCCACCACGGAGATGCCGATCGCCCACCACGGTGTCGAACGGTCGCCGAGGTAGTAATCCTCGGCCGTATGGACCTTCTTTCCCAGGAAATAGCCGAGTAACAGGTTGCCGATGATGTAGGCCACCAGGATCGACCAGTTGAGTGTCCCGAATTCCCCCATGCATCCCCCGTCGGTGCCAGCAGGATCGTCAGTGCCCTGCGTTTTGGCTCCCGGCGCCCTTTATGGAGCTTTTTGACTTCGAATGCAAATCGGCTCCGCTCTGGATTCTTCAGGCAGCCGTCCATCCCCCGTCTATCTTCAGGCTGTGGCCGGTGACCATCGAGGAAGCCGGCGATGCGAGAAAGAGTGCCGCGGCCGCCACATCAGCTGCTTTGCCCACGTGGCCCAGAGGGATCATCCGTTTCACAAATGCCTGGAACTCCGGGTCCTCGAGCATCGGTCGCGTCATCGCTGTCTCGATGAAAGTGGGGGCGAGCGCGTTCACTCTGATTGCCTGGGGTGCGAGTTCGACGGCCATCGCCTTGGTGAGTCCTTCCACCGCATGTTTCGTCATGCAGTAGACGGTGCGATTCGGCGATCCGACATGGCCCATCTGCGAAGACATGTTGATGACTGAGCCGCCACGCCCGGCCGCCACCATGACCCGGGTGGCAGACTGCGCTACGCGAAACATCGCAGTCACGTTGAGATCAACCACGGTGGCGAGGGATTCCGGATCCACTTCCGTGAAAGGTTGCGGCCGGTTCGTACCCGCGTTGTTAACGAGTACGTCCAGCCGGTCGAGGCTCTCTATACGGTCGAAGAACTGTGCAGCGGTCACATCCGAGACCCAGGTCACCAGCTGTCCTGTGGTCTCCTGCCGGAGTGAGTCGAGGTCCGCTTCCGTACGTGCCACGGCGATCACATGCGCCCCGGCATCCGCGAGGGCCTTCGCGCAGGTGCGACCGAGACCCCTGCCGGCGCCGGTGACCAGGGCGGTGACGTCATCCAGGCGCAAATCCCACAGTGCTCTCGCAGATTCGTTCATTCTTGCCTTCCTCTTCCAATACTCGCCGCAACGGGCGCTGGTCTGGAGCCTGTCGCATTCGCAGTCAATATAGCGTAGCATTCCAGCGATTCGATCGTCCGCGCAGCCGCGATCGTTAAGCATGGATATCATTCTGATAAACAGGGGTTTCCCAACCCCGGCGATGTCGGCTGTAGCGCCGGTGGTTTCGATCGATGGGCCGTGCGGTGCCAGCCAGGCCGCTATGGCCGATGCAGGATGTGGAGCGTATGCCGAGGCGAGCAGCGGACCATGAAGGCGCCCGTCATCGTGTGACGTCGTACGATGTGGCGAAGCATGCCGGGGTCTCACAGTCGGCTGTATCCCGCTGCTTCAAACCCGGCGCCTCGGTTTCGAGAAAAATGCGTGAGCGGGTCATGCGCTCGGCCAAGGCCCTCGGCTATCAGCCAAATGCCATCGCACGCAGTCTGATCACCCGTCGCTCCAACATGATCGCCGTGGTGATCTCCCAGAAAACCAGTCTGTATTACCCGGAGATCCTCATGGAGCTGAGTCATCGTCTCTCGGACAGGGGTGTGCGGGCCTTGTTGTTCACGCTCGAGAAGGAGAGCGACATCGACACCATGCTGGACCACGTTCTCCAGTATCAGGTAGACGGTGTGGTGATCGCCGCACGTTTGTCCGGCATGCAGATCGACGAGATCGAGCGCCGCGAGCTTCCCTTCGTGTTCTACAACCGCTCCTTCCGCGACAGGCAGATCAATGCGGTGTGCTGCGACCAGACGGAGGGCGAGCGCTGGCTGGTCAACCGCCTTGTCGAGGCGGGGCATCGGAGTTTCGGTATCGTCAGCGGCCCGGAGGATTCGGCGGTCAGCATGGAGCGTACCCGCGGTGCGCTGGACCGATTGGAGGAACTGGAGATCGACGAGGTGGCGGTCGTAGAGGGTGACTACAGCTACGAGAGTGGTCGTTATGGAGTGCACCAGCTGTGGGAGCGTCCGAGCGGCCTGCCGGAAGCGGTGATCTGCGCCAACGATGTCATGGCGATCGGTGCCCTGGATGCGGCACGGCACGAACTGGGGATCTCGGTGCCCGACCAGCTCTCCGTTGTCGGTTTCGATGGCGTCGGGCCGGCCGAATGGCTCAGTTATAACCTCACCACGATCCGTCAGCCTGTCCGGCGAATGACGGAGGCGGCCGTCTCGATGATACTCGAGCGTGTGGAGCACCCGGAGTTGCAGCCGGAGAAGCGGGTCTTCTCGGGGATCATGATTACCGGCGGATCCGCCAGACTGGAGTAGAGAGGGCTGCGTGTGTCCACGAAGCCTTCTCTGCTGCTGCTGGGCGGCATGATGTGCGACGAGCGGCTCTGGCGAGCCCAGGTTCAGCACCTCGAGGGCGAATTTGCCGAGATCGTCGTGGCCGACCTCACCCGCTCTTCCACGATTGCCGGTATGGCGGCGGACGCGCTCTCGGGGGCTCCCCGCCGCTTCGTGCTGGCAGGGCTGTCTCTCGGCGGCATTGTTGCCTTCGAGTGCTGGCGGCGCGCGCCGAAGCGGATCAGCCACCTCGCGCTGATCGACACGAATCCCGCGCCGGAGATGCCCGAGCGTCAGGCCTTGCGCGAGGACGAGATAGAGCGCGCTCGGGCGGGAGAGCTTCGGCATATGATGGTGGACGGGTTCAAGCCGGCCTATCTGGGCAGCGCGAAACGAAACGACGACGCTCTGCTGGAGGCTATCCTGGATATGGCACTCGCACTCGGCCCGGCCGTCTTCGAGCGGCAGGCTATCGCCCTGCGTGACCGGCCGGACAGCCGCGGCACACTGCCGTCCATTGCCTGTCCGACTGCCGTAGTGTGCGGCGAGGAGGACGTGTTGTGTCCGCCGGCCTGCCACGAATACATGGCGGCGCGAATCCCGGATTCGGAACTCACTGTCCTCCCCCGGTGCGGGCACATGGCGCCGATGGAGGCCGATGTCGCGGTCAGCGAGGCCCTGCGGGCCCTGGCCCACCGATGAGTATTCCGACCTTGAAGGAGGCGAGATGAAGCACAGCGTGGATCGCATGCTAACGACGCATACCGGCAGTCTTCCGAGACCGGCGTCGGTCACCGAGATGGTATTCGCGAAAGAGCGGGGGGAGCCCTTCGATGAGGCCGCCTTCGAAACTACCATCGCGAGCGCCGTAGAGGAGACCGTGCGTCGTCAGGTGGAGACAGGTATTGACGTCGTCAGCGATGGCGAGATGAGCAAGATCAGCTACGCGACGTACATCAAGGACCGCATATCGGGTTTCGAGGGCGACAGCCCCCGGCGCCCGCCGGCCGATCTGGAGGATTTCCCTTCGCTGATGGAGAAGCTGGCCCGGGCGGGCGGCACTCCGGAATACAAGCGGCCCTGCTGCAGGGGCGCAATCAGGATGCAGAACCCGGAGCCGTTGCGCACCGATCTGGCGAATTTCCGTGCCGCGGTAGACCGGGCATCGCCGGCCGATGCGTTCATGAACGCGGCATCGCCCGGCGTCATCGCCCTGTTCCAGCCCAACGAGTACTACGCGAGCCATGACGAATACCTGGAGGCGCTGGCCGAGGCCATGCGCCCGGAATATGAGGGTATCGTGGAGGCCGGATTCAGCGTACAGCTCGATTCGCCGGATTTGGGGCTCGGCCGTCACATGATGTTCAAGGACCGTCCGGAACAGGAATACCGCAGCCTGGCAGCGCGCCACGTCGAGGTGCTGAACCACGCCCTGCGCAACATACCGAAGGAGAAGGTGCGGATGCATATCTGCTGGGGTAACTACGAAGGGCCGCATACACACGATGCACCGATGTCCACCGTCTTGCCGATCGCGCTCGAGGCGCGGATCGGGGCGCTGGTGTTCGAGTCAGCGAACCCTCGTCACGCCCACGAGTGGCAGACGTTCCGTGACGCGGCCCTGCCGGACGACCTGATACTGGTGCCCGGTGTGATCGATTCAACGACGAACTTTGTCGAACACCCCGAACTCGTCGCTGAGCGGATCTGTCGATTCGCCGATATCGTCGGCCGCGAGCGCGTCATTGCGGGCAGTGACTGCGGCTTCGCGACGTTCGCCGGCTTCGGGGCGGTCGACGGCGAGGTGGCTTACGCCAAGCTCGCAGCGATGGTGGAGGGCGCCCGTCTCGCGACTTCGCGCCTGTGGGTCGGCGCGGCATGAGCGGCCCTCGCATCCAGGCCTTCAGACGCCGGCTGCTGGACGGCGAGTCGCTACTGGGTACTTTCGTCAAGACGCCTTCGTCGGTGGTGTGCGAAGTTCTGTCAGCGACTCCGCTGGATGCCCTGTGCCTGGACGCGGAGCACGCACCGTTCGGTCGAGTCGAGATGGATGCCTGTCTGGCCGTCACGCTGTTGTCGGATATGCCGACTCTGGTGCGGGTGCCTTCGGTTGCGCCGCCCGCTATTCTGAATGCGCTCGATTGCGGGGCCGGCGGCGTCGTCGTACCCCACATCAGGTCGGCGGCGGAGGCTGCCCGGGCTGCCGCCGCCTGCCGCTTTGGTCGAGGGGGCCGGGGCTACGCAGGTTCGACGCGAGCGGCCGGCTTCGGCGCAAAGGCGATCGGCGATCATCTTCGGGACAGTGCCGAGCGCACTGCCGTAATCGCGCAGATCGAGGACGTCGAAGCGGTCGAGGCGATCGATGACATCGCTGGCGTCGAGGGCATCGATTGCCTGTTCATCGGCCGCATTGATCTCACTGTGGCCCTGGCTGCGGCGAGTCCCGATGCGCCGGAGGTCGTCGAGGCGATGGAGACGGTTTGTGCGTCCGCGTCACGCGCCGGCAGACGGGTTGGTATGTTCGTTTCCGATCCTGCCGAAGTGCCAGGCTGGCAGAAGAAAGGGGCCAGCCTGTTTCTCCTCTCCTCGGATCACGGCTTCCTCAAGAGCGGCGCCGCGGCCCTTGCGCGGCGGTTCCGGAATGGCGCGGAATCCTAGGATAGACGGTAGAAACGCCGTGCGGTCTCGCCCAGCAATGCCTCGCGCTCGCCTTCGCCGAATCCGGCGCACAGCGCTACGTAGTCGTCCCACAGGGGCTGATAGTTCCGGTACAGCTTGTCCACAGGGAAGTTGGAGCCGAACATGCAGCGCTCCGGGCCGAAGGTATCGATGACGGGGATGGCGATGTCGCGTATACGGGCGGCGTTCCAGTCCGGGTCGAACATGCCGAAGCCGGACAGCTTGCAGTACACGTTGGGTAGCCGGGCGAGCATGTCGATCTGCTCACGCCAGAACGCGAGTCCCGCGGGGCTCCTGTCCCAGGGAGAACCGCAGTGGCACAGGGCGACCGGCAGCTCCGGGATATCGCGGAGAATCTCTGTCACCCTCGGTAGCTGCGGCGGCACCAGCTGCAGGTCGAACGAGAGCCCTAGCCCGGGCAGGCGCGCGAGGTTCTCCCGCCAGGTGGCATTTTCGAGCAGCGCGCCACTGCCTGTGCGTCGATCCTCATCGCCAGCGCGGCCGACGATTTGTCTTATCCCCCTGATGTTGGGAAAAGTGAGCTGCCCCTCCAGCTGATCGACGGCTTGCTTCGCGGACAGATCGCAGAAAGCGACGATCGCCTGGGGCATGCCGCCCGATCCCCGTTCATCGGCGACCGACTGCAGCCAGCGGGTCTCCCTGATTGCGTGATCGGCACGTGCGCCTACCTGCACGTGCACCGACCGGCTGATCGGGAGATCACCGATATCGGCCCGGAAATCGTCGATCAGATAGTCCTTCTGGATCGGCGCGGGATCGCCGAAAAAGCGGCGGACACCTTTTTCCATCAGCCATGGGTAGTTCACGGCTGACAGATCCCAGAGGTGGTGATGTGCGTCGATGTAGGCGCTGTTGACTGGCATCAGGGAAGTACTTCGAATGCAAATATGTCGCTGAGTATAACGCAACCGGCGATGCGGACGCCGACAGCAAGGCTGGCCTTTTCGATGAAAATGCGGAACTTTCAGGCCGTCTTGAGCCTAGGAATCCAAGTTGCATTCGGGTTGCATTCGAAGTACATTCTGCGTCCATCGAGGGGGAGGATCAGGATCCAGCAATGGCTGCAGCACTACTGACCGAAGAAGAAATGCGGTCACGCATCGTGCGTTACGGGGAACTCAGGCCGTGCACGACGGCGTTCATCGATACCCGGACGCCGGGGAGCATGGAGAAGGAGAACTTCACCATTATCGGCCCGGGCGTCGCCGAGAGCGAAGAGCAGTATGTCCATATCGACATTCCCCACGGCTTCAATATCGGCGGCGCACGGCAGCCGGCGGGCTGCGTCAACTCCCAGCACAGTCACGAGACCGCCGAGGTCTTCGTGGTTCACTCGGGTCGATGGGCCTTCACCCTCGGCCCGAACGCCGAGGATGGCAGCATCGAGCTGGGACCCGGAGACACGATATCCATTCCCGTCCATGTATTCCGGGGATTCACCAACGTCGGCGACGACACGGGTTTTCTGTTCGCTGTGCTGGGAGGCGACGATCCGGGTCATGTGACCTGGGCGCCCTACGTGTTCGAGGCCGCTGCGGCGCACGGACTCGTGCTGCTGGAGGATGGCCGTCTGATCGATACCGGCGCGGGCCAGTCGATTCCCGACGCCGCAAAGCGCATGCCGCCCACGACCCAGGCCGATGTCGATCGCCTGCGGCGCATGGGTCCCGAGGAGATCGCCGGGTGCGTCGTCAGGGAGACTGAACTCGACGCCGGCGCGGTGCCGCTGTTCGAGGGAGTTGCCGGCATCGTCGAAAGCCCGATCGTGGGCGACGAGAATCCTGCGGACCGGATGCCGGCGGGCAAGATGGCCTGGCCGCACGGCTTCCACGTCCGGTGCCTGAAACTTTCGCCGGGCGCGGTGAGCCCGGTTCATCGCCGTGGCGAGGAGGAAGTGATCCTGATGCATAAGGGCACACTTGCCCTCTCCTGGGGTCAGTCGACCGTGGAGCTTACGGCAGGAGACGTGATGACGGTGCCGATCGGTCTGCATCGGACCATCCGCAACCACGGAGAGGCATCAGCGATCGCGTATGTGGTACGCGGCGGGGACCGGCCGGGTTCTCCTGCTGCCGTCGACGGCGACAAATCCCACTGACAATTCCGACCGGCCTGCCGCCGGTGGGAGAAAGCAAAGAGGAAAATGCATGATCACGGTACTGAAAGAGGGCATCAACGCAGATGTCGCAGAAGAGCAGGACGCGAAGGTCCGCAAGGCTGTCGAGGGCCTCCTCGCGGATATCGGCCAGCGCGGCGACGAAGCCGTAAGGGCCCTTTCGGAGAAATTCGACGGCTACTCGCCACCGTCGTTTCGCCTGACCGATGAGGAGATAGAGGCCTGTATTGCGCGCATACCGGAGCGCACACTAGAGGACATCCGTTTCGCGCAGGCCCAGGTGCGCAATTTTGCCGAGATTCAGCGTGCCTCCATGCAGGATGTCGAGGAGGAGACCTTCCCCGGCGTCGTGCTCGGCCACAAGAACATCCCGGTCGGCAGTGTCGGCTGTTACGTGCCGGGCGGCCGTTACCCGATGGTGGCCTCGGCGCACATGAGCGTGGTCACGGCCAAGGTCGCGGGAGTGCAGCGAATCATCGCCTGCGCTCCGCCCCACGACGGCAAGCCCCACGACGCCATCGTGGCAGCCATGAGCATGGGTGGTGCGGACGAGATCTACTGCCTCGGCGGTGTGCAGGCGGTGGGAGCCATGGCGCTGGGCACGGAAACCATCGATCCGGTAGACATCCTCGTCGGCCCCGGCAATGCTTACGTGGCGGAGGCCAAGCGCCAGTTGTTCGGCCGTGTCGGCATCGACCTGTTCGCGGGCCCCACCGAGACGCTGGTCATCGCCGACGACAGCTGTGACGGTGAAATGGCGGCTACGGACTTGCTGGGGCAGGCCGAGCACGGGCCCAACTCACCCGCCATCCTGCTGACCGACTCCGAGCAACTGGCGCGCGACACGATGGCGGAGATTGAGCGTCAGCTCGAGACCCTGCCGACGGCCGATGTCGCCGGCCGCGCCTGGCGTGACTATGGCCAGGTGATCGTCTGCGACACCCGTGAAGAGATGCTCGCCGAGGCCGACCGCATAGCATCGGAGCACGTCCAGGTGATGACCCGCGACGACGACTGGTTCCTGGAGAACATGCGCAATTACGGTGCCCTATTCCTGGGGCCCGAGACAAACGTGTCTTACGGCGACAAGGTAATCGGGACCAATCACACCCTGCCAACGAAACTCGCCGCCCGCTATACCGGCGGCCTGTGGGTAGGCAAGTTCCTGAAGACCTGCACCTACCAGCGCGTCGCGCCCGAGGCGTCCGCTACCATCGGCGAGTACTGCTCCAGGCTCTGCGAACTCGAAGGATTCGCAGGCCATCAGGCGCAGGCGGATCTGCGGGTCAGTCGCTATGGGCATCTGAAGCAACGCGCCGGGACCGGATGAGCCCAATCTCGGAAGCACCGCAGCTTGCGCCGCCGTGCACCATGCCCGACGATGCGGACAGCACCGGAAAGCGGTCACGCCCCGAGGCGACAATGAACGAACGTAGAGGTGCCTACGGCGCCGACAGCGACATCGTCGAGTACATCCTGGGTATCACGTTCGAGATCTGGGAAGAGCGTGATGTCGAATTGATCCACCGCTACTACGCTGAGGATTGCGTCATCTACGGCCTCGACGGCATCGTCCATGGGGCGGCCGAAGTGGTCGCTGGTACCCGGGCCACGATGAGTGCATTCCCGGACCGCCTCCTGCTCGCCGAGGACGTGATCTGGTCCGGGAGTCGCGACGAGGGCTATTACACATCCCATCGCCTGCTGAGTCTGAAGACGAACACGGGGCCCACGCAGTACGGGCCTGCCACAGGCGTTCGGGTGCGCATGACCAATATCGCCGACTGTGTCGTCGAGGACGGCGTTATCGTCCGGGAGTGGCTGGTGCGCGACAACATGACACTCGCCACGCAGCTCGGCGCGGACCCGGTCTCGGCGGCCAGAGAGATGGCGGCAGAGCGCACCGACGATCATGCGGCCTGGATCGAGGCCGAGATTTCGCGTACACGGTCCGTACGGCCGCCGGCATCTGCCGCTGGCGACGTCGATCCGGAGCAGGACCCGGAGACTTTCGCCTGGCGTGTGCTCGGTGCGTGCTGGAGGGAAGAGCGGGAGGTCTTCGACTCCACCCATGCGCCGTACAGTGTGATGCACCGTTCGCCTGCGCGCCACTACTCCGGCCGCGACCGCATCTTCGAGTACTACCGGTTCCTGCGACAGACGCTGGGATCGGTGACCTTCAGCGTCGATCATGTTGCGAGTCAGCCGTTCGCCACCAACGGCGTCGACCTCGCCGTGCGCTGGTCGGTGGCCGGTTTCCACGAAGGCGAGATTCTGGGTGTCGCGCCTACCGGCAAGCCGCTCTTTATACTGGGCGTCAGTCACTGGCGCTGCATTGGCGGGCGTATCGCCATCGAGAAGACGGTATTCGATGATCTCGCCGTTCTGAGTCAGGCGCTGGCAGGCTAGGTATGGTCGATCTTCAGGCCGCCAAGGCCTCCGTTCGCCGCCTGTACGACGAATTTGATCGTGCTCCGGATGCGGAGTTGGCGCGGGTGATGAAGCGGGCGGTATCGGCGGACTACGCCTGGCGCGGCGTGTATCCGTTCAACGAGATGGCGGGGGCCCCAGCTGTCGTGGACAGGTTCTGGCTGCCTCTGCGTAATTCGCTGGGGCCAATCCAGCGTCGTGAGGATATCTTCATGGCCGGCCGCAGCCATACCGATGGCCACACGTGGGTGATGAGCATGGGGCACCTGCTGGGTCTGTTCGACCGCTCCTGGCTGGGGATACGTCCGACCCGGCGGATGGCATTCCTGCGCTACGCCGAGTTCCACCGCGTAGCCGACGGCCGCATCGCCGAGACCGCTTTCTTCTGCGACATCATAGGTGTCATGAAGCAAGCCGGCCTTGCGCCTCTGCCGCCCCAGGCCGGCGGGGAGATCATCGTGCCCGGCCCGCGGACCCAAGACGGCTTGCTCTTTGGTGTGCAGGACGAGGCCGGGACGCGGAAGAGCTCGGAACTGGCCAACAGCCTGAAGGACAAGCTAACCAGTTCCTATGGCGCACAACCATCCGCCGAGCTGCTCGCGACGCTGTGGCACGAGGACATGCTGTGGTACGGCCCTAGCGGCATCGGTTCCACCTACACGATCGGGCGTTACCGCGAGCAGCATCAGATTCCGTTCCGTGACGGCCTGCGCGATCTCGTCTTCCATGGCCACATCTGCAATTTCGCCGAAGGTAACTACGTCGCCTGGTTCGGCTGGCCGAATCTCAGCGGGACACCGGCCGGCGGGTTCCTGGGTCTGCCCGGGTCCGACACCCGCGCCGACATGAGAGTCGTCGACGTCTATCGGCGAGAGGGTGATCGCCTGGCCGAGAACTGGGTCTTCATCGATCTCCCGTACTGGCTCAAGCAGCAAGGGGTCGATGTACTGGCGCGGACGGCCGAGCTTTCACGGCTGCCGGCGTGTTGATCCGGCCGCTGCCTCCACGCTCATCAGGCGGCTGAAGAACGCCGTATCCCGCTGCACCGCCAGGCGGAGCTCGTCACCGGCAAACAAATGGTCGTCGCTAGGATAGGTGTAGAAGACATAGTCCTTGCCATGCCGAATCAATTGTGTGGCCAGTCGCTGCGACCACTCATACGGTACGGCTTCGTCGCCCCGAGCATGGTGTAGCTGCAGCGGCGTCTGCAGGAACCTGAGATATGCCAGCGGTTCTCCACTGCGGGTGTCATAGTCGTGATCAAGCCGGGCCAGGTCCGCTGCGAGTTCGGTAATTCGGGCTTCCGGCTCCGCGCCGTCGTCGACAGGGTCGTCGCTCTCCCGCCGCGAGTAATGATAGGCCTGTTCCCATAGCGTGCCTCCAACCGGGGACCAGAGGCTGGCTCCCCTGACCCCGTCGGTAGCCAGCAGGGCGCGCAGAGTCACCTCACCACCGAGCGAGTGACCCCAGAGGAAGACGTTCTCCGTATCGGCTTGCTCGACGGTGTGCAGTCCGGCGAGCAATGCGAGCACGTCGCGGGTGTAATGCAGGGTGGCGAGGGATCCCCCTGTGTATTGCAGTCCCTCGGAGACGTTGTGGCCCCGGTAGTCCGGCATGACCACGAGAAAACCCTCTTCGGCGAAATACGCCGGGATGGCCCGGTAGTAGTCGCCCGGTCGCGACTGCACACCCTCTGCGGTAATGCCGTAGCGTGGCGGGTCCGGATGGAAGCCGTGGTTGGCAACAAGGACCGGGAAGCCGCCCGGCGGGGCGGGCCGTTCGGGTACCGCCACCAGGGCGTGGACATTGAGGCCGTCCGAGCGATACGCGACCAGATAGGCGCTGAAGCCGGGTCCCGATGGCAGTTTTCGATCGAAGGTCAGGGCGGGCGAGAAACGCGCCTCTCGCATACCCTCGATCGAGAGGCTGGACGGCGCCGGCGACGATTTGACGCAGCCGGCCGCAGACAACACCAGGCCGAGCAGTAAAACCCGCCAGACTGGACTGGTGGATAACCGGTCGATACGCCTCAAGCTCTGTCCCTCGGTCTCTCTTGATCCCCGCAGTCTACTGAATTCGAATGCACCAGGCATCCCCCGTATCTCTCGTATTCCTCGGTTCCCTCGCATCCGGGTGCGCCCCGTAGCTTATTCCGGTCCAGGCGCAATGATCGCGGGCCGACAGAAGGCGCACTCCACTGCCGTTTGTTAGCCGATCCCCGGTCTTGTCTTTCTGATCAGCACGCTTTCATCCACTAAGCGGGACCACGTCATAACTGCGAATGCATAGATATTTGATAGACAAGTGACTGTTCATAAACAAAAACCCAAGAATTCTCAAGTAATAAAAGAGTCAGACTTGCATTCGAAGTACATTTTGCTGCAGACTTCGCAATTCGTAATTCGGGCGTAGGGTCGTGCCACACACGGCGCGGATGCCCTGAACACAGGGGGAGCTGAATATGACAGACGTTAGCAGGTGGGCCGGTACGTTCGCGCCAGGTGTAAAGCCGGGGGTGGTGGTGGCGGCGGCGTTGTTTCTCGTCGCGCCGATCGCCGGTGCGCAGATCGAGGAGATCGTGGTAACCGCTGAGAAGCGCGAGGAGACTCTGCTCGACATAAGCGTCTCGGTAAGCGTCTTCGATGAGCGGGCGCTCGAACTCGGCGGCATCGACGACGTCTCACGCCTGGAGCTTTTGGTTCCCGGACTGAATTACGCCTTCGCAGGGAACGATGCGAAGTTCAACGTGCGCGGGGCGAACTCCACCAACACCTTCGGGGACAACAGCTCCATCGTCGGCGCCTTCGTCGACGGGGTCTACAAGGCACGGGCCTCTCAGCAGACCCGCGCGTTCTTCGACATCAATCGTGTGGAATTCCTCCGCGGCCCGCAGGGGACCCTCTACGGGCGGAACACATTCGCGGGAGCGTTAAATGTGTATACACACCAGCCCGAACTCGAACAGGTTACTGCCGGAGTGACGCTAAGTACCGAGAGTTTCGATCGCAAGCGTGGCGAGGGCTACATCAACCTGCCCCTGAGCGAAACGGCCGGGGTGCGCATCGCGGGTTTCTTCGACAAGAGCGACGGCCACATCGGCAACCTCGCAGGTCCGGATATCGGCGCACAGGACGACAAGGGCTTCCGGCTCTCGCTGCTATGGCAACCCACCGATCGCTTCGAAGCAATTGCCCGCTACACCTCGATTGATGAGGACGGCAACGAGGCCGGTCTGTTCGGCTACACGATCAACTGCCGTTTCGAGACACCTGAGGGCCTGACGGATCCCTTCGGATCAGTGCGCAACTGCGAGAATCCGGTTCGGGGGTCCGGCGGACGGGGTCCTGCCTCCAACGGCCCGGGCGGAGATCCGTGGCTGATCAGCCAGGATTACGTGCGACCTGTGATCCTCGAGGACGATACTTTCTCACTCACGCTGAACTACGATTTCGACGCCTTCTCGGTAAGGTCGATCACCGCCTACAACGACTACACGAACGATATCAATTTCGACTTCGATTTCAGCCCGACTCCGAACTCGAATGGTGGCTACCTCGAGGCCTCCGAGGGCTGGTCCCAGGAACTGCAGTTCGTCTCCAGCGGCGATGGCCCGCTGCAATGGACCGCCGGTGTCTATTATTCGGACCTCGAGGACTTCAGTACCTTCTATATCTACCAACAGACTGAGCGTGACGACTCCACCCGTCCGACCGTGACCGTACCGCAGGGAACCTTCACCATCCTGGCGCCTACCGACATCGTCTCGGATGCGACTCTGTTGAACGGTTTCTTCGCGAATGCCGTGCAGATCGACACCGAATACTGGGGCGTCTACACCCAGGTGGAATATTCACTCACGGACCGGTTACGGCTGATCGCAGGACTGCGCTACAACGACGAGGAGAAGTCGGCGTCCTGTGGCGGTTCGAATTTCACTGGTGATGAGAATGGCGATGGCGTCGTCGACCGGGTGGTGAATGTCCGCGGGGATATTGACCTGACACCCCTGACTCTGCCGGACAATGCCCGCGATATCTTCACCTATGAATGCGGCGCCAGTGATGCCATCACCAGCGACAATACGATCCAGGATAGCAGCAGCTTCGGCAAGTTCGACAACGTAACCTGGCGGGCGGGCGTTGAGTATGACGTGAATGACTCCACGCTGACTTATGTGACGGCTTCGACGGGTTACCTGTCGGGCTCGGCCAGTACTACGACAACCACGGATGAGCAAGAATCGGAGGCGATCGAGCTGGGTTTCCGCAGCCGCTTCCTCGGTGATACGCTGCAGTTGAACGCGGCGTTACACCGGACCGAGTACACAAATCTTCTCACCCAGCGCCAGCGTGTCGATCCCAACACCGGCATCGTCCTGACCTTTACCGATAACGGCGGAGAGATAGACGCGTGGGGCGTGGAGCTGGATGCGGTCTGGCTGCCAACCGATGACTGGACCCTGTCGGCGACACTGGCGTATCTGGACTCGGAGTTCGGCACCTTCGGGCAGACCAATCCCTACCAGCTCTTCAATGGCGAGGTGAGGCCGTTCGTGGACGTGTCCGGGGAGACAACCCCCTGGTCGCCGGAACTCACTGTCGGGGGCAGCGCCGCCTACCGGCTGGAGCTCGGCGGCCGCGGATCGCTAACCCCCTATCTGCAGTTCTATTACTCCGACGGCTACAACACCTCCAACCTGCTGGCGACAGACCCCGCCCATGACCAGGACTCCTACACCAAGACGGACTTCCGTCTCATCTGGGACTCACCCGATGGCAAGTACTCGGTGGAAGCCTTCGTCGAGAACATCGAGGATGAGGGTGTGCTGGCGCGAGGCAACAACAACAGCGATGACGTGGTGCAGACCTCCTATCTCTATCCGCGCAATGCCGGGCTGAAGTTCCAGGCCCGCTTCTAGTTGGTTCGGAGAACAGTGCTGCGTAACACGAAAGGTCCCTCGCGGCCCCTTCGCCTTTTCCGTCCCATCTTCGGGATATAGACGTGAAGAGAAGGCAGTTCCTCCAGCTGAGTGCGGCGCTTACAGCGGCAACCGGTATATCTGCGTCGTCCGTGGCTCATGCGAGCAGATCCATGCTCCCTTCCCCTGGCTGGGAGCGGCGGCCGCTGGCTCGCCGCCCCAACATCGTGCTGGTGGTCCTGGATGACGTCGGTTTTGCCGATCTCGGCTGCTACGGCGCCGAGCATGCAACCCCGGCCATGGACGCACTCGCCGACAGCGGGGTGCGCTTCAACAACTTCCATGTGACCGCGCTCTGCGCGCCTACGAGAGCTTGCCTCCTTACCGGCAGGAATGCCCATGCGGTCGGCGTTGGCAACATCGCCGAATGGGGCCGCGATCATCCCGGCTACCACGGGTGGATCCGCAAGGATGCCGCAACGCTTGCCGAATACCTGCGCCCACTCGGTTATACGACCCTGGCAACCGGCAAATGGCATCTCTCCGCAATTCATGATCAGAATCCCGGAGGGCCGTTCGATCACTGGCCCGTCGGTCGCGGCTTCGACCGGTGGTACGGGTTCCACGGCAACGCCATGGATCACTGGCATCCGGAAATGTTCGAGAATACGGCGGCAGCCTATCCCGAGAAGGGCGCCGACTACCATCTCAGCACGGATCTCGTTCGACGTTCGATCCACTACGTGGCAGATCATCTCTCAGCGGAACCAGAACAGCCGTTCTTTCTCTATCTTGCATTCGGCGCCTGTCATTTCCCGCTCCATGCGCCAAGCGACGATATCCGGCGCCAAAAGGGCCGTTACGACGATGGCTGGGATGTCATTCGCCGGCGGCGCTACGATCGACAGCAGCGCCTGGGTATTATTCCTGACGGGACACGTCTGACGACGCGTAATCCCAACGTGCCCTCGTGGCGTGAACTCAGCGATGAGCAGCGGCGTGTGGCCGTCCACGGACAAGAGGTCTATGCAGCATTTCTCGAGCATACGGACCGCCAACTCGCCACGCTGATCGACTTTCTGGCCAGCGAGGACCAGCTCGACGATACGATTTTCATGCTGCTCTCCGACAACGGTGCCGCTGGCGGCGGCGGATCGCTCACCGGTGTCCTGGACGTGCGCCGTAATGCCTACTACGACGAAGAGTCTTTCGAAGAGTTGCGCGAGCATTTTGACCTCCTGGGGACGGACGACTCCTACGGCATGTATGCAAGTGGCTGGGCCCAGGCGGGAAATACGCCGCTGAAATGGTACAAGGCGGACACACATGGTGGTGGCACCCGCGCTCCGCTCATCGTGACCTGGCCGAACGGCAGGATAGGCGCGGGGCAGATCAGTCCCCAGTATCACCACGTGATAGATGTGGTCCCAACGCTCCTCGAGATGATTAACGCGGAACCCGATGCGCCGGACAAAGGCGATACGCTGCCGATCCAGGGAACAAGCTTCGCTTACGCCCTCAGCGATCCCTCTGCGCCCACCAACAAGCGGGTACAGTATTTCGAGACTGCGGGTGACCGGGCTATCTGGGTGGAGGGGTGGAAGGCCGTTACCCGGCATGCCGCCGGTAATGACTTCGAGAACGACGAGTGGGAGCTATACGATACCGATCAGGATTTCTCCGAGGCCAATAATCTGGCTGCCGCTCAACCGGAGATTCTGGCCATCCTCGTGAAGCTATGGCACCGGGAAGCCAGGCGAGACAACGTACTGCCGATGGAGGACGACCTTTCCCGACTCTATCGTGAGGCCGTCCCGGATCCGCGTCCACAGTACACCTTCTATCCTGGTATGGATCGCATCGATCGGCTGAGTGCGCCGGACATCCGGAACTTCGACAGCCGTGTGGTTGCGGATGTGACGATTCACGATCACCGCGCGAACGGTGTACTTCTTGCGTCCGGCGACAGTGGTGCCGGTTACGAGTGGTTCATGCGTGACGGCTACCTTATCTTCGTCTACGTCTACACGCGGTTCGAGCGATATCGGCTGGTATCACCGACGCGGGTCGAGCCTGCGGTCTCGCGGCTCGGCCTGACTCTGACGAAGACCGGTTTGGAGAGCGCGACCGTGTCGATGCACATCGGTGACGAGGTGGTCGCATCGACAGAGTTGCCGCGTATGTGGCAGATATTCTCGCCCAACTCGGGCATCCGGTGCGGCGAAAACCGCCATGCACCCGTCAGCCGGGAATACGAAGGGCCGTTCGTTTTCGATCAGCAATTGAGACGGGTAACGGTCAGGCTTGCCCTGCAGGCCTGAACTCTGCATTGGAGAACTAGCGTTGGACGATGATATTACCGCCAGCAAAGAGGTGTTCCACGCCTTCCGTGCTGCGCTTTACGATACCGACCCGTCCCGGTTGCCCTCGCAACTCGAGAGCATGCTCACGCCTGACTGCGAAGTACTGCTGGCGTATCCGCTCGGCAAGGTCACCGGGCCGGAGAGTCTGCATCTTACCGCCTATGCTCCGCTGCTGGAGGCGATTCCTGATCTGGAGCGGCGCGACTA
This sequence comes from uncultured Woeseiaceae bacterium, assembly GCA_964427415.1. Lineage (GTDB taxonomy): Bacteria > Pseudomonadota > Gammaproteobacteria > Steroidobacterales > Woeseiaceae > Lentisalinibacter. The sequence continues at coordinate 1,441 of CAYRUH010000052.1, read as the reverse complement.
CATCGTGGTCGGCGGCGTCGACCGCGGCGAACACTGGATCTGTTGCGGAGGCTATTACACGGGTGTGTTCGAGCAACCCTGGCTGGCCATTCCGCCCACCCGACATCTGGTCACGATGCGCTACATCGAGTTTTTCCGGATCGACGGCGAGAAGATCACCAGGGCACGGCTACTGTGGGACATCCCCGCCGTGATGTTGCAGGCGAACGCCTGGCCCATGGCCCCGAGCCTCGGGGTGGAGTTGCACGTTCCGGGTCCGGCAACCCAGGATGGTATCGTCGTCGGCGCATCCGACGCCGAGCACAGCGCTGCGAGCCGGCAACTTGTGGAGTCTATGGTCGAGGGGCTGAATCGTTTCGGGGAAGGCGGGGCCGGCGCCATGGAACTCCAGCGCTTCTGGCACCCGCGAATGAGCTGGTACGGTCCCGCCGGAATCGGCTCCATGCGCCGGTTGTCAGGTTTTCGCAACTGGCATCAGATCCCGTTTCTCAACGGGATACCCGACCGTACCGGTGGCACCCAGGGCGGACAGTATGACTGCTTTTTCGCCGACGGCGATTATGTGGCCTATTGCGGCTGGCCGGCGCTGCATGCGACGGTGACCGGCGACGGCTGGTTGGGGATCGCGCCGGCGGGACAGAGGATATCGATGGCCAGTCTGGATATCTGGCGCTGCGAGAACGGTCTGCTGCGGGAGAACTGGGTGATGATCGACCTGCTGGATGTCTGGCGCCAGCTCGGTGTCGACGTCATGGCCCGGATGAAGGAGCTGACGTTCGCACGCCAGCCGGATCCGTTCAGGGATTGAGTGCGCCATGAAAGATTTACGACCGACCCAGGGTGAGCTGACACGCAACAACGATCTCTCGAAGACGGCGGAAACTCTCGGTGTCATCGATGCGATGGTCGACGGGCTGAACGAGCACGACATCGAGGGCATGGGGCGTTTCTTCGCGGACAGCTTCCGCTGGATGGGGAACGCCGGCTGCGGCACGAAGCACGGACTGCGCGAGTTCCAGGAGAATTGGCAGCGACCTTTCCAGGCGGCTTTCTCCGACAAGGTCTGTATCGACGAGGCCCGTATCGCGCAGGGTGAATGGTGCGCAGCCTTCGGCCGCCAGGAGGCAATCCACAGCGGCGACTTCATGGGCATTCCCCCGACCGGCAAACGGGTGGAGATACGTTACATGGATTTCTGGCATGTGGTCGACGGCAAAATTGTGGATAACTGGGTCATGCTCGATTTCCCGTCGGTGATGCGGCAACTCGGTGTCGATCCCTTCGCCGGCCACGGCTGGGAGAAGTTCGACAGGCGGCCGGGTGGCGGCACCGCCGGCGACTGACACGCGCCCGGATGCGAGCCGCCCTCGGCCCGTAATACACCCGTTCAGCTTCCGTTCAGCACTCCCGGTCTAGCCTGAGTCTCCCGATCACAGGGAGA
>CAYRUH010000051.1:0-20800 GCA_964427415.1 uncultured Woeseiaceae bacterium | reverse complement strand
GCAACCGCATGAAGATCTCGTTGGACTGCACCGGGTGCAGCAGCTCAGTGCCCGGGCAGGCGGCCAGCCCGTTGGCGAGGTCTCTGGCGCGGCGGTTGGCGGCGGCGGCCAGGCGCAGCCAGAGATCGTCGGCGAGATAGGCCTCGAGCTGCGCCGAGACGTAACGCATCTTGCTCAGCAGGTGGCCCGCCTGCTTGCGTCGCCGCGCCAACTCCACGGTGTCCGCCGGATCGAATATGACCAGAGCCTCGGCCAGCATGGCGCCATTCTTGGTCGCGCCGAACGAAACCAGGTCGACGCCGGCGCGCCAGGTGATCTCCGCCAGCGAACAATCGAGTGTGGCCAGGGCGTTGGCGAGCCGCGCGCCGTCCATGTGCACGCGCAGTCCGTCCCGATGCGCGGCCGCAGCGAGCGCCGCCACCTCGTCCGGTGTATAGACGGTCCCCAGTTCCGTCGCCTGGGTCAGGCTCAGCAGCCGCGGGCGGCTCGCGTGTTCGCCCATGGCGAGAGAGGCGGCGACCGTCTCCTCCACGCCGGCCGGCACCAGCTTGCCGTCCGCGCCGTCCAGCGCCAGCAGCTTGGCGCCGCCGCTGAAGAACTCGGGGGCGCCACACTCATCCGTATTCAGGTGCGCATCCCGGTGGCAGACCACCGCGCCGACGGAGCCGCAGCTCTGGGCCACGGCGAGGGAATTGGCGGCGGTACCCGAGGCTAGCGGATAGATCACGACGTCCCGCTCGAACAACTCGCAGAAGCGCTGCCGCAGCCGCCCGGTGACGGCGTCTTCGCCGTAGGCGTGGGCGGGGCCCTCGTTCACAAGTGCCAGCGCCGCCATGATCTCGGCTGCCACGGGATACTCGTTGTCGCTGCGGAAATTGCCCGGCATCGCCTGCTCTGCGCCTCCGTTCCGACTGACGGGAGCGCGGACTGCGATCCCAAAGCGACTAATGCTACAGCCGCGAAGTGCAATGTTCGACGCCATTCAGGCGTCTTCGCGTCATTCAGGTCTCGTCCCGGTCCATCCACTTGGCCGTGTAGCACGGCGTGTAGTCCGCCATCAGGTCCAGCAGCGCTGCGGCCTCGCTGGCTGCGATGATCATGTCCCGATGTTCTCCCCGCACGAAACCCTCGCCCACAGTCTGGTCCAGGAAGCGGAGCAGATCGTCGTAGTAGCCGTCGGCGTTCAGCATGCCGCAGGGCTTGGCATGGATACCGAGCTGCGCCCAGGTGAGTATCTCGAACAGTTCCTCCAGGGTGCCGAGACCGCCGGGCAGCGCGATCACACCGTCCGAGAGCTCCGACATCAGCGCCTTGCGCTGATGCATGGTCTGCACGATCCGCAGGTCGGTAAGTCCCTCGTGGCCCACCTCCTTGCGCATCAGCGCCTCGGGGATCACGCCGATGACCTCGCCGCCGGCCGCCAGCACCGCGTCCGCGAGTACGCCCATCAGCCCCACGCGACCGCCGCCGTAGACCACCCGCCAGCCGCGCTCCGCGATCGCGCGGCCGAGTTCCCCGGCGGCGGCCGCGTAGGCCGGACGGGTACCGCTGCTGGATCCCGCGAAAACACAGATCGATTGCATACGCGCCATCCGCTGCTTCTCCCCTTGACAGACCCGTCGATGCACCCGTCGATGCGCTGATCGCCGGAAGTGCCGGCCGAACTGTGTCAGATTCGACCGGTCGTGCAAAGGCCGGGCTCTTGAATCGCTCGTGCCGCATACGCATGTGTTCGTTATAAGCGCGGCATCCATCCGCCGCGACAAGGAGGATCGATGCACAGATCGATGAAAAGGACAGCCAGGGCGCTGTCGGCGCTGGCAGCCGTCGTGTTGCTCGCCGGCTGCGCCAGCCAGTCGTCACCCAACGAACCGCCCCCGGAGCCCGGCGCGGTACTGCGCTTCGCCGACCTCGGCGGTATCCGTGACTGGCGCTCCGTCGACAACGGCAAGGCCGTACTGATCGAGGGACGCCACGGTCAGTGGTACCGGGCCACCTTCTTCGGCTCGTGCACCAGCCTGCCGTTCGCCAATACCATCGCCTTCGCGACGGACGCCACCGGCGATCTGGACAAATTCAGCTCGATCGTCACACGGAACGAGCGCTGCTACTTCCGCACCTTCGAGCGGGTGCCTGCTCCCGATGGAGAGGAATAGTCGGGGCTGAAGCCCCTCCTACGGGGCTTGCCTGCGGGGCTTGCTACACCGGGATATTGATGCTCGCCGGGTCCGCGACCAGGTCGCGGCCGTAGGTGTGGATGGTGATGGCGACGTCGTCACTCGCGTTACGGACCCGGTGGGGATAATCGATGCCCGGCTGCACGCAGGTGACGTCACCGGGTGCGCAGACCGCTTCGCAGGCGAGTTCCACGGTGCCGTCACGCGCCAGACGGTAGTTGGCGACGCTCGGCGTGCCGCTGTACACGCCCGCGGCACCCCAGGCCGTGTGGCCGTGAACCGGTGTGCCCTGCCCCGGCTGCCACACGACGGACAGCACGGTGAAGCGCCCGAGCGGATCGGCATACAGCACATGGCGGCGGTACGTATCCTCGCCGGCTGCCCGGCACTCGGCCGGCAGCCAGTCGTGCGCGGCCATCAACCGCCGCAACTCCCGGCCGACCCGGCTCGCCAGCCGGTCGTCCCCGCACGATTCGCAGAGTGCGGTCACCCGGTGGATATAGTCGTCGAAACCGATCGCCTCCGCAGCCGTGAAGGTGAGCTTTCCGGCGCCGGGGCGTCGCTCGCGCATCCTGTCCGCTGAAACCGCCATGGACTCTCTCCTCGTTGCCCGCAATTATCTCTACAGAACGGTAGCAGCAGGACGGGAGCCATTGTGTGCAAAATTAGCCAGGAATGTGAAACGTGTTAGGTTATTTAACTAACTAATGGCGGATTCTGGGGATGATGTTTCGTGGACAAGAAAGACAAACAGATTCTCGCGCTACTGCAGGAGGACGCTTCGCTGCCGGTGGCCGAGATCGCCGAGCAGGTGGGATTGTCGCGCACGCCCTGCTGGCGGCGCATTCAGCAGCTGGAAGAGAAGGGGGTCATCCGCAAGCGGGTCGCCCTGCTGGATCGGCACAAGCTCGATGTGCCCATCACCGTGTTCGTGGCCGTGCGCACCAATCAGCACAATGCGGCGTGGACCGAACGCTTCCGTGAGATGGTCCAGAGCATTCCCCAGATCGTGGAGGTGCATCGCCTCAGCGGCGATATCGATTATCTGCTGCGGGTGCTGGTACGCGACATCAACGGCTTTGATGCCGTGTACAAGCGGATGATCGAGATGGTGGACTTCTCCGACGTCAGTTCCAGCTTCTCGATGGAGGAGTTCAAGTTCACGACAGCGATCCCGCTGGACTGAATCGGGACCGGATCGGCGGCGTACCGAAAAACGGCCGCCCGGAAGCGGCCGTCGTCAGACGCTGACGGGCAGCGGCCTCAGGCCTTCGGCGCGTAGGCGCTGCACCAGCCGGCGGCGTTCACCAGCTTGCCCGGGAAGATGGAGCAGCCCGCCCACTCCTCGTCGCCCTTGGCCTGGAACAACTGGCAGTTGCTGCACGCCTGGCCGGGCTGATAACGGGCGTACTTGCTCTGGTCTACGTTGGCCGCGTCGTGCACGTAGCCGAGCGCCTTCGCCTGCGGGTCGTCGAGCGACAACTTCGGCCGGCCGTCTCCGCCTGCCGCCGCCTCGCCGGCCTGGGCCTGCGCCGTCTCCGCCGCCGCCTGGGCGGATTCCTGACTCGTACCCGCATCCTCGGCCACGACCCTCGCCTTGTCCTCGGCCATGTCCTCGGCCATGTCGGCTCCGCTGCCGGAACCCTCGTCGGCGGCCGGCTTTGCGCCGCTCCCGCTGGCAGGAGCGGAGTCGCCGCCACCCGAGCATGCCGCCAGCCCGGCGAGGGGCACCAGCACGACCGTGCCGCCGACCAGCTTCAGGAATTTCCGGCGTCCCGCCGGATCGGAATATTCGCCCATGAAAACTCTCCGTTAGCGTCGGCTCGCGCCGACGGATTTGGTAACCAGTCTGAATCCGGGCGCTCATTCTCGACAACGACCCCGGACAATGCAAATGTTCCATATCCCGCCGGCGTCCGGCTGCAACATTTCTGCCACACACGCCTGTCACGATGTCGTTACGAAACGGATCAATCATCAGGTCGCGCCTGACCCGACATGACAGCGACGCCGTTCACCATCGCAGCGAGGTTTGCCGGACTCTGCCGCCAGATCCTCGCCCCCGCCCGTTTCCCGGGCCTGCCTCGCTATGCCCGTCGCGTCGTTGCGGGCGTCATCTTCCTGCCCGCACTCCTGCTGCTGCAGGCCGCGCACTGGATCGGTTTCCTGCTCGACGAGGTATTCTTCCGCGGCTACCGGCGGGTCGCGGTCCGGGAGCCCGTGTTCGTTCTCGGTCCGCCGCGCAGCGGCACGACCTACCTGCACCGCCTGCTGGCGGGCGACAGCCGTTACACGACTTTCGCCACCTGGGAATGCCTGTTCGCCCCCAGCATCACGGAGCGCAGGATCTGGACCGGACTCGCCGCGGCCGACCGGCTGATCGGATCCCCGGTTGCCCGCTCGCTGAGAGTGGCGGGCGGCGCCGTTTTCCGCTGGATCGACGACAAGCACCCGCTCGGACTCGCCAAGCCGGAAGAAGACTACTTCTGCTTCCTGCCGCTGCTGTGCTGCTTCATCCTCGTCGTGCCCTTCCCGGAGGCGCGATGGGTGTGGCGCATGGGCACTTTCGACCGGGACATGCAAGAGGCGGAACGCCGCCGGCTCCTGACCTGGTACCGGCGCTGCCTGCAGCGCCACCTCTACGCCCACGGCCCGGACCGGACGCTGCTGTCGAAGAATGCCGCTTTCGCCGGCATGGCCAGAAGCCTGGTCCGTGAATTCCCGGATGCGCGCATCGTGATCTGCGAACGGGACGCCGTCGAGGTGATCGCCTCGCAATTCAATTCGGTCACGGACGGTCTGCGGCTGTTCGGCGTCCCGCCCGACGACCCGCTGTTCCGCCGGCGGCTGCTCGATTGCCTGGATTTCTATTACCGGAACCTGCAAGCGCTGCGCGGGGAACTCCCGCCCGGGCGCATCGCGGCCGCCCCGATGGAGGAACTGGCCGACGATCCGGCCGCCCTGGTGCGCCGCTTGTACGAGCGCCTGGGACTCACCGTGACGGACGCGCTGGAGGCGCGTCTCGGCCAGATCGACCGACGCCGGCCGCACGTGCCGGCTGAGGCGCCGCCGCTGTCGTCCTGGGGCATCGACATCGCGGAAGTCCTCCAGCGCTTCGCCGCCTGGACCCGCAAGGAGGAGCCGCAGACATGATGGCCACAGACGCACTGCAGACCCGGCTGCGCGAAGATTCGGTCGTCCGTTCCCGTTGCGAATGCCTGCGCGTCGCCGTCGTCTCCGACGCGGTGGCCGAACGCAACGGCGTGGGTTCTTACTACAGCGACCTGATCGGCCAGCTCGGCTCGCGGATCGGACAGGCGGAGCTGTTCTGCCCACGGGACAGCCTGCAGGGCTGGCGGCGGCGCCTGGTACCGCCGCTGCCGGGAGACCCGACCCAGCGTCTGTGGTTCCCGCGCCCGTTCCGGCTCTGGCGTCAGCTGGCCGCACTGGCACCCCACGCAGTCGTAGTGCCCACCCCGGGCCCCTTCGGCCTGATGGGACTGCTGGCGGCCCGACGGCTGGGCGCCCCTCTGATCACCGGCTTCCACACCCACTTCGAGCAGCTGGCGGACATCTACTGGAGAGACAGCTTCGGACGCCTGAGCCGCGGCTACCTCGAACGTTGTCACCGGCTGCTGTTCCGCCACAGCACGCTGGTGCTGGCAAACTCTCCGGAGATGGCGCGCCTGGCGAACCGCCTCGGCGCCCGCGGTACGCAGCTCATGGGCACCTCGGTTCCTCGGGTCTTGCTGGACCGTCCGCTCGCCGCGCCCGCAGCCGAAGTGCAAAGCCTGCTGTTCGCCGGACGCCTCGCCGAGGAGAAGAATCTGCCTGCGGTCCTTGATGTCGCCGAGCGGCTGCCGGGCTTGCGGGTCAGCATCGCGGGCGACGGGCCCATGCGTTCCTTCGTCGCGGCCGCGGCTGCGCGCTTGCCCAACCTGGATTACCTTGGCTGGGTGCCCCGGGAACGCCTGGTCGACACGCTGGACGCCCACGATATGCTCCTACTGCCCTCCCGGGTCGAGTCGTTCGGCACCGTGGCCCTCGAGGGCATGGCCCGCGGCCGGCCGGTCATCGTCTCCGGCGACTGCGGCATCGCCGAATGGCCCGAGCTCGAGGCCGGGCTGTTCCGCATCGGCGAGGACGAGAGCGTGGTACAGGCGGTCATGCGGGCCTGCGCGGTGGCGCCGGGTGTGCGGGCGGAGATGGGCCGCCGGGCGCACCTGGCCGCGCGGCGCCTGAATGACTGGAATCTGCGCACCTGGATCGGCTGGCTGCAGGGAGACGCGGGCGGTGCCTGACGCCGCGCCCGAGGTCCTGATCTCGGTGCACGACGTGATGCCGGCAAGCCTCGACCGCGTGGCCGGCATCCTCGCTGCGCTCGAGGCCGCCGACGCCGGGACCGCCAGCCTCCTCGTCGTGCCCGGCGCGGGCTGGACGGGGAAGACACTGGACCGGCTGCACACCCTGCTGGCCCGGGGCCACAGGCTGGCCGGGCACGGCTGGCTGCACAAGTGCACCCGGATTCGCGGCCTCGGACACCGCCTGCACAGCGCACTCGTCTCCCGGGACGTTGCGGAGCACCTGTGTCTGGATGCGGCCGGCATCGAGGCGCTGATCCGGCGGTGCGGCGAATGGTTCCCGCGCCACGGACTGCCGCGGCCCGATACCTACGTGCCACCCGCCTGGGCGATGGGCCGCATCGAGCGGCGCCGTTTGCACGGCCTCGGTTTCCGTTACTTTGAGACCCTCACCGGGCTTTATGACGCGGAGAACGAGCGCTTCCGCCGCCTGCCGCTGGCGGGATTCGAGGCAGACACGCGCTTCAGGGCGCTGGTGCTGCGGGGTCTCAACCGGGCGGCCCTCGCCCTGACGGCGCCGGGCAGGCCGCTGCGCCTCGCCGTCCATCCCCGTGACCCGGAACTGCTGCTGGCTTCCGACCTGGCACGCCTCATCGCAAAGGCGGCCGGCGCAAGGCGCCGGACCGACGTCGACGCCCGGGCAGCCTGAACCGCGGCGGGGCTGGCGGGCACGCGTCCCAGGGGGTAGCTTAGGCGCCGATTCCGGTTCTGACGGCAGACGCGATGAGGCCACAACAACCTGAGGCGTTCGAAGTACGGCAGCTCCCCGCGCTCATGAGCCAGGTGATCCCGCCCGACTGGGAAGACCAGAACGGCCACGTGAACATCCAGTTCTACATGACCCTGTTCGAGCGCGGCGGCTGGCCGATGGTGCAGGAGATGGGCATGGACGAGTCCTACTTCCGGGACCGCCGGCAGGGCCTGTTCGACCTGGAGCATCACCTCTTTTACCTGAACGAGATCCACGTCGGCGAGTCGGTCAGCATCCATGCCCGCCTGGTGGACCGCAGCGAGAAGCGATTCCACGGCGTGATGTTCGTCGTCAACGACAGCCGGGATAACCTGGCCGCCACCCTCGAATACATCACCAGCGGCGCCGACCTGGCGCACCGTCGCACGGCTCCGTTCCCGTCGGACGTTGCCGCACAGCTGGACCGCCTGGTCGCCGAACACCGCCGGCTGCCGTGGGAGGCGCCGCTGTGCGGCGTCATGTCGGCCTGAAGCCGGGGCAGCGGCCTAGAGAGTCGGCGGCGCCTCGCCGATCTGGCCCACATCCAGCACCGGGGAGGCGTCCAGCTTCTCGGCGCCCATCAGGTCCGCCACCCGCTGCAGAGCCGCGACAATGGCGTGGCGCTCCCAGTCCTGCAGCGCGGAGAACTCCTCCAGAAAACGGGTCTGCAGCGCCGTCGGCGCCCTGGCGACGAGCTCCCGGCCTTCCGGTGTCAGGCTGACCTTGACCTGTCGCCGGTCTGCGCTGCCGCGCCGGCGCACGACGAGGCCACCCTGCTGCAGCCTGTCGATCATCGAGGTGACCGTACCCTGCGTGAGGCCGACCTTGTAGGCGATGCCGCCCACCGTCAGTTCGCCGGCCATCGACAGCAACTCCAGGACGAGCAATTGCGAGGTGGTCAGGCCGGTCTGCCGCGCGAGGGATTTGGCGTCCAGATCCGTCGCCCGCAGTACGCGGCGCAGCGCCGTGAGCACCTGCTTTTCCAGCATTTCGTCTTTCTCCGTCATCACTCTGCCACTCTCGCGTCGGCCCCGGAGGGTCTCCAGGTTCCTGATCCCAGTGAGTTTTGCGCCCGACTGGCAGCCAGACACTTGAAATAAATACTTTGACTCTCAAATCAAAGTTGCATAACCAATCGCTATTTTTTAAAATTATGGCGCTCTTCGATGGGCTTTTTTAATTGAATATCGAAAGATCTGTCAACCGACAGACGCCGGTAGCCCTCCAGGATTGCGATTAGGACTAATATGGGTCCAACGGGTCCTGCCCTGCCTCATCGGACATGCGCCCCACGCGACAGAATTGCGCCCAGTCAGAGCATGCAAGCAAAGAGAATCCTGAAAGATTCTATTTCCATACGTCCGCCGGTATCGAGCGACGGCGCCGCCGTGCACGCCCTCATCGGGCGCTGCCCGCCGCTGGACACCAACTCCCTGTACTGCAATCTGCTGCAGTGCCTCCACTTCGGCGCGACCAGCGCGCTGGCGGAGGCAGAGGGCGACGCCGTGGGCTTCGTCTCCGGCTACAGTCCGCCCCCGCACCCCGAAGCGCTGTTCGTGTGGCAGGTGGCCGTCGACGAGCGTGCGCGCGGCCACGGCCTCGCCAAGCGCCTGATCACGGACATCCTGGAGCGGCCGGGCAACGAGCATCTGAACCACATCCGCACGACCATCACGGCCGGAAACGAGGCCTCCTGGGTCATGTTCCGCGGCCTCGCCCGCAAGCTAAACGCGCCAACCGAGGAGCATACGCTGTTCGATCAGGATCAGCACTTCGGCGGCGAACACGAGAGCGAACACGAATTGATTATCGGCCCTTTTGAAATTCAGGAATATCGAGAGACGTCATGAAAACCACTGTTGAGAAGATCGACCTTTCCAGTACCGCCCACACCGGCGGCGTGTTCGCGCGCCTGGAGTCGGACGTGCGCTCCTACTGCCGTTCGATCCCGGTCCTGTTCGAGAAAGCGGTCGGCACCGAACTCGTCGATGCCGACGGCAACGTCTACCTGGACTTCCTGGCCGGCGCCGGCAGCCTGAACTACGGCCACAATAATCCGGTGCTGAAAGAAGCGCTGATGGACTACATCGCCGGCGACGGCATCGCTCACAGCCTGGACATGCATACCGCCGCGAAGAAACGTTTTCTGGAGACCTTCCACGAGCGGATCCTGAAGCCGCGCAACCTGGACTACGTGGCCCAGTTCACCGGCCCGACCGGCGCGAATGCCGTCGAGGCCGCCATGAAGCTCGCGCGCAAGGTGACCGGCCGTGAGACCATCGTCGCCTTCACCAACGGCTTCCACGGCGTCACCCTCGGCGCACTTTCTCTCACCGGCAACCGCCATCATCGGGATGCTGCCGGCGTGTCCATGAGCGGCGTCGCGCGCATGCCCTTCGACGGTTATATGGGTGAAGACATCGACACGCTCGACTACTTCGAGAAGACGCTGGACGACCCGAGCAGCGGTGTGGGCCATCCGGCCGCCGTGATCGTGGAGGCGGTCCAGGGCGAGGGCGGCCTGAACGTCGCCAGCGAGGCCTGGCTCAAGCGTCTCGAGGCCATTTGTCGCGAGCGCGACATCCTGCTGATCGCCGACGACATCCAGGCCGGTTGCGGCCGCACGGGCAGCTTCTTCAGCTTCGAGCCGTCCGGCATCCGGCCGCACATGGTGACGCTGTCGAAGTCGCTGAGCGCCATGGGTCTGCCGTTCGCGGTACTGCTCATCGAGTCGGATCTCGACGAGTGGGAGCCCGGCGAGCACATCGGCACCTTCCGCGGCAACAACCACGCGTTCGTCACCGCCGCCGCCGCGCTGGAGCACTTCTGGTCGACGCCGCGCTTCGAACAGGACGTCAGGCGCAAGGCCGGCATCCTCCGCTCACGACTGGAGGAGATCGCCGCTGCCTCGCCGCTCGAGCTTACCGTCAGGGGCCGCGGCCTGATGAGCGGTCTGGCCTGCCGCGCCGGCGAGACCGCCGGCAAGGTATGCCGTGCCGCGCTGGAGCGCGGTCTCGTGATCGAGACCAGCGGCTCCTTCGACGAGGTGGTCAAGTGCCTGCCGCCGCTCACGATCAGCGACGAGGAACTGGAACGGGGCCTGACGGCGCTCGCCGAGAGCTTCGCCGTCGCCGCCATCGGCAGCGCCTGAACGGCGCGAGGAGCACAGCAAGGATGACTCATACTGTAGAAAAGATCGGCGGCACCTCGATCGCCGACAGCGAAGCGGCGCTGAACAACGTCTTCCTCCCGACGCGGCGGAAAAGCGACCCGTACAACCGCATCTTCGTGGTCTCGGCCTATGCGGGCATGACCAACGAGCTTCTGGAAGACAAGAAGACCAAGGATCCCGGCGTCTACACCCTGTACAGCCACAGCGAGACCGACTGGGCCTGGGGCGACGCGTTGACCAGGGTCTGCCGGAAGATGATCGAGAAGAACGAGGAGATATTCACCGATCCGGGCGTGCGCGAGCCGGCCAACCAGTTCGTGCTCGAGCGCATCGAGGGCGTCAGGAGCTGTCTCATCGACCTGCAGCGCCTGTGCTCCTACGGTCATTTCCATCTCGGCGAGCACATGATGACGGTGCGAGAGATGCTCTCGGCGCTGGGCGAGGCCCACAGCGCGTTCAATACCGCGCTGATGCTGCGCATGCATGGCCTGGAAGCCCGCTTCGTCGACCTCACCGGCTGGCGCGACGACAAGCCGCGCACCCTGGAGGAACGCATCGACATCGGCCTGCAGGGCATCGATTTCGAGGCCGAGCTGCCCATCGTCACCGGTTACACCCAGTGCCACAGCGGCCTGTTCCGCGAGTACGGCCGGGGCTACACCGAGGTGACGTTCAGCCACGTGGCGGCACGCACCGGCGCCAGCGAGGCGATCATCCACAAGGAGTATCACCTCAGCAGCGCCGACCCGCTGATCGTGGGCGAGGACAAGGTGCGCAAGATCGGCAACACCAACTACGACGTGGCCGACCAGCTCTCCAACATGGGCATGGAGGCCGTCCATCCCCGCGCGGCGAAAGTGCTGCGCCAGGCGGAGATCCCGCTGCGTATCCGCAACACTTTCGACCCGGACGATCCGGGCACCATGATTCAGGGCGATTACGTCAGCGACGAGCCCTGCGTGGAGATCGTGACCGGCTGCCGCTCGGTGCTGGCGCTCAAGCTGTTCGACCAGGACATCGTGGGCGTGAGCGGCGTCGATCGGCGCATCGTCGAGGTGCTGGAAGAGAAGCGTCTGCGCATCGTGACGAAGGACATGAACGCGAACACAGTGACCCACTTCGTCACCGGCACGCTGAGCCGGGCCAGGCACGCGATCACCGAACTGGAGCGGCTGTTCCCCCAGGCGGACATCGACCTGCGCCGCGTGGGCCTCGTCTCCGTGATCGGCAGCGACCTCGACCGGCCGGGCCTGCTCGCCGACACGGTCGGCTGCCTGCACGAGGGCGGCATCGACGTAATCGCGCTGCACCAGGGCATGCGTCAGGTGGACATCCAGATCATCGTCGACGAGGGCGACTACGATGCGGCGATCAAGACACTGCACGAGCGGCTGGTCGAGAACCGGGACACCGTGGGCGACCGCAACGCGGCCTGAGCCGCCGTCCGCGGCAGCCCGACGGTAACGACCGAGACCGGCGCAACCATAGCAATCGCAGATGCTGACCAGCTTCATCGCAGCGATGGCCATCTTCGTGCTGATCGGGCTCGCCTCGGTGCTGCGCAGCCGCGGCACCAAGGACGACTACTACCTGGCCAGCCGTGACGTCTCGCCCGCCTTCGCGGGCCTGTCAGCGATCGCCACCAACAATTCGGGCTTCATGTTCATCGGCCTCATGGGCTACACCTATGCGGCCGGCGTCGCCTCGCTGTGGGTGATGGCGGGCTGGATCGTCGGTGACTTTCTGATGTCGCTGGTCATCCACCGGCGACTGCGGGAATTCACGGAGAAGCACGACGAGGTAACCTTCGCCGGCGTGCTGGCACGCTGGCATGACACGGATTTCCGCATCCTGCGTATCGTGGTCGCGGTTCTGACCCTGGCTTTCCTGGGAGCCTATGCGGCCGCCCAGCTGACGGCGGGCGGCAAGGCGCTGCAGGCGATGTTCGGCTGGACACCGGGCAGCGGCGCCATCCTGGTCGCGACCATGGTGGCGGCATATTGCCTGGCCGGCGGCATCCGCGCCTCAATCTGGACTGACGTCGCCCAGTCCACCGTCATGCTCTTCGCCATGGCGCTGATGCTGGCCGTCGCGCTGGTGAGCGTCGGCGGCATCGGCGCCGCGGTGCAGGAACTATCCACCGTGCCCGGCTATCTGGCGCCCTTCCCCGACGAACTCAAGCTGGCCGCGCCCGCAGGCCCGGCGCTGTTCGTCGTCGGCTGGATGTTCGCCGGCATGAGCGTCATCGGCCAACCCCATATCATGGTGCGCTTTATGGCGCTGCAGGATGCCGGCAAGCTGCGCCGCACACGGGTGTACTACTACGGCTTCTTCACCGTGTTCTACTCGCTGGCCGCGGGCGTCGGCCTGCTGTCCCGCCTGCTGCTGCCCGACCTCGGCAGCATGGATCCGGAACTCGCGCTGCCCACCATGGCCATGGAGCTGCTGCCCGGCATCCTGGCGGGGGTCGTCATCGCGGGGCTGTTCGCGGCGACGATATCCACTGCCGACTCCCTGGTGCTGAGCTGCTCATCGGCCCTGACCCACGACCTGCTGCCGCAGAAGATCGAGAAACCGCTGGAGCTGAAAGCGGGCACGCTGCTGATCGTGGCGCTGGCGCTCGGCATCGCACTCAGCGGTACCCAGAGCGTCTTCGCGCTGGTGATTTTCTCCTGGTCGGCGCTGGCCAGCGCCTTCGGGCCGCTGCTCTACGTCTATTCCCGCGGTCTGCGGGTGGCCGAAAGCCAGGCACTGCTGATGATCGGCGTGGGCGTGGCCGTGGCGCTCGGCTGGCGCTGGCTCGGCTGGCACAACGACATCTACGAGGGCATGCCCGGCATGCTCGCCGGCTGGCTTACCTACCACGCCACGCGGCCGGTACTCGCCCCCGCCGGCGACGCGGCTGCGGACGCCGAAGCCCGCCAGGAAGCCTGACCCGGCAACAAGTTCAGAAACGCAAGAATCGGGTGCCGGACACCGTTTTCTTCACAGTTTGAACTTTCCGCCACCCTGGAGACGGGGATCGGACATGCCGCCGGCGCCTTCCGAGCCCGGCACCACGATGGAAGAAGCCGCATCCCGGCGCATCTCCTCGAGCCGCTTTATCGTGTCCTCCGCCGCCTCCGCAGCGCCGACGCCGAACTTCCGCGCAGCGTCGCCAAGGGACGTTGCCTCGATCTCGAACGACAGGGGCAACGCGCCCGCCGGTGTCAGCAGCTGGGTCTGGCCCACGTACTGCACGGCCCGGGAGGCATCATCCGCACCCTCGGCGGTGACCGGTGTCATCCGCCGGATCGTCCCCACCCGCTGGTCGGTGAAGACCTCCTCCCGATACAGGTCGTCGACGGACATCTCCATCTCTTTCTCGTCGGGGCCTTCGGCCATGTCGCTGGTCCTTTCTGGCTGTGAATCCGGAACGGAAGGCTAACAAGTTTGCGCCGTCGCGGCATCTGCCGGGCCGTGACCGGAAAAAAAAGCGCAAAAAAAAGCCGACACGATCCGTGCAAGATCGTGCCGGCCCTCCGGCCGGTTGCGGGGCAGCACCGTCCGTGGCACCGCCCCGGCTTAGCGCACCCGTATCACTCGGGCAGGATCACCTGATCGATCACGTGGATCACACCATTACTGGCTGCAATGTCCACGGCCGTGACGGTAGCGCCGTCTACCGTCACCTTGCCGTCGCTCGCCTCGATCGCAATGGACTGGCCATTCACGGTGGTGGCGCTGTCCAGCTTGACCACGTCGCCGGACATCACCTTGCCGGACACCACGTGGTAGGTGAGGATGGAGACCAGCTGCTCCTTGTTCTCCGGCTTCAGCAGGCTCTCCACCGTGCCGGCCGGCAGCGCGGCGAACGCCGCATCCGTGGGCGCGAACACCGTGAACGGGCCCTCGCCCTTCAGCGTGCCGACCAGGCCCGCCGCGTCCAGCGCGGCCGCCAGTGTCGTGAAGTCGCCCGCAGCCACCGCAGTATCCACGATGTCTTTTTCGGCCTTCGTCTGCATGCTTCCGTAATCGCCGGCCACCGCGGTGGTGGCCGCCGCCAGCACCAGCAGTGCTATCGCCAGCACGGTGCGGATGTTGGAAGGGTTGATCGTCGTCCGTGTCATGTCGCTCTCTCCTGATAGGTTATCGTAAAGCTCCCGAGTGTTTTCGCGACCCCGGGATTATCAGATCAACATCAGGACAAGCAGCAGAATAGACAGAACCTCGACACAGCGCCCGGCGGCTCAGAGCAGGAAGCCGAGATCGCGCTGGACGAAGTTGTCGATGTGGGGCGCTACCTGGGCGAGGTCCGCGTCCGGTATGCCGAACCAGCGGGCCAGCGTCGCCGCGTACTGGTCTGCCGAGACGGACGGGATCATGCGCCCGCCGCCGACATCCTCGGGACCGTCGATCGCCAACAGCGGGTAGGCTCCGTACAGCTCGCGGCCCTTCACGGCATCGCCGACCACCAGCTGGATACCGCCCCAGCCGTGATCCGTGCCGTCGCCGTTGGAGGTGAGCGTGCGGCCGAAGTCGGACTGGGTGAACGTGGTGACGCTGTCGGCCACGCCGAGTTCCACCGTCGCCGCATGGAAGGCGGAGATCGCCTGACTGATGCCGGCCAGCAGGCTCGGCTGCAGCTGCGCCTGATCGTCGTGGGTATCGAAGCCGCCGGCCGCCACGAAGAAGATCTGGCGCTCCATGGCAAGTTCGTCGCGCACGGCAATCAGGCGTGCCACGGTACGCAGCTGCTCGCCGAACTCGGAGGCCGGGAAGGGCGTGGCCAGCTCCGGCGCTGCGGCAATGGCACCGCTGACCCGATCCGCCGCCGCGACCGCTCGCTGCTGCACCTCCGCGAAACCGCGCTCGTAGACAGAGCCGTAGTCGCCGCCGATGATGCGCTCGAACGCCCGGCGCTGCTCCAGGAAGAAGCCGCTGTCGCCGAAAGCCCCGAATGGCACGGGCCCCTGCGGTCCCATCACATAGGCCACCGTTTCACTGGCCGACTGGAACAGGGTGTTGCCGAACAGCGAGGCATTGGTGGCGAGTTGCTGCCCGGAGACCTCCAGACGGATCAGGTCGGCGATGCGCCCGGCCCAGCCGGTCGCGGTCTGCTCCGTGCCCTTCAGCGAGTGCCACTGGTCCTGCTGGTCGTTGTGAGAAAACAGCTGCGGCGGCAGCACCGCCGAGCCGGCCTGAAACCCTGCCTTACTCACCGGCTGGATTAGCGGCCCCACGTTGGTCACGAACGCGGCCCGCCCGCTCTCGAACAGGCCCTGCACCTCGGGCATGGACGGGTGCAGTCCGTACTCCGTGCCGTCGGAGGCCAGCGGCTGTATCGGCAGCAGATCTGATTGCGCGATGGCAAGATTCTGGCGGGAGGCCGCGTACACGCCATACTCGGCATCGCTCGCCGGCACCAGCATGTTGAACGAGTCGTTGCCCCCGAACAGGAACACGCAGACCAGCGCCCGGTAGTCGTCGAACGGGCCCGGCGCCGCGGCCACGTGCAAACCGGGGCAGGCGGCCAGCGCGGCGCCGGCGCCGCCCAGCTTCAGGAAATCGCGTCGATTGATTACTGCCATGATGTCTATCCCCTCAGCGCTGGTAGGCGTATTCCGGCGACGACGCCACGAGGTAGACCGCCTCGGCCGCCCGGGCGATCGGATCGCCGGCCGGGATGCGCTCCACCATCCCGACGGCTTCGTCCGCGAGCAGCGCAGAGATCTCGCCGGCCAGCAACTTGTCCGCGACCCGGCCGACAAGCGCCTCCGCATCGTCGGCCAGCGCCACCTCCTCGCCGATGTCGATGAACACGTCGTCCGGGCCCAGGTCCGGGTTCTCGGAATGATTCACGAACGCCTGCGCCAGCATCAGGTTAGTGATCAGCGTGTTCTGGTACTCGGTGGCGATCTGCAGCTCCGGCGCCACCAGCCCGCGGTCGCGGATCTCGCCCGGCGGCGCGTAGAACGGACTGTAGAAATTGAACACGGACGGCGACTGCAGCGGCCCCTGGCCCAGCAGGATGTAGGCGAAGTGGAACGGGAAGGCCCCGCTCTCGCTGCGGGCGTCGTAGGCCCGCCAGAGCTGGGTAAGCCGCAGCAGCGGCTCCTTCAGCTTGCCGTCGGTGTCCAGCGCGTCGTCCGGCCGCGCCTCGGGGTCGAGCAGGATCACCCGCACCACCGCCGCGAGGTCGCCGCGTACTCCGGCGCCGTTGTCGTTGAAGGTCTCGGCGACCCGGCGCACGTAAGCCGGCGATGGATTGCTGGCCGTCAGGCGCTCGATCAGCCGCGTGGCAATGAACGGCCCCACGTTGGGATGCTCGAAGACGTTGTCCAGCGCCGCACGCAGGTCTGCCTCGCCGGACTGGCCGGCCGGCAGCTCGACGCCGCCGAGCAGCTGCTTAGGGCCGGTATCATGGAACGCCTCGTACAGGGCCATCGGCTGGGTCTGATTGAAGGCCGTGATACGGGCCTGATCGAAGTCCGGCGCACCGGCGAAGTGCCAGCCCGTATAGACGTGAGCGAAACCCTCGATGACGGACTGGTCGTAAGTCGGGGTCGGCCGGCCAGCACCGTCCGTCTTCACCGTCCCGTCCGTCTCCAGCTCCACCAGTCCGATGGTGAACAGCTGCATGAGCTCACGGGCATAGTTCTCGTCCGGGCGGATATTCAGCGCCGGGTTCGGCTTCTCGTTGCCGAGCATGCTGAGGTAGATGCCCATCGCCGGGTGCAGCGTCACCGCTTCCATCAGGTCACGGAAATTGCCGAAGGCGTGTTCGGCCAGGGTGTCGTAGTAGTCAGCCAGTGCCCAGGGGGCGCTCTCGAGCGCGCCGAGCTGGGAGACGACCATGATCTGGGACAGCGCGAAGGCCACGCGCTGGCGGAGCTGGTCCTCGCCGTCCACCGCGTTGCGGAACCACACGTCCACCCGGTCGGGCTGCAGCTGGCCGGGGAAGTCCGGCGGCGGCAGCGAGCGCAGGTAGGGCAGCTGCAGCGAGGCCGGCGTCTCCATCTGATCGCCGATCCAGGCCTCGATGCCGCTCGCGACCACCGCGTCGGCACCGGCTTCGGTCGCGCCGAAGGTCGCCTGGTTCAGGAAGCGGAACGCCTCGGTCTTGCTGACCGTGGGCGGCGGAGGCGGCGGTGGCGGTTCGGATCCGCCCCCGGAGGAGCCGCCGCCACCGCAGGCGGTGAGTGCCAGCGAGGCCGCCAGGAGCAGTGCTGCCCTCGACCCCGATGCGTATGCCTGTAACCTTCTCGTCATCCTGCTGCCCCCGCGTTCCGTCTGATCGGCACCAACAACAACGTTTCCGCGCCGGCCGGGTTGACAACCACCTTGCCCGTCGCCGGACACGAAAGCCGTGACCCAGGCCACATCCTGCGCCGCTACTCGGCCGCCTTCAGGTTTTCGGCCAGCCCCTTGCGCAGCAACTCGATCGCCTCGGCGGAGCGTCCCGTCTCTTTCAGCGTGTCGCTCATCAGGACGTAGGCCGCGTTACGAATGGCCGGGTTGCTGCTGTTCTCGAGCACCCGCCGCAGCTCCTCCACGACACGGGCCTTCTCACCCCGCTCCTCGTAGATCTCCTTCATCTTCTGCATCTGCAGGATGGCGGCCTTCTCAGGCTCGGCGCTGATCTCGTGGGTGGCCTCGATGATGGCCATGTAATCGGTCATGATCCCGAGGAAGGTCTGTATCGTCGAGAGTTCATCCGTCGACTGGGCCTGCGCCACCGGCACGGCAGCGAGAAGGCCTGCCGCCACGATGCCGATAACCGCCCGTTTTACCCGTCTAGCTGTTCGCATGGTCTTTCTCCTCATCGTCCCGCGAGTGATTCCGCAGGTCCTCCAGTTCCGTGTCCATCGGCGACGGCGCGAGGGCGTCCGCGCCGGTGGCCGGTCCCGGCGGCGCCGGCAGGCTCATGCCGCGGACGGTCGACAGGCCGGGCATCGCGGCACCGCCGGGATTACTGCCGGCCGCCAGCGAGAGGACCGTCAGCGAAGTCGGCCTTATCTCCGGCTCGGTAAGCTCCGTCCAGGGCATGGCCAACAGCAATGCGGCCACCGCCAGCGCAGCGGCGACCGCCGCCGCGGCCGGCAGCGTCGGGCGCCGCGGGCGCTCCTCGCTGAGCCGCGCATGCACCCGCCGAAGGGTTTGATCCGGCGCCCGCAGCCGCCGGTACTCTTGCCTGATCGTCTCGACGCCGTCGCCGATGTCGTCGCCGATGTCGTCCACGCGCCGGCTCATAGCCCGTGCCCCTCCACGCCGTGTTCCTCCTCAACGATTTCCTGCAGCCGCCGGATCGCCTTGTGCAGCAGGGCTTTCACGGTGCCCTGCCGGCATCCCATCGTCTTGGCGGTATCGGCCACCGACAGCTCCTCGAATATCCGCAGCATCACCACCTCGCTCTGCCGTGCCGGCAACCGGGCCACGAGCCCGCGCACGCGCCGTGCCGCCTCCAGGTCGCCCGCGCTGCGCTCCGGGCCGGCGGCCGGGTCGGCGGGCTCGCCGTCCAGGGCTTCGCCCCCCCGCCGGCGGTTGTACTCGTTGCACACGTGACGGGCTGTGCGATACAGCCAGGTGAACGGTGCCGCCCGGAAGCGGAAGCGCCGCAGCCCGCGCCAGGCCCGCAGGAACACCTCCTGCACCGCGTCCTCCGCGTGCTGCGGGTTGAACAGCCACACGCTCGCAAGCCGGTACAGCGTATCCTGGTGGCGCCGCACGATGGCATCGAAGGCCTCCGGATCCCCGGAGCGGAAACGCTGCACCAACTCGACATCGGACGGCTCGGTCAAAACATGCAATCCCTCTTTGACCGGTTAGTGCAGCGGGGCCCGGCGAGGTTTACCCCCGCAACGAAAAAGTCGGCCGCAGACCGACTGCGGCCGCCCGCTCAGGCCGGGCTGAAACCGGGAGGCGGTGTGAAACCGCCGAGCAGCCGGTACAGGCGGTCGGCCAGGTCCAGGCAGGTCCGGTCTTCGAGGAAGGGCCCTATGACCTGCAGCCCCACCGGCAGGCCGTCGTCCGCAACCCCCACCGGGATCACCGTCGCAGGCAGGAACGAAGCACCCGCCAGACCCATCCAGCTGAATTGTTCCTGGTAGTTCCGCCGCTCGCCGTTCACCGTAATAGTGCGCCGGCTCATGGGTTCGGAATGATCGTGGGGGATGGCCGTCGTGGGCAGGACCGGCGCCAGCACGGCGTCCCAGTCGCCGAAGAACTCGTGCCAGTGCGCCCTGAGCTGCAGCCGCCGCTCGTTTGCCGACAGCCAGTCCCGGTGCCGCTGGGAGGTATAGCGCGCCGCGAGCGCACGGCCCCCGCCGGACTCGGCGGCCTTCGCAGCCATGGCCTCGATCTCGTCCCGGCTGAAGCCGCCGGAGAGCGCCGCGTTCAGCAGCTGGTTGAATACCGTGACCGCCTTGTCGAAGGTGAACGCCGGCCGTGCCTCGTAGTCCACCCGCGCGCCGGCGTCCGCCAGTGCGCCGGCCGCTGCGCCGAGCAGACCGCGGACCGACGCGTCCACCGGCGCGGAGGGCTCATCGAACCAGACCGCCACCCGGTAGTCGGCGAGATCGCGGTGGCGCGGCGGCGGCAGATTCAGTGACCAGGCCATCGCATACCACTCGTTCGGACCCGCGAGGACGTCGAGCGCGAGCTCGAGGTCGGCCACATCCCGGGCCAGAGGCCCCACGACGGCGATGTCCGCCTCGGTCAGCGTACCCGGGGGACCGGGGATCTGGCCCCGCCCCGGCACGATGCCGAAACTCGGCTTGTGGCCGGTGACACCGCAGCAGGCGGCGGGCCCGCGGATGGAGCCGCCGATGTCGCTGCCGAGCTCCAGCGGCGTGAACCCGGCAGCCAGCGACCCGGCCGCGCCGCCCGAAGAACCCCCCACGGTGCGAGTCGTATCCCAGGGGTTGTTGCTCTGACCGAAGAGCGCGTTGTAGCTCTGCAGGTCCGCGGCGTAGAGCGGCAGGTTGGTCTTGCCGGCGATCACCGCACCCGCGCCGCGCAGCCGCGCGACGGCCACCGCGTCCTTCTCAGGCACATACTCCGCCAGCTCGGGCGCGCCCGAGGTGGTGCGCAGCCCGGCGGTCTGGAAGGAGTCCTTGATGGTCATGGCGACGCCGTGCAGGGGCCCGCGCCAGCGGCCGCGCGCAGCTTCCCGGTCGGCCTCGTCGGCTGCGCGCTTCGCGCTCTCGTCGTCGCGGGTGACCACCAGATTCAGCGGACCGTCCAGGCGGTCGATGCGGGCCAGCATCGCCTCCAGGTGCTCGCGGCTGGTGAGTTCTCCGGCGCGGATGGCCGCAGCCGCTTCCCGCGCACTCATCCAGGCTATGCGCGCCTCGTCCACGGCCTGCTCAGAACTGCCCGG
>CAYRUH010000050.1:0-21479 GCA_964427415.1 uncultured Woeseiaceae bacterium | reverse complement strand
CCACGAGTTCGTCAACCCCCAACAGGTGTGGATTGCCTAGGGGATTGCCTAGGTGGCCTAGGTGCCGGACCGAACTTTTGCAACTTTTGCAACTTACGAGAGTTTCAGAGGCTCCTCTGCCGAGTCCGCCCGGCCGAAGCCGTCGTATCGGGTTTGACCGGCAGCAGGCGCCACAGGCCGGGAGCCGAGCCCGGCACGCGCTCGTAGCTGCCAGCCGCATCGGCGGCTACCGGGTCGAACAGACGGCCGATATCCTCGATCACCGCCGGGTTGCGCAGGTGATAGACATGCCCGCTCAGGCTGTACAGACCGGTCGCCGACACGTCCACGAGCTGCACTTTTTCGGACACGGTACCCCCTGCATGGGCCTCTTCGTCGGTAATCCCCAGCCGCGCGGAGGTATTCACCACCGTGGACAGTCGCAGCGCCAGGTCGTTCTCCGAGGCGTAGATCGTTACCCGATCCGCCTTGGGTTCCAGCATCGGGCGCAATTCGGCGAATCGCGAACGCGCGATATCGGGAGCGACCAGGACGACCTGACCGAACGCGCCCGCACCGTCGTCCAATCGCGCGAGGACCTCCACCGTGGCGCGTGCACCGAGGCTGTGCCCCAGGATGCTCACGTTGGCGCTGCCATGCCGCGCCGCCAGGCCTTCGAGTACCGCCCGCAGATCCGGCAGGCTCCAGGCCAGATCCCCGGCATCGCTAGCGTACGTAACGTACTTGCGATCGGCCGGCCAGCTGAACAGCAGCAGCCGGCCGTCGAGACCCAGCCGGTCCTGCAGCAACGCTGCGTGGCGACAGCTCCGCTCGAAGCTCTCGTTGAAACCGTGGATGTAGACGACTGCGCCGGCCCGCTCCCCGCTGCCGACGACGGACGTCACGTCCAGAGCCGGTGTCACGCCGACCACTCTGCCTTCCTGATCCTCGACGCCGGCACCGTCCCCGCCGTTTCCGATAGCCACCCGGCAGCGCCCCGCCGTCAGCGGTCCGCGAGCGCCCCGGTAGTAGTCCAGGCCGTCGCCATTCGTCTCCAGTTGCCGATTCGTTACGAAGGAGACCTCGATCGTTGCCGCTGCCTCTACAGACGCTTGCGCGTCCGGCGCCGACCCCACAGGCACATGACCCGCACAGGCGGCGAGCAGGAGAGCGCTCGCGAGGATCGCGAGCCGGCGGTACTGACTATTGCGGGTGCACATGAACCGCCTAGTATAGCGCGCCCTGTCCGCCGCCGTTCGCCTGCACCATACTGCGGCTCGTTGCCCCAGCGGAGGCGCACCCGTGCTAGGACGCACCCCCTACAACGACGCCCGGGCGAGGCGGACCGAGCGGGCCTACCTTTCCCCGGAGATCCGGTACCAGCGGCAACGCACCCTCGACGCGCTCGCCCCGGCCCACGGCGCGTGCGTCCTGGACGTGGGCTGCGGGCCGGGCCTGCTGACACGGGAGACTGGCCGCCGCCGTTGGCCCGGACGGCTTCGTGCTCGGACTCGATCTCAGCCCTTCGGTGCTGGCCCTCGCACACGAGCGGTGCGCAGGAATACCGCAGATCGAGCTGACGCAGGCGGATGCGACGCGCCTGCCCGTGCGCTCCGGCGCGGCCGACGCGGTCGCCGCTGCCCAGGTGCTGCTCTACGTCGAGCAGCCGCAAGCCGCGCTCGCCGAGATCCGCCGCGTCCTGCGGCCGGACGGCCGTGTCGCAATCGTGGAAACGGACTGGCAGACCGCCGCCGTGACCGCGCAGGACGCAGATCTCACGCGGCGCCTGTTCGGCGCCTGGGACGCCGCCGTACCGAGTCCGCGTCGGCCGCAGCGGCTGCAGCCGTTGCTCCGTCAGTCGGGGTTCGGCGACATCCGGATCCGCGCCGTCCCGGTACTCTCGACGCGCCTCGACGACGAGGGCTACGCAGCAACCATGATCGTCCAGTGCGCAGCCAGTGCCGTGGCCACCGGTGCCGCGAGCGAAGACGAGGTCGGCCACTGGCGGGAAGACGTCGAACGGCGTGCAGAGGCGGACGAGTTTCTGTTCTGCGTGAACCGGTTCCTGTTCACCGCCGAGGCGCGCTGACCAGCCGGCCGCAGTTGCCGGCATGCCCGGTCATCGCTAGCAGCCCGTCGGACTTAGGATCATCTGCTGCGGCTGATGGGAATCGGTCCAGAATTCCGCTCGTTTTCGTTAAATAGTCACCACTATTCGCCTCAAACGATCGAAATTCTGTCCTCGATTCCCACACGCCTCGCGACGATGCCCTAAGTCCGACAGGCTGCTAGGCTGACCGCCATTCAAAACAGCCGGTGAGCCTTTCCGTCATGTCTGCGAAGTATCTTTTTGCCGCCTCGGTGCTCGGCGCATTCCTTCTGCTCGGCAGTCCGGTGGCTGCCGACGTCGTCTACATGCAGAACGGCGACCGCATCACCGGCGACATCAAGCGCGTCTGGGACAACGAGCTCTTCGTGGAGACGCCCTACGCCGATGAGTTCCCCATCTCGCTGGACGCGGTCGCCCGCATCGAATCCGACGAGGATCTGGAGATCGAGCTGCGCGATCACAGTGAGGTGACCGGCCGCTTCGCCACCGATGCCGCGGGCAACATGATCCTGGTCACCGATGCGGGCACGCAGCCGTTTGCGCCGATGGACATCGAGGAACTCACCGAACCGGAGGACAGGTTCGACTGGGATGTCCGCTCCGACTTCTCCTACAGAGCGACGCAGGGAAATACCGAGACCAGCAATTTTCTCTGGCAGGGTGCGGGCGGCGTGAAGATCGGCGATCACCGCCACCGTGCGGATCTGCGCTTCGACCGCATCGACCAGGACGGCCTCACGACCAAGGAGCAGTACACGGCCGACTACGTGTACAGCTGGTTCTTCTCCGACAACTGGTTCCTGGCCTCCGGCATAGGCTACGAACGCGACCCCATCCGCGAGCTGACCTACCGCTATACGCCCGGTGTCGGCCTGGGTCACCAGTTCTTCGACGACGCCTATCGCCAGTTCGAGGTTGTGCTCTCGGCCGTCGGTGTCCGCGAGCGGTTGGGCGTCTCCACGGAAGACTCGTCCGCAGCACGGTGGGATCTCCGCTATCGCCGTGACATGCTCGGCGGCGATCTCGAGTTCTACCACGACCACCGACTGTGGGTTTACGTCACCGGCCGCTCGAACAAGGTGGTCGATACCACGACCGGCATCCGCTGGGACGTCTGGGGCGACATCTACATGAACGTGCAGGTGGACTGGGACTGGGAGTCCGAACCGGCTGCCGGCAACGAGCAGGAAGACATCACGTACGCGATCGGCATCGGCATAGAGCTCGATTAGTTGCGCAGAACGCCCGGACATCACCGCCCTGAACGGCCGGATCACGACCGGGTCGCCCAAAATGAGCGGTCTCGCCGATCAGCCTCTCGTCCGGTAAGTCATCGAAACTGCCTCCACAGCAATGGCGACGAGGATGCCGGAGGTGATGAGCCCGAACAGCGCGATGATCACCGCGACGAATTTGTTGCGCCCGCTCGTCGGGCGGAGGTCGCCGTAGCCGACCGTAAGCGCGGTAATGAAGCCGAAATAAAGGCTGTCGGCCACGGACCACCCCTCGCTGCGCCCGGCCCAGATCGACAAAGCTGCGATGATTGTCGCGAGGCCGGCGAACAAGGGCAGCACATGCTGTGACAGCAGGAGGAGATGCCCGAGAAATTCAAGGGTGAAGGCCACGCGCCACACCTGATGTCATGACCTTGGCGAAGGCATGCATAGTGCCAAGAAAGCGTCGCTGGTGCATCCGACCCGAAAAGCCGACCGTCGGCTTGCGGCCACGGCATCGCTCAGCGATCCGTTTCCGCGTCGTGTTTCTCCAGCGCGTTGGCGCAGGGATTCCCGGACAGGAAACGGCTCCGTAACTTCTTGGCAAGTATCCACACTCCGCCGGTGGCGATGCCGGCGCCGGTCTCGAACGCGGCCGATTTCGGGTCTGCCACCAGCCGGGGGGACGCCAGGGTGTCGCCGACCCGGGTGAACGGGTTGATCAGGTCGCCGAGACTGACGCCGAGACCACGCCGCGGCTGAGTAGCGATGTCCACGTTGAGCGATTCAATGCCGAGATCAATCTGCCCACGGGCCAGTACGTTCACTTCCGATGTCTGCAGAGCCAGCATCGGATCACCGCGGACCGTGCCCGCCTCGACGTCCGCTACCAGGACGAGGCAGTTGAGCTGCACCTCGTCACGCGACTTGATCAGCGGATTAATGGTCTCGAGAGTGCGTGAGAGGAAATCCTCGAATACGAGGGTGGTCAGCAGTCCGCCGCCGCGCCGCCGTATGGTGCCTGCGCCCATCTGCAGTTTCAGGCGGCCGTCGAGGCCGGCGGCCAGCTCGCGCAGATTCGCCCCTCGCGCGTTCAGCGCCGCTGTCACTTCGAAGGACGGACGTTCGGACAGGGAGGCGGCGGGCTGGTCGGGCGGCGCCACGTACAGCTGCTCCCCGTTAAGCGTCAGGGTGGCGACGTAGGCTGGCGCTGCGTCGGGCTCGACGGCCAGGCTGACCCGTATCCGCCCCCGCGGGCCCCGTGTCTGCAGCCTGTCCACGATCAGCCGGCCGTCTCGCAACGCGGCGTCCAGGAATACCGTTTCCCCGCCCATACCGGCGCCGTACAGCGAGGCGATATCGACGTCCAGCTCGGCATCGAGATCCGGAAGCCTCGCCAGCGGGATTTCCCACGCAGGAATGAACCGTTCGTCTGCAGGAGCGGGCTCGGGCGCCGGAGCAGCCGGTCTGTTCCGGCGCAGGTCCAGCCGTTCGGAGGTCAGCGTGGCCGTGATGGCCGGACGCGCTCCCCCGGCAAAGTTGACGCTCCCGCGGACATCGCCGCTGTCGGCGCTCCGCACGAAGAAGTCGTCGAGCCGCCATCCGCCGGCCTCCCAGCTGCCTTTCCCTTGCACATCGATGGGCTGCGCGGCCAGCGGAGACCCGGCCAGCCCGGGCACGATCGCCCCGGCGGAGGGAGCCTGCAGATGCAGTGCGAACTCGCCGGACCTGCCGCCCTCCGTCAGGGGCAGGGCCACGCGCCCCGCCAGTGCCACGTCGGCCGCGCGGAGGTCCAGCTCGTCGGCGGCCAGGCGTCCCTCGGATAACGTGACCAGGCCAGTCACCGTCATCTTCCGCAGTGCGGGATCCAGCGGGCCGTCGTCGGGCAGCCAGGGCGACAGATCGATGCGTTCGGCGTCGAAGCGAAGTTCCACGTCGGGCGCGTCGGGAATGAGCTCCGCGCGGCCGGTCAGCTCCGCCCGCTGGTCGCCCACGCGGATGCGCGTTCCACGGAGCGAGAGCGTCCGGCCGCGATAATTGCCCTCGCCGCTCGCTGCAAAGGGCAGGTCGTCGAGATAGTCCAGACCCACGCGGCCGGCCGGCTCTGCCGCGTCCTCGCCCTCGATGCTGAAGCCGAAGCCGATGTCGTGCTGCGGAGAATCGCCTCGGATGGCCGCAGTGACCCGGCCGGACATGCCGCGGTACCGTGCGCTGACATCCAGTTCCTCGCCGCCGCCCGCGGGCCACAGGATGCTTCCCTCCACCTGCGCCTGTTCCTCCCCGACGACGATCCGCGTGTCCTCGAACTCGACCCCGTCCGTGCGCGAGCGGAGCCTGCCGTCCACCTCGAACGGCTCGGCAGGCAGATCCTCGATGGCGAACCGCCTGCCGAGAGCGGACAGATTCTCGCCGGCCAGGACCATGGAGACGTCGAAACCGCCGGCCCCCTTCAGGTCCTCCACCCAGCCGTCCGCTTCGAAGCGGTACTCGCCCACCCGATCTTCCGCGTCGAAGCCGGAACGCTGCGGGTCCGGTGTCAGCTTCGCTTTGACCGACAGCGGCCCGGAAGTGACTTTCGGCAACTTCAGCACATCGAAGACGTAGTCGATGTCCGGCCCGTTCAGTTCGAACTCGGCAGCTGATATGGCAAGGACCTCCCGGTCCGCCATCAGCGCACCGGCCGTCAGTACCACCTCCCCCATCCGGGCGTCGGCGCCGATCCGGAGTCCGCCGGCCGCGGCTCCGGCGTCCGCGGGAGCGATCTCGGCTGCGAGTACGAGCGGGATGCCGTTGACCTCTGCGCTGACGTCGGCGTTCATCAGGTCGCCCTGAACGCCATATTCCGCCGTGCTGAAAACGATATCGCTCGGGCTCGAGAGGTACGGTGCGGCGTACAGGAACCGGACATCGCTCGCCGAGAAGCTCGCGATGCTCCGCAGTGTGTCGAGGGTTCCCACCAGATCCGTCCCGACCTCCTCCGACTCCCCGGCGGTTTGCTGTGACCAGTTGCGTCGGCCGTCATCTGCCTCCTGCAGGCGGATGACGGCGCCCCGCAAGACGACGGACTCGATCCGGACGGGTCCTTCCAGCAGCGACCCGAGATCGACCTCCGCCGCCACTTCCTCCGCCTCCAGCAGGTACGGCCCGTCGGCCCACGGCGCGTTCGCCACCGAGACGTCCGCCGCTCGCAGCCGGACGGTGCGGCCGAGGCGGAGAGAGAGGTCGCCGTCCACGCGCAGCTCCCGACCCAGCGCGTCGCTCACCAGTGGTGTGAGCCGGTCTTTGAAGCCGCCGAGGTCGGCGCTGGCGAGGTAGACGACGGCGCCGGCGAATATCAGTACGACGGCCGCCAGGGCGATAGCCAGCCAGCGCATCAACCGCAACCCCTGTACGCCGGCGCCGTCGTCGTCCCGCTTCGGTTGCAGGAGTGTGCGGGTTCCTCAGTCGTTACGCCGGATCTCCAGGTCTTCCCGGGTCAGGCTCATGCGCAGTCGTTCCGGGTAGTCGGGCGGTATGCCCCAGAGCAGTTCCAGGTCCGTCGGCGCGAGTGCCCGCTCGCCGGGGCCGAGATCGCTGCGCACGGCCAGGATCATGTCGGTGCTCGCCCAGGGATGGTCGTACCAGTAGCGGTGGCCCGTAATGTCGAAGCCGCGTCCTTCCCAGCCCAGGGAGACGTCGACGACCTCGAGACGGTCGGCCGCCGTCACCACCTCCATCTCTTCCGCGCTCAGATCCATATTGCGCTGGCCGATGCGGGCGCCGCCGCGCATGAAGGTCCGCGCCATCTGCAGCGCGCTGTCCCTGGAGGAAACCGTGACGACGATCCGCGTGGCCAGTTCGTTCAGCGCGGGCAGCGCTTCGAGGAATTCCTCGCCCGGCACGTCAGCCGCCGCGAAATACATCGTCCCGAGCCGGAAGCGCCCGCGCAGATCCTCGCCGTCACCGGCATGACGGGCATGCAGCTGCGAGAGCGCTGAGTTCACGACGCGCCCGCCGGCGCTCCAGCAGATGATGTGGATACGCCGCGCCACGGAGTCACGCGCCAGCAGTTCCAGCAGCGCGGTGAGGGCGGGCGCCGCCGTGTACGCTCGCCGCACGTCGCTGCCGCTGCCGTAAGCGAGGATGTTCTGCCGCGTCGGCCAGGAGAAGGCCATGGAGGTCATGTCCCGGCCCATGAAGTGATCCAGCTGGGCGGCGAAGGCATTGGCGTTGTAGAAATTGACCTTGGCGCCATGGACATAGATCAGGAGATCCCGGTCTCGGGCCGATTCGATGGTTGCATTCAGGTCGGCCATCAGCCAGGCGGCGGCGCCGCCGATGTCGCGCACCTTGCCTTCCTCGTCCACCATGAAATTGCCCGCCTCTATCAGGCCGGCGATCGTGAGGTCTACGGCCTCGGGCCGCTCGGCCCGGCGTGAGTATTCGATGAGGTCGGACCAGGAGACATCGGGACCGCCGAAGCCGATCAGGCTCATGCCCACCGAGACCACGTCGCTCTCCGCGTTGCTGTAGTCGATGCGCATCAGGTCGTCTTCCCGCTGCCGGGTGGTCGCGTAATACACACGGCGTGGGTTCCAGCGCTGGGTCTCCGGTATGTGATCCAGCGGGCTGACCTCCATTTCGGTGAACAGCACCGGCGTGGGCATGAGCGGCTGCACACGCGGGCCGGCACAACCCGCCATGACCAGCGTGGCGGCAAGCAGCAGGATCTGGGGCTGTCGGAGTATTCTCACGCGCGATCTCCCGGGCTGTTACATGCTTCACCCTGTTCGCCACACTCACGGAGGGAAGCAGGTGGAATACGCGACTCTAACGCATCGACATGCCGGCTTCCTGCTTCGGGCGATTACATCGCCCAAAATGGGCGCACGGAACGACCGATGGAAAAGGCGCCGGCAGGCCATCGCCGCAGCAATCCTGGTGCTTGTGCTCGTCGTTCATCTTCCTGCTCGGATCGTCCTGCCGCAACCCGGCACGACATCTTGCGCCTTACCCTGAATGGGTAGCGTCGCTATGGCGGGCGGGCCGCTTTGTTGGGTACTCTTGGCCGCACACGAAATGACGCGGTCATGACGCGCCTCCCGGCGAATAATAATGAAGAAACACACCAATTCCCCGCCTCGGGACAGCAGTGGAGCGAAGGGCATGGCTCAGATTGGGCA
This sequence comes from uncultured Woeseiaceae bacterium, assembly GCA_964427415.1. Taxonomy (GTDB): domain Bacteria; phylum Pseudomonadota; class Gammaproteobacteria; order Steroidobacterales; family Woeseiaceae; genus Lentisalinibacter. Next base: position 13,014 of record CAYRUH010000050.1, on the reverse strand, counting down.
GACCATCATGTGGAGGACGGCGATCCTCGGGGCCCTGGTCGCAGTCCTCGCCGGTTGTGGCGAACCGCCGCCGGTAACCTAGGAGGAAGTGGCCCGACCCGCGCAGATCGTCACCGTCGGCGCCACGGATCTGGGCTCCGGTCTGCGTTTCCCCGGCCGCGTCCGCGCGGTCAAGCGTGCCGAGCTGGCCTTCGACGTGGCCGGCAAGCTCGTGGAGTTTCCGGTTACCGAGGGTCAGACGCTGAAGGCCGGCGCCCTGATCGCCGCGCTGGATGCCGAGCAGTTCGAGCTCCAGCTCTCGGCGGCCCGGGCGGAATACGACAAGGCCCGCGCCGATTACGAACGCGTGGAGAAGGTCTGGCAGGAAACCCGGGCGGTCGCCCGGGCCGAGGTCGACCAGAAGCGCACCGCCATGGAGGTGGCGCGCTCCCGTTATGCGGCCGCCCGCAAGGAGTTCGAGGACACCCGCCTCACGGCGCCTTTCGACGGTATCGTCGCCCGCCGCTACGTGGAGAACTTCCAGGCGGTGCAGGCCAAGGAGCCGGTGGCCAGCCTGCAGGACCTGGCCGAACTGGAGATCGTGATACACGTGCCCGAGCGCATCGTGCAGGGTGCACCGCGGCGTGTGGCCGGCGAGGCGGCGTTCGAGGGCATCCCCGACAGACGCTTCCCCGTGACGCTTAAGTCGTTCTCTTCCGAGGCGGATCCCCAGACCCAGACCTACGAGGTGGTGCTCTCGCTGACCCGCCCCCAGGGCGTGACTATCCTGCCGGGCATGGCGTCCGAGGTCTTCCCGTCGGTGGCCGCCGGCGAGGGCGAGGAGGCGCTGCTGGTGCCGATGAAGGCGATTTTCGCCGGTCCGGACGGCGACTCCCGCGTGTGGGTGGTGGATCCCGACACCTCCCGCGTGAGCCAGCGCGTGATCGAGATCGGCGAGGTCACGGGCGAGGGCGCCGTGGTGACGGCCGGCCTGGCATCCGGCGAGCGCATCGTCACGGCCGGCGTGAGCCACCTGCGCGACGCCATGCCGGTGCGGCCCCTCTGAGGGCCGGGGCTCCGCCGTGGATCTCGCCGACTATACGCTGCGCAAGAGCACCATCGCCTGGGTCGGCTGCGCGCTGCTGCTGATCGGCGGCTACCTCTCCTATCTGGGCCTCGCCCGCTACGAGGACCCGGAGTTCATCATCCGCACGGCCGTCATCTCGACGGCCTATCCCGGTGCGCTTCCCCTCGAGGTCGCCGACGAGGTCACCGACGTCATCGAGAGTGCGGTGCAGCAGCTGCAGGAGGTGGAGGAGGTCACCTCCGTCTCGCGCATGGGGAACTCCCTGGTGAAGGTCGAGATGAAGCTCGCGTTCTCCAAGACCCGCGCCGAGCTCGAACAAATCTGGGACAAGCTGCGGCGCAAGGTGAACGACGCCCAGTCGCGCCTGCCGCCTGGCGCAGGCCCCTCTTTCGTCAACGACGACTTCGGCGACGTGTTCTCGCTGTTCTTCGCGGTCACGGGCGAGGGTTACTCGCTGACGCAGATCCGCGACTACGTGGACGACCTCGAGCGCGAGCTGCTGCTCGTGCCGGGCGTCGCCCGGGTGGCGACGCTGGGCGCCCCGAAGGAGGCCATCTTCGTCGAGATCGCCTCCACCAGGGCCACGCAGCTGGGCATACCGCTGCAGGACATCTACCAGGTGCTGCAGGCGCAGAACGTCATCATGCCCGCCGGCGATACCCTGGTGGGAGAGCAGCGCGTCACCATCACGCCGGTGGCACCGGTGGACTCCGTCGAGGCGATCAGCAGCATCACGCTCGGCTCCTCGAGCGGCGAGCAGATCATCACCGTGGGCGACGTGGCCAGCGTCACCCGCGGCGTCGTGGAGCCCGCGAGCGCCTACGTGCGTTACGACGGGCGGCCGGCCATCGGACTCGGCATCTCCAACGTGGCCGGCGGCAACGTGGTGCAGATGGGCGACGCCGTGAAGGCGCGGCTGGCCGAGCTGGAGTCGCTGCGGCCCGTGGGCATGGAGCTGAACGTCATCTCCTACCAGTCGGACTCGGTGCGCCAGGCGGTCGCCGGGTTCGTGAACAACTTGATTGCCGCACTCGTGATCGTGATCGGCGTGCTGGTGGTGTTCATGGGGCTGCGCAGCGGGCTGATCGTCGGCGCCGTCCTGCTGCTCACGGTGGCGGGCACCCTGATTGCGATGAACCTGGACGGCATCGCCATGCAGCGTATCTCGCTGGGCGCGCTGATCATCGCGCTGGGCATGCTGGTGGACAACGCCATCGTGGTCACCGACGGGATACTGGTGCGGCTGCAGCGGCGCGAAGACCCGCGCGCGGCGGCCTCCGCAGTGGTGCGCTCCACCCAGTGGCCGCTGCTCGGCGGCACTGCCGTGGGCATCCTGGCCTTCAGCGCCATCGGCCTGTCGCCAAGCGACATGGGCGAATACGCCGGCTCGCTGTTCTGGGTGATCCTCTATTCCATGCTGCTGTCCTGGCTGCTGGCAGTGACCATCACGCCGCTGCTGTGCGTGCGGTTCCTGCGGGTGAAGCCGAAGGACCCGGCAGCCGACGGTGGCGAGGGCGGTGTCCTCGGCCGCTACCGCGGCGTGCTGACCGCCGTGCTGCGTCACCGCGCTGCCTCCGGTGTCACGCTGATCGTGCTGCTGGCCGGCGCCGTCATCGGCTTCGGCTACGTGCCCCCCGGCTTCATGCCCGATTCGGCGCGGCCCCAGTTCGTGGTGGACATGTACCTGCCCCAGGGGACGGACATCGAAGCCACGGCCGCGGAGATGAAGACCGCCGGCGAGTACGTGCGGACGAAACCCGGCGTCACCAACGTCACCAGCTTCATCGGCCAGGGCGGGCTGCGCTTCATGCTGAGTTACAGCCCCGAAGACCCGAGCTCGAGCTACGGCCAGCTGCTGGTGGACGTCGGGAACAACTCGGTAATCCCGGGCCTGGTCGGCGAACTCCAGGACGAACTCACGGCGCGCCATCCGGATGCCGACGTCAAGGTCTGGAAATTTATGTTGGGGCGCGGCGGCGGTAAGAAAATCGAGGCCGCATTCCGCGGCCCGGATCCGGACGTGCTCAGACGGCTCGCCGCCCAGGCCAAGGCCATCATGGCGGATGACCCGGAGACGATGGCGGTGCAGGACGACTGGCGCCAGCGCGTGCCCGTGCTGCGTCCGGTGGTGGACGAGGTGGCGGCCCGCCGGGCGGGCGTCAGCACCACCGAGGTCAGCGCCGCCCTGCAGCGCGTGTATACGGGCGAGAACGTGGGCGTCTACCGCGAGGGCGACGACCTCATCCCCATCGTCTCACGCGCGCCGCTCGCCGAACGTGCCGGCCCCGACGAGCTGGATAATGTCCAGGTCTACAGCCCGGCCGCTGGGCGTTACCTGCCGGTGGGTCAGCTGGTGCGGGACGTAGAGATCCAGTGGGTGGACGCGATAATCCGACGGGTGGATCGGTTTCCTACCATCAAGGCGCAGGCCGATCCGCTGCCGGGCAAACTGTGGGCGCCGGTGCTCGAGCGCCTGCGCCCGCAGGTCGAGGCCATCGAACTGCCGCCGGGCTATGCCCTGGAGTGGCACGGCGAATACGAGGCCTCCCAGGAGGCCAACGCGGGCCTGGCCGCGTCCGCGCCGTTCGGTTTCGCGGCCATGATCCTGGCGGTCGTGGTCATGTTCAACGCCTTCCGCCAGCCGCTCGTGATCTGGCTGACGGCGCCGCTGGCGTTGATCGGCGTCACGGTCGGGCTGCTGCTGTTCCGGACGCCGTTCGAGTTCATGGCCATCCTCGGCTTCCTGAGCCTGATCGGCATGCTGGTGAAGAACTCCATCGTGCTCGTGGACCAGGCAGACGCCGAGATCGCGGGCGGCAAACCCGGGCAGCAGGCCGTGCTGGATGCCGCCGTGGCCCGTGCCCGGCCCGTCTTCCTCGGCGCGCTCACGACCATACTCGGCGTGGCGCCGCTGCTGGCCGATCCCTTCTTCAAGAGCATGGCCGTCACCATCATGTTCGGGCTGGCGTTCGCCACGCTGCTGACCCTGGTGGTGGTGCCGCTGCTGTATGCCGTGCTGTTCCGACTGCCGGTGCCTGTACCGACGACGCCAGAGCAGGCCTGAAGACCGTCGCCGGCCGCGCCCGCAGGCGGACTACATCCCCTCGGCCCGGATCCGACCAGTGAACAGGTAGTCGTTGGTCTTACGCCCTGCGTGACAGGCCTGGCAGCCGGGCACGCGGCCTGCCTGCTGCTTGCCGTCCGGCGTCTCGGCCACGGAACCGTCCGGGTGATACTTGGCGAAGAACCAGTCGTTGTGGTCCGGATTGAACCCGGGTGCCTTGTACATCACGGTCACCGATGCCAGCTCCTCCTCAGGCGTGTAGTTCTCCTTCACGATCATGGCGCCCGGCGGCATACGTCCGGCCTTGTTCTCCACGGCCGGGAGTGCCGCATCGTTCACATAGGTCGTCAGCAGCATGCCGTGAGGCTCTCGCCCCTCGTAGAGTTCACCGCGGCCTGGCCAGAACGACCAGCTCTCGCGGTAGTCCTCGCCCTGCAGATGGGTCCAGACGGCAGCGCCCGCGGGATCCGGCCCCGGGTAGTCAGCCTGATTCTCCCCGGCCGCCGGCCCCGAAGCCGACTCGGCCTCGGCCGCTTGCGGGGGTTCGGCCGGCGATTCCGGCTGACAGGCGGTCGCGCCCAAGGCGACGACAATCAGGATCGGCAGCGTCTTCCGTGCGGTTGCAGTCATGATTCACCTCGCGGTTATCCGATGCGTTCGGTCACTCGCACTCCCACCATGGTTCAGGAATCGAGTGGCGTCAAACGCTAGTCCGGCGCCGCCCCAGGCAGGCAACGAGCCGGACTCCGTCCTGCAACGCCCGCCCGGCGGCGGTTCATCGCCCTCGCAGCAGAGGCCGGGCGTTATCGGGCAACGCCAGCCGCCACTCCCGCGCCGGTATCGCGAGCTGATCGCTTAGGGTCGCGGCGGCACGCACCGACCGGCTGAGGGCGTTGGCATTCAGCCGCTGGTAATAGGGGAGATGGCCGGCATGGAACGGCAGGATGTCTTCCAGTACGGCGTCGGTATCGAGCATCCGGGCGAAGGCCTCGTAGAATGCGGCCACCCCGCGCGCCACGGCCGTGTCCGCGGACAGCTGCTCGGAGGGAGTGATCGTCCAGGTTCGGTCGGTCTGCAGCACGCATGTTCCGGCGAAGCCCTCGCGACGATCTTCGTGCCACTCTTTGGGAGCGATCAGGCTCAGACTCCACTCGCCGTCCACCAGATACAGGTAGTTCGGTACGCCGACGGCCGGCTTGTAGCCGAACTTCGCCGACAGCACCAGCAGCGAGGTGAACAGCTCTGCCAGCACCTGCCGCCGGGGCTTTGCGACGACGCCCCGCGGTGCGCTCGCATACCAGTCCAGCAGGAAGCTGTTCGCGCTCTTGCCGTCCGGGTTGGCCGGGCGCAGCGTGACGCCCTTGCCGGGCTCCCCGGTCTCCTCGGCAGCGGTGCGGGGCTTCGTGTCGTCCATGCTGGTGAATGTCCGTGAGGGCAGCGGGAACCGACCATCGTTTTCGAGTGTATCCGCCGGCCGGATTCCCGCCAAACCCTCGTGTCGACCCTGCGTCCACCGGGTACAGACCGAATCGGCATCCGCGCGGAAGCCGGTTCCGTTCGCGGGGATCCGACTCTAGAATGACCGGATCCGTCAGCGGAAGAGTCCGAATGCGATCATTCAAAATCTTTGCCCTCATCCTCGTGTTCCCCCTCGCCGCACTCGCCGACGAAGGCATGTGGACCCTCGACAATTTCCCTGCCGGCCAGGTGGAGGAAAAATACGGTGTCGTCATCGACGACGCCTGGCTGGAGCGGGCCCAGCTCGCCACCACCCGGCTGGAGAACGGCTGCACCGGTTCTTTCGTGTCGCCCGGCGGCCTCATCCTGACCAACAACCACTGCCTCTGGGGCTGCGTGCGCAACCTGAGCAGCGACGAGCGCAACCTCTCGGACGAGGGCTTCCTGGCCGCCGAACGGGGCGAAGAGCTGCAGTGCCCCGGCGAGCAGGTCTCCGTGCTGATCGGCTACGAGGAGGTGACGGAGGAGGTGCTGGGCGCGGTCGAGGGCCTGTCCGACGCCGAGGCCAACGAGGCCCGCAAGGCCGCGCTCACCCGGCTGGAATCCGCCTGCGAGGCGGACTCGGAGGGCGAGCTGCATTGCGAGGCGGTCAGCCTGTACAAGGGCGGCCAGTACTTCATCTACCGGTACCGGCGCTACGACGACGTGCGCCTGGTGTTCGCGCCGGAACTCGACATCGCGGCCTTCGGGGGCGACCCCGACAACTTCAATTTCCCGCGCTGGTCGTTCGACATGTCGTTTCTGCGCGCATACGAAGACGGCGAACCGGCGTCGACGCCGGACTACCTGTCCTGGCGGCGCGGCGGCCCGGAGGCGGGCGACCCCGTCTTCGTCACAGGCCACCCGGGCAGCACGTCCCGCCAGATGACGCTGACCGAGCTCCGGATGCTGCGCGACGTGGTCTACCCCATCTGGCTGCTGCGCAACTCGGAGCTGCGCGGCCGCATGCTCGCCTGGAAGCACACGGGCCCGGAGGCCGCGCGGGCGGTGCAGCAGAACATCCTGCTGGTGGAGAACGGCATCAAGGTGGTGCGCAACCGTCTGTTCGCGCTTCTGGACGACGAGATGATGGCGGAGAAGGCGGCCGGCGAACGCAAGCTCAGGGAGGCCGTGGCGGCCAACCCGGACTACGAGGCGGCCTGGGGCGAGGCCTGGGAGCTCATCGACGATGCGGTCGCGGCACGCCGCAACCTGTACGAGGAGCACCTGTTCATCGAGAACCGGGCGGGGCTGATGGGGGAGCTGTTCGGCTACGCCCGCAGTATCGTCCGCGGCACCGTGGAGCGGGAGAAGCCCAACGAGGAGCGCATCCGCGCCTACACCGACGCCGCGCTGCCCCAGCTCGAGCAGCGGCTCCTTGCAGACCGGCCGATCAGCAAACCCTACGACGAGCTGCGGCTCGCCTTCTCGCTGGCCAAGATGCGCGAATGGCTCGGGCCGGACAGCGCCTACGTCAAGACGATCCTCGGCAACGAATCACCCGATGCGCTGGCCGCCTACCTGGTCGAGAACAGCCGCCTGGACGAGGCGGAGTATCGGCGCGCTCTCTGGGAGAGTGGCGTGGAGGCCGTCAAGTCGAGCGACGACCCCATGATCCGGCTCGCCCTGGCCATCGAGCCGTCGGCGCGCGAGCTGCGGGAGGCCTACGAGGAACGGGTGGAGGCGCCTCTGGCCCGCGGGCGCGAGATGATCGCCGACGCCCGGTTCGCGATCTACGGCACCGAGATCTATCCCGACGCCACCTTCACGCTGCGCGTGAGCTATGGCGCGGTGGAAGGCTGGGAGGAGAAGGGTGAATACGTGGAGCCCTTCACGGAGACCCGACGCCTGTTCGAACGCGCGACCGGCCAGCGGCCGTTCCTGGTGCCGGAGAGCTGGCAGTCGGTGCGCGACGTGCTCGACCCCGGCACCCCGTTTAATTTCGTCAGCACCGCCGATACCACCGGCGGCAACTCGGGTAGCCCCGTCATTGCGGCAGACGGTGCGCTGGTGGGCGTGGCCTTCGACGGCAACATCCACTCCATCGCCGGGGAATACTGGTTCGACGCGAGCCTGAACCGGAGCGTGGCCGTGGACACGGCCATCATGCTGGAGGCGCTCGACAAGGTGTACGACGCCGAGCACCTGCTGGAAGAGCTCACCGTCGTCGACTAGGTAGCGCGCCCCGAACCGGATCCCGCGACCGGCGCAGTCGGCCGATCGCGGGATTACGGACGTACTATTGCCGGCTCAGACCGTCAGTCGTCGCCCGCGGCCGTCAGGTCCTCGCGCTCCGTCCAGACGGTATAGTCGGAACTCTCGAACCCGGAGTCGAATTCCTCGAAGAGCGCGTCGGCCGCCGCCTCGGAACCGAGCTTCTCGCTCAGGAAATCGTAGAACGAGGGATCGGAAGGCGCCATGTCCGCGAAGTTGTCCATCGGGCTGACGAGCATCATCATGGGCTTGCCGCCGATGCGCGAGAGCCAGAGCCACTGGTGGTCGTCGTCGGCCCAGCCCTGTTCTTTCGCGATCTTGCTGAACTGCTTGCGCGCCTCGTTGGGACCCGGTCCTGCGCCCTGCTTCCAGACGCGGCTGGTGACGCCGTAGTACTTGTACGGCCCGCCGTCCTCCGGCATGTGGCTGTGTTCCCAGTCGTTCCGCTCGAGATAGTGGTGATAGTGGTCGACATACTGGTGTACGTTCTCGTTCCAGTTGGCGCCCAGACCCTTCTCCATTGCCTCGGCCTGGAAGGTGTCGAGATCCGCGAACGTGTGGCAGCAGGAGCGGAACTGGTAGATGCTCATGTTGTGGCCGATCACCGGGACGTAGATGCTCCATTCCTGGGTTTCGCCCGAATCGACGCGGAACCTGACGTGCTTCTTCACCGCGGCCTCGAACTCGGCCTCCATCCCCTGCTTCGGCACCATGTACCAGACGTCCGTCAGTGGGCCGGGCGTCTCGTGCTCGTCGGCTACGCCATGGAGCGGCAGGCCAAGCGCCAGGAACGCGGCCAATGCCGTCAGCATTGCTGCTCTCTTCATCATTGTATCCCCCGTGAGGTTTGTGATTCTTCTGCTTGGGGTACACGTTACGTGCGGATGCGCGGCTCGCGTCCCCGCCGGCAGTATACGGGGCGCCAAAAAGTTTAACCAGACGGTCTAACGGGATCGGTGGTATTCGTCTCGGCGTTCCTGTTGCCGTGACCCTCAGGGGTTGCAACCGAGTCGCTCCGTGCACGCCGGGATAGTGACCGGCGACGCTCCTTGGCGGTAAACTGCCCTGGTGTTTCCGGGCCGGCGGGTGTAGTTCAATGGTAGAACATCAGCTTCCCAAGCTGAGAATGAGGGTTCGATTCCCTTCACCCGCTCCAATTCTCTCCTGCTGACGCTCGGCCGGCTTTCGAGGCAGGGCCGATGGGTAGCGAGACTAAGGAAACGGCGCGACCGAAGCGCCGTTTTGGGAGACGTATGCTGGCCCTGATAGCGACCTTGTTCTATGTGGCCGGCTTCGTCTGCGCGGGTCATGCCGTGTTGACGGTACGCACGGCCCAGGGCGCGATTGCGTGGTCGGTATCTCTTGCCGCCATGCCGTTCGTGGCGGTTCCTGCCTATCTGGTTTTCGGCCGCAGCGAGTTCCAGGGCACCATCGACGCCTACGAGGCGCGTCGGGACGATATCGACGACCTGCTCGGCGAGATTCGCGCGGAACTCGAGCCGTGGGCCACGCCGTTGCCGGACAGGCCCGGCGCCTACAACGCACTGAAGGCACTGGCCGGGTTCGATCTCGTCGGGCGTAACCGAACCGAACTTCTGATCGACGGGGAAGCCACCTTCGATAGCATCCTGGCCGGGATCGCCGGAGCGCAGGACTACGTGCTGTTCCAGTTCTACATGATCCACGACGATGAGCTGGGGCGACAGGTCAGGGATGCGCTGGTCGAACGGGCACGGGCCGGTGTCCGCGTCTTCGTCCTCTACGACGAAATCGGCAGCCACGGACTGCCGGCGGACTACGTTACCGATCTGCAGGATGCTGGCGTAGAGGTCTCCTCCTTTCGTCCGAACCGCGGATGGAGGAACCGGTTCCAGCTCAATTTCCGTAACCACCGCAAGATCGTCGTGGTCGACGGCAAGTCGAGCTGGGTCGGCGGCCACAACGTGGGCGACGAGTACCTGGGCCGGGATCCCGAGTTCAGTCCGTGGCGCGACACCCACCTCAGGATCGACGGGCCGGCGGCGATTCAACTGCAGGCGGTAGTTCTGGGAGACTGGTACTGGGCCACGCGGGACATCCCGGCCCTCAACTGGCGCCCGACACCGGCGGACGACGCCGATACGCCCGTGATGATCCTGCCGTCGTCGCCCAGCCGGCGACTCGAGGCCGCCGGACTCATGTTCACCACCGCGCTGCATTCGGCACGTGAGCGTATCTGGATCTCCGCGCCGTATTTCGTCCCCGACGAGGCCGTCATGAAGGCGCTGTATCTCGCGGCCCTGCGCGGCGTCGACGTGCGCATCATTACGACCCAGAAACCCGACAGCCTGCCCGTCCATCTCGCCGCGTTTCACTACATCCGGCAACTGCGCGACACGGGCATCAGCTTCTACGCCTACTCGCCCGGTTTTCTCCACCAGAAGGTCATGCTCGTCGACGACGATTTCGCCACCGTCGGTACCGCCAATTTCGACAACCGTTCCTTCCGGCTGAATTTCGAGGTGACGGCAGCGGTCGCCGAGCCGGAGTTCGCGGCACGGATGGAGCAGATGTTCGAACGGGATTTCGCAAACTCGGTGATGATGGACCCGGCGAGCATCGACGAGAAGCCGCTGTACTGGCGCCTCGGCGTCGCGCTTTCCCGTCTCGCCGCGCCGGTGCTCTGACGGGGAAGCGCTGTTGCCCTCGAATCACCTCGAGATCGCTTACCCGGCCCCGCGTTTCTCCGATATGCTCCCCGAGATCAGGCGAGACGCAGATCTCTGCAACCGCAATCGGCCCCGGGGTCGCTGGCAACAATGGCGGTGGTGCGGTCCGTCGTGCCCGTCGCCCGGACTATGACCACTTCGATACGCGGGCTACTGCGCCAATAGCCCGTCGCGCGCGAGGCGCCCGACGATTGACGTCGCCTCGTCGGTGATCAGCGAGTAATCCATGGGGTCGTCGAGGTTCTTCCTGACGGTGAGCTTCGACTCGATGGCCCACACCGGCGCTTTCGTTTCGGCCGAATAGACCCGGCTGGCCAGCACCACGGCGCTCTTCGTCGCGATGGTCGGCGGTTCCCGGTACTCGGTCAGTTCGACCGTCCAAACGTTGTAGTAGCGTGTCGGCCCGAAGTTGTAGGTCGCATCGGGGCGCCTCGTCTTCACCTTGCCTTCGGTCTCGACGTCAACCAGCTGCGTGACCAGTACGGCATCCGAACCCAGTTCGTCGACCATCGCCACGAAAGTATCGCGATTCAGAGGGGTGCGCGTGTTCATCCGTGACGTGCTCGCAACGGCGCGAACACCTCGCTCGCCGAGTTCCTTGACTATCGCCCTCTCGAGAATGCGACGCCGGTCGAACGAATCGAACAGCGAGACGACCAGCACGTTCGCATAGGGCGCATCGGCGGATTCGCTCAGGGGCTGGGCCGTCGTTACCTGACGCCCGGCACAGCCTGCAAAGAGCATGCAGATCGTTGCCAAAAGGATCTTCTTCACGTTCCATACCCTCTGCGCCGGTGGTGATATGTCCGGCGATGACATTCGAAGAGAGCGGAGTGTGGTCCAAAATCGCCTGGTTTGCCAGTCGGCGGTGAAGATGACGAAAGGCCGTTCGCCAGTGCGGTGGGCAAGTCTAGATTCCGATGGGTTACTGGCGTAGAGTTTACCGGCGATCCCGTTGACCCACCTGGCAGGAGAAACGAGCTTGAACACCAGAACCCGACACGATGCAGGAACCGTCGCAAACGCGCGCCTCTTGTTCCCGGCGGCACTGCTGGTATTGGCCGGCGTGGCCGAAGCCGGCGGGCGCCCCGATGACACGTACGGTGACTGGTTCGGCCATATCGCCGGCGGCTTTGATTTTGCCCAGGGCGATTTCGGCGACATTGCCGACGACGGCTGGTCCATCCGTGGCGGTGCGACCTACTGGCCTTCCGACTGGCCCGTGGGAGTCCAGCTCGAGCTCGCTTATTCGAATCACGACTTCTCCTCGTCCGCAATTCGGGCCATCAACAACGCCATCGAGGAAATTGACCCCGAACTGGGCAGCGTATCCGGCGGGGATTTCGACGACTGGAGCTTCTCGGTTACGGGCATCTGGAGCCTGAACGGAGCCAGCCCCAACGGGCTGTATCTTCTCGGCGGCGTCGGCATCGACCGCGTCGAGGCGAAATTGGCGGATACCGATCTCGTCTACTATCCGCCGTTCTGCGACCCATGGTGGTGGTGGTGTGTGCCGGGAGGCGTTGGACCCGGGACGGTCGTCGTCGCTTCCGAGAGCAGTACCGAGCTTTCCTGGCATGTCGGAGCCGGCTATTCGTTCAGCTTCAATCGCGGTTCCCTTCTGTTCGTAGAGGCCCGCTACAAGTCCGTGCAGACCGATCCGTCGAACTCCGAGATTCTGCCGCTGACCTTCGGTATTCGCTGGTAAGTCAGTCGATCGGACTCACCACCAGCGGTTCGTGCCGACGCTCATGTAGCCGTGATTGCCGATCGGCACGCCCACGTTCAGGCCGACGCCCACGTTGCCGGTACAGCCTGCGGCCAGCGTGCTGCAGGCCAGCACGGTGACCAATACCATTTTCCGTAAAGCCTTCCTCATCGCACTGCCCTCCCTAGGTCTTGCTCAGTACCAGCACCGCACCGCTGGGGTCGGTCACTACCGCAATCGAGCCGTCGCGCAGCTCCGGAGTCGGAGCCACTATGATCCTGCCACCGAGCGACTCGGCCCGTTCGGCCGCCGCCGCCGGGTCCGTGACGCCGAAATGGGTCAGCCAGAGCGGCTGCACGTCGTCGTTCGGCCGCGCCATGACGCCTGCACGCCGAATGCCGTCCTGCATCAGCAGGGTGTATTCACCGCCGCGGCGATTGATGGTCTCGATCTCGTAGCCGCCGACGAGCCGATAGAAGCCTGCGGCACCGATGACGTCGCGCGCCAGCATCTCGTGCCATACCACGCGGCCCGGCCCCGCACGGGTGGTGGCATCGTCCGGATCGCCGATCCGGCTGGCCGCCAGGCCGATGACCGCGCCCTGGGGGTCGATGATGGCGGCCACCCGGCCGAGGGCGACGTCCCGGGCCGGGGCAGCGACGCGCGCGCCGCCGCCGACGCCGCGCCGAACCGCGTCGTCGACGTCGCCGACCGAGACATAGGGCAGCCAGCGGGAGATGCTGCGCCCGTCCTCGCG
>CAYRUH010000049.1:0-21521 GCA_964427415.1 uncultured Woeseiaceae bacterium | reverse complement strand
TCACCCGGGCATCGAAGGCGCTCTTCTCGCCGGCCGCCACCTCGGCCGCCACCTTGCCCTCGTGGGTGGCCTTGTGGGCCAGCATGGGCTGGCCGACGATATCGCCGATGGCGTAGATGTGCGGCACGTTCGTGCGCATCTGCTTGTCCACCGATATGACGCCGCGCTCGCCCACTTCGACACCCGCCTTCTCCGCGTCCAGCCGGTCGCCGTTCGCCCGCCGACCGACAGCCACCAGCACCCGGTCCCACAGGCCCGGTTCCGGCGCGCCGTCGCCCTCGAAGCTGACCCGGACGCCCTCTTCCCGGCTCTCCATGCCGGCCACGCTCACCCCCAGCAGAATGTCCTCGTAGCGGCTCTTCATGCGCTTGGCCAGCGGCCGCACCAGGTCCGGGTCGGCGCCGGGCATCAGCTGTTTCATCAATTCCACGACCGTGACCTTCACGCCCAGCGCATCGTAGACACAGGCCATCTCCAGGCCGATGATGCCGCCGCCCACCACCAGCAGGCGCTCCGGCAGCGGCGCCAGCTCCAGCGCGCCGGTCGAGTCGACGATGCGCTCGTCGTCGGGCAACCCGGGTATGCGGCTGGGCTCGGAGCCCGCCGCGACGATGCACTGTTCGAAGGCGATCACCCGGCGACCGTCGTCGTTCTCCACGGCCAGTCGGTGGGGTGACAGGAAGCGGCCGGTGCCGTGAACCACCTGCACCTTACGCTGCTTCGCCAGGCCCGTGAGCCCGTCGGTGAGCCGCTTGACGACCCCGGACTTCCATTCGCCGAGCCGCGCGGCGTCGATCTCCGGCTCGCCGAAGCGGATACCGTGTTCGCCCATCTCGGCGGCCTCCTCGATCACGCGGGCGGCGTGCAGCAGCGCCTTGGAGGGGATGCAGCCTACGTTCAGGCAGACGCCGCCCAGCACCGGCCAGCGCTCGACCAGTGTCACCCGCAGGCCCAGATCGGCCGCGCGGAACGCGGCGGCGTAGCCGCCCGGCCCCGCTCCCAACACGACAAGGTCCGTCTCCAGGTCCGCATCGGCGGCGTCGCGGGCGGCCGGCGGCGCATCGCTCGGGCGGGAGGAACGCTCTGCCGAGCCGGAGGCCCGGCCATCCGGTTCTCTCTCGTCGTCGGCGGGAGCCGCGTCTTCCGCCTCGTCACCCGAGTCGGCCAGGCGCAGGAGTTCGCTGCCCTCGGAGACCTTGTCACCGGTCTTCACCAGCACGGACTCGACACGGCCGCCGCGGGGCGCCGGCAGGTCCATGCTCGCCTTGTCCGTCTCCAGCGTGACGACAGGATCTTCGGCCTCGATCTCGTCGCCCTCGGCCACGTGCACCTCGATGACGTCGACCTCGTCGAAGTCGCCGATATCGGGCACGCGGATGATGCGGCCGTCTTCGCTCATGGCGCCGCAGTGGTGATCATGGTGATTGTGGTGATTGTGGTGATTGTGACAATCATGCTCAGGGGATGGCTTCGAGCAGACCGCCGACATCGCCGAGGGCGCCGGAGAGCCAGGTTGTAAAGCGCGCCGCAGCCGCGCCGTCGATCACGCGGTGGTCGTAGGACAGCGACAGCGGCAGCATCAGCCGCGGCTTGAACTCCCGGCCGTTCCAGACCGGCTGCATGCTCGAGCGGGAAACGCCGAGGATGGCGACCTCCGGGGCGTTGATGATGGGCGTGAAAGCCGTGCCGCCGATGCCGCCGAGGCTGGAGACGGTAAAGCTGCCGCCCTGCATCTGCTCGGCACTGAGTTTCCCTTCCCGCGCCGCGGCGGACAGCTCCGCCAGATCGCGGGCGAGCTCGTAGACGTCCTTGCGGTCGGCGTCCCGGATGACGGGGACCACGAGGCCGTTCGGCGTATCGGCGGCGAAACCGATGTGGAAATAGTGCTTCAGCACCAGGTGCTCGCCGTCCGGATGCAGGGAACTATTGAAGCGGGGAAACTCCTGCAGCGCCTGCACGCAGGCCTTGATGATGAACGCGAGCGGCGTCAGCTTGATGCCGCGCTCCGCCGCCGTGCCCTTCAGCTCCTGGCGCCGGTCCTCCATCTCCGTGATGTCGGCGAGGTCGTGCTGGGTGACGTGGGGCAGGTTCAGCCACGACGCCTGCAGCCGGCGCGCGGAGATCTTGCGGATGCGGCCCAGCGGCTCGGTCACCACGTCGCCGTACTTGGCGAAATCCACCTCCGGGACCGACGGCAGGGCGGCGCCTGCAGCCGCCTCGCCGCCACCCGGCAGCGTCTTCTTGACCCAGGACTTCACGTCCTCGGCGAGGATCCGGCCCTTGCGCCCGGTGCCGTCCACGCGGACCAGGTCGACGCCCAGCTCCCGCGCCAGTTTGCGCACGGACGGGCTGGCGTGAGCCCGGGAGAAGCCCGCCTCGTCGATGGCCGGAAACCCGGCCGGCAAGTCCCGGCGCTCGTCGGCGGATCCGGTCCGCTCACGGCGGCCGCCGTCGCCCTGACCTCGCGCGGGCGCCCGGGACAGCGGCTCCCGGCCTGCCGCGTCGCCCTCGCCGCGGCTTTCCCCGCCAACGGCCTCATCGGCCTCACCGCCCTCATCGGCGGACGCGCGCTGCGCCTCGCCGGCCGTGTCGCCCTCCCCGGCCTCGCCCCGGTCATCGCCGCGATCATCACCGCTATTGCCGCTATTGCCGCTATTGCCGCTTTTGCCGCCGTCCCCGGTCAGCAGCGTCAGAATCTGGTCGCCCGAGCTGACTTTATCGCCGACGCTCACCGCGACCTCGGCCACCCGGCCCGCCGCCGGAGACGGCACGTCCATGGCGGCCTTGTCCGTCTCGAGGGTCAGCAGCGGATCCTCCTCGGCCACCTCGTCGCCCTCGGCGACGTGGACCTCGATCACGTCCACCTCCTCGAAGTCGCCGAGATCCGGCACCTCGACCTTAAGTCGGCGAGGCTCGGCGACGGTGCCGTCCGCTGCCTCGCCGCCGGACCGGTCATCCTCGGCACCGGCCTGGTCATCCTCGGCACTGGCCTGGTCGCCGGCGGACTCTCCCTCTTCTTCTCCGCTCGTCTCGACGACGGCGATGAGATCGCCCTCGTTCACCGTGTCGCCCGAAGAGACGTTGACCTCGACGATCTTGCCCGCTGCGGTACTCGGCACGTCCATGGACGCCTTGTCGGTCTCGAGCACGATCAGGCCGTCTTCCACCTCGACCGTGTCGCCGGCAGAGACCAGCACCTCGATGACGTCGACGTCGGCGAAGTCGCCGAGATCGGGAACGCGTATTTCCTTCCGCTCCGCCATGGCGCCGCCGTCAGAGAGTCACCGGATCCGGCTTGTCCGGATCGATATCGTAACGCCGGATGGCATCGGAGACCGTCTCCATGTCGAGTGCGCCCTCGTCAGCCAGCGATTTCAGCGCCGTCACCGCGATGTAACGCCGGTCCACCTCGAAGTGCTGACGCAGCGCGGAGCGGCGGTCGCTGCGGCCGTAGCCGTCGGTGCCGAGCGTCACGTACTGGCCCGGCATCCAGCGCTGGATCTGGTCCGGCACGATCTTCATGTAGTCCGTCGCCGCGACGAACGGTCCGTCCTTGTCCGCCAGGCACTGATCGAGGTAGCTGCGCCGGGGCTCCTCGGCCGGGTGGAGCTGGTTCCAGCGTTCCACCTCCAGGCAATCGCGGCGCAGCTGGTTGAAACTGGTGGCACTCCAGATATCCGCCGGAATAGCATAGTCTTCCTCCAGCAGCTCTGCGGCGGCGATCACCTCGCGCAGGATCGTACCCGCGCCCATCAGCTGCACACGCACCTTGCCCCGCCCGCCGATCTTCAGCAGGTACAAGCCCTTCAGGATGCCGTCCT
Source organism: uncultured Woeseiaceae bacterium (assembly GCA_964427415.1). Taxonomy (GTDB): domain Bacteria; phylum Pseudomonadota; class Gammaproteobacteria; order Steroidobacterales; family Woeseiaceae; genus Lentisalinibacter. The sequence goes on along the minus strand of CAYRUH010000049.1, from coordinate 17,700 downwards.
CCACGCCCTTCGGCATGGGCGGATGGACATAGTTCTCGTTCATGCAGGTGATGTAGTAGAAGACGTTCTCCTGCTCATGCAGCATGCGCCGCAGACCGTCCTGGATGATCACCGCGAGTTCGTAGGCATAGGTGGGATCGTAGGACAGGCAGTTCGGCACGGTGGAGGACAGCACCAGGCTATGGCCGTCCTGATGCTGCAGGCCCTCGCCGGCCAGCGTCGTGCGCCCGGCCGTGCCACCCATCAGGAAGCCCCGAGACTGCATGTCGCCGCCGGCCCAGATGAAGTCGCCTATGCGCTGGAACCCGAACATCGAATAGAAAATGTAGAAGGGGATCATCGGCCGGTCATGATTGCTGTAGGCCGTGCCCGCGGCCGCCCAGGAGCAGAAGGAGCCGGCCTCGTTGATGCCCTCCTCCAGGATCTGTCCCTTCTTGTCCTCCTTGTAGTACATGAGCTGATCGGCGTCCTGGGGCGTGTACAGCTGCCCCTTGGAGGAATAGATGCCCACCTGACGGAACATGCCTTCCATGCCGAAGGTACGTGCCTCGTCGGGCACGATCGGCACGACGTACTTGCCGATGCTCTTGTCCCGGATCAGCGTCGTCAGCAGGCGGATGAACGCCATCGTGGTCGACGCCTCGCGCTCGCCGGTGCCCTCCAGCTGGCTCGAGAAGGCCTCCAGCTGAGGCACCTGCAACGACTCGGAACGGGCGCGGCGCTGCGGCAGGTACCCGCCCAGTTTGCGCCGCCGCTCGTGCAGGTATTCGATCTCGTCGCTGTCCTCAGGCGGCCGGCAGAAGGGCACCTCGGGGATGTCCTCGTCGGAGACCGGGATGTTGAACCGGTCGCGGAAATCCTTCAGCGCCTCGTCGTCCAGCTTCTTCTGCTGGTGCGCCGGGTTCGCGCTCTCCCCGCCGGACTCGCCCATGCCGTAGCCCTTCACGGTCTTGGCCAGGATCACAGTCGGACGACCCTGACTGCGCACTGCCTTGTCGTAGGCCGCGTAGACCTTGATCGAATCGTGGCCGCCCCGGTTCAGTCGCCACACTTCCTCGTCCGACATATTTGCGACCATCTCCTTCAGCTCGGGATACTTGCCGAAGAAGTGCTCGCGGGTATAGGCGCCGCCCTTGTTCTTGTAGGCCTGGTATTCGCCGTCCACCGTCTCGTCCATGACGTGGCGGAGCAGGCCGTCGGTGTCCTTGGCCAGCAGGGGATCCCAGCGCGAACCCCAGATCACCTTGATCACGTCCCAGCCGGCGCCGCCGAACGCCGCCTCCAGCTCCTGGATGATCTTGCCGTTACCACGCACGGGCCCGTCGAGACGCTGCAGATTGCAATTGATGACGAAGATGAGGTTGTCCAGCCCCTCGCGCACAGCCATCGTGATGGCGCCCATAGCCTCCGGTTCGTCCATCTCGCCGTCGCCGAGGAAACACCACACCTTGCGGTCGCTCTCCGGGATCAGGCCGCGATGCTCGAGGTAGCGCATGAAGCGGGCCTGGTAGAGCGCCATCATCGGGCCGAGGCCCATGGATACGGTCGGGAACTGCCAGAACGCGGGCATGAGCCAGGGGTGAGGATAGGAGGACAGGCCGCCGCCGCCCACCTCCATACGGAAGCGCTGCAGCTGGGCGCCGGTGAGCCGCCCCTCGAGATACGCCCGCGAATAGATGCCCGGCGCACAATGGCCCTGGATGAAGACCAGGTCGCCGCCGTTGCGTTCCGAGGGGGCGCGCCAGAAATGATTGAAGCCCACCTCGTACAGTGTGGCGGAAGACGCGTAGGAGGCGATATGGCCACCGTATTCGCTGCTCGCCCGGTTCGCGAGCACGACCATGGCCATCGCGTTCCAGCGGATATACGCCTCGATGCGCCGTTCGACGGAACGCTCGCCCGGGTATTCCGGCTGCTGGCCCGGCGAGATGGTATTCAGGTAGGCGGTGTTCGGGCTGTAGGGCAGATAGGCACCGGAGCGGCGTGCGAAATCGATCATCCGGTTCAGCAGGAAATGGGCACGCTCGGGGCCGTGGACCTTCAGCACCGAGTCGATGGACTCGAGCCATTCCCGCGTCTCTGTCGGGTCGGTGTCGTCGAAAGGACTGTCTGCACTCATGCCTGATGCCGTTTAGCAGCCGCCGCAGCGGCCGTGATGAATTAGCGGGGGTCACCTGCTAGGATGTTGCTTCTTCGTCGCCCCGCTCTGCCCGCCGGACACGAGGGGCGTATGTTCGGCCTTTGCCGGAGACAGGTCAAGGCGCCCCCGGAGGACCCTCGAATGGCCACAGTGCTGCCGCCGGACTCTTCGATACGCGTCATCCAGTCGACGAAGAAGCCGCTGCTGAAAGACTACGACAATCAGGACCAGCTGCTCGTGCTGCTGCCGAGCGATGCGGTCGAGAGCGAGTGGTCCGCCGTGCCGAAGGGCTCCCGGCTGAGCAAACTGGCCCGACGACGCGATGCGTCGCGCGTACCGCTGGTCACGAGCCGCCTGGATAACCAGGCGCAGACCACGGTGCTGGTGGCCATGGTCCCGCCGCAGGCGAGCGCGTTCGAGCGCGCCACCGTCGCCCGGCGCCTGGCGGAAGCCGCGATGGCGGAGAATCCGTCCCGCATCTCGGTACTCGCAACGGGCTTCGCCGCCGAGTCGACGTCTGCGCTCGTGCGCGACCAGCTGCTGGCACTGCTGCTCACCGCCTTCCGTCTGCCGGTATTCCGGCAGAAGACGCCGAAGCCGCCGCGGCTCTCCGCCATCAGGCTGGCGGGACTGCCCGAGCGCATCGACGCCGATCGGGTGCGGGCGGAGGCGGCGGGCAACAACCTGGCCCGCTGGCTCACCGCGCTTCCTCCCAACCTGGGTGACGCCCGGGCCCTGCGGGCCGCGGCTGCGCAACTCGCCGAGCGCCATGGCTGGCACTACGAGTTGCTGGACACGAGGCAACTGGAGCAGCGGGGAGCCGGCGCGTTCCTGGCCGTGGCGCAAGGCAACGACAACGACGACGCCGGCATCGTGCGCCTGTCCTGGCGTCCGGAGGGTGCCGGGGACACCCCCGACGTCGCACTGGTCGGCAAGGGCATCGTCTTCGATACGGGCGGCACCAACCTGAAATCCGCAGCCGGCATGCTGGACATGCACGGGGACATGCAGGGCGCAGCCGTCGCCCTCGGCGCCCTGCTCTCGCTGACGTTGCTGCAGGCCCCGTTCGCCGTCGACTGCTGGCTGGCGCTCACCGAGAACCGGACGGGCCCCAGCGCCTACAAACAGCAGGATATCGTTACGGCCGTCAACGGCAAAACCATCCAGGTGATCAATACGGACGCCGAGGGCAGGATGGTGCTGGCCGACACCCTGGCGCTGGCCGGCGAGACCGGGCCGGCCACGATCATCGATTACGCGACCCTGACCGGCACCTGCATCAGCGCCCTCACCACGCGCTACAGCGGCATATTCACAAACCGCCCGGCCCTGCATCCCCTGTTGCAGCAGGCCGGCGAGGCCAGCGGCGAGCGGGTATGGCCGTTCCCGGTCACCGACGAGTTCAGGCAGGAGCTGAAGAGCGAGGTGGCCGACCTCAGGCAATGCCTGCCGGCCGGCGCCGGCGACCACATCATGGCCGCAGCCCTGCTGCGTGAGTTCGTGCCGCGACGAAGCACCTGGATCCACATCGACCTGAGCGCCTCGAGCCACGAAGGCGGGCTGGCCCACGCGCCTACGAAGGTCACCGGATTCGGTGTCCGCTACACCCTCAGCCTGCTGCTGGATCTGGCGAAGACGCCTGGCCACCCCGTCGTCTGAACCGCATGGGGAAAACGAACCGACAGAGCGAGCCGGCACCGGTCGCCAATCGCTTCCGCGGCTTCCTGCCCGTCGTGATCGACGTCGAGACGGGCGGTTTCAATGCGGACACGGATGCGCTGCTCGAGATCGCCGCCGTGCTGCTGGAAATGGACGACACCGGCCGGATGGACCGCCGCGAGACCCACCGGTATCACGTGAAGCCCTTCGACGGCGCCAATCTGGAAGCGGCCTCGCTGGCCGTCAATGGCATCGACCCCTGGCATCCGCTGCGCCCGGCCATCGACGAGCGGGACGCCCTGCAGCGGGTGTTCCGGGAAGTGCGGCGGGCCATCCGCGAGACCGGCTGCACCCGGGCCGTGCTGGTGGGCCACAATGCGTTCTTCGACCTCAGCTTTCTGAACGCCGCGATCCGGCGCACGGGGCTGAAGCGCAACCCCTTCCACCCGTTCTCCAGTTTCGATACGGCGACGCTGGGGGGTGTGGTCTTCGGACAGACCGTACTGGCACGCGCCGTGACGGCCGCGGGGCTGGACTGGGACGAATCCCGCGCCCATTCAGCGGCCTATGACGCGGAACGGACAGCGGATCTGTTCTGCCAGATCGTCAATCGGGTGCAGGGCGTATACCGTGACGCACTGTCCGGCGGCTGAGCGCCGCCGCCCTCAGGCGGCGACGTCGTCGACGGCCTGCTTCAACTCACCGGAGTGATACATCTCCACGGCGATGTCCGAGCCACCGATGAGCTCGCCGCCGATGTAGAGCTGGGGGTAGGTCGGCCAGTTCGAGTAGCTCTTCAGCGCCTCGCGCAGTTCCGGGTCCTCCAGGATATTCACATAGGCGAATTCCTTGCCGCAGGCCTTCAGCGCCGCCACCGACTGGGCGGAGAAGCCGCACTGCGGGAAATCCGGCGTTCCTTTCATGTACAGCAGGATCGGATTCTCGCCGAGCTGCTGCTTGATCCTTTCGATTACGTCCATTGTCCCTCTACCTCCTTTGCTCTGGTTCGCTTTTTAACGCTCTGCCTGCACGGCCAGGCGGTTGTCCACTGCCACGACTCCCGGCACGGTGGCGGTCAGCCGGCCGGCCCGGTCCCGCTCGGCGAAACTCGTCACGAGGCCGCTCAGCGTCACCCGCCCTGCGGCCGCCGTCACGTCGATGCCTGACGCCTCCACCGCCGTATCCGCCACCAGCCTCGAACGCACCCCGGCAGTGACTTCGGCATCGCCGATCGATCCTGTTTGCGCATCCGCAGTAGCGTCCGTTCTGGTACTCGTCCCTGCAGTTCGCTCGCTCGCCGTGCCGCCCTGACGACTCCCCTGTGCGTCGCCGATCAGCATGGCCGTGCAGCCGGTCAGGCCGAAGCCGGCCAACAGCAGCGGGAACAGGATACCGGCAGTGGCGGACCGTGCGGCGTTCATGGGACCTCAGGAGCCGACCCTGCGCGTCCCGGCGCGGCCGGACAGCGCGGCTACGACGCGCCATTGCTCCTGCGCACTGAGCGTGGACCAGGCGCCGATCTCGTCCAGGGTGCGAAGACAGCCCGTACAGACGTCCCGCTCGTCCAGCGTGCAGATGTTCACGCAGGGCGAGGCCGGGCGTCTCGGCGGCGGCTTGTTCGTCACTGTCTGGTCCAATCCTGGCGGCTACCGGTTGCGATGTCTTGACAGTGGATTATACGTATGTTGCTGCTTGTGACCAGAGACGCTCTGGCGTATCGTCCCGGCGCGGCTCGGAGGCAGCGAAAATGCAGGAAGACAGGCTCTCGGCACACATCCGGGCGAGCGTGGATGCCGCCCTGGCGGAGGACGTCGGCGGCGGCGACGTGACGGCGGCACTGGTCGGCACCGGGGCCTGCTTCCACGCCACGGTGATCTGCCGCGAGGACGCGATATTGTGCGGCCGCGCCTGGTTCGACCGGGTCTTCGCCGAGCTGGACGAGAGTATCCGCATCGACTGGCAGGCGGGCGACGGCGACCGGCTCGCGCCGGGCGAGACGGTCTGCTCCCTGGAGGGGCCCGCCCGGCCGATACTGACCGGCGAGCGCAGCGCGCTGAATTTCCTGCAGACCCTGTCCGGGACCGCCACGACCGCCGCCCGCTATGCGGCCGCCATCGCACACACCGGTTGCCGCATACTCGATACCCGCAAAACGATCCCGGGCCTCAGGCTGGCCCAGAAGTACGCCGTGCGCTGCGGCGGCGCGGTCAACCACCGCATGGGGCTGTTCGACGCCGTCCTTATCAAGGAGAACCACATCATCGCGTGCGGCGGCATCGAGGCGGCAGTCTCGCGGGCACGCGCCGATAACCCGGCGCTGCCGGTCGAGGTGGAAGTCGAGTCCATCGACGAGCTGCGCAAGGCACTGGCCGCCGGGGCCGACCGACTGCTGCTGGACAACTTCCCCCTCGACGCCCTGCGCGAAGCCGTGCGTATCACCCGGGATGGCGGCACCGGAGCCACCCTGGAGGCGTCCGGCGGATTGCAGATGGACGCCATCACGGCCGTCGCGGAGACTGGCGTGGACTTCATCTCGGTGGGCGCGCTCACCAAGCACCTGCGCGCCGTGGATTACTCGATGCGCTTGCGCGCAGGGGCCGGCGGCTAGAGCGACTCGGCGGCGAAATTCTGCTGCACCCGCTTGGGCTCGGAGACGCCGTAGCCCTGGGCATAATCGATGCCCATACCACGCAGCATGGTGATGATCTCCTCGTTCTCCGCGAACTCGGCGATGGTCTGCTTGCCGGTCAGATGGCCGATCTCGTTGATCGAGCGGACCATCTCCCGGTCGATGGGATCGTGCAGAATTTCCTTCACAAAACTGCCGTCGATCTTCAGGAAGTCCACCGGGAAGTGCTTCAGGTAGCCGAATGAAGACAGACCCGTGCCGAAGTCGTCCAGGGCGAACTTGCAGCCGAGTTCCTTCAGTGCGTTGATGAACCGGTTGGCCTGCGAGTAACTCGCGATGGCCGCCGTCTCGGTGATCTCGAAACAGATCTTGGTGGCGTCAAGGCCGCTCGTCTGGAACTGCTCGATGACGAAAGGCAGGAACTTCTCGTCGCCCAGACTCTGGCCCGAGAGGTTGATGGAGCAGAGATCCAGGCGCTCGCGCTCGTCCGCCTCGGACACCAGCCAGCGGAATGCGTTGGAAATCACCCAGCGGTCAATGTTTGGCGTGATGCCGTAGCGCTCGGCGGCGTTGATGAACAACTCCGGCGAGACCATCGCGCCGGCCTCGTCACGCATGCGCAGCAGGAGCTCGTAATGGGCACCCCGGTCGTCACGCTGCAGCGGCAGGATGGTCTGGCGAAACAGCTCGAAACGGGACTCCTCCAGCGCGTTATTGATACGCGCCGCCCATTGCATCTCGCGACGGCGCCGCATGAGGTCGATGTCGTTCTCGTGATAGCTGTGGATGCGGTTGCGGCCCGCCTCCTTTGCCGCCGCGCAGGCGCTGTCGGCGGCCGAGAGCAGCGCCGCCACGTCGTCGTTGTCCGCCGTGATGGGTACCACACCGATGCTTGCGCCGAGCCGGAAACTGCGTTCGTCCCAGACGAACTTGTAGTCGGCCACTGTCTCGCGCAACTCCTCGGCGGTGCGCATGGCCTCGTCCAGATTGCAACTCTCCAGCAGCACGCCGAACTCGTCGCCGCCGAGGCGCGCCAGCGTGTCGCGCCAGCGCACCTTGGACTTGAGCAGGGCGCCCAGCTGGGCCAGCAGGGCGTCGCCGGCGCTGTGGCCGCAGCTGTCGTTGACGATCTTGAACTGATCCAGATCGAGGTGGCAGAGGGCGTACGAAGTCTCCCTCGCCTTCGCGCTCTTCAGGGCGCGTTCCAGCCGGCTCTCGAACTCGCGCCGGTTGACCAGCTGGGTGAGCATGTCGTGGCTGGCGTGATAGGCGAGCTTGCGGTTCAGCTCCCGGGCCTCGCTGACGTCGTGGAAGATCAGCACGCCACCGGTCACATTACCCGAGCCGTCACGGATCGGCGAAGCCGTCGACTCCACATACAGCTCGTTGCCGTCCCGCGTGATCAGCAGCGTCGGTCGCACCGACTTGATGGAACGGTTGCGGCGGATGGCCACGGCTACCGGGTTTTCCAGCGGCTCGCAGGTCTCCTCGTGATAAGCGCGGAAGATCTCGTCCACCGCGCGTCCCGTGGCACTGTCCACCTTCCAGCCGGTAAGCTCCTCGGCGACCGGGTTGACATATTCCACGTTGCCGTCGGCGTCCGTCGTGACCACGCCGTCACCGATGGACTGCAGCGTGATCTGAGCGCTCTCCTTTTCGCGGAACAGCGCCTCCTCGTAGAGTTTGCGCTCGGTAATGTCCACCTCGACCCCCACCAGGCGCCGCAGCCGCCCGTTGTCGTCCTGCAGCGCCTTGGCCCGACTGATCATCCAGCGCCAGTCGCCGCCGGAGTGGCGCATGCGGTGGACGCTCTCGAAGTATTCTGCCCGGCCCTCGAGGTGCTCGCGCATCTTGGCCTGCACCCGCGTCATGTCGTCCGGGTGCACGAGCCGGTACCAGTCGGGGGCGAGATCCTCCTCGTCCTCATCGTAGCCGAGCATGGTCTTCCAGCGGCGGGAGAACCACACGGCCTTGGCCCTGCCGTCGAAGTCCCAGATGCCGTCGTTGGCGGTTTCCGACAGCAGTTCGTCGCGCTCGCGGATGTGGGCCAGCTCGGCGCGGGTACGCACGCGCTCCACGCCGGCGCCGAAGCTGGAGCCGAGCAGCTTCAATAGCAGTTTGAGGTTGGCGTCCCAGCCGTCCACCGGCGCTTCGTTGGCCAGCGCGATGAAGCCGGCGGGGCCCTCGGCAGTGCCGACGCCGATCAGCAGGCAGGCACCCAGGCCGATCTCGGACAGGCGGGCCGCTTCCGCCTCCGCGCCCGCCGGCGGCCGGCCGCACTCGCCGATCTCAAGCAGGCGCTGGCCGCTCATGCCCCGGGCCAGCCAGCGCCAGTCGGCGAGGTCCTGGCCCTGGAGAACCTGAGGCCGGCAGATGCTGTAGGGAGACGTCGCCGCGATCACGGTCTCGATGCGGGCCGCCACCTCGTCGGCCAGACAGACAAACGCGACGTCGACCGCAGCCGCATCGCGGAGATCCTCGACCACGGATTCGATGACCTCGCCGGCCGTGGCCTTCTCGAGGGTGAGGAGATTGATCGCGAGCTTGGTATACACAGCATCAACCGCGATCGCGGGGTATTGCCCGGAACCCCGCCGTGAGGCGAGTGTGTCGCCGGCGATGCCGGCCCGCAGGTCCTTCTCGCTGATCATCTCGAGGCTTCGCACCCGTCGGCAATCTCTCGGTGCATTCTAGGAAGCCCGCGCGGGCCATTGGATTGACAGCGTTCTCACTTCCAGTATTCCCCACCGACGCCGTGTTAGGAATGCATTCTGACACGAATTTTTAGGAATACAAGCTAACTATCCGGAATATATTGCTTTATATGGCAAGAGTTTCCGGATCCAGGCAACAAGGCCTGTTATCGGACGGGATTCTTGTCAACCAGCGGGATGATCAGCCGTTGATAACCGCGTGTGCAATCCCCCTGACAGGAGAGGATCATGACAAGGACACGGTCGAACATTACCCAGCCGCTGAACCGCCCGGCGCTCGCCTGGCTGGCTCCGTTTCTGCTCGCGATTGCCGCCTGCGGAGGCTCGAGCGGCGGCGCGCCGCCGCTCGCCGGCAACCCCGCGGCGACCTGCGACCCGGCAGATCCGGCCACGGCGGAGGAGTGCGGCATCGTCTACGTCGCCATGACAGACGCCGACGGCGACTTCCTCAGCTACACCGTAGACGTCATCTCGCTGACGCTGGAGAAGGCGAGCGGTGCCGTCGTCGAGACCCTGCCGAACACCGCGCGACTCGACTTCGCGAACTACGTGGACCTCACCGAGCTGGTCAGCGCGGCGAACGTGCCGCCGGGAACCTACGTCGCCGGCACCATTACACTCGACTACGGCGACGCGGCGATCTTCGTCGAGTCCGCCGGCGAGGCGGTGGAGGCGATCGCTGTGGAGGCGGATGGAAACCCGGTCACGCGGGCCGAACTACGAATCGAGTTGGCGGAACAGGATCGCCTGACCGTGCGCCGCGGCGTGCCCGCGCTCCTCACCGTCGACTTCGATCTCGAGGCCTCGCACACGGTAGACCTGGCGAGCGTGCCGGCACTCGCAACGCTCGAGCCGGTCATCCTGGCCGAGATCGGTCCGGTGGAGGAGAAGGAAATCCGCGTCCGCGGCCCGCTGGTGTCGGTCGACGTCGCGGCCGGCCAATACACGATCGATCTCAGGCCTTTCCACCGGCGCGACGGCCGCTACGGTGAAGTGCCGGTGCAGGTGACGCCGGAGACCGAATACGAGGTGGACGGCGAGTCCCATGTCGGCGCGCAGGGGCTGCGAGCCCTGGAAGTCGCCGGGGCCGGGACGCCGACGGTGGCGTTCGGCACGCTCGAGACCGCCGACCCGGAATTCACCGCCGCCCGGGTGCTCGCGGGATCGAGCGTCCCCGGCATCGACTTCGATGCCGTGCAGGGTCACGTGATCGCCCGCAGCGGCAACGAGTTCACCGTGCTGGGCGCCACCGTCGTACCCACGGAACGCGCGGCCTACTTCCGCGACCGGGTGCTGGTTTCGGTCGGACCCGACACGAAGGTCTTCAGGAGCGGCGCACCGGAGCAGAGTCTGGATATCGGTGCAATCTCGGTGGGCCAGAACGTCACCGTGCGCGGTAACGTGACCGCCATCGGTGGCGGCGCGAGCCTCGCGATGGATGCGACGGCCGGCGCCGTCCGCCTCGCGGTCACACGTCTGAGTGGTACCGTGAACGAGGCGATCGCCGGTCAGGTCGACCTCGATCTCGCCACCATTGGCGGTCGCCGCGTCAGCCTGTTCGACTTCACCGGCACCGGAACCGCACCGGACAGCGACGCCGACCCCGCCGACTACGAGATCGCCACCGGCGATCTGGCGCTCGCGGACGGCCTGCTGCCAGGCACTCCCGCTCGCGCCTTCGGCTTTCCGAGCGCCTTCGGGTTCGCGCCGCCCGATTTCGAGGCGCGAACCGTGGTCGACTTCGGCGGCATTGCGGCGAGCCTGGTCATCGGCTGGGGCGTCGACGGTGTCACGGCTCCGTTCACGCTGATCGGTCCGGACGCGCTGGTACCCGATACGTCGATCCTGGGCGGGGAGCAGCGCCACTACATACGCGTCGGCCCGACCTTCATCGACATCCTCGACATCGAGGGCGGCGTCAGCATCGTGCCGGCCGTCGACCGTCGCAGCCTGTACTCCATCCGTACCGGTGACAGCCACTCGCTCTATCGCGATTTCACCGACTTTACGGATGCGCTCGCCCGGGCGCTCGACGGCTCGACTGCCGCCCGCCGGATGCACGCGCAGGGCCGTCTCGACAGCGGCAGCGGCGAATTTGCCGCGCACCGCATCAGTATCGTGCTGAGAGATCAGGAATAGGAGTCTCTTCCGATGGCCCCGGCGCCAGGGACGGTGCGGGGCCTCATGGCCGGTAACAAGGACCGGAAAGAAGCAGACGCGCCCTGGCGGAAGGCCCCGGGCAGGAGGGCTTGGGGAAGAGAGCAGATGATGGTGCCGAAGGTCAGACTCGAACTGACGACCTACGCATTACGAATGCGTTGCTCTACCGACTGAGCTACTTCGGCCCGGGGTGGGCGGCGAGTATAGATAATGCGGGTTAGGCAGGCAATCCACCGCCTGCCGGCGGATACTTCAGCGCTTTTCCCGCACCCGTATGATGAGTTCGACGCTTTCCTGCTCAGTGCCGGCCGGCAGATCGGGCACATCCGTGATGGCCACCTGTCCGGGCGGGATGTCCGACAGCTGTCCCGTATCCACGTTGTAGAAGTGGTGGTGGGGATGGGTCGTCGAGTCGTAGAAGAGGCGGCTGGGGTCCACGTTGACTTCCCGCGCGAGACCCTTGTCGCTGAACAGCTTCAGCGTGTTATAGATGGTCGCCTTCGACACGCGGCTGCCCCGCTCGCGCAAACGCTCCAGAATCTGCTCCGCGGACAGATGCTGGGGACGCTCCAGCAGAATGCTGGCCACATCGACGCGCTGGGGCGTAGGCATGACGCCGTGGGATTCGAGACGCTTTTCGACTTCCTGTCTGTTCAAGGGATACCAACCGCTGCGAATCTAGACCAAGTATAGGACTGGTCCAAGTCTACTGTTCGAGGCTAGATGATAGTGATTCTCAAAATGGCGCACAAGCCCGATTTCGGGGCGGTTCACCCGGGAATCGCGCTCGCTCGCAATCCGCGCGCCGCCGACAATATGCCCTGCGGTCAACGGCACCGGAGGGAACTGGGCCATGTCCATACACCGCGGCTATTCACTGTACGAGTTGCTGGTCACGCTCAGCGTAGCGACCATTCTGATCGTGATCGGCGCGCCGCCACTCGGCAACCTGATTGCGCGCAATCGCGTGACGGCCGAGATCAACGCCCTGCACCATGCATTGCATCTGGGTCGGCAGGAGGCGATCAAGCGCCGGCTGAATCTCGTCCTTTGTCAGTCCGACAACGGCAGCCATTGCACGGGCAGTGGCAACTGGGGCCGGGGCTGGATGCTGTTCGTCGACAACGATGACGACGGCCGGGCGGATCCCGGCGAACGGGTCGTCCGGCGCCACCAGCCCGCCGCCGCGGTGAACATAATCACGAACCGCAAGCGCTATACGCTGCGCGGCGTCCGCCGCCGTAACACGAACGGCACCTTCCTGCTCTGCGACGGCGCCGCCCGCGTCCGTTCCCGGGCGCTGATCGTGAGCTATACGGGCCGCCCGCGGAGTGCGCCGGGGCACGATGCACCGGCCAGCCTGGCGTGTCCGGAAGCGTGAAGCTCGGGCCGGGGCGTGCCGCTCGTCCGCCGTGAGTGACCGCTCGTCGGGAATATTTCCCCCGTATGGCCCGGCGGCGTAGTGTCCGCCCCATGGAAAGAACCGCACAACAGGGTTTCACGCTTTACGAGTTGCTGGTCACGGTCATGATCATGGGCATCATCCTGTCCCTGGGCGTGCCCAATTTCCTCGAATTCACGCGCAACAATCGCATGGCTGCGACCTCCAACGACCTGCTTTCGGCCTTCACGCTGGCACGCACCGAGGCGGTCAAGCGCAAGACAACGGTCACGGTCTGCTCCAGCCTGAATCCGGAGGCCGCGAATCCGGCCTGCGGCGGCACCTTCGCCGACGGCTGGGTGGTGTTTGTGGACGACGCGGGACCGACCCCGAATGTACAAATCGACGCAGCTGAAGAAGTCATCCGCAGCGTCGGTCCGATGCCGGACGGTATCACGCTGCAGACGAACGGCGGCGCCAATTACTTCACTTATGCAGCGACCGGTTTCGGTTTCGGCAACATCGGCGGCGCTCCGGCGCTGCGCGGCGCCCTGATGTGTGACGCCCGGGGCAACGTGCCGGCCGCCGGCGGCCTGTCGGCGGCCCGCGCCCTGCGCATCGACGGGCCCGGCCGGCCGCAGGCCGTGCGCGAGGTGGGGCTGGTTCAGAACGTCGCCGACATGCTGGTCGGCGCCGGCTGCCCCTGAAGCCGGAGCGGGAAGCGGGCAGAGAACGGATGAGCGAGAGGATGAACGCAAATCTGATGCAGAGAATACGGGGCTTCACCCTGATCGAGGCACTGATCGCGATGGTGGTCATGTCGGTGGGCATGCTCGGCATCGCCGGGCTGTACCTGCAGACGCTGCAGGCCGGGCGCACCTCCCAGTTCCGCACCCAGGCAGTGACGCTGGCCGGCGACGTGGCCGACCGGATCCGGGCCAACCGCACCGCCGGCGCCGCCTATGCGGGCGCCGGCGCCGACAACGACTGCGATACGGGGCTGATCGACTGCAGTGCCGACGAGATGGCCCAGCACGACATCTTCCTGTGGAGCCAGCAGGCCCAGCAGACGCTGCCCGATGGCGACGTTGAAGTCCTGCTGGATCAGGCGACGGTGCCCTGGACCTACACGGTCAGGGTCAACTGGGACGAGGCGGGGCAGCCGGACCCGCCCTTCTACACCATCCAGGTACAGGCGATGAACTGATGGATGCCAGGAACGCAAATCACGGCTACACGCGCCAGCGGGGCGTCACACTGATCGAGCTGATGGTCGCGCTGGTGATCGGCTCGTTCCTGATCATCGGCGCGGTGCAGGTCTACGTGCAGAGCCGCAGCGCCTATATCGTCAATGAGAACCTCGCGCGGGTGCAGGAGAACGGGGAATTCGCTCTCGACGTCATGGAGCCCGATCTGCGCATGGCGAGCTACTGGGGGCTGCTGAGCCGTCCGGATCTGGTCGAGGGACGGGCAGCGACGGGCGATCCCGATCCGCTGAACATCAATCCGCCGGCCGCCTGCGGCGCCGACTTCGTCACGGATCTGCTGCGCCCGATCGAGGGCGCCAACAATACGACGAACTGGCCCTGCGTGGGCGCCGGCGACTTCATGCCGGATTCCGACAGCTTCGTGGTGCGCCACGCCCGCATCACGCCGGCCGCGCCGACGGCAGGCGTCATCCAGCTCGAGACCACCCGCCTGCAGGGCCAGCTCTATTCGAACGGCGTGGCTCCCGGCGGCTTCGTGGGCGGCGGCACCCAGACCAACAACCTGGTGGTCAACGGTTATTACGTCTCGCCGAACTCGGACATCTTCCCGAACGTGCCGTCCCTGCGGCGGCGGTCCCTGGCCACGGTCGGCGGCGCGCCGGTGATCCGGGACGAGGAAGTGGTGCCCGGTATCGAGAACATGCAGATCCAGTTCGGCCTCGACATGGACGGCGACGCCACGGTGGACCGCTACGTCAACCCGGACAGCCCCATCATCGATCCGGCCGCCGGGGCATTCGATCCGGAAGTGCGGGTGATGGCCGTTCGGCTCTGGCTCCTGGTCCGCTCGGTGGAGCGCGAGCCGGGCATCGCCGATAACACCAACTACCAGCTCGCCGATGTCGACCTGGGCGCCTTCAATGACAACTTCCGCCGCATGGTCAAGACCAAAACGATACTGCTGAGGAACGTACGCACATGAGGCAGACGAGCGAAACATTCAACGCAACGCGACGGCGCCAGAGCGGTGCCGCGCTGGTGGTCGGGCTGGTCCTGCTGATGGTGCTGACGCTGCTGGCCATCTCCGGCATGAACACGGCCACCACCGAGCTCACCATGGCCGGCAACAACCAGTTCCTGGAGAGCGCGTTCCAGGCGGCCGAGTCCGGCGTCGACGAGGCGCTGGCCCAGGGCACGTTCCAGACGGCGGCGCCGAACATCATCGCACCGCATGCGATCAACGTTACGGATACGGTCGAATCGGCCACCACTTACCAGTGCAACACGCTGGTGCCGGACGCCGCTTTCAGCATCGGCGCGGGCAAGGGCATCGCCGCATTCCATTTCCAGACTGTCGCGACCGCCGAATCGACCCGGGGCGCGGCTGCCGAACACACCCAGAACTTCTACATCGTCGGGCCGAAGGGCATCACCGACGTCTGCCCCTGAGGCGGAAGGATCACCGAGGGAGACAGCGACATGAAATTACGGATGACACTGACAATGCTGGCGCTCGCCGGCCTCGCCCAGGCGGCGGCAGCAGCGCCGCCGGCGGTCGAGGAGGCCTACGAGGTGTGGGTGAAGCATCTGACACTCCCTGCCAACGAATTCGGCAGCGTGATCCTGCGGCAATGCGAGGAGTGCGACCGGCTGACGCTGCGGGTCGAGGGCGAGACGCGCTACATCTTCGACGGCCGCGCCATGACCCTGAGGGCTTTCCGCGAGGCAGTCCTGAATATGCACGACCGCAACGAGGCCGTGGGCACGGTCGTCTACCGGCTCGAGGACAACCGGGTGCGGCAGATCAACGTGAGCACGCCACCGGAGACCTCCGGCGAGCGGTCGTTCGAGACACGAGGATAGGGATATGACTCGCAACACACAGAACATTCGCGCGCTGGCGGCGGGCGCACTGCTCGCGCTGGCAGCCGGCGGTAACGCTCTCGCGGACGACACCGAGCTGCTGGTGCTGAACCCGACGACGCTGCCCGAGGACCGGCCGAACATCCTGTTCATCATGGACTCGTCAGGCAGTATGCAGACCCAGGAACTGGTACAGGAAGACTACGACCCGGACCGGGACTACAGCGGCTCGTGCGACAGCTCGAAGCTCTACTGGACTACCAACACGACCGCGACCCCGGACTGTTCCGTTTCCCTGGCGCAGATCGACAAGGACTCGTTCTTCTGTGACCGGGCCACGAGCGAACTGCGGTCGACGGGCGCCTACACGGACAAGCTCGTCCAGTATCGGCAGTACCCCGATGACGACGAGGACTCCGACGGGGACTCCGGCAGCGAGCAGTGGGCTCGACTGGACCCGAGCGACAACTCGAGTCCCGTCGAGTGTGCGCGGGACTCCGGCCTGCACGGCGAGACGGCATCCAGCACGGCCGTGTTCGCCCAGCGCGGCCTCGACAACCTGCCCTGGACGTCGGATCCCGACCAGACTCTGGTCTGGGGCGCGGGTCTCGCCGATACGACTTACAAGATCATCGACGGCAACTATATGAACTGGGCCGCCAACCCGCCCACCGTCTTCAAGCGCCGCACCGACATCCTCAAGGAGGTGGCCAAGAACGTGCTCGGCACGGTCAACGACGTCAACGTCGGCATGATGCGCTTTAACTTCGACGACGGCGGTCAGGTGATCAAGGCCATGGAACGCATCGAGGACAGCCGGGCGGAACTCTTTGACGCGATCGACAACCTGCCCGCCAGTGGCGTGACGCCGCTGGCCGAGACTCTCTGGGAGGCGGCCCGCTACTACCGCGGCATGAGCCCGGAGTACCACTACTGGCACTGGCGAACCGACCAGGACCTGGCCGCAGTGGATACCTCGACGAGCCCGGACACCTATGTGAATCCGGTCAGCTTCTCCTGCTCGCGTAACTTCATCGTCCTGCTCACCGACGGTCTGCCGGTTAGTGACTGGGACGTGCAGAACTACAACCTGACCAGCTGGCTGCCGGACTACTCCGTGGTGACCGGCCGTACCGGCTGCACCGGCTCCGGCGGCGGCGCCTGCCTGGACGACATCGCCGAATACCTCTTCAAGGGTGACATCAACGGCGGCGAACTCGGTACGCCCCATGTCAATACCTACACCATCGGCTTCCGCACCGACTTCCCCCTGCTGAAGGAAACGGCCGAGGCCGGCGGCGGACAGTACTTCACCGCCGACAATACCCAGGGCCTGACCGAAGCGCTGACCCAGATCCTGAACACGATCAGCCAGCAGGAAGTGACCTTCACGGCACCGGCGGTGCCGGTAAACGCCTTCAACCGGGCGCAGAACCTGAACGAGCTGTACGTGACCGTGTTCCGGGCCGACCGCAAGCTGCGCTGGCCGGGCAACCTGAAAAAGTACAAGCTGGTTGGCGGCAAGATCGTGGACGCCAACGGCATCGAGGCTGTTGATCCCGCTACCGGCTTCTTCAAGCAGGCCGACCCGAACACGGGACAGACCGAGACTGCCCGCAGCTTCTGGTCCGATATCGAAGACGGACGGGTGGTCGAACTGGGCGGCGCTGCCAACGAGCTGCCGGCTCCCGGTTCCCGCAACCTCTACACGAACCTGACGGGTAGCAGCGGCGTGGATCTTACCGCTCCCGCCAATGCAGTCTCGCTGACCAATGCCGGCAATTTCTCGCTGGCCGACCTGGGTCTGACCGGCGCCTCAACGGAGCCGTCGAAAGCCGACCTCATCGCCTGGGCGCTGGGCGAGGACATCCAGGACGAGGATGGCGACCCGCTGACCACCCAGCGTGACCAGATGGGCGACCCGCTGCATTCACGTCCGGCAGTCG
>CAYRUH010000048.1:0-24550 GCA_964427415.1 uncultured Woeseiaceae bacterium | reverse complement strand
AGCGCTGCGCAGATTGCGGCCATGGAAGGCTTCATGGGCAACAACGCCCGTCCCGTGCTGCCATTGAACGGCCGTCTGCTGGTCGCTCCGGAATAAGCCGCAGACACTGAGTCCCCTGCGGTCGGTGTACCGACCGTTTTCTCCGCAGGGAAAGCGGAGTCGGCAGCCGGGCGGCAGCAATGCCGCCCGGCTGCCGGTTTTATTGGTTCCGGGACAGTCAACTGTCCCCTTAGCTTCCAACTGACATCCAGGTATCGATACCATGATTCGGGTACTCTTTTTGCTTATGCTGCTGCCTGCCGTGGCGGCGGCCAACACCAGCAACGTATTCAGCCCGGACGTCGACGACGGCGAGCAGGCAGCCGAATACCGCGTGAGCTTCGTGCCGGAGGACGAGCCGGCGCCCGAGGTGTTTTCACACCGGCTGCACTACCAGCAGGCCTTCAACGACAGCTGGCGCGCCCGAATCCTGGCCGCTCAGCGCAGCGTCGACGGCGACAGCCTCGACCTCAGCTACACTCGCCTGGAGGTGCAGTGGCAGTATCTCGAGGATCAGGACGCCGGCTGGGATGCCGCGCTGCGCTTCGAGGCCCAGGCCGGCGACGAGGGCCCGAACCGCTTCCGCGTGGGCTGGACCGGCAAGCTCGACCTCCAGGGCGGCTGGCAGCTGCGGGCGAATGCGATCGTCGGGCGCCAGACCGGCGCCGGTGCCGCGCCCGGGCTGCTGCTGGAGACCCGGGCCCAGGTCACCCGTACGATCGGCAACGGCATGCGCCTCGGCGTGGAGATGTTCAACGACCTCAACACCACGGCGGAAACGGGCAGCTTCGACGAGCAGGAACATCAGCTCGGCCCGGTGCTGAAGGCGAAGGTCGGGCGCCACTGGTCGTTGCTGGCAAGCTATCTGTTCGGCGTCTCGGACGCGGCGGACGACGGCGACTTGCGCCTGATGGTCATCCGGGGCTTCTGAGCGCAAAAAAATTCGGCGACGGACACCAAACAGCGCGCTGAATGGTGTGAGTCACCGGACTTCCCGATTTTTTTTGTACTTGCCGGCGGCCTCGCGTACCTCGGCGAGCATGGCGGCGGCAGCGGGTGTCATGGGCCGCTTCGTCGGGGTTACCAGGCTCGCGTTGCGCCGCACCGTCGGCCGCTCGACCGGCAGGATGTGCACGCCCCAGGTCTCCTTCGCCATGCGGCTGGTGACCAGCGCGGGTGAGGTCATCAGCAGGAAGTCGTTCGCGGCGAGCAGCTTCATGCCGATGCGATAGGCGTCGGAACCGATGAAACGGCCCGGCGGCGCCAGCCCGGCCGCCACGAACGTCTCGGTGATCACGTCCACATCGGAGGGACGGGAATAGGGCACCACCCAGGTGTAGTCGGCGAGATCCGCGAGGTTCAGCTTGCGCCTGCGAGCCAGCGGGTGGCCGGGCCGGCAGGCCACCACGTCGTCGGCGGAGTAGATCACCTCGGTGCGGAACCCCTCCCCCAGCGCGAAGTCGCCGACGCCGACGGCCACGAAATCGAATTCGCCGTCGTAGAGCCGTTCCAGTATCTGCTCCGAATAGCCCTCGATGAGGTTGATGCGCAGCTTCGGCCGTGCCGCGTGCAGGCGGCTCACGGCCGGCGCGATGATGTCGCCGGCGAAAGTCTCGCCGATGCCCACCGTCACCGTGCCGGTGTCCGCCTCCGCCAGGCTCCGCAGTGCCTCGCGGGCGCGCCGGTCCGCCGCTATCTGGGAACGGGCGTGGGTGAGCAGCGCCTCGCCGTAGGCAGTCAGCCGGGTAATGCCGCCGGGACCCCGGTCGAACAGCCGCACGTCGAGTTCGCGTTCCAGCCCGGACAGGCTCGCCGACAGCGCCTGCTGGGTGAGGCCGAGCTCACGAGCGGCGGCGGCCAGCGTGCCGTGATCCACCACTGCGAGGAACCGCTCGAGCTGCCTCAACTCCATAGAAACCTCACCGAAGCATGTAGGAGGGCCTTCAGGCCCGATTGATCAGAGAATCGGGGATAAATCCCCTCCTACATGGTGCTTAGTGCATCTCCTCGCCGCCGCTCACGTTCAGCGCCTCGCCGGTGATGAACGCCGCGTCGTCGGAGGCGAGGAATGCAGTGGCCGCCGCCGTGTCCTCGGGCAGACCCACACGGCCCAGCGGGATGCGGCTTCGGAGTCCCGCCCGGTATTCCTCCACGCTCTGGCCCCGGTACTTCGCGAAGTACTCGTTCTGCTTCTTCCCCAGCCCGGTGGTGACGTGGTTCGGGCACACGGCGTTCACGGTGATGCCGTCGGCGGCATAATCAATGGCCGCCGTGCGCGTGAGCCCCACCATGCCGTGCTTGGAGGCCACGTAAGGGGCCATGTGCGGGAAGCCGGACTTCGCCGCCTGGCTCGCGATGTTGATGATGCGCCCGCCGTCGCCCTGACCGCGCATCTGCGCCGCGGCAATGCGGGTGCAAAGGAACGCACCGGTCAGGTTCACGTCGAGGACCAGCTTCCATTCCTCCAGCGTGAGGTCGGCGGTGTGCTTCATCATGTAGCCCACGCCGGCGTTGTTCACCAGGATGTCGAGGCGCCCGAAGGCCTCCACCGCTCCGTCAACCAGCGTCTGCACCTGGCCTTCGTCGCGCACGTCGCAGGGCAGGGCTATCGCCTCGGCGCCGGCCTTGCGCAGCCCGGCGGCCACCTCCTCCATCTCCTCGGTGGTGCCGATGTTGCCCCTGTCAAGCCCCTCGTCCGGCCGGCCGAGATCGGTCACCACCACCCTGCAGCCCTCGGCGCCGAGGCGTTTCAGGATGCCCTCGCCAAGGCCCTCGCGGCGCCCCGAGCCCGTGCAGATGGCGACCTTGCCTGCCAGTCCCTTCATCACGCCACCTCCTCGCTCAGCATGAACACCGGGCTGTCGGCAAAGTTGCGGAACTCGCTCGCCACTTTCTGCATGGCCTCGGTGGCCACCTCGCTCGCGAACCCGGCCATGTCGCTCACGCGGATCATCTCCACGTACTGGTAGGGTGCCGGCGCGTCCGAGCCCAGTATGCCGCTGGTGCGATAGACGTCGAAGCCGTCGGTGGCGGCCAGATTGCGTACCGTCGGCAGGTCGGTCTCGGCGGCCCAGCGCTCGTAGGCGGCCGGGTCGGCGTCCGGCTTCAGGTTGAACAGCACAATGATGGTGGTTGTCGTCATGGCTTCGGCTCCCGCTGGAAAATTCCTGCTTCTTATACAAACATTTTTTGTGTTTGACAATCGAAAGGCAAAATAGTCAAAATTAGTGCTCAATCAGCTGAAAACAGCAAGCATGATCCAGCCACAACCCCACGATCTGCAGCCTGCCCCCACCCGTGACGAGCGGGCGCGGCAGGAATTCGTCTCCGGCCTGCGCCGGCACGTGCTCACCCGGCTGGCGGGCCGCCTGCGTGCCGAGTACGACGACGAGGTGCTCGCCGGCTTCGAACGCGAGCATGGCCGGGCGCCCGCCGACGGTCCCGAGGTCCACAAGGCCCTGCGTAACACCCGCGCGTTCCGCTTCTACAGCGCCGTGCGCACGAACGCCCAGGAAATGGTGTTCGCCTCGGTCATCCCGGGCGTCGAGCGCCGCATCGCCGAGCTGGCCGATAAGGCCCGCGCGCTGCGCGATGACGACGACCGTGCCGGCGGCTCGCTCACCCTCGACCCGGACTTGGAGGTGCCCCGCAACGTGACAGAGATCGACGTGCACCTCGCACCGGGCAGTTATCACGCGGAATACGGCGAGGACGACGTGGCGGCCGGCGCGCTCTACGACCACTCCATCAATGTCTTCGCCTTCGGCCAGTTCGGCCGCGAGCTGGACGACATCGGCCAGACCCTGTCGAACTACCTCCGGCTGAAGTATCCGGAGTTCCGGCCGCAGCGCATCCTCGACTGCGGCTGCACGGTCGGCCACAACACGCTGCCGTGGGCACGCACGTTCCCGGATGCCGAGGTACACGGCATCGACGTCGCCCCGGGCGTGCTGCGTTACGCGAGCGCGCGGGCGAAGAGCCTGGGCGTGCCGGTGCACTTCCGCCAGATGGATGCCACGAAGCTCGATTACCCGGACGCGAGCGTCGACGTGGTGTTCTCCTCCATGTTCCTGCACGAACTGCCGTTGAAGGACATCCATGCCTTCTTCCGCGAGGCGTACCGGGTGCTCAAGCCGGGCGGCGTGCTGTGGAACATGGAGCTGCCGCCGAACTCACGCATGGCGCCGTACGAGAGCTTCTATCTGGACTGGGACAGCTATTACAACAACGAACCCTTCTACAAGCCGTTCCGCGACCAGGACTACCTCGAGCTCTGCACCGGCGCCGGTTTCGCCGCAGAGGACTGCATCGAGGCCACCCTCCCGCGCTACAGTTTCGTCGGCGAGGATGCCTTCCGCGAGGGCGTGGATCAGCCCGCGCTGTTCGACAGCCAGACCGGCCGCATGGACCCGAAGGGAACACGCTGGTACGCCTTCGGCGCCTGGAAGAAGGCCTGATCCCCCGCAGGAGAGAGACATGTCTGCAGAATTACCCCGCATGGCCCGCGGCCGCCGCAACCGCTTCTTCGAGGCGGAGGGCGTCGACGAGTTGCTCAGCATGGTGATGGAACTCACGGCCGAGGTGGCCACGCTGCGCGAGCGGCTCTACGTCACCGAGCGGGTGCTCGAGCAGAACGGCCTTGCCGTGGGCAAGGGTATCGAGCGCTACCAGATCACCGACCAGGACGACGCCTGGCTCACCGCCGAGCGCGAGCGGCTGCTCGGTACGGTCCTGCGCACGGTCGAGTCCGGCACCCGGGATGCGCGCGAAGCGGCCCCGGTGGGCGAACAAAGCGGTAACGAGGAAGGCTCCGGGAAAGACCCGCAATCGATCCGCGCCGCCTGAGCCGGCGCCCTCCTGCGTGAGCGCCGGCGACACCGCCTATCCCACCCTGTTCAGCCCGGTCGAGATCGGCGGCCTGCGTCTGCGCAACCGGCTCGCTCACGCCTCCATCCTCACCAGATTCGTGCGCGATGGCCAGGCCACCGAGCAGTTCATCAACTACCATGGCGCCCGCGCCCGCGGCGGCACCGGCCTGATCGTCACCGAGCCCGTCGCCATGACCTCCGTGAACCGGGTGCCGCACCGGCTGCGGGTCTGGGACGACGAGGCCTTCGACTCGCTGGCGCGTGTCGCCGAGGCGGTGGAAGGCGCGGACACCCGGCTGTTGGGCCAGGTGCAGGACTCAGGCCGCGGCCGCCACGCCGTCGGCCGTAACGAGGGCGCCGTGGGGGCCTCGGCCCTGCCCGATGACCTCAGCTGGACGGTGCCGCGGGTGCTCGCGCCGGGCGACATACGGCAGATGATCGACGAGTGGGCCGCCGGCGCCGCGCGGCTCAAGCGCGCCGGCTGGTCCGGCGTGGAGATTTCCGCCGGCCACGGTCACCTGTTCCACCAGTTCCTCTCCGCCTGGTCCAACCGGCGCGAGGACGAATTCGGCGGCGACCTCGCCGGCCGCGCCCGGTTCCTGACCGAGCTGATCGCGGCCATCCGGGCGGCCTGCGGCCGTCCGTTCATCATCGGCGTGAAGCTGCCCGGCGACGACGGCGTGCCCGGCAGCATCGGTCTGGACGAGGCCCGGCGCATCGCGGAGCTCGTCGCCGCCACCGGCGAGGTGGACTACTGGACCTGGGCCTGGGGCGCGCATGCCAACTCGCTCTGGCGCCATCTGCCGGACGCCCATGGCGAGCGTCATCCGTATCTCGGCCACATCCGGGCGCTGCGGCAGGTAGCACCGGAGATCCCCGCCGGCGCCATCGGCTACATCACAGACCCCAATGAGTGTGAGCGGGCCCTCACCGACGGCACCGCGGACCTGGCCTTCCTCGGCCGGCCGCTGATCACCGACCCCGCCTTCGCCAGCAAGGCCGAGCACGGCCGCGAGGCGGAGATCCGCTACTGCGTCTCCTGCAACACCTGCTGGCGCGCGATCATCGAGGGTGGCCGGCTGCAGTGCGACAACAACCCCCGCGTGGGCGCGCCGGACGAGGCCGCCTGGAAGCCCGTGCCGTCGAAGCGCCCGCGCCATGTGGTGATCGTCGGCGGCGGCATCGCCGGCCTGGAGGCGGCGCACACGGCCGCCCGGCGCGGCCATCGGGTGACGCTATTCTCGGCCTCCGACGAGCCCGGCGGCAAGACGCGGCTGCACGCGGAGCTGCCCGGCGGCGAGAACCTCTCGAGCATTTACGACTACCAGTACCTGGCCGGCAAGGCGGCGGGCGTGCGCTACGAGACGGGCGTCTTCGCGAAGGCCGAGGACGTGCTGGCGCTGCAGCCGGACCATTTGCTGCTCGCGACCGGCTCGCACATGGCGGTGCCGGACTTCGTGCCGGCGGAGTTCGCCGAGGACGAGATGGTGCCGGATCTGCGCACCCTGGCGCGGGACATGCTGGCGCGCTCCGGCCGCGAGCCCGGCCGCATCGTGGTGGTGGACCGGGACCATACCGAGATGACTTACGCCGCCACCGAGCTGTTCGCGCATCGCTTCGAACAGGTCACCCTGGTCACCCCGCGCGAGCGCATCGCCTCCGACTGCTCGCTGATCAACCGGCAGGGCATCTATCACCGCCTGCATGCGCTGGGCGTCGAGATACTCACCTGCGTCGAGCCCCGGGACCTGAACCTCCTGGAGGAGGGCGCGCTCGGCCTGGTGAACGTCTGGAGCGGCGAAGAAAGCCGGGTGGAGGCGGTCATCGCCATCACCTACGCCACGGCGCGTGTCCCGGACGACGCCCTGCGTGCGCCGCTGCAAGCCGCCGGCATCAGCGTCGAATGCATCGGCGATGCCTGCGCGCCCCGCGGCGTGCTGGCCGCCACCCGCGAAGGCTACGAGGTAGCCATGACCCTGTAGGAGGGGATTTATCCCCGATTCGTCAATGTAGGAGGGGCTTCAGCCCCGATTCGTCAATGTAGGGCTTCAGCCCCGATTCATGATCCAATCGGGGATAAATCCCCTCCTGCATTGTCCAATAAACTATGTTCCGGATTCACCTCATCCCCGCCCTGCTGCTGGCGGCCGGTCTCGCCCACGGCGGCGAGATCTATCATTGGGTGGACGAGGACGGTGTCGCGCACTACAGCCAGACGCCGCCGGCGGACGCCACCGCGGCCGTGGAGACCCGTGAAGTCAGCGCGTCCACCCCGGATGACTACGACCCCGACGACTACGAGTATTCAGTGATGAACCAGGCCGCGCGCATCCACGCGGAATGGGCCGCACTGGCGCAGGAGCGCGCGCAGGAACGGCAAGCCAGGCGCGAGGCCCGCCGGGCTGAACAGGAGCGCCGCGCGTACCAATCCCTTGCAAGTGAATCCTATGAGCGCGGCTACGGCTGGCGCTACGGCCGCGAGATCTATTACCCGGTTGCGCATCGCCGCCCCCCTTACCGGCCCGGCCGCAAGGTGCGCCGCCACCAGTTCGAACAACTGGACGAACGCGGCCTCTGGCGCGAACCGCCGGCCTACAGCATCAACTCCACCCGTCACTGGCAGCGCGTGCAGGAGAGCCGGTCGCTGGCGGTTCAACCTTAAAAAATGCCGCAACGGGAAAGAAAGTCGAATCGGGCCTGAAGTCGAATCGGGCCTGAAGGCCCTCCTACCGGGGGCGGTCGCGGTCGCGGATGACGCCGAAGCGGCTGCCCTCCCGCCAGGCCGGGAAATCGACCGTTTCGGCGAGTTCGTGGCCGATCAGGAAGAACAGCTCTGCATCCTGCGCCGCGCCGGTCAGATCCCAGTCCTCGCTGTATTCGTCGGACGGCCGATGATAATGCTCGCGCACGTATTCCGAGTCCGGTGCTCCCGGATTGAGGAACAGCAGGGCCGGCACACCCGTGCGAACCAGGCTGAAATGGTCGGAGCGGAAAAAATAGCCGCTCTCCGGCGAGGGGTGTGGACGCACACTGCGCTGCTGCCTGGCCGCTGCCCGCTGTGCATATTCGCCGAGCCCGGATTGGCGCAGACCGATGACGGTTGCCTCGGCGGAGAGGCCATCCCGGCTCATGATGTCCATATTGAGAGCTGCGACGATGTTGCGCGTCGGCGTGGAAGGATGACGTGCGAAGTACCGGGAGCCAAGCAGTCCCTGCTCCTCCGCCGTGACGGCAAGAAACACCACCGAGCGTGCCGGACGTTCGGGCAGGGCGGTGAAGGCTTCGGCGATCTCGATCAGGGCTCCCACGCCGGTCGCATTGTCCGCCGCACCGTTGTAGATAGTGTCGCCGTCGAGTGCCGGGTCGGTGCCATGGGCATCCCAGTGGGCGAGATAGACGATCTGCTCGTCCGGCCTTTCGTGCCCTTCCAGCATGCCGGCGAAGTTGTGTGAGCGATGCCGTGTCATTTCGTTGTCGATGGTGACAGAAGCGTTCGCCCCCAGAGCAACGGGACTGAAATCCGGCGCAAGAGCCGCCTGCTTCATATCGTCAAGGTCATAGCCCGCGGCGTTGAACAGCGCCTCGGCCTCGTCCCGCGTAATCCAGCCCTCCAGCGCTGCGCGCGAACGGTTCCCGTCGGCCCGCTCGAAATCGAACTGGGACTGGCTCCAGCTCGACTCCACCACGTTCCAGCCGTAGGCCGCCGGGGCCGTCTCATGGATGATCAGCAGGCCCTCCGCGCCCTGGCGCGCGGCCTCCTCGTACTTGTAGGTCCAGCGCCCGTAATAGGTCATGGCACGGCCCTCGAAGTGCTCCGGCTCTCCGGTGGCGAAGCCCGGATCATTGACCAGCACGACCGCGGTCTTGCCGGACCAGTCCACACCCGCGTAATCGTCGCGGCCGTATTCGGGAGCAACGACGCCGTAGCCGGCGAACACGAGCTCCGAATCCGTTACCTCGACCGTGTGCACCTGGCGCTTGGTCCAGGCAACGAAATCGCCACCAAAGTCGAGCTGGCGCTCGCCGAGTGTGAGCACCATGTCGAAGTCGGGTTTGATCTCCAGCAGTTCGAGCGGCTGGCGGTAGCCCGTCGCGAACACGGGTTCGAGCCCCAGCGCCCGGAATTCCCGCTCCAGGTAGGCGAGAGTGAGTTCCTCGCCGTCGGTGCCGGGTCCGCGGCCGCCGAATTCGTCGCTGGCGAGCACCCGCACGTGCGCAGCGATTTCCTCGGCGGTGATGTCGCCGGCCTGCGGGCTGGCGTGGGCCGCTGTCGCGGCGCCCTCTGTATTGCCGACCCCGTCGGCGACCCCGTCGGCGCCCTCGTCGGCGCAAGCGCCCGCGAGGGCTCCCGCCAGCAGGAGCAACCCGGCGGCACCACGCCGCCGGGCCGTATGCCGTGCGTCAGAAGTCAACGCGCAGTCCCGCATAGAAATAGCGTCCCAGCTGATCGAAGATGATGGCGTCATCGCCGAAGGCGCGGGTCTCCGGCACCAGCGCCAGGTCCGGCGGCTCGCGGTCGAAGGCGTTGTTGATGCCGCCATAGAGTTCGACCTTGTCGCTGAAACCGTAACGCACCTGCAGATCCGTGTACCACTGGGTGCCGGTGTCATTCGGGGAGCGCACCTCACCGGGTTCGGCCAGGTCGAAATCCTGGCTCGACAGGAAGCGCTCGTAGATGCTCACCGTCCACTTGTCGTACTGCCAGGTCGCCCGCAGGTTGAACTGCAGCTCCGGGTCGCCGAGTTCGCCGGCCTCGCTGTCGGGTTCGCCCTGTCCTTCCTGGGCGAAGAAGTCGAGCTCGTCGACCCACGTCCCCGTGAGCCCGAAGTCGATGATGCCGGGGATGGGGGTGCTGCGGCCGACCTCCCACAGGTAACGGGCCTCGAAATCGATACCCGACGCCTCGAAGGAAGCGATGTTGATAAGCTGACTGGATACCGTCTCGATGTTGCCGTTCGCGCCCCGGTTCACCGAGTCGCACAGCGGGTTGTCGACGCCGGCGCCGTCGACGCAGCCGTTCACCACCGCCTGGGCGGGGAAGGCGTTGATGGCGTCCTCGATCTCGATGTCCCAGTAGTCGACGGTCAGGGTGAAGCCTTCAAGGAAGCCCGGCGTCAGGACGAACCCCGCGGTGAAAGTATCCGCCGTCTCTTCCTCGAGATCCGGGTTACCGCCGGAGAATACTGCCTTTGTGAAGGCCTCGGAGTTCGACTGGAAGTTCGGCCCAAGGCCGAGTGCCGCGCAGTTCGCAGCGCGATTCGCGCCGCCGGCGTTCACGAAGTCCACGTCGCAGGGGTCGTTGATGAACAGGTTGCTCTGTTCTACCGCCGCGAACAGCTCGCCGATATTCGGCGCCCGGACCGCCTCGGAAACCGTGACCCTGAAGCGCACGTCGTTCACCGGCATCCAGTCGCCGCCCACTTTCCAGGTCGTCGCATTGCCGATGGTCGTGTAGTCGGCGAAGCGAACGGCGGCCTCGAAGTTCAGCTCCTCGGCGAAGGGGGCTCCCTGCAGGAGCGGGAAGGCCGCTTCGGCGAAGGCCTCCCAGACGTCGAAACCGCCGGCAGTGTCTGCCACCGGCGCGGTAGCGAACAGCGCGCCGGTATTGCGCAGGAAGCCTTCTTCGGTGACCGATTCCTCGTCCCGGTACTCGAAGCCGAGGGCGTAGCCCACGGAGCCGCCGGGCAGCTCCAGGGCAGCGCCGGTGTCGCCGGTGATGGTGCCGTTCACCACCTGCTGGGTCAGCCGGCCCTCCGTGACGAAGTCGACGTGGCTGAAGGCGACCGCATCGGCCGTGGCTGCCGTGGGGCCGAGCAGGTTAAGCGGTACGCAGCCATTCGACGCGTCGCGGCACACGATGTTGCCGTTGGCGTCGGTAACAGCATCGATCTGCTGCAGGAAGCGGCTGTTGATGCGCTCGTTGATGAACTCGGTCGTATTGTCGGTCCGGCCCCACTGGTAGTGCAGTGAGAAATCGATGCTGTCGGTCAGCCCGCCCTCAAAGCCGACGTAGAGCTGGGTCGTATCCCGGTCGGACAAGGACCGGCGGCCGCCGTGGTCGACGTTGGTGCGGCCGACGAAGAAACCGGGCACGCCCTCGGCGGCCAGGATGTCCCGCAATGACTGGGGTACGAAGGGATTGTCGGCTTGTATGAGCGCGCCGGGGATGCCGGTGGCAGACGAGTCGAAGCCCAGATTGAAGGTCGGCTGGCCGTCGGTCTTCGATTCCGTCTGTGCGAATTTACCTTCCGCGAAGAAGCTGATCCGGTCTGTGATGTCGTAGTCCAGGCCGCCGGCGACGATAGTGCGCTCCACCGGCACGGCGAGGAGGTCGAACTGGGAGAGGTCGACGAAGTCGCCGCCCTGGCTCAGGAACGGCAGTACCAGTGTGCCCTCGTCCTGAGATACCAGATTGCCGGCGGTATCGAATGTGAACGGTCCGCCCTGGGCGCGGAAAAGCTCGCCGTTGGGCCCCACCACCTGGCCGCCGCCCGGCGTGCCGATGAAGCCGGTGTTGTCGAACAGTATCTGGTCGGGTATGCCGTCGTTGGGCCCGGTATCGTTCGGGTTCGGCGCGAAGCGCAGATTGCGGCTGGCGTAACCCCGCTCGCGCGCTTCGGCCCGCCGGGAGCGGTCCCAGCTTGTATTGAACCAGACGTTACCTCTGTCGTCGGCGAGATTGCTGCCCCCGGTGATACTTATCCGGTACTGCTCACTGTCGCCGGCGTCGGCGATACCGGCCTGGGAACTGATGCTCAGACCTTCGTAGCGGTCTTTCGTGATGATGTTGATGACACCCGATACCGCGTCGGCACCGTACACGGCGGAAGCACCGCCGGTGATGACTTCCACACGCTCCACGAGTGCGTCGGGGATGGTGTTGATGTCGACGGCGGCGCTGCCGGTGCGGCTGCCGACGTGGCGACGGCCGTCGATGAGGACCAGCGTACGGTCGATGCCCAGACCACGCAGGTTCAGGAAACTGGTACCCGCCTCCTGGGCGTCGCCCGTGGTATTGACGTTCCCCGTAGTTTGGGTGGCGCGGATCGCGGGCAGTTCGTTCAGCGTCTCCGCCAGCCGGACGTCTCCGTTCAGCGCCAGAGCCTCGGCGTCGAGGATAGTGACCGGCGTTGGCGTCATCGTGCCCGTGCGTACGATGCGCGAGCCGGTGACCACCACTTCCTCGATGACGGCCTCCTCGTTACCGCCGGCGCTCTGCTGCGCCTGTAGGGGCCCTCCGGCCGCCAGGAGACCCGTGCTCAGCAGCGCGATGAAATACGGATGTTTGTATAAAGGCATGATTTCCCCTGCAGTTTGTGGGTTTTTCGCAAAAAATGGAGTGGTATTCCTGTGCGTCACTGTAAAATGTTGCCGAAAAACTGCAAATGGTTACAAGAATCAGGCCGATGCGTGGCGAAGAAGGCACAACTACCGTCCATGACGTCAAGCAGCCGGGCACCGTCGGGCTGATCCCGGGCTTCGGCCTGTACGTGTATGGCCGCTGGACCGACCGGCTCGCCACGTAGGAGGGGATTTATCCCCGATTGGTTAATGAATCGGGGATAAATCCCCTCCTGCGTGCCCATACATGCCCATCGAGGGTCATGATGCATCGCACGCTGTACATGCTCGGGCTCATCCTCGCCGGCGAGGCCGTGTTCGCGCTGCCGTTCCACATCGCGCGGTTCTTCCGGCCGGCGGTGCTCGACGTCTTCCAGCTCACCAACACCGAACTCGGCGCGGCCCAGGGCGTGTACGGCATCCTGGCCATGCTGGCCTATTTCCCCGGTGGGCCGCTGGCGGACCGTTTTCCCGCCCGCAAGCTGCTCGCTTTCTCGCTCTGGTCCACGGCGGCCGGCGGCCTCTACATGGCCACCATCCCGGGCTATACGGGTGCGCTCGTGCTGTGGGGCCTGTTCGGCGTCACCACCATCCTTTTCTTCTGGGCGGCGCTGATCCGCGCCACCCGGGACTGGGGCGGCAGCGACGAGCAGGGCCGCGCCTACGGTCTGCTGGACGGCGGCCGCGGCCTGCTGGCGGCGGCGCTGGCTTCCGTCGCCGTCGCCTTCTTCGGCCTGGTATTCCCCGAAGGAACGGCCGCCGTCACCTTCGAGGAGCGCGAGGCCGCGCTGGTCACGGTGATCTACGGCTACACGCTGGTCACCGCGTTGGCCGGCGTCTTCGTCTGGTTCGTGGTCACGGACGGGCATCCCGCGGACC
Source organism: uncultured Woeseiaceae bacterium (assembly GCA_964427415.1). Lineage (GTDB taxonomy): Bacteria > Pseudomonadota > Gammaproteobacteria > Steroidobacterales > Woeseiaceae > Lentisalinibacter. The sequence continues at coordinate 11,423 of CAYRUH010000048.1, read as the reverse complement.
AACCGGATCCCGAACGCTGGCGCCCGGCGGAGGAGGGTCTCCGCCACCACATCGGCCGCGTTCTGGCCATGCCCGCCGTCTGGCTGCAGGCGCTGATCGTGGTGTGTGCCTATGTCGCCTACAAGGGCTTCGACAACTATTCCCTGTACGCGGTCCAGATCTACGGCATGAGCGACGTGGACGCGGCGCGTATCGCCGCCATCGGCGCCTGGATGCGGCCGGTGGCCGCCGTCGGCGCGGGGTTCCTCGGCGATCGCTACGGTGTCGCCCGCATGACCGTCGTGTGTTTCGTGCTGCTGCTCACCTCCTATCTGTTCCTCGGCTTCGACACGCCCGTCGCCGGCGCCACCTGGGTGTTGCTCGGCAATGTGCTGGCCACCTCCGCGGCCATGTTCGGCCTGCGCGCCCTGTACTTCGCGCTGTTCGAGGAGGCTAAGGTGCCGGACGCGCTGACCGGCACCGCGGTGGGGCTGGTCTCGGTGATCGGCTTCACGCCGGATGTCTTCGTCGGCGTGATCGGCGGACTGCTGCTGGATGCCTCGCCCGGCCTCGCCGGACATCGGCATTACTTCCTGTTCCTCGCGGCCTTCGCGGCGGTCGGACTCGGCGCTGCCGTCACTCTGTTGCGCCGGCTACGCCGGCCTTGAGCCTGCCGCCGCTACATGCTAAGTATGTCCGCGTTTACGGGGGGGGGAAACCATGCGTCAGCCGAGTATCGGCGTATCTGCAGGTATAGCTGCAGGCGTAGCTGCAATAGGGCTGTTATTCAGTGTCGCCGCGAATGCCGCTGGCGTGCTGGTACTGCAATCCGACTTCGGCGAGAAGGACGGCGCGGTGTCCGCCATGAGAGGCGTCGCCGTCGGTGTGGAGCGCGACCTCTCCATCCACGACCTCACCCACGAGATTCCCGTGTTCAACATCTGGGAGGCGGCGCTCAGGCTGGAGCAGACGGCAAAGTACTGGCCGCCGGGCACCGTATTCGTGTCCGTCGTGGACCCGGGCGTCGGAACGGAGCGCAAATCGGTGGTGCTGAAGACTCGCAGCGACCACTATTTCGTCACACCGGATAACGGCACGCTGACGTTCGTCGCCGACAGTCTCGGCATCGAGGCAGTGCGCGAGATCGATGAGGCGGTGAACCGGCTGCGCAACTCCGAGGAGTCCTACACGTTTCACGGCCGCGATGTCTATGCCTACACGGGCGCGCGGCTGGCGGCCGGCGAGATCGGTTTCGAGGGCGTCGGCCGGCTGCTCGAGCCGCGCGTGGTAAGCATCCCGCATCAGCAGGCCGAGTTCGAGGATGGCGTCATCCGCGGCAACATCCCGATCCTGGACGTGCGCTACGGCAACGTCTGGACCAACATCGGTCGTGATCTGCTCCTGCGTCTGGGCGCGGCGCACGGCGACGGCCTCGCGGTTGCGATCCGGCACGGTGACGAGACCGTCTACCAGGGAGTAATCCTGTACCACGCCACTTTCGGTGCCGTCGCCGAAGGGGAGCCGCTGGTGTATCTCAACAGCCTCAACAATGTCGCGCTGGCACTGAATCAGGGCGATTTTGCAGATACTCACGGTATTGGTTCGGGTGGCGATTGGACCATCGCCATCCGCACGGCATCGTCGAAGAGCCACTAGAGGGCAACCGGTCATGACAAACTCTGCGAAGCTTCGGCCTCTCGAGCCGAAAGAAGTTCTGCTTGCCGCGGCCCTGCTCGCGGCCACGCTGCTCACGAGTGCGGCATGGGCCCAGGAGGTGGAGGAGATCGTTGTGGTCGGTAGCCGCGGCGAGGGGCGCGATCCGCTCGACAGCATGGTGCCGGTGGATGTCCTTACCGAGCGGGATATGGAGCAGGTCGCCGCGCTTGGCGGTGAACTCGGCGAGCTGCTGGCGACTCTCGCGCCGTCGTTCAGTTTTCCGCGCCAGTCCAGTTCCGGTTCCGCCGATCATGTGCGTGCTGCCCAGCTGCGCGGTCTCAGCCCGGATCAGGTGCTGGTACTGGTCAACGGCAAGCGTCAGCACACCGCGGCCGTGGTCAATCTGGAATCGAAGATCGGACTCGGAGCCACGCCCTTCGACTTCAATACCATCCCGCTGATCGCGATCAGACGCATCGAAATCCTGCGCGACGGTGCAGCAGCCCAGTACGGTTCCGACGCTATCGCGGGCGTCATCAACATCGTGCTGAAGGATGCCCCGGAGGGCGGCCGGGTCGAGGCGACCTATGGCGCCCACCGGACCGACTTCGACGTGACCGGTGATACCATCAGCGACGGCCACACCGTGCGCGTGGCGGCGGATTACGGTTTCGCCGTCGGCGGCGACGGCAGCTTGCGCTTCGGCGGCGAGTACAAGGACCGCACGGCAACAAACCGGGCCGGCATCGGCGAGTTGCCTTTCTTCGAGGAGCAGACGCCCGCCAATCTGGCGCTGGACAATCAGCGCCTGTTCGCGCCGGGCGACGGTGACTCGGAAGATCTGAGCCTCTATTACAACACCCGTTTCCCGGTCGGTGCCGTGGAGTTCTATTCCTTCGGCCGCTACAACCGACGTGACGCTGAAGGCGCGGCGTTTTTCCGTTATCCGGATGGCGCCAGCGGCGTGCCCGAGGTCTATCCGGAGGGCTATCGTCCGGTCACCACGGGCGACGTGGACGATATCTCGGTCGCGATCGGTGTGAGCGGAAGCGGCTGGTTGCGCTCCGACTGGGACCTCAGTGCCGTGGTAGGCGTCAACGAGTACGATTTCGGCGTGAACAATTCCATCAATGCCTCGTTCGGTGCCGCGAGTCCGCTCGCTTTCGATCTGGCCGGGTTCGAATTCGTGCAGACCACCATCAATGCCGATGTGGTTCGCGCATTCGACATGGCGGCGTTCGAGGGTCCGCTCAATCTCGCCTGGGGAGCGGAGCTGCGCCTGGAGGATTACGAGACCAGCGCCGGCGACCCTGAGTCCTTCGAGGCAGGTCCGCTCGCCGATACCAAGGCGGTGGGTGCGCAGGCGGGCCCTGGTCTCAGCACCGACAGCACCGTGGACGAGGACCGCACGGTCTATGCTGCCTACATCGATCTGGAGGCTGATGTCACGGCTGCGCTGACTCTCGGTGCTGCGGTGCGCTTCGAGGACTATGACGACTTCGGCAATTCCCTCGACGGCAAGCTCTCCGGACGCTTCCGGGTAAGCGACGCGCTGGCGCTGCGGGCCTCCGCCGGCACCAGTTTCCGGGCACCGTCGCTGGCGCAGACGGCCTACCGCTTCTCCACCCAGAACTTCGGCGATGGCGGTCAGCTCGAGGTCTTCGGCCACATCCCGGTATCAGATCCCCTGGCCATCGCCAATGGCGCCGTGGAGCTCAAGGAGGAAGAGAGCACCAGCTTCAGTGCGGGCTTCACGGTCGATCTGGGGGGACGACTGCGTCTGACGATGGATTATTTCCGTATCGATATCGACGATCGTATCACCCTGGTGCAGGGCACCACGGATAACGTGACATTCTTCAGTAATCGTGTGGACAGCGAGACCGACGGCTTCGATATCACGGCCACGGGAAGCGTGTCGCTGGGCACCGGGACGCTCAACTGGAACGCCGCCTACAATCGTTCCGATACCGAAGTACAGAACCCGGAGGTGCTGGGTGAGGAGGACCTGAACACGCTGGAGACCGCACCGCCCGACGACAAGATCATACTCGGCGGCAACTGGGATGTCGGCCGCTGGCAACTGATGCTCCGCGCAACGCGCTTCGGCGAGACGACCCGAGACTTCGATTTCGGGGGCGGCTTCCCGCCGGCCCAGACCTTCGATGCAGAGTGGTCGCTCGATCTGGAAATTGGCTTCGACGTCACCGAGCACTGGAATGTCGCCGTCGGCGGCTCCAATATACTGGACCAGTATGCCGACCTGTCGCAGTTCGACAACTCGTTTTTCGGACACCTGCCCTACGATATCCTGTCGGGTATCGGCATGAACGGCGCCTACTGGTACGCGAGCACCGATTATCGGTTCTGATGCCGGCCGGCCGGTGTTCGGTTTGGAATCCCGGGCCGGGGAGGCCTAGAATGGTGTCATCTCAATCAGCGCGTCAGGTCGCGCCGGAGAGTATTATGCCCGTGTGACGTCGATGGACGGTGCAGCGGACGCCCGCGCGACCCTGGCTGCGTAAAGGTCAGAAAACTTTGCAGCAGAGCACCGATTCCGACGACGAGCTCGTCGACGAACTTGTTGACGAATACGTATCCGACTTCGAGGTCGGGCAGGACAACGTCCAGCCCTTCGGCCTCGATTTCCATAATCCCGTCTTCGCCATCTCCGCCGTCGCGGTGACCGTCTTCGTGGTCTTCACGCTGTCGTTCCCGGAGCTGGCGAAGCACTGGTTCGGCGACCTCCGGCCCTGGCTGACCACCCGCTTCGACTGGTTCTTCATGGCCGCGGGCAATTTTTTCGTGCTGTTCTGCATCGCGCTCATCGTGCTGCCGGTGGGTAAGGTGCGCATCGGCGGGCCCGATGCGGAGCCCATGTATTCCTACGTCTCCTGGGTGTCGATGCTGTTCGCCGCCGGCATCGGCATCGGCATCATGTTCTACGCCGTGCTGGAGCCGATGAACCACCTGCTCACGCCGCCGCTCGGCCTTGAGGGCCTCAGCGAGGACGCGCAGCGGGAGCTCGCGATGGCCGCCACGGTGTTCCACTGGGCTATTCACCCCTGGGCCGTCTACGGCATCGTCGGGCTCGCGCTCGCCTTCTTCGCTTACAACAAGGGCCTGCCGCTGATCGTGCGCTCGGCCATGTATCCCATCTTCGGCGAGCGGGTGTGGGGCTGGCCCGGCCACGTCATCGACGTGCTCGCCGTGTTCGCCACCCTTTTCGGCCTGGCCACCTCGCTCGGCTACGGCGCCGAGCAGTCGGCCGGCGGGCTGGCGTACCTGTTCGGTATCTCGGAGGGCCACGTGGTGAAGCTCACCATCATCGTGGTCATCACCATCATGGCGCTCATCTCGGTGCTGCGCGGCCTGGACGGTGGCATCAAGATACTGTCGGAGAGCAACATGGCCATGGCCGCCGTGCTCGGGCTGTTCGTGCTGCTGGTCGGCCCGACGCTGGACAGTCTGGGCGCCATCGTCGACAACACACTCGCGTATTTCCGCTACATGCCGGCGCTGTCGAACTGGGTGGGCCGCGAAGACCTGTACTACATGCACGACTGGACCACCTTCTACTGGTCGTGGTGGATCGCTTTCTCGCCCTTCGTCGGCATGTTCATCGCCCGCATCTCGTCGGGCCGCACGGTGCGCGAGTTCCTGCTGGTGTCCATCCTCGCGCCGTCTTTCATCTTCATCGTCTGGATGACCGTGTTCGGCAATGCGGCCATGGACCAGTACTTCCTGCAGGGCTACGAGGGCGTCGTGGATACGGTCAGGAACTTCCAGCCGGAGCTGTCGCTGTTCCTGTTCCTGGCCGAATACCCGCTGGCGACCCTGACCTCGGGCATCGGCATCCTGCTGGTGCTGATCTTCTTCGTCACTTCGATGGACTCCGGCGCGCTGGTGGTGGATACGATGACCGCCGGCGGCAAGATCGACGCGCCCATCGCCCAGCGCGTGTTCTGGTGCGTGTTCCTCGGGCTCATCGGCATCGCGCTCATGGAGGGCGGTGGGCTGTCGTCGCTGCAGGCGCTCGCGCTGGCCACCGGCTTTCCGTTCGGCATCGTGATCCTGCTGATCTCGGTGAGTCTGTACAAGGGGCTCGCGGCGGAGGTGAAACTGCTCGAGGCTCAGGCGGAGGCCCAGGCCCAGGCCGAGGATGAAGCGGAACCGACGGAAGGGGAGAAGGCCTGATGACCGGGAAGCTGTATCGACATATCGGTGTGCCGGTGGACCTGGCGCACCGGGACAAGCTCGGCAAGGCACTCGCCACCGCAGCGGCTCTGGCGAAGTGTTACGGAGCGCGGGTGACCCTGGTGGCGGTGACCGGTCCCGCGCCGGGGGAGGCCGCCCACAACCCGAAAGAGTTCCGCGCCAGGCTCGATGCCCTTGCCGCGGATCTGGCCGGCGACTGCGGGGTGGAGGTGGATGCGCAGACGGAGGTGATCGGCGATCCTGCTGCCGATCTCGACAAGGCGCTGGATCGGCAGTTCCACGAGCTCGGCGTCGACCTGGTGGTGATGGCCTCCCACGTCCCCGGCTTCCGCGAGTACATCTTCCACTCCAACGCCGGCTTTCTGGCATCCCACACGGACCTGTCGGTCTTCGTCGTAAGAGGATAGGAGGGGATTTATCCCCGATACAACATCCCCGGTCGGGCCTGAAGGCCCTCCTGCATGCCCGTTCGGGCTTGCGTTTATCTCGCGTATGCTTCATCATTTCCGAGCGATCCAAAAGTTCTGGCCTGCCTTATGACTACCCGTCCGGTCCTCGGACGGTTGCCTGAGACTACCCATTGCGACCGGATTGTTCGTCACTGCACCCGATTTGCGTGCGGAACTACTGATATTGGAGGCCAGAATGGCTACAGGAACTGTGAAATGGTTTGACCCCGCCAAGGGTTTCGGATTCATCCAGCCGGAAGACGGCTCGAAGGACGTGTTCGTGCACGTCACCGCGGTACACGCTGCGGGCATGGACACGCTGTCCGAAGGTCAGCGCGTCAACTACGAGCTGGTTTCCGAGCGCGGCAAGACCGCGGCCGGCAATCTGCAGGCGGCGTAACGCCACCAAGATGTAGGAGGGCCTTCAGGCCCGATCCGGCCTCCAGGCCCGATCTGGCCTGGATGCCAGACTCCTACATCCGGAAGCGGCCCCTCGCGGGGCCGTTTTTCGTTGCGGGAGGGGCTTCAGCGCCGATTCATTCACGGATCGGGGCTGAAGCCCCTCCGGCCGATCGGGGATAAATCCCCTCCTACATTTTTTCTATGTCGGCGTGTCGGGGGTAGAAGGCGACGTAGCCCGCGATGGGTGCCACCTCGTCGTAGACGGCCGGGTAGTACCAGGCCACATCCTCTCCGTCCACGGCGTAGTAACGCGCCTCGCCCTTGAACGGGCAGGTGGTCCGCGTGTCGCTGGCCACCAGCTTCTCCGTGGCCACATCCTCCGGCGGGAAATACAGGGCCCGGTCGTAACCGGCTTCGTCCAGCGCCAGCACGCGCGTGCTGTCCGCCACCCGCACGCCGTCCACCACCACCTTCCAGCGGCCGGGTGCTGCCGTGATCCCGATGCGGTGGTCGGGCGCGCGTTCCGCGCCCGGAGACGGCCCCAGTCTGTTCTGATCCATGCTGACCCCCGGTTCCGGTCTGGCTCGGCCCAGCATACCCCAGCGCTGCGCGCTAGACACCGTGTGTGCGAATTGGGAGACTCATCCGTATCCAGGGCGGATCAGGAGCACACAGGATGACGGGATTCTCGAAGCCGGCAATAGCAATGGTTCTGTTTGCCGCGGCGGGGTTGCTCATGGCGCTGCCGGCGACGGCGGCGGCGAGCGTCCTCGACCGGGTGGCGCAGACCGGCGAGTTCCGTATCGGTTATCCCACCGGTTCGCCGCCGCTGTCTTTCGATGACGCCGACGGTAAACCGAGCGGGTATTCCATCGAGCTGTGCCGCCACATCGGCCGGACGCTGCAGCGCCAACTCGGCCTCGAGAAGCTCGACTTCACGTTCGTCCCCCTGATCTCCATGGAAGACCGCCTGAGCGCCGTGGAGGAGGGCGACGTCGACATCGAGTGCGGCGCCACCACCGTGACGCTGTCCCGGCGCGAGCGTGTCGACTTCACGCTGATGACGTTCATCACCGGCAGCGCAGTGCTTTCGCGCAAAGACGAGCCGATCGGCGGTACGGCAGATCTCGTCGGCAAGCGCATCGCCGTGATGCGGGGCACCACCACTGCGGACGTGCTGCGCGACTTCGCGAAGGTAAACGACGCCGGGCTGACGCTGGCGCTGGTGGAGACTCACCAGCAAGGCATGTCGCTGCTGAATGCAGGTAAAGTCGACGGCTTCGCTTCGGACCGGGCGATGCTGATCGGCCAGGTCTTCACCGATGAGAACGCCCGCAACGAGTACGAGATGACCCGCAGCGTGCTCTCCTTCGAACCCTATGCGCTCATGGTCCAGCGGGGGGACACCCGCTTCCGGCTGGCCGCCGACCGCGCGCTGGCGGAACTCTACCGCTCCGCCCGCATCCGGCGGCTCTACCAAAACTGGTTCGGCCAGTACGGCGAGCCGCTTTCGCCGATCGTAGAGGCCATGTACCAGTTCCAGGCCGTAGGCGAATAAAACGCAGGAGGGCCTTCAGGCCCGATCCGATCGACGGTCGGGCCTGAAGGCCGATGTATCGGGGCTGAAGCCCCTCCTGCATTGTCTCTATTCGGTGTAGTCCCGGCGGTAGAGGCGGTTCTCGCTGCAGTCGGAGATACCCTCGAACAGTTCGTCCAATTCCTCACCGTTCTCGGTGCCGAGGAATTCCTTGGTGGCGCTCCACGTCGCGAGGTCCGGATAGGTATCGACGAACAGGAAGATGTCCGCGTTGCCGACGACCGAGCGGACGACGCTGCTACGAATCTTGCCCTTGCCGATCTCCTTGCTGATCATCGCCAGCCATTTCGAATTAGCCGCCTGGACCTCCTCGATGGTCTTGCCCTCCTCGAGTTTGCAGGTCCAGACTTCCTCGTAAGCGGTCTCGGCGTAAGCAGCCATGCCGAGGCAGGTCAGAGCCCCGGCCACCGTCATCTGCGTAAACAATCTCTTCATCGTAGCTTTCCTTCGGGTTTATGGTTGTTATGGCCTGACGGAGTATAGTCCACCCGTATGAGTTTTGTGCCCGAGAGTCTGCGCGCCGACCGGGAGCCGCGTTCCTGCCTTCTCGCCAGGCGCTGCGCGAGGCGGACATGACCTTCAGCACCGACGTCACGCCGGTCATGCCGCCCTATCTCAGCGGCGTCGTCGGCGGCCTGGCGGCCCTGGTCACCTGGGAGTTCCTCCGACAAAAAGGGCAGGAGGGCCTTCAGGCCCGATCGTTTAATGAATCGGGGATAAATCCCCTCCTGCATGCTAGAACGTCTGGCCGAGGAACAGGTATGCCGACCTGCGATCCCCCTCGCCCATACCATAGCCGAGGTAGAGCGGGCCCAGCAGCGTGTCCATCACCACGAAGACGCTGCCGGCGGTGAGGGTATTCGCGAAGCTTGCGTCGTCGGTGCTGTCCCATACGTTGCCGGCCTCCAGCGACGCGCCCAGATAGACCGGCGTGCCGAACCCCGGCAGCGATTCTTCGCCCAGGCGGCGGTAGTAGATCAGCCGGCCGATGCCGCGGTGCTTGCCACGACGCTCGTCGATGGCGTAACCGGACAGGCTGAACAGGCCGCCCAGCGTGAACGGCTGCGCACCCGCCGTCTCGTCGCGCAAAGTGCTGTCCAGATTCCACCAGTTGAGGAGCGTGTTGCGTCCCCAGGTATAGGGTTTCAGCAGGAAGAAGCTCGCCACGTCGAACTTGCCGTCCGAGCCGAGGCTCTCCCGGGAGCCATTCCAGCCGAGACCCATCAGGGTGCCGTGGCGGGGGATGTCGACCTGATCGACGGTATCCCAGGCAAACTCCGCGATCAGCAGCCCGAGGTCGCCTTCGCCTCCCTCAAATCCGGGGTCGCCGATGCGCAGAGACTCGTCGCTGCTTGAGCGCGACACGCCGATGCGAAGCTCGCCCCAGTTGCCGAGCTGTCGCCCGCTGTCGAGCGCCACAATGGCTTCGCTGGCGTCGAGCCGGGCCAGCTGCGCGCCCTCGTCGAACAGCCCCCGGGCCGAGCGCCGGAGTTCCACCCGCGGGTTCACAAACCAGCGGGAGCGATAGTCCAGCGGCTGAAAAAACTCGGCGAATAGGCGTGGTGACTCGCCGATCTGCACCTCGGTGCGGAACTCGCCGCCCAGCCGGTTGAGCTCCGTCATCGTCAGCCGGGCCGCCGCGTTGTAATTGCTGCCGCCCTTGAAGTCGTCCTCGAGGTTCAGGCCGAAGCGAAGGTAGTTGGGACCCCAGTTCTTGCCGGTGCTCTCGATCTCCAACGTTGTCAGCGCGCCTTCCTCGCGCACGTCCCAGGTAACCGTTTCGAAGGTATCCAACGCGTAGATTTCTGAGATGTTGCGGTCGAGGGCCTGGACGTCCAGGGGCTCGCCTGTGAGATCGCCCAGCCGCGCCTCCACCGCCTTTGGCGACAGGCCGGAGCGGTTTCTCACCCGTACCCGGTCGACCACCGGCGGCTCGCCCCGCCGTGCCTTCACTTGTGCCCTCCATGCCGCGTATTCGTCGGCCGGCACCGACAGCCGCGCCAGCTCGTGCGCCTGCGCTGCCGCCGCCTGCCGGCCGATCTCCATGGCCTCGGCCAGCTGGTTAAACGCTTCGGAGCCGAGGTTGCCGAGCGGCGGCTCGATGTGGATGTCGTGTTTGTCCAGCAGGCGCAGCTGGTCCTCGGCGCGGCTGTTGATCAGGATGGTCAGCATCTGGCGCGTGATCGCGAGGGCCGAGCCGAGTTCGGACTCCGGCTGCAGCGGGAAGCCCAGATTCACGGCGATGATCACATCCGGACCCAGCTTGCGCATGACCTCGATGGGCAGGTTGCTCGCGATACCGCCGTCCACCAGCAGGCGGCCCCGATCTCGCTCCGGTCTGAAGATGCCGGGTACGGCCATGCTGGCATGCATGGCCGAGACCAGGTCGCCGGCATCGAACACCACCATCTCGCCGGTGGCGATGTCGGTGGCGACCGCGCGGAAAGGGATGGGCAAGGCGTCGAAGTCCTTTACCGTAGTCGCCGGCATCGTCAGCCGGCGCAGCTCGAGATCCAGACTTTGTCCCTGCACCAGCCCGCCGGGCAGCAGCAGGCCGGTCTTGTCCACGCCCAGATCGAAGTCCACCAAAAAGCCCAGGTCGTCGGACTTGCGGCGGAACGAGCGCTGCGAGCGGGGAGGACGGTCGGTGAGCAATACGTTCCAGTCGGCCGTCTCGACGACCCGGACCAACTCGGCCGCGCTCATGCCGGAGGCGTAGAGGCCGCCGACCACGGCACCCATGCTGGTGCCGGCCACGTAGTCCACCGGCACGTTCAGCTCTTCCAGCACCCGGATGACGCCCACGTGCGCTCCGCCGCGGGCTCCGCCGCCGCTCAATACGAGGCCGACGGAGGGGCGCGGCAGGGCATCGTGGGATGCGAGCAGAGCTGCGAGGGCGGTCGCTGCAGCTGCATATGAGCGCCAGGCGGTGCGGCGCGGGGGCCGCGATGCGCGGTGTCGGTGCAAGACTCGGTATTCCATCGCCAGCGGACTGTGTGGATGCTCGAACCCGGTCAACTTTCGCCGAAACGCTGCGGGATTGCCATCCGCACTCGGCACAGAATGGGCAGGAGGGCCTTCAGGCCCGATCCTTTAATGAATCGGGAATAAATCCCCTCCTA
>CAYRUH010000047.1:0-25270 GCA_964427415.1 uncultured Woeseiaceae bacterium | reverse complement strand
CTGACCACCCAGCGTGACCAGATGGGCGACCCGCTGCATTCACGTCCGGCAGTCGTGGTCTACGGCACGACCGAGGCCAACGTCCGCAGCATCGTCTTCGTGGGCACCAACGAAGGCTACGTGCATGCCGTCGATGCCGAAGACGGCAGCGAGCTGTGGGCCTTCGTCCCCCGTGAGAAGCTCTCCGATCTCGCCCGCCTGTTCGAGAACCCGAAGTCCGCGAACAAGCACTACGGTGTGGACGGCAACATGCAAGCCGTCATTATAGACAAGAACAACAACGGCCTGATCGACACCGGCATCGACAATGTCTATCTGGTCTTCGGCATGCGGCGTGGCGGCGGTAGCTATTACGCCATCGACATCACCGATCCCGAGTCGCCGGAACTGGCGTGGAAGTTCTCCAATCCGGCCATCGGGCAGAGCTGGTCGACACCCGTCGCGGCGAGAGTCGCGGTCGACGGCGCCAGCCAGGCTGACCACAAGACCGTGCTGATCTTCGCCGGCGGCTATGACGTGGCTCACGATGTACCCGGCGCGTTCTCGAACGCCGAGGACTCTTTCGGCAATGCCATCTTCATGGTGGACGTCGATGACGGCGAACTGCTCTGGTCCGCCGGCAACGACGCCGCCCATGACCTGGTGCTGCCGAAGATGAAACGCGCCATCCCGTCGGACGTGACGGTGGCCGACATGAACGGCAACGGACGTGCGGACCGCATGTACGTCGGCGACATGGGCGGCCAGCTGTGGCGCTTCGACATCTTCGACGGCCAGCCGGCAGCCGATCTCGTAGCCGGCGGCGTCATCGGCACCTTCGGCATCGAGAGCGGCCTGACGGGTGCGGCCAACGAGCGCCGCTTCTTCGTGGCGCCGGACATCGCGATCTTCCGCGATCCGGTCCAGGACAAGCGCTACCTGTCCATCAGCATCGGCACGGGTTACCGCTCGCATCCGCTGGACACCAATACGGAAGAGCGCTTCTACTCGATCCGCGACCCGTACATCTTCCAGCAGCAGCCGCAGGCCTGGTACGACGGCCTGGGTGCCGGCCAGATCGTCACCGAGGCCACGCTGGTGGACGTGACCAACGAGCCGACGGGTACCGTGATCGGTCCCAGCGACGACGGCTGGATGCTGACGCTGCGCGACGGCGAGAAGATTCTCTCCGAATCGCGTACGTTCAATGACAAGGTGTTCGTCGTGAGCTTCCAGCCCAAGATTGCCGATCTGGCCGCCTGTAACCCGGGCGGTGGCACCAACCGGCTGTACGAGATAAGCGTGGTCAATGGCGACCCACCGCCGCCGGAGGACAGCGAGGTGGGTGACCCCGACCCGCGCTCGGAGGAGCTCAAGCAGGAAGGCATCGCGCCGGAGACGGTATTCCTGTTCCCGAGCCCGGACGACCCGCAGAACTGCGTGGGCAGGGAATGCTCGCCGGATCCGGTCGGCTGCGTGGGTGTCGAGTGCTTCGACCCCGGCTTCGAGAACGTGCCCGTGAGGACCTTCTGGACGGAGGACGGCGTCGAGTAATCGGCGCCTGTCCGGCCCGTCCCAGACGAGAGAGAAACCATGCGCAAGACCATGCAAGGCATCACGCTGCTGGAGTTGATGATCGTCGTGGTCATCATCGGCACGCTGGCGGTTCTGGCCTACCCGAACTACCGGGAGTACGCCTCACGCGCGCAGCGCACCGAGGCACGCGCGATGCTGCTGCGCGTCGCCGCCGACCAGGAGAAGTTCTATCTGCAGAATGCCAATTACGCCAATACGCTCACCCTCTTCGGGTACGGCTCTAATGCGGAACCGACGGATACCGGCAAGTACGAGATATCCATTACCGACGGCGATGCGGCCGGCTTCACCGTACGCGCGGACTACCAGGGCGCCGATTCCGAAGCGGGTCGCTGCAGCTGGTTCGAGCTGGACGCACGCGGCACCCGCACCTCGGGCCCGATGGGCCCCGACGAATGCTGGGCCCGCTGACCGGCACAATCGAGCACAACGGTCCGGGCGACCGGATTCCGGCCGGGCGTCTGCTCAGGCTTCGTCCCCGCCGCCCTTCTCCCGGGCGCTGTCACGCCCGGAGAAGAACAGCGCGTCGATGATCAGGCAGGCCGCCCCCACCGTGATGGCTGAATCCGCCACGTTGAAGGCCGGGAAGTAGGCGTCTTCCCAGTGCACGTGGATGAAGTCGATCACGTAGCCGTAGTGGACGCGGTCGATCACGTTACCGAGCGCGCCACCCATCACCAGTGACAGGCCGCTGGCGAGCCAGGCCTGTCCCCGTGCCGGCAGCTGCCGCAGCCAGAACAGGATCACGATGCTCACCACGATGCCCAGGCCGATGAACAGCCAGCGCTGCCAGCCTCCGGCGTCGGCCAGGAAACTGAATGCGGCACCGGTATTGTGCAGCAGGGTCAGGTCCAGATAGGGATTCACCGCCACGGATTCGAAGCGTTCGAACTCCCGGGTGACGACCCACTTCGTCGCCTGATCCGCCGCCAGGACAGCCAGCGACAGCCACAGCCAGTAAACCGCGGTGCCGCCGTCGGCCGGGCCGGTGATCTCCTTCGTTGCCTCGCTGCGGGTTTCGCTCACTCCGGCTTCCTCCGTCATGCTGCCAGTATCTCCCGTGCCTGGGCCGCGTCCACGTGCATCTGCTCGGTCAGCGCGTCGAGATCCGGGAACCGGGCCTCGTCGCGCAGCTTGGCGATGAACTCCACGCTGATGTAGCGGCCGTAGATCTCGGCGTCGAAATCGAACAGATGGACCTCGAGCAGCGGCTTCGTCCCGTCCACCGTCGGCCTTGTTCCCACGCTGGCGACGCCGTCCAGCGGCGCCTCGTCGAGACCGCCGACGCGCACGGCGAAAATACCCATCACGGCACTCTGTCGCCGGCAGAGATTGACGTTGGCCGTCGGATAGCCGAGTGAACGGCCCAGGCGCTGCCCGCGGACGACCCGGCCGCACATGCGGTAATGACGGCCCAGGAAACGCCGCGCCTGCGCCAGGTCGCCGGCGGCCAGGGCTGCGCGCACCGCGCTGCTGCTCACACGGATGCCGTCCACGACCACGCTGGGAACCTGCTCGACGTTGAAACCGGCACGCTCGCCGGCGCGGACCAGATCCTCGACGCCGCCGCTGCGGCGCCTGGCGAAGCGGAAGTCGTCGCCGACCACCAGGTGACGGACACGCAGACCCTCGACGAGGAGTCCGTCCACGAATTCCTTCACGCCGATGCCGGCCATGCGGTGGTCGAACCGGGGACAGAAAAAGCCCCGTATGCCGTAGTCACGCAATGCCCGGAATTTCTCCCGGAAGCGCATCAGCCGGGCGGGCGGACGCTCTCCGGCGAAGAATTCCCTGGGCGTGGGCTCGAAGCTCATTACAACCGGATCCGCGCCCAGCGCACTCGCCTCCGCCAGGACGCGGTCGAGTATGCGCCGGTGGCCAAGGTGCAGGCCATCGTAGGCGCCGATCGTCAGCACGCTGCCTGCGGGGCCCGCGAGACGCGGCAGTGAATCTCTCGTCCTGCTGAGTTTCATGGGATCCTCTGGTCCGGGGCACGGCCGCCGTCAGCGCACCGGTGCATGCGCCGGTGCGGGCACCGGCGCATGCGGAAGGGTAGCACGATGTCGCGCGCATCGTGGCGGCGCGCGCCGCTCAGGAGGAGCGTTCGCCGGCCGCCGCGAGGCGCAGGTGCCGCGGCCGTAATCCGGTCGCCGCCAGCACCAGCGCATAAGCGGCGAGTCCGCTGCCCACGAGCAGTGACAGCCGGCCCACGCGGTCTCCGACCCCCGCCGCAAGCCACCAGTCGGCGGGCCGATCGAGCCACACCAGCACGGCCGCCATCACGGCGCAGGCAATGGCGATTCGCGCCAGCAGCGCCCGCCAGCCGGGACCGTGGATGACGATGCCCCGCCTGCGCAGACCCCGGTAGAGCAGCCCTGCATTGACGAAGGCGGCGATCGAGGTAGCCAGGGCGAGACCGGCGTGGGTGCCCTCCGCGCCGAGACGTACCAGAGTCAGCACGAAGATCAGGTTCAGCACCAGATTGCACAGGAGCGCCACCACCGCGATGCGCACCGGGGTCTTCGTGTCCTGGCGGGAGAAGTAGGCCGGCGCCAGCACCTTGACGAGGATGAACCCGAGCAGTCCGAAAGAGAAGGCGATCAGGCTCAGACGCGCCATGCGGACGTCGAATGCGGTGAACTCGCCACCGAAGAAAATGGTGACGATCAGCGGTCCGGCCAGCACCGCCAGCGCCAGACCGGCGGGCAATCCGATTAGCAGCACCAGTCTCAGCGCCCAGTCCACCGTGGCGGAGAAGGCGCCGGTCTCGCTGCGTGCATGATGCGCCGAGAGCCCGGGGAGGATCACTGTCGCCAGCGCGATGCCGAACACACCCAGCGGGAATTCCATGAGCCGGTCCGAGTAGTACAGCCAGCTTATACTGCCTGCACCCAGAAAAGAGGCGATCTGATTGTCGATGAGGATGTTAATCTGCGCCACGGACGAGCCGAACAGCGCCGGCAGCATCAGAGCGCCGACCCGGCGCACGCCGGCGTCGCGCCTGCCCCAGCGCGGCCGTGGCAGCGCGCGGATGCGGGCGAGGAACGGCAGCTGGAAGGCGAGTTGTACCAGCCCGGCCACGAAGACGCCGGCAGCGAGCGCCAGACCCGGCTCGGCGACCCGGGGCGCGACCCACACCGCGAAGCCGATCAGCACGAGGTTCAGCAGCACCGGCGTGAAGGCCGGCACGCCGAAGCGCCCGAACGTATTGAGGATGCCGCCGGCCAGCGCCGTCAGCGAGATGAACAGGAGATAGGGAAAGGTCAGCCGCAGCATGGCCGTGGTGAGATCGAAACGACCGTCGTCGCCGATGAACCCGGGGGCGAAGATCACCACGAGTACGGGCGAGGCCAGCACGCCGATGGCCGTGATGGCGAACAGCAGGGCGCCCAGCGTGCCCGCGACCCGGTCCACCAGCGCCTGCACCTCCTCGTGGCTGCGGGTGGAGCGATACGCCGAGATCACCGGCACGAACGCCTGCGAGAAGGCCCCCTCGGCGAAGAAGCGGCGGAGCATGTTGGGGATCTTGTTGGCGACGAAGAAAGCGTCCATCGTCACCCCGGCGCCGAAGTAGCGGGCGAAGACGATGTCGCGCACCAGCCCGAGGATGCGCGAAAGCAGGGTCATGGCGCTGACCGTGGAGGTGGAGCGGAGCAGCTTCCCTGCACCGCCCCGCCCGGCCCCGCCGTCGCCGGCTTCCTCCGAATGATGCTGCTGGCCCAAGATCCCTCCGTCTCGCCGGGCAATCGCCGCTTAATGGCGGACAATGGCGAAGTGTAGCCCGAAGCCACGCCGGTTTCCGCGGCCGCCGTCACCACCGCCCTAAGCCGCTGTCAGGCTTGACAATAACGCCGCGCATGCCAGAATAGCCGGCTTTCCCGCACGCTCCGCAGAGAGAATTCGAGTGGCTAACATCAAATCAGCAGAGAAACGGGCCCGGCAGGGCGAGGAACGCCGCAAGCACAACATGGCGCTCCGGTCCCGCATGCGCACGCGCATCAAGAAAGTGATCAAGGCGATCGAGTCCGGTGACAAGGAAGCGGCCCGGGCGAGCTATCGCGAGGCGGTCCCGGTGATCGACTCGATGATCAACAAGGGCATCATCCACCGCAACAAGGCGGCGCGTCACAAGAGCCGTCTGAACAAGCGGATCAGCGCCCTCGGCTGACGCCGGACCGCATCCATGGGAAAACCGGCCGTCAGCCGGTTTTTTTATGCCTGGCGCTCACGCTCCAGGTGCGCCATCACGGCGCGGGCAAGGGCCTCCGTTCCGGCGCCGGTTGCGGCGCTGACTGCGAACACCGGCCCGTCCCGGCCGATCCGACCAAGCAGATCCGCCCGCAGCTGCTGCAGCGACATCTCCTCGAGCAGATCGATCTTGTTGAGCACCAGCCAGCGGGGGCGCTCCGCGAGCCCGGCGCCGAATTTCTGCACCTCGCCCTCGATGGCGGCGAAAGCGGCCGCCACGTCGTGGCCGTCGACCGGAGCGACGTCGACGACATGCAGCAGCAGCCGGGTGCGCTCCAGGTGCTTCAGGAAGCGGATGCCGAGCCCCGCGCCCTCGGCCGCGCCCTCGATCAGTCCGGGGATATCCGCCATCACGAAGCTCTGGGCCGGACCCACCCGCACGACGCCGAGGTTCGGATGCAGCGTCGTGAACGGATAGTCCGCAACCTTCGGCCTTGCCCCGCTCATGGCCCGGATGAGAGTGGACTTGCCTGCATTGGGCAGGCCGAGCAAGCCGACGTCGGCCAGCAGTTTCAGCTCCAGCCTGAGATGGCGCGCCTCACCGGGCGTCCCGTTCGTGGTCCTGCGCGGCGCACGGTTGGTGGAACTTTTGAACCGGGTGTTACCGAGCCCGCCGCGACCGCCATCGGCCACCTTCAACCGCGCCCCGTCGCCGGCGAGATCGCCCAGCACCTCCCCCGTGTCCACGTCGGCGACGATGGTGCCCACCGGCACGCGCACGGTGAGGTCGTCACCGGAACGGCCGGTCTTGTTGCGGCCGGCACCGGTCTCGCCGCTCGCGGCACGGAATTTCCTCTGCACGCGGAAGTCGGCCAGCGTGTTGATGCCCTGGTCCGCCTGCAGCCAGACGCTGCCGCCGTGGCCGCCATCGCCGCCGTCCGGGCCGCCCCGCGGGATGTACTTCTCGCGGCGGAAACTCAGGCAGCCGTGGCCGCCGTTGCCGGCCTGCACCCGGATGGTCGCTTCGTCGACGAATTTCATCGGAATTTCAGCGGGACAAAAAACCCCGCCGCGGCGGGGTTTTCTCAGCAGGACGGAGAACCGCGATCAATCACGGATCCGGCCCCGGCGATCAGGCGTCTACGACGCTCACGTATTTGCGGCCCTGTGGCCCCTTCTTCTCGAACAGCACTTTGCCGTCGGCCTTGGCGAACAGCGTGTGGTCCCGGCCGATGCCGACGTTCGTGCCGGCATGGAATCGGGTGCCACGCTGGCGTACCAGGATGTTGCCGGCCACTGCAGACTGGCCGCCGAAGCGCTTCACGCCCAGTCGTTTGGATTCGGAATCGCGGCCGTTCTTACTGCTGCCGCCTGCTTTCTTGTGTGCCATAGTCGTCTACCTGCTCGTCCGGTGGCGCCTGCGGCGCCGCACATCATTAATCGTCGATTACTCGTCGCTGCCCGCCGCTTTCTTGCCGGCAGCCTTCTTCGTGGTTTTCTTCGTCGCTGCGGTCTTCTTGGCGACCTTCTTCCCGCTCACCTTCGCCTTCGGCGCGGTCTCCGCTTTCTCCGCCGGACCGGCCGTCTTGCCCGCACCACCGATGCCGGTGATCTGCACCTCGGTGTAGGCCTGACGATGGCCGCCGAGGCGTTTGTAGTTCTGGCGCCGCTTGAACTTCACCACGTCGATCTTGGGGCCCTTGCCCTGTCCCAGCACCTTCGCCTCGACCTTGCCGCCGTCGATAAGGGGCGTGCCGACACTCATCTCCCCGCCGGCGCCGATCAGCAGTACCTCATCGAACTCGATCGAAGACCCTTCCTCGGCCGGGAGACGCTCCAGTCGGAGCTTGTCGCCCGTGCTGGCCCGATACTGCTTGCCGCCACTACGAAAAACCGCGTACATGTCGAACTCCGAAACCGGGCGCCGGCCAACCGTGGCCGCCCCGTCACCTGACTGTCATTATCCGTTGAAAAACGGAGAGAACAGACCCGCTGCGGGCCGGTGCGGCCAGCGGGTCCCCAGAAGACCGCGCATTGTACGACCTGCGTCCCGTCTGGTCAACGGCGCACGCCCACGAATAACCACCGGATTCAGGGGCTTGGACAGTACCTGACAAAGGGCCCGCGCTCGCCAAGCGGCGCCGTTTCAGGCATTATCGATCGCCGTTATGTATGCTGCCGAAGACACTCGCCATGTCGCAACACTGGATGCGCTGCGGCGCCTGACGCGTTCCGACATGGAGCGCGTGGATGCGCTCATCCGCGAGTCGCTGCAGAGCGATGTCCTGCTCGTCTCCCAGGTAGCGGATTACATCATCAGCAGCGGCGGCAAGCGCCTGCGGCCCCTGCTGTTGCTGCTGGGCGCACGGGCGCTCGCCTACGACGGCGATGAGCACATCCGGGCCGCCGCCATCATCGAATTCATCCACACGGCAACGCTGTTGCACGACGACGTCGTCGACGCATCGGACCGGCGGCGCGGCCGCCATACCGCCAATCATGTCTTCGGTAACCAGGCCAGCGTGCTGGTGGGCGACTTCCTGTACTCCCGCTCGTTCCAGATGATGGTTCGCATCGGCGACATGCACGTCATGGACATCCTTGCCGACGCCACCAATACCATTGCCGCCGGCGAGGTCATGCAGCTTATGAACGTGCATGATCCGGACACGACGGAAGCGCGCTACCTCGAAGTGATCTACCGCAAGACGGCAAAGCTTTTCGAGGCGGGCGCGGCCATCGCCGCCGTGCTGGCGGGCCAGCCGGCCGACGTCCGCGATCGAATGGCTGAGTACGGGCGCAACCTCGGTGCCGCCTTCCAGCTGGTAGACGATGCGCTGGACTACACGGCATCAGCCGACGAACTGGGCAAGAATCTGGGCGACGATCTGGCGGAAGGCAAGCCGACCCTGCCCCTCATCCATGCCATGAGCAGGGGCACGCCGGAGCAGCGCAGCCTGATCCGCGCGGCCATCGAGAACGGCGGCCTGGACAACCTGGCTCCGGTGCAGGCGGCCATCGAATCGACCGGCGCGCTCGACTACACCACCAAGCGCGCACAGCGGGCCGCCGACGACGCCATCGCGGCGCTGGCCGACCTGCCGCCCTCGGATTACAAGGACGCACTGATCGCGGTCGCCGAGTTCGCCGTCAACCGTCGCTCCTGACCCCGGCGAGGCGATGATGAACCATTCCTTGCAGCCTCGCGGGGCGCAGCTCGCCACGAAGGAGATTACGAGTGCGACGGCCGTCGCTGCGGCCATCAGCTGCGCGGTCGCCGGGCTGACCGCCAGTGCAGCCCTGCTCTTAGCGTCGCCAGCGGCCGCCGCGGGGGGGCCACCGGTCACGGTGAGCGAGGCACGCGTCCAGCCGGTGGTGCGCATCCTGCCGGTGAGCGGCACGGTGACCTCTCCCCGCTCCGCGCTGCTCTCCCCTTCCGTCGGCGGCCTGATCGACGACTTCGCGGTGGACGCCGGCGATACCGTCGCGGCCGGGGACATCCTGGTCAGTCTGGATGCCGAACTCGAGCAACTCGCGCTCGAGCGCGCCCGGGCAACCCTGGCGCAGGCCGAGGCCGGTCTGGCGGATGCCCGGCGACGGCTGGCGGAGGCGGAGCGGCTCGGCAGCGAGCGGGGCATCCCCGAGACAGAGATCGAATCCCGCCGGGCGGAGGTGGCCACCGACGAGGCGGTCCTGCAGGCGGCCAGCGCGGCGGCCCGTCAACAGCAGGCGGTGGTGCGACGCCACGAGATCAGGGCGCCGTTCGGCGGCGCCGTCGCCCGCCGGCTGGCGGAAGTCGGCGAGTGGATCAACCCGGGCGACGGCCTGCTGGAGCTGGTGGCCGTCGACGGGCTGCGCTACGACTTCCGGGTGCCGCAAAACTACTATCCCGCCATCTCCGCGGACACCCTCATCGATATCAGCACCGATGCCGCGCCGGTAGAGTCGATCCCGGGCGACATCATCGCCATCGTACCGGTGAACGATCCGGCCGCCCGCACTTTCCTTCTGCGGGCCGTGGCCGCCGCCGGACACAGCCTGCCGGTGACACCGGGCATGTCGGCCCGCGGTGCGCTGCACCTCGACACCGGCCGCGCGGCCGTCGTGGTACCCCGCGACGCGCTGATCCGCTATCCCGACGGCCGCATCACCGTCTGGGAGCTCCACTCCGAGGGCGATGCAGCGACGGTGACGGAGCAGCGGGTCGAGACCGGTCTGGAGTTCGACGGCCTGGTGGAGGTCCGCAGCGGCATCGAGGCGGGTGCCCGCGTGGTGACCCGCGGCAATGAGGCGCTGCAGAACGGACAGACCGTCACCGTGCAAAGAGACTAGGGGGACCTGGGCCGTGTTCGAGGCCATCGTCCGCAACGGCATCCTGACCACCGTCACCGCACTCATCGTCGCGGTCATCGGCCTCGTGGCTGCGTTGCGCATACCGGTGCAGATGATCCCGGACCTGGAGGTGCGGACCATCTCGGTGCGCACCTCCTGGCCTGGTGCTACACCTCAGGATATCGAGAAGGAGATCCTGATCGAGCAGGAGGAGTATCTCCGTAACATCCCCAACCTGCAGCGGCTCGAAGCCAACGCCTCCAGCGGCCAGGCACGCATCGAGCTCGACTTCCCCTTCGGCGTGGACATTACCCAGACGCTGATCCGGGTCAACAACGCATTGAACCAGGTGCCCTCCTACCCCCTGAACGTGGACGAGCCCCGCGTGGACGCCACCTCGTTCTCCTCCAACGCTTTCATGTTCTTCCGCATCTCGCCGCTGTCGGGCAATCCCCGCTCGCTCGACATGGACATGATGCGGGACTTCATCGAGGACAACGTGCGCCCGCGCATGTCCAGCGTGCCGGGCGTAGCCCAGGTGGGGGTCGGCGGCGGCGCCGAGCGCCAGATCCGCATCCTGCTGGACCCCTCCCGGCTGGCCGACCGGGGCCTGACCATCGGAGACGTCCGCGACGCGGTGCGCGCCCGCAATCAGGACATCTCCGCCGGCGAGGTGGAGAGCGGCAAGCGCCGCTACCTGCTGCGCACCGTCGGGCGCTTCGGCGACGTGGCCGATCTCGAAAGGCTGATCATCGAGCGGCGGGGTGACACCATCATCCGGCTGGAGGACGTGGGCCGGGTGAAGCTCGACCATTTCGAGATCCGCGACCTCTCGTTCGTGGACGGCGACCCGGTGATCAGCCTGAACGTGCGCCGCGAGACCGGCTCCAATGTCATCGACATCAAGTACGCCATGCTGGATACCGCGGAGGACATCAACGCCGATCTGCTGAACCCGGCCGGCATGGAGCTCGAACTCACCGCCGAGGACGCCGGTTACGTGGAGGCTTCGGTGGCCAACGTCTGGGTGAACCTGGGCCTCGGCGCGCTGTTCGCCACGCTGGTGATGTACCTGTTCCTTCGCTCCGGCCGCGCCACCCTGGTGGGCGTCATCGGCATCCCCATCTGTACCATCGCCGCTTTCATCGGCCTGCTGGTCACCGGGCGAACCATCAACGTGATATCACTGGCGGGCGTCGCCTTCGCTATCGGCATGACGCTGGATAACAGCATTGTCGTCATCGAGAGCATCGAACTCGAACGACGCCGCGGGCTCGACCGTTTCAAGGCAGCCGTCGCCGGCGTACGCAACGTCTGGCCGGCGGTACTCGCGTCCACGCTGACCACCATCCTGGTGTTTACGCCCATCGTGTTCATCGAGGAGGAAGCCGGCCAGCTGTACTCCGACATCGCCATCGCCATCACCGCCTCCATCCTCGCCTCCATGCTGGTGGCCGTCACCCTGATTCCCACGGCCAGCGCGCGGCTGGAATTCGGCACCAGCAAGAGACAGCCGGGCGGACAGCACCTGCGTGAGGGTCTGCTCGCCGGCGTCGAGACGCTGATCAGAACGCGCCGGCGACGGCTTGGCACCATCGGCGCGACGGTCGTCGGCAGCCTGGCCGTCATCTTCATTCTGACCCCGCCGGCGGAGTACCTGCCGGAGGGCGAGGAGCCGAAGATATTTGCCCGCATGAGCGCGCCGCCGGGCTACAACCTGGAGACGATGGCGGAAATCGGCCTCGAGATACAGGACTATTTCCTCGAGTTTGTCGGCGACGATCCACACCGTTTCGACACCGGCGAGGCGCCGGTGCCCGCGCTGCAGTATCTCAACCTCGGCATCGAGGCGGACGGCATGCGCATCATCACCGAGCCGGTCGACCCGGACCACGTCGATGCGCTGATGGACGTGCTCACGGACAAGTATGAGAGCTACCCCGGCATGCGGGCATTCGCCTCACGGGGCTCCATCATCACCAGCAACGACGGCGGTACCCGCTCCATCAACCTGGACATCTCCGGGCCGAACCTGACGGTGGTCTATGAGGCAGCGCTGGCGGCCTACCGGCGCTCCGAGGGCGTGTTCGGCAACCCCCGCATCCAATCCAATCCTTCCTCGCTCGCGCTTTCACAGCCGCTGGTGGAAGTGCGGCCCGACTGGGACCGCGCGTCCGAACTGGGCATGAGCGCCGCAGACGTGGGCCTGACGGTGGCGGCACTGACCGACGGCGCCTTCGTCGACGAGTTCTTCCAGAACGACGACAAGATCGACATCTACCTGTTCGGCCAGCGCGGCACAGAGGCCCGGCTCGACGACATCGACGACCTGCCGGTGTGGACGCCCCGCGGCACGGTGCTGCCGCTCTCGGCACTGGTCAGCATCGAGGAGACGGTCGACACCAGTACTGTCAGACGCGTGAACGGCCAGAGGACCGTGACACTGAACGTCATCCCGCCCGAGAGCATCGCACTCGAGACCGGCGTCGCGATGATGCGCTCGGAGGTCATCGGTCAGCTGCGCGAGACCGGCGCGCTGCCAGCCGGCGTGAACGTGGACATCTCCGGCGCCAGCGACCAGCTTGCCGCCACTCAGGCCGCCCTGACCGATAACTACCCCGTCGCCCTGGTCATCGTCTTCCTGCTGCTGGTGGCGATCTTCCGCCACTGGGGCTATCCGCTGCTCATCATGACCACCATCCCGCTCGGCATCGCCGGCGGCATCGTCGGCCTGGCGCTGCTGAACTTCGCCGGCGCCGCCCTGCCACTCGTCGGCCTGAACCCCATCCGCCAGCCCTTCGACATGATCTCCATGCTGGGCTTCCTGATCCTCATGGGCACGGTGGTGAACAATCCCATCCTGATTGTCGACCGTGCCATGCGGCAGATCCGCGAGACCTCCGTCTCGGCGCTGGAAGCGGTGCGCGAGGCGGTACGCGTGCGGCTGCGCCCCATTGCCATGTCCACGCTGACCACGATCTGCGGCCTGTCGCCGCTGGTCTTCATGCCGGGCGAGGGCACGGAGCTGTACCGGGGCGTCGGCGCCATCGTACTGTTCGGCATCCTCGGCGCCGCCGCGGTATCACTGACCATGCTGCCCGCGCTGACAGTGACGGCGTTGGAGTGGCGCCGTCCGGAAAGGGAGCGGAACGACCGAGCCATTGATTGATACTGAGACCATAGCCGAGACACCCTGGCGCTCGGATGGAGCCCGGCAGGGAGACCGGATGAACGAGACGCTGACACTTTCGTCACTGTTCGAGGGCCTGGCCGGCCATGGCAGGCAGCCTGCCGTGGTCAAGGCGGACGGCGGGGACAGCCCTGTCCTCACCTACCGGCAACTCGCGGACCGCGTGGAAGCCGTCGCCGTTGGCGCGAGCGCGTACGGCTACGACCGCGTCGCCCTGTTCGCCGCCCCGGACGCCGACTGGATCAGCGTCTTCCTCGGCCTGCTCCGTGCAGGCATCACGGCCGTGCCGATCGACACCCAGATGGAGCGGGAACAACTCAGCGTTATCTTCGCAGAGACCGACATCCCCTGCGTGATCGCGGACGAGGCACGTGCCTCGATCCTGGAGGAGATCGACTACGACGGCACGGTACCCCGACTCGACCACGGCGGTGGCGCTCGCAGCTGGCAGCGCTGGCTGGACATCGATGGCGAAGTCCCGGACCTGCCGGCCGCGGACGGTACCGCTCTGCTCCTGTTCACTTCCGGCACCACCGGGCCACCGAAGGGCGTCCCACTGACTCATCGCAATCTCGCCTTCCAGGCACGGGCCGTGAGGGAGACTGGTCTGGTCGCCGCCGAAGACCGCATGCTCCAGCCGCTGCCCCTGCACCATGTCTATCCGCTGGTCATCGGCACGCTGGCGCCGCTGTCCCTAGGCATCCCCATCGTTATGCCGTCCAGCCTCACCGGTCCCGATATCATCCGCGCCATACGCGAGCACGGCGTGACCATCATCCTCGGCGTGCCCCGGCTATACGCCGCGCTGCTGGCCGGCGTGGATGCCAGACTGGACGGATTGCCGGCCCCCGTCCGGGTGATTCTTCGCATCCTGATCCGCACCTGCACGGCGCTACGCTCGGCGACGGGCGTCAACGCCGGCCGCGTCCTGCTGCAGCCCCTGCATCGCCAGCTCGGGCCGAGCCTGCGTATGCTCGCCTCCGGCGGTTCACCGCTGGACCCCGGCACCGCCCACAGACTGGAGGGCATTGGCTGGAACGTGGCCATCGGCTATGGCCTCACCGAGACCTCCCCGCTACTCACCGTCAGGATGCCAGGCCACGGCCACCTCGACACCGTGGGGCAGGCCATCGGCGGCATCGAACTCGACATCGACCGCTCGGTGGAGGCGGCGGGCGAGGCCGAGCACGAGGACGAGACCGGCGAGATCCTCGCCCGGGGCCCCGGCGTCTTCGACGGCTACCTGGACCGCGAAGACGAAACACGGGAGTCCCTCACCGACGACGGCTGGTTCCGCACCGGCGACCTGGGCTGGATCGACGACGACGGCTACCTGCACGTGATCGGCCGCAAGAGCACCATGCTCGTCACCGCCTCGGGCGAGAATATCCGCACCGAGGCGCTGGAGGAGGCGTACGCGGAACACCCGCTCATCGCCGAGATCGGCATATTGAAGGACGGTGAGCAACTCGCCGCCGTCATCTTTCCGGACCTCGAGGCGCTGCGCCGGGAGTCTCGCTCTGCCGAGGATGCCATCGCCGCCGCCGTGCGCGAGCGAGCGCGCGCCCTGCCCTCCTACCAGCGCATCGACCGCTACCGCGTCACCCGCGAGCCCCTCGACCGCACCCGTCTGGACAAGATACGAAGGAACAAGCTCGCGGAACGCTATGAGTCCCTGGTCTGCGGCGAGGAAGAGGCCGTCGGCGAGCCGATGGACATCGAAGACATGCAAGCCGAAGACCGGGAGCTGCTGCGCAATGAGCGCGCTCGCAAGGCCTGGGAACTGCTCGCCGAGCGCTATCGACGGACGCGCCTGACACCCGACACCAGCTTCCAGCTGGAACTCGGCGTGGATTCTCTCGGCTGGCTCGATCTCAGCATGGACGTCGCAAGGCGCACCGGCGCCGAGCTGCGCGAAGACGACATCGCCGGAATCGAGATCGTGCGGGACATGCTCGCCACCGTCGCAGGGAAAGAAGAATCCGACGAGGAACTGCACACGCCCCTCGAACAGCCGGATGCCATATTGACCGACGAGCAGAAGGAATGGCTCGAACCCCGCTCACGGGCCAGCGCCGTGACCGCGCGGGCAGCCTACGCCGTGAACACCGCCCTCATGCGGACGGCATTCCGCGTGCGTGCGGCCGGCGAGCCGCCGCCGCAATCCGGACCGCTGCTGATCGCTCCCAACCACGCGAGTTTCCTGGACCCTTTCGTCCTTGCGGCCACGCTGCCGCCCGACGCGCGGCTGAACACCTTCTGGGGCGGCTGGACCGGCTGGGCCTATCGCAACGCGGTCTTCCGCGGCTTCAGCCGGCTGGGCCGCGTGATCCCCATCGATCCGCGCCGCACAGTAGTCTCCAGCCTCGCCTTCGCCAAGGCGGCGCTGGACCGGGATCGCATCCTCGTTTGGTTCCCTGAGGGCGAGCGCTCCCGGGACGGCGAGTTGCAGCCTCTTCGTCCCGGCATCGGCGCGCTCCTGGAACAGGCGTCGCAGATCACCGTTCTGCCCGTTTCCATCGAGCGCGCCTTCGACGCCTGGCCGAGGGGACAGCGCCTGCCCCGCCCCGCGCGCATCGTGGTGCGCTACGGCGAGGAAATCAGCGTGAAAGACCTGCACGACCGGGGCGCCGGCGACAGCGACCGGGAACGGATTCTGGACGGCCT
Organism: uncultured Woeseiaceae bacterium; assembly: GCA_964427415.1. GTDB lineage: Bacteria > Pseudomonadota > Gammaproteobacteria > Steroidobacterales > Woeseiaceae > Lentisalinibacter. Next base: position 9,318 of record CAYRUH010000047.1, on the reverse strand, counting down.
GCGGGGCGCTATTCTGGAACTGCAGGAGCGCAACTGAAAGACCCTCGAGCCGATTGAGTCGGAGGAGCCGCTCAAGTAAACTACCGGCCCTCTGCGGCAGCTGTCCGCCGGTACGGAGACAAGAAAGTCTCCTCCCGAACCGGCACTTACGACCGCTCCGCACGGCACCGCCGGCCCTCCAGAGGCGGCGATCCAACGCGAATCGGGGTGTAGCTCAGCCTGGTAGAGCACTGTCTTCGGGAGGCAGGGGCCGGAGGTTCAAATCCTCTCACCCCGACCAAAGATTCCCTTACTTTTCAACTCCTTGCATCGTGCGACTGCGACCACTGTCCTTTTGCGTGCCCGATCGTGTGAGATTTGCGTGACCCGCAATGGGCTGCCCGATCGATCGCGTCACCGAGAAAGCATTGTGGCCGGAGCTGCGTTTGTACATCGAACAGGAACAGGTCAGTGTCTGATGCCATGGAGTCGCCGGCCGAAGGCTCTTGCAGCGAATCAGTCCGACAGAGGCGTAACGCGCATCTTGACGTGCTTGGGCTCCAGAAAGGTGTACAGCCCCTCGATCCCGAGTTCCCGCCCTATGCCACTCAATTTCCACCCCCCGAAGGGAGCTTGCAATTCGGAAGTATCGGAGACGTTGATGCCCACCGCTCCGAACTCCAGCTTATCCGCGAGAGCCCAGGCGAGTTCGAGGTTTTCCGAGTAGAGGTATGCAGCAAGACCGAAATGCAGTCCGTTCGCTATCTCCAAGATCTGCCCTGTAGTGCGGCAGCTGTGCAGCGCAGCGACCGGCCCATAGGTCTCTTCACGCATTGGCAGACTGTCGAGTGACGCATTGTCGATCAGGGTCGGATTGAAGAATAGTCCCTTGGCGAGACTGCCGGCGACAGCCCGATCACCACCGGCTATTATTCGGGCTCCTTTACCCACGGCGTCGTCAATATGAGTCTGTACGCGCTCGATGACCGCCTCGGTCGTTACCGGCCCATAGGTCACACCATCATCGAGTCCATGACCCAGCTCTATTGCCCGCGTTTCCTCTGCCAGGGCTTCGACGAATTTATCATGCACGCTCTCATGGGTAAGTACACGATTCACGGTGATGCATATCTGACCCATGTTGGAAAAAGATCGCCGCATAGCTGCTTTGGCCGCCGCCTCAATATCCGCATCCGGAAGGACGATGAAAGGCGCGTGGCCGCCTAGCTCCAGGCTCAGGCGTTTCAGATTAACCGCGGAACGGCGCATGATGTCCTGCCCTGCGGCAATAGACGCCGTCGCAGAGATGCACGCGATACCGGGGTGCTCTGATAAGGCCTGGCCGGCCACCTGTCCCAAGCCTGGCAGATTGGCCAGCACCCCGCTCGGTAATCCGGCTTCTACAAAGCACTGCACTACCATGTCGATGCTGAATGGCGTCTCATGCGGCGGCTTTACGACGATAGGGCAACCGGCCGCAAGCGCCGGTGCGACCTTCCAGCAGTAGATATCAACGGGATAGTTCCAAGGCACGATGGCCCCGGTGACCCCCACCGGATGGTAAGAGACCACGTTCTTGACGTCGCTGGCCATAGATGCTCGCAGACTGCCGGCGACGCGGCGACCCTCCTCAGCGTAATAGCGGATGACACGCACGCCAAACGCGATCTCTTTCGCGCTGTCTGGTTTGGGTTTACCCTGCTCGCGCGTCAGCACTGCCGCGATATCGTCCAGCCTCTCCTCTACAAGGTCGGCCGCACGGTGAAGGATGCACGCTCGCTCATCGGCATGAGTCGATGCCCATGCCACCCCTGCCTTGGTGGCGCAAGCCACAGCCCTATCGACATCCGCAGCGTTAGCCATCGCTGTACGTCCAACCGGCGAGCCGTCAGCAGGATCCCGGATTTCGTGCCAATCGCCACCTGATGGCGGCTTGTATTCGCCATCGATAAAAAGCAAACACTCACGCATATCGGTACCCGTTATGCGTTACCGCGACGACAGGCGTCGCCAGAGTTCAGCGTAGTTCCTGTCGTTCTGAACGTTCGCTCGATCCTTGTCCGTCGTATTGGGACTGACCATCACATACGGATCAACGCCACGCTCTACCAGTTTCTCTGCCGTCGCGGCGTTTATCGCCTGGCCGACCGCAATGGCGACGCTCGTAGAGGTTGCACCTACCGGATCGGACAGGCCGTCTATCTTAATACCTGCATCGCCGAGTGGGGCTCCGGTGTCGATAACCACATCCGCGAGTTCAAACAATCGTTTGCCGCAGGAGTGCCGGGACGGCACCGCGGAGGAATGCGGGATACTAGTCACGCCGATCAGCTTCATTCCGATCTCTTTCGCACCGACCGCAATATCCAGCGTGACCGCGTTAATGCCCGAATGGGAGAAAATCAGCATCGTATCGTCCGGATCGGTTTGGTGTGATGCGAGAATCGCCTTGCCGTATCCCTCCTGCGAGTGTATGAAACGATATTGGCGCGCTCCCATATCGCCCAGCACGCGATGGAAAGAAATCATGGTGCTCTCGCAGATGGGACGGAATCCGGTCACAGTGCCGGTGCGAGGGAACATTTCAAGCGCCGCGAAGGACCCATGGCCGGTGCCAAAAGTGAACACCAATTTGCCCTTCTCAATGCTATCGGCGCAAGCCTCCGCCGCATCGTAAATCGCGCCGTCCTGATGATCGAACACCAGCGCGAGACGCTCCTCCACCATGCTGCGATATTCTTGTACCACACTCATCTAACACTCCTTTCTGTTATTCCTCATCGCCCCCGATCAGCCCGAACAGCAGCGCACCTGCAACGAGCATCACGGCGGCAGTGATCACGAGATAACGCAGTCCTCCCGTATCCACCATCACGCCACCCAGCACAGGTCCGATGGCCGATCCTATGCCCTGCGCGGCGGTGATCAGAACCACGAAGCGGCCCTCCTTATCCAGCGCGGCGAGCGTTGCCATCTGATAGGGCATGACCAGTCCGACCGTAAAACCGAGCCCTATGACACCGACGGCATACAGCCAGTAGACCGCCGCGCCTGACAAGGCAATGATGGCAGCTGCCATCAGTGCCATGCCTCCCAGAAGGGTCTTGCGGCGACCGAAACGCGTACCGAGAAACGTCGCCAGAACAGAACCGGCGGCTGAGGCCAGCAGATTCGACGCGACCACAGGACTAATTCGACCTGCATCGAAACCCGACGCCACCCCTATCCGCTCCGCAAACGCCCACACTGCCGCGAACGCGAATCCGGTAGCCAGTATTCCCAGCAACGCCAATGCGACCCGACGCGGAGGCCAGTAAGAGACCTCAGTCAGTGGCCCGGCAACGTCTCCCGCGCCCCGCGGCACCAGAAATGCGGAGAATCCAAGCACAATGATCAGGGCACTCAGGAGGTAGGCAGATCCGCTTAGGCCGTAAACCGGAACAATGAACTTTCCCACCACGTAGGAAACCAGCGCCAGCAGTGTGTAGGCCACCACGATACCCGTTGCAAAACTGCGATCCGGGTCATCCGCCGCACCAAATATCCGGTAAGCCAGCGTCCAGAATGACCCCATCATCAAGCCAATGAGCAATACCGAGCCCAGGCTCACAGCATAGGATGTGGTGCCCGCCAGTAGGTAGAGAGCAGCAACGACAAAAACGGCCGCAATACCGACGGATACGCGCCAGTCGAAGCGCGAGACCCACCAGAGGCCGGTGAGCGAAGCGAGCGAAAATCCCGCCAGATAGGCTGAACCCAGTGACCCGGCCTGCGCCTGGCTCATACCGCCCGCACTGACTTGCAGGCCGACGAAGAAGGGCAGGAACGCCCAGAACAAACCTCCCGCAGCATAGATCCCCAAGGCCCCAATAAACGTCTTTTTGGCAATCACGAGGTGCTCTCTGCGCCTGGGATTGTCTCTATTGCTGCGCCCACGTCAGGGCCTTTCAAAACTTGCGTTCGATGTCGATGCCATAGGTACGGGGATAATTATAGTTAGCACCCGCAATATAGAAACCGAAGCCCAATACCTGATAGGCCTCGGTAATATACGTCTCGTCGGTGAGATTACGCGACCATAGTGAAATCGCCCACCTGTCGTCTGCCGTCTCCAGAGCAAGGCGAAGATCGACACTCGTTCGGGAATCGGTGAAAAGCGCTGCGGTTCCCTGCAGGTCCCGCCTTATTTCATCCTCCCAGACGAAGTCCGCCTGGCCAACGAAATTCCAGTCAGGATTCACCGGCGCAAAGACCCGTGCCGTCGCATTCACACTCCATTCGGGGTGGTTCGGAAGCGGCTCTCCCTCCAGCTGGATATCGCTGCTGCCGAATACCGGAGCATTGTATGGCTCAGCGCTGCCGACGCCGGTTCCCGAGACGCGCGTGAGCAGGTTACCGAATTCACTGTCTATGTAGCTCACACCCACCGTGAAATCGAACCAGTCGACCGGTACCGCCTGCAACTGAATCTCTGCCCCTTGCACGGTCGCATCATCGGCATTCGTGAGGATATTGGCGTCGATCGTACCGCTAGGCACTACCGCCACGACTTGAATATCCTGATAGTCGTAGTAGTACGTTGCCGCCTCCAGTCTTGCGCGACCACCAGCGAATGTGGATTTGATACCGACCTCATAGGCGATGATTGATTCGGACTCTGTCGGCTGAAGATCGACCGGATTATCCAGAAACTGGCTGTTGAACGTGCCGGCATTGAAGCCGCGCGACACACTTCCGTAAAGCAGTGTCATATCGTTGATATCCCAGTCGAGGGCAATGCGAGCTGAGTAATCACCATCCGAGAAACTGCGACTGGTGCCGTTCTGAAGCTCCGGCGCCGCAAAGAAACCGTTAGTGGAATAGAAGAAATCACGATCGATCTCTGTCCATCGACCGCCCACCGTAAGCAGCAGATCGTCGCGCAGTGGAAAGCTCAGCTGGCCGAAGGCGGCAAGCGTATCTGTTTCCAGTGTCGAGAAGTCGCGCCGACCTCCCGAGTCGAACGAAGGCTGACCTTCCAGTTCATCGGAAGCGAAATAGAGCCCTGCCAGCCATTGCGTACCGACTTCCTCGCCGGATTGCAGTCGTACCTCCTGGGAGAACTGACTCACATCGGAACGGCGCACATTGTCTATCGCCGTCGTCGGTCCTGCGTCCTCATCGAGTTCATCCGTTCGCTCAAAGTCATCCCAACCGGTGATGGCGACGAGACTGTAATCGCCCAGATCCCAATTGAGTTCAGCCATGATTCCCTGAGACTTGTGATCGTGCTCGCCAATGGCGTTGAGATTGTTGGTGTAGGGATCACCATCGGTATCATTGAACGTGGCTCCGCTACCGAACGGATCGCCGGCGAGGCAATTGCGTTGTGCAGCCTCGACATCGCCGCGAGCGAACTCGTCGCACAGCACGTCGGGAATACCATCACCGTCGGTATCCCCGCCACCGGGGATCAGAGAAAAGGGCCATACGTCGGACTTGTCGCGACCGCCGTGGACCTGAATCAGGAGATCGACTCTCTCATTCGGGCTGAACAGCAGTGAGCCGCGGGCCGAGAACTGATCGATTTCGCCGCCATCGTCCACGTTCGGATTGAGGTTGGTCAGCGGCCCATCGGTCTGGCGCACGTATTTCAACGCTCCGCGAGCCGCGACCGTGTCAGAGATCGGGCCACCGAACGCCGCATCCAGATTGGTGCGACTGTAGCGTCCGACACCGAGCTTGACATACCCTTCTGGTTCCCACGTTGGACGCTTGGCGATGAAATTTACGGCGCCAGCAATGGTGTTCCGGCCGTAGATCGTTCCCTGCGGTCCCTTGAGCACCTCCATTCGCTCGAGGTCCAGCAGGCGGAATGCAAGCATCGGCGGCTGGGAAAGGTAGATTCCGTCGCTGTAGACGCCAGTCGACTGGGGCAATGTTTCGATAAACCCGTCGGTATTCACGCCTCTCAGGGTGATAATCGGGTAGCCAAAATCTCCGAAAGGACCACGGATATTCATGCCGGGAGAATATTTGCCGACATCGATGAGTGACGAGGCCCCCGCCTCCCTTAATCTCTCACCCCCGATAACGTCGACGGCAATGCCGACATCCGTGAGGGTCTGTTCGCGTTTCTGTGCAGTGACGACGATCTCCTCCAGATACGTGCCCGCTTCCTGCGCACTGGTGGAAACAGCCGTCACCAGAAGTACCACGCCCGTCAGAATTCTCGAGAATGCCTTATCTACCATGTCGGACCCCTATCAGTGTCGATACAACTTCGTCGGACCCCCTCCGATCTTCGATATCCACGATAGTGCTAACCAGTTGACTAGTCAACTGGTTGTTTGCTTAACTCTACACTATGGAAAAATCCTCTATGAGACAGAATCGCAGGATCAAGCAGCCGCTCTATCTCGATCTGGCAGGCGAATTACGCGACGGCATACTCGCCAATCGCTGGAAGCCTGGGGATCTGCTGCCCAGCGAATCCCAGCTCTGCCGGGAATACGGCGTAAGTCGGGGCACGGTTGTCCGTGCGATCGACGTCCTGCTGCAGGAGGGCCTGGCACAGCGCCGTCAAGGCGTCGGCACTTTCGTATCGCGACCGGCACTCCATCGCATGCCCGGCTACATCACCGGTTTCTCGGAGACCGTCAGGCAACACGGTCGATCGCCCACGCATCGTCTGGTGGACCAACATCCGCTAAGCCGGAAAGAGGCATTGCAATACGGGTGCGATGAGCCTGCTATGTTATTCAATCGAATCCGTTTGGTGGACGATGTCCCATGGGCTATCCATCGCAGTATTATCCCCGTCGCCATCTGCGAGAAGGTTCCCGAGCTGCACGGTCCCGACAGCCGGATTGCACAACCGGACTTCTCTCTTTACGAGGCTTTGGCCGCCGCCGGGCTCAGCATCGACCACGCTGATGAAGCCGTCAACGCGAGGCTGGCTACCGAGGAAGAAGCGGAATTGCTCCAGATCGACCTGCCCTGCGCCGTAATGCTCGTACACCGCAAGAGTTTCGATTCCCGGGGGCGAATTCTGGAGCTGATCGAGGCGGTATATCTCGGCGAGTGCTATACCTACGAAACACGACTGGTCCGGGCCCGCACTGCTTCGAAGGCCGGTGACGCCAGAACGGGCGCTGCAATCGGGAGGGCCGGAGATGTCAATCGAGCAGTCCAGTGACCATCAGACCGCGTTGGTTCTGGTCGACGTCCAGAACTCCTTCTTTCATCCCGACGGTGGAAACCACTATCGCGAATCCGCCGAGGTTGTCCCGCCCTTGCAACGGTTGCTCGATCGGGCCCGGGGACGTGGGCGGGTCATTGTTCATGTGGCCGAGCAACATCGACCGAACGTGGAAGACTTCGAGAGCGTGAAACTACCGCAGCACTGCGTGGAAGGCGATTTCGATGCCGAATTTTTCGAAGGCTTCGGACCGGCGGGTGACAACGAATTCCTTCTAAGAAAGAGGCGCACCAGTGCCTTCTTCGCAACCGACCTGGATCTGTTGCTGCGCGAGAAGGGCATCAGCCGGTTGGTTCTCGGCGGTGTCAAGACCAACGTCTGTATTCGCGCCACCGTGCAGGACGCTTTTTCTTTCGGTTACCGCGCCATCGTCGCGCGCGAGGCAGTCAACTCCAACCGCCCCCATCTGGCCGCCGCATCTCTCGAGGACATCGAACGCTATTTAGGATGGGTTCTCCCGATGGATGAAGCAGAGCAGCTTTTGTGATGAAAAAGGCCGTAATCATCGGCTATGCGTCCATCGACTATCCGGCGGTGCTCGACGGCTATTTCAAGGCCGATCACACGGTGATGATCAAACAGCGGCCGGCTGATGCTTTCCCCCGTGCCGGTGGCTGCCCCATTTATGTCGCCCGCCCCCTGGCAGCCTCCGGTTGCCAGACGGTCATGATCACCTGGCTGGGAGTAGACAGCATGGCGGCCTTTTTCAGGTCGACAGTCGAGCGCGATGGGATAGACAGCGCCGGTATCGCCGCAGTCGAGACAGGAACCACACCGATGTGTTTCCTGCTTTACCAGGAAGACGGCAGCTGCTGCTGCTGCTTCGACCCGGGTCTGCTCGGCCGAGAGACACTCAACCAGACTCAGACAGCGCTGCTTAGAGAGGCGGATCTGCTGGCGGTGACCGTCGGTCCATCGGATATCGCTATGCAGGCTCTGGAACTCGCCAGCGACGAAGCCGCCGTCGCCTGGATTGCCAAGAACGATCCGTTATCCTTCCCCGAGTCGTTACGTATGGCCCTTGGTCGCCGCGCGGACTACGTGTTCTGTAATGGTCAGGAGAGATCCTGGGTTAACGCGGCCCTCACCGGCCGTGAGAGGTCCTGGCCACTGATCATCGAGACGAACGGCCCGTCGCCGGTGAAGGCCGAGGCCACCGGGACAGTGGAATATGTGGAGGTATCGCCTCTCAGTTTCGTCGATCCTTGCGGCGCAGGCGACACGCTTGCCGGCGGTTGTCTCGCAGCCATAGCAGCCGGAGAAACGGATCCCAAGCGTATCGCCGCCGCCGGAATCTCCGCATCTGCCGCACTCCTGCGGACGCGTTCTATCCCGGACGACAGATCGCGATGACGAAAAAAGCCTGGTATCTTGGTTGCAGCGCGGACGATGTTGCTGACAGAGTGATACTGATCGGCGATCCGGGTAGGGTCCCGAGACTGAGTCAGTATCTCCAGGACGTTCGGCTGCTGCCCGTCAATCGTGGCCTCGCGACTGCCACGGGCACCTACGAGGGAGTTGGCATCACGCTCGCGGCCTTCGGAATGGGCGCACCGATTGCGGCGATCGTCATGCACGAGCTTTCGGAACTCGGCTGCCGCACTTTCCTCCGGATTGGGACAACCATGTGCCTGCCACCGGTCACCATCGGTGATTTGGTCATTGCAGAGAACGCTCTACGCCATGAAGGGACTTCGCAGGCTTATGCTCCGCCAGACTTTGCCGCCAATGCTGATCCCGGTCTGGTTACCGCCCTGAGTGAAGCTGCCACTAAAAGCGGCAATGCGCATCATGTCGGGCGATTCGCAAGTTTTGATGGCTTTTATCGCGACATGTTCGCGCTGGATGACAATACAGCGACGCGGGTACGGGCAAACTTCGATTCCCTGAGCGAACAAGGCGTAATAGCGGTCGATATGGAAACCTCCGCCCTGCTGACGATTGGCAGAGTATTGGGCCGCCGGGCTGCCGCTCTGTGTGTCACCAGTGTCAACGCACATACGCAGCAGAAACTACCGAGAGATGAATTCGCGAAACGGGAACGACAGCTCATTACGACTGCACTCTCCGCGCTGCGTGATTTGCCGGATTCCAAGTGA